>CP152408.1:648055-1296111 GCA_038961845.1 Xylophilus sp. GW821-FHT01B05
CGCTCCGATTTGGCCGCATGGCATGCAATCTTGATCTCGTCCATGGACGCCGAGCGGGGAATGCCGAGAAAGGCGTAGTGGTCCCCGAAGCACGAATGCATGAAATGCCTCCTCAGTGGAAGAATTGCCCGCTGTCTTGGCGAGGGCGCCATAGGTGGGCGACAGCAGGCATGCAGGCTCCTTCCCGCCATTCAAGGTGCGGGTGGGCTCTTCACTTGGTTGCGTAGGACTCCGATCTGCTCAATCTCCACCTCACAGATGTCGCCGACCTTCATCCACAACTGAGGCTTGCGGGCCATGCCTACGCCAGAGGGCGTGCCGGTGACGATCACGTCGCCGGGCTCCAGTGTCATGGTCTCGCTCAGGCTTGCCACCAAGTGGGCCACGTCGAACACCATCTGATCGGTGTTAGCACTCTGCACGACCTGCCCGTTCAGACGGGTCTCGATCCGCAGGCCCCGAGCGCCGGCCGGCAGTTCGTCGGCACTCACGAGCAGCGGCCCGAAGGCGCCAGTGCTGTCGAAGTTCTTGCCCATCGTCCATTGCGGCGTGCGCAGTTGGTAGTCCCGGATCGAGCCGTCATTGAAGATGGAGTAGGCGATGACGTGCTGCAGGGCATCTGCCCGGCTGATGTTGCGGCCACGCTTGCCAATGACCGCCACCAGCTCGCCTTCGTAGTCGAATTGGTCCGAGCAATGCGGCTTGAGCAGCGGCGCGCCGTCGCCGATCAGGCTGGTCTCGAAGCGGGAGAAGATTGTTGGGTACTCGGGCACCTTGTGGCCGGACTCGGCCGCGTGGTCCAGGTAATTGAGCCCCACGCAAATGATCTTTCCCGCCTTCGCCAGCGGCGGGAGGCGCTGCACCTTGTCAGGGTCCACCGGTCGGCCTTCGCACAGGCGGCCGGCCAAGTCCTTGAGCGAGCTGCTCGCCAGCAGTCCGGCCGTGAGATCGCCCGGATAGCCGGCATCGTCTTCGAGCCATCCGGCAAAGCCGCCGTGCGCCGTTGCGACCGCCAAGCCGAGCCGCTCACCATCCTTGAAACGCAGAAAACGCATGGATCAATCCTTCATAGTTTTGTTTGGGCGGGCTTGGCGCTCAGGCCTTCAGCCGGCTGTAAACCCGGCGGGCATTGCCTGAAAATATCTTGGCCTTGTCGGCATCGGACAGATGGACGGCGCCGTCGATATAGCGCTTGGTGTCGTCGTAGTAGTGGCCCGTCTCCGGGTCGATGCCGCGCACGGCGCCTACGGTTTCCGATGCGAACAGGATGTTCTCCGGCGGGATGACCTTGAGCAGCAGGTCTATGCCGGGCTGGTGGTAGACGCAGGTGTCAAAGAACACGTTGTGGAGCAGCAGCTCTTTCAACGGTGGCAGCCCCATGTCCTGGGCGATGCCGCGATAGCGGCCCCAGTGGTAGGGCACCGCACCGCCGCCATGGGGGATGATGAACTTGAGCGTGGGGAAGTGTTTGAACAGGTCCGACGTGAGGCACTGCATGAAGGCCGTGGTGTCGCCATTGATGTAGTGCGCGCCCGTCGCATGGAAGTTGGGGTTGCATGAGCCACTGACGTGGATCATGGCGGGCACATCCAGCTCGACCATCTTTTCGTAGAGTGGGTACCACCACTTGTCATGCAGTGGCGGGTCGGCCCAGTAGCCGCCCGAAGGGTCGGGGTTGAGGTTGCAGCCGATAAAACCCAGCTCCTTGACGCAGCGCTCCAGCTCGGGAATGCAGTTGGCCGGCGCCACGCCGGGGCTCTGGGGCAATTGGCAGACACCGACGAAATTGCTGGGATACAGCCGGCTGATGCGGTGGATCAGGTCGTTGCATACGGTGGCCCATTCGGCGCTGGTTTGAGCGTCGCCGACATGGTGGCCCATGCCGATGGCCCTGGGCGAGAAGATGGTCAGGTCGGTCCCGCGTTCGCGCTGTATGCGCAACTGCGCCGTCTCCACGCTTTCACGCAGTTGGTCGTCCGAGATGACCGGACGTGGCAGCAGCGGATTGCCGCCACCAGTGTTGCAGCCGCAGCCGGCCACCTGCAGGCGCCGGTAGTCGTCCAGCTGTTTGGGCGAGGTCGTGTAGTGCCCATGGCAATCGATGATCATGAAAACACCTTGCTTCTAGTGAGTGTCAAATGGATAAGGGGGTGCCGGGCGAGACGCCTTACCGCGCATCTGCCTTCAGTGCGGGGTACAGGCCTTCGGCCGTCTTGTGGAAGATCCAGTCCAGGTCGCTCCGCGGCGCCCAGGCGAGCGCAGACTGCGTCTGCTCCAGCAGTTCCTTCAAAGTGCCGGCGTTGGCTGGATAGTTGGAGCCCCAGGCGATGCGCGAGGCACCGAACTCCGACACGACACGCGGGAAGAAGGACTCGGGCGTGGCCCTGCCCTTGCGCGTGTTGTTGACGATCACCGGCGTCAGCTTCAGGTAGATGTTGGGGAAACGGGCCAGTCCCATCAGCGTGTCCGCAGCCGCGTAGGGCGGCCCGTCCTCAAGGGGGATGTTGAGGAAATGGTCAATGACGATGGGCACACGCGGATAGCGGTCGAGCAGCACCTGCAACTGGGGCATGCCTGCGGCCCTCATCTGCACGCACACGGGAATCCCCAGTTCCGCCGCGCAGTCCCAGGCCGGGAAGCTCCTGGGGTCGGCCAGCCAGTCGGCCTGGCCAGCCATGGTGCTGCCGGCGGTGAAGAGCCGCAGGCCGGCCAGCTTGCGGTCTACCCAGTGGCGGATGCGCTGGGGCGCATCGCTGGCCAGCATGTCCACCGAGAACACGCCAGTGAAGCGATCCGGGTGCGCGGCCACCGCATCGGCCACATAGCTGTTGTCGAAGCCGTAGCAGGTCGAGGCCTGCACGATGGCGGCCTTGGCGACGCCCGCGTCGTCCATGGCACTCAATAGCTGATCGGTGGTTGTGGGACGGTCGCGCGACCAGATCGACTGGTTGCCGCCCAGCGGATCGCGGGGGTACTGCTGCGTGTCGGTAGTGATGATGTGGGGATGGATATCCAGGACTCTGCTTGTCATGCTGTGGTTCTCGCGTCTTGATTCATGTCGTGGGACCTGTTCATGGGCGGCGGCATTGTTCTCGCGCGCCTCCGTGGCTGTCTATTGAGTAAAGCTGCCCGGTGCTTGAGTTAATGGTTAAGCGGCATCAGGGGATGGGCAGCAAGGCCTGCTTTCCTTCGGCCAGCTGCATGTCGACCACGGCCAGCATGGCGGCGGTGTTGGCATAGGTGCCCATCAGCACGACCAGGTCGATCAGCTTGCGCGGCCCGTACAGGGATTTCAGCTGCACGAAGGTCTTCGGCGCCACCTTGTGGTCGCGCCAGAGCTGTCTGGCGAGTTCGATCACCAGTGCCTCCTCTGCGCCCAGGCCGCCGGTGTTGCGCCGGTGCTTGATGGCGTCGATCACGTCCTGGGGTACGCCTTCCTTCAGTGCCTCGGGCTCATGCGCGGCCCATTCGAACTGGCTGTCCATCTCGCGGGCGGTCGCCAGGATGGCGATCTCGCGGATCTGCGGCGTGAAGCCCGCCCTGAAGCGCAGATAGCTGTTAAGTGCCGAGAGATGCGGCGCGACCTCCGGACTGTGCAGCTGGATGCCGGCAGGGCCCTGCAGGCCGGCAATGATCCCGGGGCGGCTGGCGCGGTCAAAGGCTTGCTGGCCCGCCTCGCTGAGGTCTTCGCGATGCGGCAGGGGCAGGCGGCAGCGTGACCTGGGGTCCACGTCCGGCGGCAGGGTGTGTGCAGACTCGGTTTTCATTTCTTTCTCCGATGGGTTCAAGGGACGCAGGACACTCAACCCAGACTCTCGCGCGCGGCCAGTGGTTTGAACAGCCGCAGCCATGCCAGGCTGATGAAGATCGTCCCTAGACCGCCCATGACCACAGACCCGATCGGGCCGAATGCCGCTGCCGTGAAGCCGGATTCGAACTCGCCCAACTGGTTGCTGGCGCCGATAAAAAGCGTGTTGATCGCCGCGACTCGGCCACGCATGTGGTCGGGTGTCTCCAACTGCACCAGGGTCTGGCGCACCACCACGCTGACCATGTCGGCACCACCCGCCATCGCCAGTGCTGCTGCTGAAAGCCAGAACGACTTGGAAAGGCCGAAGACCACGATGCAGACCCCGTAAACACCTACGGCCAGCAGCAGCTTCTTGCCGACCCCGCGGGACAGCGGGTGCCTGGCCAGCGTCACGCCGACCAGTAGCGCGCCAATGGCTGGCGCGGACCGGAGCAGTCCTAGCCCTTCTGGCCCTACCTTCAGGATTTCCTTGGCGAAGATCGGCAGCAGCGCCGTCGCGCCTCCCAGGAGGACGGCAAACAGATCGAGCGATACAGCCCCCAACAGCAGCGGATGGGCCCAGATGAAGCGGGCGCCGGCCAGTAGCGTGCGGGCCGTGACCGGCTCGCGCGCGGCTGG
Source organism: Xylophilus sp. GW821-FHT01B05 (assembly GCA_038961845.1). Lineage (NCBI taxonomy): Bacteria > Pseudomonadati > Pseudomonadota > Betaproteobacteria > Burkholderiales > Xylophilus > Xylophilus sp. GW821-FHT01B05. Next base: position 652,485 of record CP152408.1, read on the forward strand.
CGTGTGCTCGTGGCGCACGTACAGGCACACGATGCAGGCCAGGCCAAAGAGCGCGGCGCAGGTTGCATAGACGGCATTCACACCGACGGCGAACAGCAGGCCGCCGGCGGCCGGTCCACCAATGACGGCTACCTGCTGCCCTGACGAACTGAGGGCCATGGCCCGTGACAGCAGGGACGTGGGGATCAGCGAGGGAACCAGCGCCTGCTGGGCGGACATCTGGAACGGCCTAAGCGCACCCAGCACGACGGACAGCGCGAGCAGCAACTCGCGCGTTGCCGCATGGGCCTGGGTTGCTGCAACCAGGAAGATTGCCACGCCGGCCTGCATGGCAAGGCACAGCGCGACCAGGCGTGCACGGTGGAAGTGGTCGGCAACATGGCCTGCGACCAGGGTCGTGACCAGCGCAGGCGCAAACTGAAAAAGTCCGACCAGGCCGAGGTCCCAGGCGCTGCCCGTCAACTCGTACATATGCCAGCCTATGCCCAGCAGCAGCATCTGGGTGCCTGCAACGGCCGCGACCCGGGCGAACCAGAAGCGGACGAAGTATCGGTAGCGGAGAAGTTCTTGCATCAGAAGAGGCGCAAAGGCCCGGTACTGCAGGCGCCGTTGCCTTACTGTTTGGGAACCCCGGCCTTGTCGATCACGGCCTTCCACTTGGCCATGTCCTGCGTGATCCGTTGCGTCATCTGCTCGGGAGTGCTGGAGCTGGCTACGTAGCCCATGGCCTGCAGGGATTCCTGCACGTCGGGCGATGCAACGGCACGCTGGATCTCCTTGGCCAGGCGGTCCACGATGGCGGTTGGCGTCTTGGCGGGTACGCTGATGCCGGCCCATGAACTGGCGTCGAAGCCGGGGACGCCGCTCTCGGCCACGGTGGGGACTTCGGGCAGGCCCGGGAAGCGCCTGGCCGAAGCCACGGCAAGAGGCTTCACGGCCTTTGATGCGATCTGGCCCAGGATGGGGGGCAGGATCTCGAAGGCCAGTTGGATGTCGTTCGAACGCAAGCCGGCCAGCATGTCGCCGCTGGTCTTGTATGGAATGCTCATGGCATCGATATGGGCCATGGCCTTGAACATCTCCGCTGCCAGGTGCTGCGTGCTGCCAATGCGGGAAGTGCCGATGCTGAGCTTGCCGGGATGGGCCTTGCCGTAGGCCAGCACGTCGGTTACCGAACTGAACTCGGACTGGCCACTGACGATCAGGGCCAGGTCGAAGGAGGCGATGGACGACACATGCCTGAAGTCCCGCGTCAGATCGTAGGGCAGGCGATTGAAGAGCACCGAGCTGATGGCCGTGCCATTGCCTGACAGCAACAGCGTGTAGCCATCGGGCCTGGCCTTGGCGACGGCAACGGCGGCGGCCGCGGCCCCCGCGCCAGGCCGGTTTTCGATGATCACGGATTGCCCGATGTGCTCGGACATTTTCTGCGCCACGCGTCGCGTGACCAGGTCGCCGGCCCCACCAGGGCCAAAAGCCACGAAGATGGTGATGGGCTTGGACGGATAGGCGTCTGTGGCTTCGGCCCAGGCGCAACTGGAGGCCAGCGGCAGCGCAAGCGCGGAGCGCAGGATGGTGCGTCGTGAGACCACAAGGGCTCCTGGTTCTGGGAGGTAGCTTGGTTTCATGCTGATCAGAACTCGTGGTTCACGCCCAACTCGAAGCCTCTTGACGTAACGCCCGCCGCACCTGCCGGCGCGCCGGGAACGACGAAGCGCGAATTACCCTTGTTGCGGATCGTCGCCAGCGTGGTGTAGGCGTGCGTGCGTTTGGAGAGGTGGTACACGTAGCCCACGGCGAACTGGTCGGCGCGATCGTTGCTGATGTTCACGGTGCCCACCCTGCCGTCCATGCTGGCGCGGTTCCACGAGAACTTGAACTCCTGCACGCCCACCGGGATGACCGCGGCCAGCAAGTAGTTGTTCTGCCTGGCCGCCTGGTACTCGAAGCGCCGGACGCCACCTGAGATCCTCACGAGGGATGCGTCATAAGACGCGGCAAGCGCCGAGTCCTTGAAGGCACCCACGGTCTTGTCGTCGTGGGTATTGAAGGTGGCCGCCGACACGAACACCGGGCCCAGGTTGATCCCGAGCCGCCCGCCGCCGGACTTGTGCTGGTCGTTGGCGGCAGTGCCGTTCTCGCCGAAGTTGGCTGCCAGGCCGCCTTCCAGGCCCCAGGCATTGCGGGGCAGCAGGTACTGCACGCCGTTGTTGGCGCGCTGGATGGTGTTGGGTGCCGTGCCAAAGGCCGCAGTGGCGGGCGTATTGCCCGTGGCACTCAGGGCGAAGAGTTGGACGGCGCCCAAGCCCACATAGCCGAATGGGTCGAACCTGGCCCAGTTGGAGTGCGTGGGCGTGTAGTCGCGGCCAAGGCGAAGTTCGCCCCAGTCCCGCTGGCTCAGGCTCACGGTCGAGCGGCGCTGGAAGCCGGCCGGTGTGGTGGTGCCGGTGTCCGTATTCAGGAAGGACTCCAGCCAGAACGAGGCGCTGAGGCCACCGCCCAGGTCCTCCTGCCCGCGAAAGCCAAAGCGGCTGCTGGAGTACGCGCCGCTGACCAGAGAGTTCACATGACCGGCATTGTCGGTATGTGCGCTGCGCATTGCAGCGTCAACTACGCCGAAGATCGTGACAGAGGATTGGGCGCAGGCGCTGCCTGCCAGGACGCCAAGGGCGATCAAGGTCGCGGTCCTGCTGACCATGCTGTGGTGTTTCATCTATTCGTGATGCCAAGTGGGTGCTCGTCGCACCCGCTCGTCACCTGTCTCCGTTCTGGTTGATGACGTATGTGAGCGTCTCTGCGCTTACGGCTGCGGACTTTGCATTCCAGGGGCTGCTCCCGTCTATTGAGTAATGTTTCCTCTACGTTGAGTAGTTGGTTAACGCACGGAAATAAGTTGCTTCGCTGGGCCGGATGGCATACCGGTCAATAGGGAAACACGCCAGTGGCGCCCTTGCTTGTGTGCAGCCTGGTGATGCAAGCGGTGCGCGTGCCTGGAGAGGAGGTGTTGGAAGAGACCTTCTTCGAAACTTAACCAAACACTCAACTCACAAGAGATTTATCTCAATAGACCGAAAAACGAGTGCGTGCAAATATTTGCCTTCGAAGAAAAGCGGCGTCTGAAAGCCGCACACATTGGAGACAGGTATTCCGTGAAAAGGTCGACATCCAGCTTGCGGCATTGCATCGCCACGCTCGTGCTTTCGGTGCTCAGCATGGGCGCCTGCACGCCGGTTCTGGCGCAGGACTTTCCCAACAAGCCGATCAGGCTTCTGCTGCCTTATGGCGCCGGCGGCATAGGGGATACGACCGCCCGTGTCATCGCCCAGAAGATGAGCGAGAACATGGGCCAGCAGATCGTCATAGAGAACCGGGCGAGTGCCGGCGGCGTGCAGGCCTTCCTGGGCGGCATGCAGGCCCCGGCGGATGGCTACACGTTGGTCATGGGCGGCAATGGCACGGCCATCAGCCAGTCCCTGTTCAAGTCGCTGCCCTACAACATCCTCACTGACTTCGTGCAGGTATCGGCGATGTCGAAGTTCAGCTTGGTGCTGCTCGTCAAGCCCGACTCGAAGTTCCGTTCAGTCGCCGAGCTGATCGCCTACGGCAAGACCCATCCTGGTCGACTTACCTTTGGTACCTCCAGCATTGGTTCGACGCAGCATCTTGCGGCCGAGCTGTTCAAGTCCGTGGCGGGTGTCGAGGCAGAGGTGGTGCCGTTCAAGGTGACCGGAGCACTCTATACGGCCTTGCATTCGGGCGACATTGACCTGGCATTCGAGTTTGTGCCACCGGTGCTGTCGCAGATCAAGGCCGGCAATGCGCGTGCGCTGGCCATTGCAGCCGATGGACGCAACAGCAGCCTGCCCGATGTGCCCACCACTGCGGAGAGTGGCCTGCGCGGCTACGTGGTCAATTCCTTCAACGCGGTGTCGGTCAAGGCTGGCACCCCGCGCCCGATCGTCCAGCGGCTGAACCAGGCCTTTGTCGCCGCCATCAATTCGCCCGAGGTGTCGCAGAAGCTGCGCGACATGAACTCCGAGCCCTATCCGCTGACACCCGAGCAAACACGCCAACTGATGGTGTCCGAGATCGCGCGCTGGAAAGCAGTCATAGCGCGCGCCAATATTCCCCGTAACTGAGCCAGCAACATCATGATGAGAAACGTCGTCGTACGAAACATTCCACGTGGCCCGCAAGCAGCCATCAAGGCCCTTCAGGAGGCAGGCACGGCCACCGTGCACGAGGCCATGGGGCGCGCCGGGTTGATGCAGCCCTACATGCGCCCGATCTTTGCCGGTGCCAGCATTGCAGGCCCCGCTGTCACCGCCTTGGCCGCGCCGGGCGACAACTGGATGCTGCATGTCGCGATGGAGCAGTGCTGTGCTGGCGACGTACTGGTGGTGGCAGTGATGGTTGAGAACACGGACGGAATGATTGGCGACCTGATCTCCTCCGCGCTCAAGGCTCGCGGTGTGCGCGGGGTCGTGATTGACGCGGGTTGCCGCGACGTGCGTACGTTGACCGAGATGGGCTTCCCGGTCTGGTCACGGGCCATCTCGGCGCGCGGCACCGTCAAGTCGACCCTGGGCAACGTCAACCTGCCAGTGGTGTGCGCAGGTGCGCTGGTGAACCCGGGCGATGTGATCGTGGCCGATGACGACGGCGTTGTTGTGGTGCCCTTCGCGGACATCGAGCGGGTGGCCCAGTTGGCAGCCCAGCGCACCGAGAAAGAAGCCAAGTCCCGTAAGCGCTATGAGGCAGGAGAGCTGTCGCTCGATGTTGCCGGCATGCGCGCCGGCCTGGAGGCGGCCGGGCTGGTGTACGTCGACAGCATTGACGACCTGTGATGCGCCTCGCCCTTGTTCAGCCGCCTCCCGCTCTGCCCACCCCCAACCAGAAGACCGACAAATGAGCAACGCAGCCTCCCTTCCACTCAAGATGGCCATCGCCACCTATGGCCACACCGCCGCGCTGAAGCAGGGCAAGGTGCCCATAGCCGGCGTCACACCGGACTTCGTCGAGGTCAAGCCCATCATTGCCGCTTTCCGGCGCATGGTGCGCGATGTCGAATTCGACGTGTGCGAGATGGCGCCGGCCACCTACATGATTGCGCGTGAAGCTGGCGCGCCTTTCAAGGCCCTGCCCATCTTCATCTTCCGCCGCTTCCACCATGCGGGGCTGGTGTATCGCGATGACGCAGGCATTCGCGGCCCCAAGGACCTTGAGGGCAAGCGCGCGGGCGTGCGTGCCTACTCGGTCACGACGGGCATCTGGACGCGCGGGATCATGAGCAATGACTACGGCGTCGACAACTCGAAGATCACCTGGGTGGTGGATGACGAGGAGCATGTTCGCTCGCTGGTGCTGCCACCCAATGTAGAGCAGGCCGCTGAAGGCAAGTCGCTGGTGGACCTGATGGCCAGCGGCTACCTGTCAGCCGCCTTCACCGACAACGCCGGCATAGGCCGCGCCGGCGCGCCGGCCGACGGCTGGCAGGCCGGTGGCCGCATCAAGCCGCCCGAGTACCTGGAGATGTTCCAGGATGCAGAGAAGCTCGAAGCCGCCTGGTTCAAGAAGACCGGCATCTATCCGGTGCATGGACTGATCGTCATCAAGGATGAGCTGATGGCCAAGCATCCCTGGCTGGGCAAGGCGCTGTACGACGCGTTCCTGGAGTCGAAGAACCTCTATCTGCAGCAGTTGGCCGCAGGCGAATCGGTGTCGGACAAGGACGAGCACTACCGTGCCATGGCCCGGATCGTGGGCGACCCGCTGCCCTACGGCATAGACGCCAACCGGCCTTCCATCGAGGCCATGATGAATTACTGCTTCCAGCAAGGCTTGCTGAAGAAGCGCTTTGCGATTGATGACATGTTCATCAACCCTGGTGCCTGAGCACACCTACCGAAAAACGGAGACAGACCATGGCTACGCGCCTTATCGATATTCACCCTCACATCATTTCGCCCGACACAAAGCGCTATCCGCTTGCCCCGCTTGGCGGTGAGCAATCGGGCTGGTCGGCCAAGCGGCCGGCCACTTTCGAGCAGTACCTTGCGGCCATGGACGCCGCGGGCATCGACAAGGCCGCGATCGTGCATTCGTCGACCACCTACGGCTTTGACAATTCCTACCTGGCGGATTCCGTTGCTGCCCAGCCCGAGCGCGTTGATGGCGTGTTCTCGGTGGACATCCTGGCACCGGACGCTTCGGACAAGATCCGCCACTGGGTTGGGCGCGGCCTGGGCGGGCTGCGCATCTTCACCACCGGCAGCACCATGCCGGGCCAGGCGCCGTGGCTGGAAGACCCGCGTCTGCTGCCTGGTTGGGAGGCGGCCGGCGACCTGGGGCTTTCCATCTGTGTGCAGATGACACCGGCGGCACTGCCGCAGTTGGAGAAGCTGCTGCGGCGTTTCCCCAAGACGCCGGTAGTAATCGACCACATGCTCAAGCCACCCATCGCCGATGGCGCGCCGTATCCCGGGGCGCAGTTTCTGTTTGACCTGGCGCGCTTCGACAACGTCTATCTCAAGATGACCAGCCGCAACACCGCAGAGGCGCAGGCTGGCAAGGCCGCGCCTGAGAGTTTCTTCGGGCGCGTGGTGCAGGAGTTTGGTGCCCGGCGTATTGCATGGGGCTCCAACTTCCCGGCCACCGAGGGCAGTTTGCAGGACATGGTGGATGACCTGAAGAAATGCATCGCCTTCCTGTCGCCGGAAGACCAGCACTGGATCATGGCCGGCACGGCGCAGAAGCTCTACCCGCACCTGGCTGATTGAGGGGCCGGATCCGATTCTCTTCAACGCATAAGGACAAGCATGAGCACTACTGCAGCGGCGTGCACCACGCTGAAAACCAACCTGGCCGACAACCCGGTCAACATGGCCATGAAGGATGGGCGCGTCAGCTCCGAGCTGGTGAAGTTCGACTTCTGCGGCCCCAAGACCGCGCACGATGGATTTAAACCCATGGTGCGCAACAACGCCTTTGATGCAGGCGAGCTGGCCATCGTCACCTACCTGCAAGCCAAGGCCTATGGCAAGCCCTATGTGCTGTTGCCGGTGCCGGTGGTGGGGCGCTTCCAGCATCACTGCGTGGGCTTCAACAGGGAATTTGGTGACCTGAAGCCCAAGGACATCGAGGGCCGCAAGGTGGGGGTGCGTACCTACGCGCAGACCACCGGACTGTGGGTGCGCGGCATCCTGCAGCATGAGTACGGGGTCGATCTGGACAAGGTGACCTGGCTCACCATAGACGAGTCGCATCTGTCGGAGTACAAGGACCCGCCGAATTGCCAGCAGTTGCCCAAGGGCGCCTCGATCCCCGAGATGATGCTCAAGGGTGAACTGGCTGCGGCCATCCTGGGCAACGACATGCCCAACGACCCCCGCATCAGCCGGCTGATCCCTGATCCGCATACTGCGGCCCGACAGTGGTATGAGCGTGAAGGCGTGATCCCCATCAATCACATGTTTGTGGTGCACCAGGACGTTTCCAGGCAGCGGCCGGACATCGTGCGCGAAATCTTTCGGATGCTGGTGGAAAGTCGCAAGCTCACGCCGGCGGATGCGGTTGCGACCTTCCCGCCGATCGGGCTGGAGGCCAATCGCAAGGGGCTTGAGATGGCCATCGCGTGGGCCTTCGAGCAGAAGATCATTCCGCGCAGGATATCGGTCGACGAACTGTTTGATGAGACCACGGCAGCGCTGGGCACCTGATGGTGGATCTGCCTGCGGTCCAGGCCGCAGGCAGAAGGCTTACTGCTGCGGGATGCCAGCCTTGTCGATCACGGCCTTCCACTTGGCCATGTCGTTTTTCATGCGCTGGGTCATCTGCTCCGGCGTGCTGGCGGCGCCAACCATGCCGACGGTCTGAAGCTCCTTCTGTACTTCCGGTGACTCGACAGCGACACCAATCTCCCTGGCCAGGCGTTGAACGATCGCATCCGGCGTGCTGGCGGCCACGCTCACCCCATTCCAGGAGCTGGCCTCAAAGCCGGGCAGGGCGCCTTCCGACAAGGTCGGTACATCGGGCAAGCCTGGGAACCGCTTGGTCGAGGTCACCGCCAGCGCTTTCACGGTCTTTCCCGATATCTGGCCCAGGATGGGCGGCAGGATCTCGAGTGCTACCTGCACGTCGTTGGAGCGCACCGCCGAGATGACTTCGGCGGTGGTTCTGTAAGGCACGATGGTGGCGTTGATGCCGGCCATCGACTTGAACATTTCGGCGGCAAGGTTCTGCGTGCTGCCGACCCGAACCGTGCCGATATTCAGCTTGCCAGGATTTGCCTTGGCATAGGCCAGGACGTCCTCGACTGATTGGAAGGCGGACGATCCGCCCGTGATTACTGTGAGGTCGAAAGAGGCCAGCGTGGACACATGCTTGAAGTCCTTGATCAGGTCGTAAGGCAGGGTCTTGAACAGCACCGAGGTCAGGGCGGTGCCGCTGCCTGCCATCACCATGGTGTAGCCGTCGGGCCTGGACTTGGCGACGGTGAGCACGGCCACGACGGGACTGGGGCGGTTCTCAATGACCACGGGCTGGCCCATGTTCTCCGTCATCTTTCTGGTCACGAGGCGGGCGACGATGTCTCCTGCGCCGCCTGGCGCGAAGGCCACGTACAGCTGCAGCGGCTTGGCGGGGTAGGCCTGGGCTGCCACCGGGGCGCTGCCGGTGCCGCAGGCCAATGCCATGGCACAACTCAAGGCGAGGTGTCTTGGAATCACGTTGTCTCCTTCGTTTTGGGTGTCGATTGCGCGCATCAATTTCGCACGACGGGTGGGTATGCGTCGATTGAGTAAAGCGGCCGGCTGCTTGAAGATCCGGTTAAGCGCCACGCCGGCTGCGGCATGTGCGTGCCCATAGACCCTATGCAGCCGCTCAGCGTCGGCGCACGGAGAGCTTCATGTCGCAAATTGATTGGTACTTGCAGATCAACCTGAAGGCGCGCCACCTGCGCCTGCTGGTGGCGCTGGATGATTTCGGCAACCTCAAGCAGGTGGCCGAGATTTCCCACGTCACGGTGCCGGCCGTTTCCAAGGCGCTGTCCGAGCTGGAGCGAGGCCTGGGGCTGGAGCTGTTTTCCCGCACGGCGCAGGGCCTGCGGCCGACGGCCTATGGCGAGTGCCTGATACGCCATGCTCGCACCATGCTGACGGACATCAACCAGGCCCGGGATGAGCTGCGCGCGCTCAGCTCCGGCACGGAAGGAAAGATCCATGTGGGGGTGTTTCCCGCATCCACCTCGGTGCTGCTGCCGCGTGCGCTGGCCCTGCTGAAGCAGCGCGCGCCAAGTACCAGCGTGCTGGTCACCGAGGGCACCGTGAGCACGCTCATGCCCGAACTCTGGCAGGGCAAGATGGACATGGTGGTGGGCCGCCTGCCCACGCGCAATTCATTGACCGGCTTCGAAGAAAAGGAGCTGCTCGAAGACCCGGTAGTGCTGATGACGCGGCGCGATCATCCGCTGACGAAAAGGAAGAAGCTCAAGTGGTCGGACCTGAAGTCCTACCCCTGGGTGCTACCACCGGCTGGCTCCCTGCTGCGCGACCCGCTGGAGCGCATTCTGGAGCGCCACGATATTGCGCTGACCAGCAACTACATAGAGACGTTGTCGACGCCTTTGGCGCGGGCCTACCTCAACATCACGGATGCCATTGGCGTGATGGCCGGCGCTGCGGCCAAGGACCCGTCTCAGCCGCTGGCCATCCTGCCGCTCAGCCTGCCCAAGCTGATGCGGCCGGCCGGTGTCCTGTGGAACAAGAACCGGGCGCTGACACCTGGCGCCAACCTGATGATCGCCTGCCTGGAAGAGGCCGCGGCCAAGCTGAGCCGCCTGTATGTGTCGGGCGAAAGCTGAGCCAGTGGCTATGGTGCCGCCGCCCGCGCTGCCTGGCGCAGGCATTCCTGGAAAGCCTGGAGCGCAGGCGATGCCGGCTTGTGCCGGCTCCACATCATGCCGATCGGGCGTTGCGGGTCGGGCAGTGTCAGCGGCAACTGCGCCAGCATGCCTAGCTTGATGTAGTGCTGAGCCGCCACCCGCGACAGCGAACCAATCGCATCGGACGACTGCAGGTAGCCCGCCACCACGTGCACCGACAGCGTCTCGATGAAGTCTGCTGGCAGGGAGCAGCCGTTCTGCTGAAGGGCGTTCTCCAGCGGTTCCCGCTGCAATGAACCGACCGGTGGCAGCACCCAGGGGTAGCCGGCAACATCGGACCAGCGCAAGCGCTTCTTCCGGGCGAGCGGATGCTGGCGCGCTACGACGAGCACCATGGTGCCTACGTCCAGCGTCTCGTCCAGCAGGTCTCCCGATGCCTCGCGGCGTATCAGGCGGCCCACCACCATGTCCAGCGTACCGCGGCGCAGCTCGGGCAGCAGGGTTTCCATCGGGCCCTCTCGCACTACCGCGCGCGTGTGGGGTGTGTCGTGCTTGAGCAGCAGCAGGGCCTGCGGAATGAGCCCAGGCGTGACGGCGGGCAGCGCCCCCACGGTGACCTTGCCGGAGGCGCCGGTCTGCAGGGAGTGCAGCTCGTCCCGCGCCTCTGCCAGCGCCGCCAGCACCACGCGCGCATGCCGCACCAGGCATTCGCCATAGCTGTTGGGCACCACACCGCGCGGCGTGCGCTCGAACAGCTTCAGGCCCAGGCCCTTCTCGATCTCGGCCAGTGCCAGGGAGACAGCTGGTTGGGACACATGCTGGCTGATCGCCACCCGGCCCAGATGCCGCAGGTCATCCAGGGCCACCAGCAACTGCAGGTGCTTGGGCTTGAGATTGGCGCGGATGTACCAGTCGAGTTGTGCCATGCCGCGATTGTGTCAGGCATCAGTGATTGCTTATGAAGTTTGCAGAAGATTTGAGTGGATAACTTATGTCTGCGCGCCCATCATGCGGCGATCTTTTCGCATGAGGACTGCATGAGCGCATTGCTACCGTTTCCCGTTGTCGACATCCACAACCATGTGATCGCCGACGACACACATCGTTTTCCTGCGGCCCCCATGGGAGGCAAGCAATCTGACTGGTCGAGGGAGCGGCCCGTCAACGCCACGGGCATGCTGCAGGCCATGGAGGTGGGCGGCGTTGCGCAGTCGGTGCTGGTGCAGGCCTCTACCTGCTACGGCCATGACAACCGCTATGTCGCTGCCTGCGTGCAGGACCACCCCAATGAGTTCGTCGGTGTGTTCTCGGTGGACTTCGCTGGTGCCGATGCGATTGAGCGGATAGAGCACTGGCTGCAAGCGGGGCTCAGCGGCGCGCGAGTGTTCGTCGCCGGTCATACGGCTGCGGACGCCAGCGTGCGGCTGGACGATCCGCGCTCCATCTCGACCTGGGAATACCTGACGCAGCGGCGCATCCCTGTCAGCGTGCAATTGCGCTCGGACAAGCTGGACCAGCTGCAGGCGGTGCTTGCACGCTGCCCCGATGCGCTGGTGCTGCTGGACCATTGCGCGCGGCCCGCGCTGGAGGATGGGCCACCCTATGCCCAAGCCAACCCGCTGTTTGCGCTGGCCAAGTACCCGTGCCTCTACCTCAAGTACACGACGCACAACGTCCGTGAATCCAAGGAGGGACGCGCCACGCAGGGCAGCTTCGCTCGCGCACTGGCGGATCGCTTTGGCGCACACCGGATGGCCTGGGGCTCCAACTTCCCTGCATCCGCCGGCGGCCTGGGGGCACTGTTGCAGGAGGCGCTGGAGGCAACCGCCAGCCTGAGCGCAGAGGAGCAGGCCTGGATTTTCTCGCGCACCGCCCGCGTGCTGTACCCGGTGCTGGAGACCGCAGACGCCGCGAAGGTGTCGCCATGAGTGCGACGCTGTTGAAGCTGAAACTGCTGCTTGGCCATTACCCCATCACCCGCGCCCTGCGGGACGGGGTTCTGGCACCGCAGACATGCGAGTTCGACTTTGCCGATGTGAAGGTGCCCAACCGCGCGTTCAAGCGCGCAGTACGGGATCTGGAGTTCGACATCCCCGAGCTTGCGCTGGTGACCTTCTTCCAGGCCAAGGCCTATGGCAAGCCGCTGTCGCTGATTCCGGCTGCGGTGGGGGCAGGGCGCTTCCAGCACCACTGCCTGGTCTACAACGCTGAGCGGCCGCGGGTCACGGTGGCGCAGTTGGCGGGCAAGCGCATAGGCATTCGCGCCCACGCGCAGACCACGGTGACCTGGGTGCGCGGCGTGCTGGCGCAGGAATACGGCGTGCCGCTGGGCAAGGTCCATTGGGTCACCTTCGAGGACGGCCACCTGGCGGAATTTCCGGACCCGCCGGGCTTCGAGCGGGCGCCGCCCGGCAGCGGCATGGTGGACATGCTCTTGTCTGGCCAGTTGGACGCAGCCATCATCGGCACCGAGCTGCCCGACGACCCTCGCCTGAAGCCCGTGCTGCCAGACCCGCAGGCCGCGGCCCGTGCCTGGGGCGCACGGCACCGCATGGTGCCGATCAACCACATGATTGCCATGCGCACCGAGCTGATGCAGGAGCACCCAGAGGTAGTCCGTGAGCTTTACGCGCTGCTGCAGCAAAGCAAGGCCCTGGTTGCGGCAGAGAACCCGTCAGGCCCTGACCTGACGCCCTTCGGCATAGACGCCAATCGCAGCGCGCTGGAGCTGCTGCTGCATTACTCCCACCAGCAGGGGCTGATTCCGCGCCCCTATGCGGTGGACGAGCTGTTCGCCGACTTCAACAACGCAATGCGAGCCTGACCTGTATGCACACATCCATCGAGTCTCTTGGTGCTCTCTCCAACACGCGGCGGCAACTGATCGCGTCTGCGCTGCTGGCCTGCGCCGGGTCCAGCTTTGCCCAGACGGGCCAGGGCGTGGCGCGCATCATCGTGCCCTTTGCGCCCGGCGGTGCACGCGAAATGCCGGCCCGGCTGATCCAGCACGATTTCGCCAAGGCCATGGGGCAGACCTGGATCATCGAGAACCGGCCGGGGGCCGGTGGCGCCATCGGCACCAGCTATGTGGCGCACTCGCCACCCGACGGCCAGACCCTGTTGATGGCGGCGTCCAGCCACTTCGTCACTGCCGCCATGGGTGCCAAGCCAGCCTATGAGCCGGTCAAGGACTTTGCCCCTGTGGCGCTGATCGGCATGCAGAGCTATGTACTGATCGTGCAGTCGGCGCTGAAGGTCAACAGCGTGGCCGAGCTGATCGCCTATGCCAAGAAGCAGCCCGGCGTGCTCAACTACAACTCGGCGGGCGTGGCCAGTTCCACCCACCTGGCGGGCGCCTACTTTGCCAACATGGCCGGCATAGCGATGACGCACATCCCCTTCAAGGGCACGCAGGAGGCCACCAACGACGTGGTCGGCGGCCGTGGCCATGTGGTGTTTGTGCCAGCGGCGGGCGCGGGCATCTACCTGAGCGATGCCCGGGTCCGCATCATCGCGACCACCGCGGCCAAGCGCTCGCAGTTGCTGCCGAAGGTGCCCACGGTGGCGGAGTCGGGCTTGCCGCGCTTCCTGTTCGAGTCCTGGTTTGGCCTGCTTGCACCGGGCAAGACGCCGCCTGAGGTCGTCGCCAAGCTCAATGCTGCAGTCAACACGGCGCTGGCGGTGCCGGAGGTGAGGGAGCGCCTGGTGAACTTCGGCATTGACCCGGCGCCTATGAGCACGGCCGAGTTCAACCAGGTGTTCCTTGGTGACCGTGAGCTCATGGCCACCGTGGTGAAGGCCTCGGGCATCAGCCGCGATTAACCGCTCACTCAAGCAGGGAGAGAAATTACTCAATAGACGGGCCGCATCCCGAGTGCAAACATCTGCGACAGCCTGAGAACCTGGGCTGATCAAAAAGAGTTGGAGACAAGATGAGCCAGTTTTCCTATGCCGCGCAGAGGGCCGCCGCAGGCCTGCTCCCGCGCCGCGCCATGCTTCGTGGCGCCGCTGCCTTATCGCTGGCCGCGATGGGCGCCGCAGCCCGTGCGGGCGACTACCCCTCCCGCCCGCTCATGCTGCTGATTGGGTACGCGCCTGGCGGCGCCGGCGACATCATGACGCGGCGGCTGGCGCAGAAGATGTCCGAGAACATGGGGCAGCCGGTGATCGTGGAGAACCGCGTGGGCGCAGGCGGCGTGGTAGCCACGACCTTGGCGGCCAAGGCCAAGCCAGACGGCTACACCTTGCTGCTGACCGGCAATGGCCCCGCCATCAGCTCCATCCTGTTCAAGAACGCGCCCTACAACCTGCGCAGAGACTTCTTGCACGTGTCCTCGATTGCCTCGTTCGATCCGGTGTTCATCGTCGACGGGCAATCGCGCTTCAACTCCATTGCCGACCTGCTGGCCTATGCGCAGACGCATCCAGGCCAGCTCAGCATTGGTACGGCCAGCATAGGTACCACGCAGCAGTTGGCGGCAGAGATGTTCCGATCCCTATCGGGCATCGATGCGGTCATCGTTCCCTACAAATCCAATGGCGACATCCTGGCGGCGCTGCGGGCCCGGGACGTGCAGGTCGCGGTGGACATCCTGCCGCCATTGGTGGCGCAGATCACGGCGAAGAGCGTGAAGGCTCTTGCGGTCACATCGAGCAAGCGCTTCCCCGGTCTGCCCGAGGTGCCCACGCTGGCCGAGAGCGGCCTGCCGGGTTTCGAGGCCAGCTCCTGGGGCGGCATCAGCGTACCGGCCCACACGCCCGCGGCCATCGTCGAGCGCCTGGCCAGGGAAATCCAGCTGGCGGTGGCGTCGCCGGAGTTCCGTGTTCCATTGCAGAACATGGGCTTTGTCGCCCAGGCCTGCTCTCCCACCGAAATGACAGCGCGCACCAACCGGGACATCGCCAAATGGACGGCGGTGATCGAGAAGGCCGGCATCCAGCAGCAGTAGCGCGGCGTGGCCGGAGCACTGCCACTACAATCCGGCCCCTTTTGCCAGTCGCTCCGTGCCCGGCTTGTCCGCGCGGGTGGCCCTCGCCGCGCATGCCTCATCGTTCCCCGTCCTCTGCTTCGCCCGTGTTGGGCATTGACTTCGGTACCTCCAACTCCGCCGTGGCTGCACGCACGGCCGATGGTGGCCTGCGTTTGCTGCAGTTGGAGGGCACGGCCACGGCTTTGCCCACGGCCATGTTCTTCCAGGACGAAGGGCGCAGCACGCACTATGGCCGCGACGCCATCGCGCGCTATCTGGCGGGTGAGGAGGGCCGGCTGATGCGCTCGCTCAAGAGCCTGCTGGGCAGTGCGCTGATCGACGAGCAAACGGCGGTGCACGGTGCTTCCGTCTCCTTCCGCGACATCGTGGCCACCTTTCTGCGCGAGCTGGCCACGCGTGCCGAGGCCGTGCTGGGCACGCGGCCCAAGCGCGTGGTGCTGGGGCGGCCGGTGCACTTCGTGGACGAAGACCCGGCGCGCGACGCCCAGGCCGAGGCCGCGCTGGGCCAGGCTGCGCGCAGCGCGGGCTTTGAGGACATCGCCTTTCAGCTGGAGCCGATTGCCGCAGCGCTGGACTACGAGCGCCGCATTACGGCCGAGGCGCGGGTGCTGGTGGTGGACATTGGCGGCGGCACCTCGGACTTCACCGTGGTGCGCCTGGGGCCCGAGCGTGCGCAGCGTGCTGATCGCAGCGCCGACATCCTGGCCACCTCGGGCGTGCACATTGGCGGCACCGACTACGACCGCGCGCTGAATCTGGCCGAGGTCATGCCGCTGCTGGGCTTGCGCCACACCGGCCCGAGCGGGCGCGAGGTGCCCAGCAGCGTGTTCTTCGAGCTGGCCACCTGGCATTTGATCCACCGCCTGGCCACGCCTGCGGCGCTGCGCTCGGCGCGCGCGCTGCGTACCGACTACAGCGACCAGCGCCTGCATGCGCGGCTGGTGGCGGTGCTGGAAGAGCGCCACGGCCACCGCATCGCGCATGCGGTGGAGGCGGCCAAGATCGCCGCGTCTGGTGGCGAGACGGCGGCGGTGGACCTGTCCTTTGTCGAGACCGACCTGGCGGCCAGCCTGGATGCCGCCGCGCTGGCCGCGCACCTGCGGGCGCTGCTGGCGCGCGTGGTGGCCTGCGCACAGGAGTGCGTGCGCCGCGCCGGCCTGGCCGCGCCCGATGCGCTGTACCTGACGGGCGGCTCCTCGGCGCTGCGGCCGTTCCAGCAGGCGCTGGCGGCGGCCTTCCCTGGCGTGCCGCTGGTGGAGGGCGATTTGTTCGGCGGTGTGGCTTCGGGGCTGGTGGTGTCTGGCCGCGGCTAGGTTTTTAAGTCGCGAAATATGCCTATAGCCCAGGTGCAGCCTGGGCTAATAGCTATAAAAATAGAAGCATCAGCTCGTGCTGCCCGCGCTACCACCCAGGGCTTTGGAGAGCGTGGCGTGGTTCACCAATTGGTTGTAGCGGTTCTCGGCCAGCGCGGTCTCTGCGCTGCGGCGAGTTTGCTGGGCGTCTAGCCAGGTGCGCAGCGGCACGGCGCCCAGGCGGTAGCGGGTCTCGTACAGGCGCTCGGCCTTTTGCGCGGCGGCGAGTGACTGCTCCAGTTGCGTGGCCTGCTCGGCATAGCGGCTGCGCGCCGACAGCGCGTTGTCCACATCGGCCAGCGCCTGGTAGAGCGTCTGGCGGAAGTTGACGACGGCCTCCTCGTACTGCGTTTGCGAGACCTTGATGTTCAGGTCCATCTGCGTGCGTTGCAGAAAGGGCAGGCTCAGGCCCGCGCCCAGCGTGGCGAGCGGGTTCTGCAGCACGTTGAACAACGCACTGCTGGAGCCGCCCAGCGCGCCGGTCAGCGTCAGCGCCGGGTAGTAGCTGGCGCGTGTGGCGTCGATGGTGGCGTAGGACTCGTGCAGGCGCAGTTCGGCCGCGCGCAGGTCGGGCCGGCGGCCCAGCAGCTCGGCCGGCAGGCCTTCGGCCACGCTGGGCAGCGCGCTGCGCGGCAATTGCTGCGGCGCCTTGGCCGCGGCATCGGGCTGCTGGCCATCGAACAGCAGGGCCAGCGCATTGGCGGCTTCGACCTGCTGTTGCTGCAGCTGCGACAGTGCCGCGCGCTGGCTGGCCACGGTCTGCGTGGTCTCGGCCACTTCAAGTGAAGACACGGCGCCGGCGCGGTACTGCGCTTGCACCAGCGCTTGAGTGCGCTCGGCATAGGCCACGCTGGCCTCGGCCGCCGTGATGCGCTCGCGCAGGTAGCCCAGTTGCCAGTACAGCGTGGCGGTGGTGCCAACCAGGGCCTGTGCCGTGGATTCGCGGTCTTGCACGGTGGCCTGGGCCTCCCAGCGCGCGGCGTCGCGCTGCGCGCCCAGGCGGTTCCACAGGTCCACCTCGTAGCTGGCGCCCAGCGTGCTGGAGCCGGCGCGCGTCGTGCCGCCGCCGTCCAGGCTGCGCGCTGCGCTGCTGTTGACGCTGCCGCTCAGCTGCGGCCGCAGGTTGGCATCGGCCAGGCCGGCCTGCAGTTGCGCGCGGCGCACGCGGATGCTGGCGGCGGCCAGGTCGTTGTTGGCGGCCAGCGCGGCCTGCACCAACTGGTCCAGTGCCGGGTCGCCAAAGGCGGTCCACCAGGCACCGGTAACGGCGCGGGCGTCGCTGCTGCCGTGCGACCACTGCGTGGGTACGCTGGCCTGCGGCGCGGCATAGGGCGCCTGCGTGGTGGCGCAGCCGGCCAGCAGGGCGGCGGCCAATAGGGGAGTGAGAAGGTACTTGCGCATGTTCTGGGGGGCTTTACTCGCGGGCCAATGCATCGACCGGGTTCAGGCGTGCCGCACTGCGTGCGGGCAAGAAACCAAACACCACGCCGATCAGCGTCGAGCAGGCAAAGGCCGCGACCATGGAGCCGGTGGAATAAACCATGGCGAAGTCGCCGCCGACCTGCGCAAACAGCGCGCCAATCGCCAGCGCCAAGGCAATGCCCAGCGCGCCGCCCAGCAGGCAGACCAGCACGGCCTCGATCAAAAACTGCTGCTGGATGTCGCCCTGGCGCGCGCCCACGGCCATGCGCACGCCGATTTCGCGGGTGCGCTCGGTGACCGAGACCAGCATGATGTTCATCACGCCAATGCCGCCCACCACCAGCGAGATCACCGCGATGGAAGCCACCAGCAGCGTCATGGTGCGCGTGGTGGCTTCGATGGTCTGGCGGATGCTGTCGGTGTTGAGTACATAGAAGTCCTTGCGCCCGTGGCGTTGCAGCAGCAACTGGTTGATGCCCTGCTCTGCCGCGCTGGTGGAGGCGTCGTCGCGCACCCGCACCGTGATGCTGCGCAGGTAGTTCTGGTTGACGATGCGGCTCATGGCCGTGGTGTAGGGCACGAAGATGTTGAGCGCCTCGCTGTTGCCAAAGGCGCTGTCCTTCTTGGCCGCCACGCCCACCACGCGCACCGGCACGCTGCCCAGCAGCAACACCTGGCCGACCGGGTCAGGGTCGTTCGGGAACAACGTCTTGCGCGTGTTGTCGTCGATCACGGCGACCTGGTCCAGGCGCTGCACATGGCCGTGGTCGAAGGCCGAACCCTGGGCGATCTCCACGCCGCGCACGCGGAAGTACTGCTCGCCTGCGCCGGTGACGGTGACCGATGCCTCGATGTTGCGGTAGCGCCCGGTGAGCGAGCTGGTGAGCGTGGGCGTGACGCTGTCGACATAGTCCTGCCGCGCCAATGCGTCGGCATCGGCCGGCACCAGGCTGCGCACCCGCGCCGAGCGCGGGTCGCCAAAGCCGGTGCCCGAGAACACCTCGATGGTGTTGGTGCCGATGGAGCTGATGTTGGCCAGCACCTTCTGGCTCGACCCCGCGCCCAGCGCCACCACGGCCACCACCGAGGCGATGCCGATGATGATGCCGAGCATGGTCAGAAAGGTGCGCAGCCGGTGCGCGTTCATGGCCAGCAGCGCCATGCGGAAGGCTTCGCCAAAGCGGTCGGCCAGCGCCGACAGGCCGCGCGCGCCGGCCGGGCGCTGCGCCAGCTGCGGCGCGGGCGCGCTGCGCGCGTTGCCGGCCATGCGCGCGGTGGGGCGGTCGCCGATGATGCGGCCGTCGCGCAGCTCGATGATGCGCTCTGCATGCTCGGCCACCGCCATGTCGTGGGTCACGATGATGATGGTGTGGCCCTCGGCGTGCAGCTCTTGCAGGATCTTCATCACCTCTTCGCCGCTGGCGGAATCGAGCGCGCCGGTGGGCTCGTCGGCCAGGATCACGCTGCCGCCATTCATCAGCGCGCGTGCAATCGACACGCGCTGCTGCTGCCCGCCCGAGAGCTGGCTGGGCCGGTAGCCAATGCGCTCGGCCAGGCCCAGGCGCTTGAGTAGCGCCTCGGCGCGCGCATGGCGCGCCGGTGGCGGCGTGCCGGCGTAGATGGCTGGCACCTCGACATTGCCGCGCGCCGTCAGGTCTGACAGCAGGTGGTAGCGCTGGAAGATGAAGCCGAAGTGCTCGCGCCGCAACGCGGCCAGTTCATCAGGCCCGAGCGCGCCGGTCTCGCGGCCGGCCACCTGGTAGCTGCCGGCGCTGGGCCGGTCCAGGCAGCCGAGGATGTTCATCAGCGTCGATTTGCCCGAGCCCGACTGGCCGACGATGGCCACCATCTCACCGGCGTGGATCGCCAGGTTGATGTCTTGCAGCACCGCCACCGGCGTGTCGCCTGCGGGGAACTCGCGGCGCAGGCCGCGCAGTTCCAGCAGGGCGGGGGGCGCGGTGTGCGGTGCGTGGCCGGCGCTGGCGGTCTGGGAGAAGTCCTGCTTCATGGCGGACCTTTCCTCAGAAGCGCATCGGCGGGCCGCCCCGGCCCGGGCCAAATGCGGCGCCACCGGCCGTGGCCTCGCCCAGCACCACGCGGTCGCCGTCGGCCAGGCCCTCGGTCACCTGGGCGCTCACGTTGTTGTTGATGCCGATCTTGATCTTGCGCGGCGCGGCATTGCCATCGGCGTCCAGCACGCGCACGGTGTAGCTGCCGTCGGCGTCGTGCTTGCCCAGCGCTGATGACGGGATGGTCACCGCGCCCTTGGCTTCGGCCCGCACGATGGAGACCTGCGCCGTCATCGAGATGCGCAGCTTGCCCTGCGGGTTGGGCACGTCGAACAAGCCGTTGTAGTAGATGGCGGTGCTGGAGGTGGTCGAGCTGCTGCTGGACGAGGTCGAGCTGGTGCTGTCGGTCAGGATCGAGTCTGGCGCTGGCTCGACCGTGCGCAAGGTTGCGTAGTAGCGCGTGTCAGGCTCGCCCAGGATGGTGAAGTAGACCTTCTGCCCGGATTGCACCTTGACCACGTCGGCCTCGGATATCTGCGACTTGATGGTGACGGTGTCGAGCTGCGCCACCTTGATGATGGTCGGCGTGGTCTGGTTGGCGTTGACTGTCTGGCCCTGCTGCGCCACCAGCGCCACCACCACACCGTCGATGGGCGCGCTGATCTTGGTGTAGCCCAGGTTGACCTGCGCCGTGTCTGCAGTGATGGCGGCCTGCTTGATCTGCGCCTGCAGCGCGGCAATGTTGGCCTGCGTGGTCTGCAAGGTGGCCTGCGCCGCCTCGTAGTCCTGGCGCGAGCCGGCCTCGGCGTCCAGCAACTCCTTTTGCCGGCGGTAGGTCAGCTCGGCCTGCACCAGGGTGGCCTGCTGCGCGGCCAGTTGGGCGCGCGTGTTTTCCATGGCGGCCTGGGCGTTGCGCACAACGTTCTGCTGGGTGGTCGAGTCAATCTCGGCCACCAGTTGGCCCTTCTTCACCACGTCGCCCAGGGCCACGTTCAGGGTCTTGATCTGCCCCGACACCTGCGCACCCACGCTCACCTGCTTGAAGGCCTGCACCGTGCCGGTGGCCAGCACCACGTCTTCCAGGTCGGTGGTGGTGGCGCGCGCGGTGACGAACTGCGGCGGCTTCTTGGTGGGGAAATAGCAGGCCTTTACGCCGAACGCAACGGCGGCCAGCAGCAGGACGAGCAGGGTGTAGCGAAGGGGGCGTGAGGTGCGAAGAGAGGGCATCGGCATGGCGTCGAGTGTGCGGGCGGCGCTTCGCGCGACCGTGACGGGCCGGCTAAGCTTTTGTAAAGCTGACAGCCGTGACAGATTAGGGCGCGTCTTCGCGCTTCAACGCCAGCGCCGTTTCGTACAGCGCATTGCGCGGCGCACCGCTGATCTCGGCGGCCAGGCGCACGGCGGTCTTCACGGGCAGCTCGGCTAGCAGCAGGCGCAGCACGCGTTCGCCGGCCGCGCCGGCGTCGTCGGCGCGCGGCGCCGGGTGCAGCACCACCACGAACTCGCCGCGCGTGCGCTGCGGCGAGGCCGCGAGCCAGGCCGTGGCCGTGTCTGCCGGCACGGTGGCGATCTCTTCGAACTGCTTGGTCAGCTCGCGTGCAAAGGTCACCGGCCGCGCGCCCAGGGGCTGCAGCGCGCGGGCCAGGTCCTCGATGCGGTGCGGTGCCTCCAGCAGCACCACGGCGCGGGGTTCGGTGGCCAGTTGGGCCACGGCGGCGGTGCGCTCGCCGGCCTTGGTCGGCAGAAAGCCGGCAAACAGAAAGCCGCCGTCTTCAGTGCCCGCCGGCACCACGGCGGCGGCGCTGAGGGCCGTGGTCACGCTGCTGGCGCCCGGCAGCGGCACCGCCGGGCAGCCGGCTGCGCGCACCGCGGCCACCAGGCGCGCGCCCGGGTCGCTTACGGCGGGCGTGCCGGCGTCGCTGGCATAGGCCACGCGCTCGCCCTGCTGCAGGCGTGCCACCACGGCGGCGGCGGCTTCGGCCTCGTTGTGCTGGTGCACGGCCAGCAGCGCGGTGCCGGGGCGCTCGATGCCGTAGGCGCGCAGCAGTTGCTGGGTGTGGCGTGTGTCTTCGCACGCGACGGCATCGACCAGCTGCAGCACGTGCAGCGCGCGCAGGGTGATGTCGGCCAGGTTGCCGATGGGCGTGGCGACGACGTACAGGGCGCCGCGCGGATAATGCTGCGCGGCCGCCGCATCGTGCGCGGCGGCGAGGGCGGAGGCGAAAGAGGCGCTCAATGGGATTCCTTGAAAAGCTGCGCGGTGCCGTGGCACCGGGCGCGAAGCGGTCGGCTGCGGCGGGCACCACGAAGGCCGCCGGCGATGCCGCGGAGGCGCGTGCCCTGGCCCACCTGCAGGCGGCCGGGCTGCGCCTGGTCGAGCGCAATTATCGGACGCCGGGCCGCGGCGGCGGCGAGATCGACCTGGTGATGCGCGACGCCGACGGCACCCTGGTGTTTGTCGAGGTGCGCCGGCGCAAGGGCGCAGACCACGGCGGCGCAGCGGCCAGCATTGGCGCAACCAAGCGCCGCCGCATCGTCTTTGCCGCGCGCCACTACCTGATGCGCCTGGGCGCGCCGCCGCCCTGCAGGTTCGATGCGGTGCTGGTCGAAGGCGACGTGGTGACCTGGCTGCCAGCGGCATTCGACGGTGACGACTGAATTTGCTGGCACGGGAACCTGTGCCAATCGAAATGCTCTGCTACATCTAAAGGGCATCGCGCGGCGGTGGCCGCCGCTATGATCCCTGGCCCATGCTAGAGCAACGAATCCAACAGCACTTCATCGACAGCGCGGACCTGAAATACCAGGCAGCCGAAGCGCTGGGCCCTCCTATTGCCGCGGCGGTGCAGGCCGTTCTGGCCAGTGTCACCAGTGGCGGCAAGGTGCTGGCCTGTGGCACCGGCGCCTCGGCCGCGCTGGTGCAGATCTTCACCACGGCCTTCATTGCCGGCTTCGAGCGCGAGCGGCCCGGCCTGGGCGCGATCGCGCTCACGGTCGACGGCACGCTGCTGGCGCCGGTGGGCGCCGCAGCCGATACCTCGCAGGTGTTTGCGCGCCAGGTGCGCGGCCTGGGGCACGCGGGCGACGTGCTGCTGGTGCTGTCGCCCAGCGGCAACTGCGCCAGCGTGGTGGCCGCGCTGGAGGCGGCGCATGAGCGCGAAATGAGCGTGGTGGCCCTGACCGGCCGCCATGGCGGCCGCGTGGCCGGGCTGCTGCGCGAGACCGACGTCCACATCTGCGTGCCGCACGAACGCGCGGCACGCATCCACGAGGTCCACGCCCTGGCCCTTCACTGCATCTGCGACGGCGTGGATGCGCAACTTCTTGGCGAACAGGAGATTCCCCTATGACGACTGGAACAAAACGTGGTGCGCCGGCCGTGCGCCTGGCTTGCTCGGTGCTGGCGGCAGGGGCCTTGGCCAGTGCGCTGTCGGGCTGCTTCCCGCTGGCCCTTGGCGGTGCGGCCATGACCGGGATGGCGGTGTCTGACCGCCGCACCACCGGCACGCAGGTCGAGGACGAGAGCATCGAGTTTCGCGCCCGCAACGCCATCAACACCAACTTTGGCGACAACGCCAGCGTCAGCGTGACCAGCTACAACCGCCAGGTGCTGCTGACCGGCGCGGTGGCGACGCAGCAGGACAAGGAGCGGGTCGAGCAGTACGTGTCGCGGGTCGAGAACGTGCGCGCGGTGGTCAACGACATCGGCGTGATGCCGCAAAGCTCGTTCTCGCAGCGCTCCAACGACACCTTCATCACCAGCAAGGTCAAGGCCAGCCTGCTGGACGCCAAGGACATCTCGGGCACCGCCATCAAGGTGGTGACCGAGCGCGGCGCGGTCTACCTGATGGGCCGCGTCACCCAGCGCGAGGCCAAGCGCAGCGCCGAGATCGCGCGCGGCGTCAGCGGCGTGCTGAAGGTGGTGCGCGTGTTCGAAGTGATCAGCGAAGAAGAGCTGGCCCAGATCGGCCGCCAGCAAGCCCCCGCGCCCTCGGTGTCGTCACCCGCCGCTGCTCCGGCACCGGCACCTGCCGCGGTCTCGGCGCCCGCCCCGATCACCGATGCGCCGCCCGCCACGGTGGTCACGCCAGTGCGCTAAATAGCACTCATGCATGAAAAAGGCCGGTAGCCCTTGATGGGTACCGGCCTTTTGCTATTTAAATGGGAGCGGTAGATGCGAGGCAGTGCGCAGCCGGGGGCGCGCTATTTCAATCGGGCAATGAGGCTGGAAGTGTCCCAGCGCCGGCCACCCATCTGTTGCACGTCGGCGTAGAACTGGTCCACCAGGGCGGTGACCGGCAGGCGCGCGCCGTTGCGCTGGGCTTCGTCCAGCACCAGGCCCAGGTCCTTGCGCATCCAGTCCACGGCAAAGCCGAAGTCGAACTGGCCGGCCGCCATGGTCTTGCCGCGGTTGTCCATCTGCCAGCTTTGCGCGGCGCCCTTGCCGATCACGTCCAGCACGGCGGGGATGTCCAGGCCGGCCTTCTGGCCGAAGGCGACCGCCTCTGACAGTGCCTGCACCAGGCCGGCGATGCAGATCTGGTTGACCATCTTGGTCAGCTGGCCGGCGCCGCTGTCGCCCATGCGGGTGAAGGCGCGCGAGAAGGCCGCGGCCACGGGCGCTGCGGCATCGAAGGCTTGCTGGTCGCCGCCGCACATCACGGTCAGTGCGCCGTTCTGCGCGCCGGCCTGGCCGCCGGAGACCGGTGCGTCGATGAATTGCAGGCCACGTTCGCGCGCGGCCGCGTACAGCTCGCGCGCCACGTCGGCCGAGGCGGTGGTGTGGTCGACCAGAATCGCGCCCGGCGTCATGCCGGCCAGTGCGCCGTCCTCGCCCAGCACCACGCTGCGCAGGTCGTCGTCATTGCCGACGCAGCAGAACACGATGGCCGCGCCCTTGACCGCTTCGCGCGGGGTGGCGGCATGCGCACCACCGAACTCCTGCGCCCAGGCCTGGGCCTTGGCTTCGGTGCGGTTGTAGACGGTTACCTGGTGGCCTGCGCGCACCAGATGCCCGGCCATGGGGCCACCCATGACGCCGAGGCCCAGGAAGGCGACGGTCTGCGCGGCAACGGGGGAATAGGTCTTGGGGTTGAGCGTGGGCATGGGTGTTGGAAATGAATGCGCCGCACGGCCATGAAGGCCGTGCGGGTGGGACAGGCGCAGTGGACGCGAAGGAGGCTCCGTGCTTGTCGGCGGTGTCGTGTTATCGACGCTTCTTCTTCCTTCGCGTCCACTGCGCCCGTGAACAAAAACGAGACTATCACAAGCTCACCGCGCAGCGTGTCAGACGGCGTCGCAATCAACAGCGACAAGCACGCTGCGCGTGCAACAAAAAGGTTCAGAAGGCCGCGGAGCAGGCCATGCCAAAACATCCGCGGATCTGGCTTTGCCAGTCCGCAGGATGTGCCCCCTTGAGGGGGAAGGCGAAGACACGAAGTGCGTAGCCTGGGGGTGTTCTAGACGATCGCGAAATGCTCGGTGCCCGCAGCCAGGTCCGAGCTTTTCGCGCGCTGGCTGTTGAGCTTGATCTGCAGCCGCAGGTCGTTGAGCGAGTCGGCATTGCGCAGCGCGTCTTCGTAGCCGATGACATTGCCTTCGTACAGGTCGAACAGCGACTGGTCGAAGGTCTGCATGCCCAGGTTGCGGCTCTTCTTCATGATCTCTTTCATCTCGGTGACGTCGCCCTTGAAGATCAGGTCGGAGATCAGCGGCGTGTTGAGCATCACCTCGACGGCGGCGGCGCGGCCCTTCAGGTCTTGCTTGGGGATGAGCCGCTGCGAGATCATGGCGCGCAGGTTCAGCGACAGGTCCATCAGCAACTGGGCGCGCCGCTCTTCGGGGAAGAAGTTGATGATGCGGTCGAGCGCCTGGTTGGCGCTGTTGGCGTGCAGGGTGGCCAGGCACAGGTGGCCGGTTTCCGAGAACGCGACCGCATGCTCCATGGTCTCGCGGTCGCGGATTTCGCCCATCAGGATCACGTCGGGCGCCTGGCGCAGCGTGTTCTTCAGTGCCGACTCCCAGCTGTCGGTGTCGAGGCCGACCTCGCGCTGGGTCACCACGCAGTTCTTGTGCGGGTGCACGAATTCCACCGGGTCTTCCACCGTGATGATGTGGCCGAAGGAGTGCTCGTTGCGCCAGTCCACCATGGCCGCGAGCGTGGTGCTCTTGCCCGAGCCGGTGGCGCCCACCAGGATGCACAGGCCGCGCTTGGACATGGCCACTTCCTTCAGCACCTGCGGCACGCCCAGGCCGTCGATGGTGGGCAGCGTGGTCGGGATCACGCGCAGCACCATGCCGATCTTGCCCAACTGCACAAAGGCGTTGACGCGAAAGCGCCCGATGGTGGCCGGCGAGATGGCGAAGTTGCACTCCTTGGTGCGCTCGAAATCCGCGGCCTGCTTGTCGTTCATGATGGCGCGCGCCAGCGCCAGCGTGTGCGTGGGCCCGAGCGGCTGCGGCGACACCTTGGTCACCTTGCCGTCGACCTTGATCGCGGGCGGGAAGTCGCTCGTGATGAATAGGTCGCTGCCGCCCCGGCTGATCATCAGCTTGAGCAGATCGTTGATGAATTTACTGGCCTGATCGCGTTCCATGGGGATTCCCTGCCGGCTTATTTGTTGTCGCTGAGGCGCGCGCTGACCACGCGCAGCCGCAGCGAGAGCTTGCGTGCCAATAGCGCGATCAGGCAGGCTGCCGTCTCGGGCTCGGCCGTCATCATTTCGTCCATGGCCTCGGCGCTCAGGACGGCGATCTCGCAGTCGGTGAGCGAGGCGCAGGCCGAGAAGCGTATGCCGCTGTCGAGCAGCGACATCTCGCCCAGGATGTCGCCCGGGCGGGTTTCGGCCAGGCGTGTGCGCTCGCCCCAGGGCTGCAGCC
Source organism: Xylophilus sp. GW821-FHT01B05 (assembly GCA_038961845.1). Classification (NCBI taxonomy): domain Bacteria; kingdom Pseudomonadati; phylum Pseudomonadota; class Betaproteobacteria; order Burkholderiales; genus Xylophilus; species Xylophilus sp. GW821-FHT01B05. The sequence continues at coordinate 679,018 of CP152408.1, forward strand.
GGTCCACCGCGATGGCGCCGGCCAGCAGCACGATCATGAAGTTGCCGTATTCGTCCTGGCGGATCACGTCGCGGTCGGCCGGCAGCGTGGCGAACTCGAAGAAGCGCTCCATGCGGCTGATGGCGTCGGCGTCGAGCAGGCTCATGTGGCGGTCGCGCGCCCAGAGCAACTGCAACTGGCGCACGCCGCGCGAGGACGACAGGCGCTTGGCGCCGACCTCGACCGCGCGGGCTTCCCAGGGCACCAGCATGGATGGGTCCACCCCCTGGTCGGCGAAGGCGGTGGAGAAGAACACCGAGTCCTGGCGGTCCTCGCCGATCTTCTGGGTGGATTTGCTGCGCAGCAGCCCGAGAATGCCTTTCATGCCTGCTCCAGTGGGTCGTATCAGCCGGGGAAGTTCTCGGGGATCTTGGCCTTGCCGCGTGCCTCGGCCGGGCTGATCAGGTTGCGGCGCACCAGGTCGGTCAGGTTCTGGTCCAGCGTCTGCATGCCCACGCTGTTGCCGGTCTGGATGGCCGAGTACATCTGCGCCACCTTGGCCTCGCGGATCAGGTTGCGGATGGCGCTGGTGCCCAGCATGATCTCGTGCGCGGCGATGCGGCCGGTGCCGTCTTTCAGCTTGCACAGCGACTGCGAGATGACGGCCTGCAGCGACTCCGACAGCATGGCGCGCACCATCTCTTTTTCTTCGGCCGGGAACACATCGATGATCCGGTCGATGGTCTTGGCCGCAGAAGACGTGTGCAGCGTGCCGAACACCAGGTGGCCGGTTTCGGCCGCGGTCATGGCCAGGCGGATGGTTTCCAGGTCGCGCATTTCGCCGACCAGGATGGCGTCCGGGTCTTCGCGCAAGGCGGATTTGAGCGCGGCGGCAAAGGACAGCGTATGCGGCCCGACCTCGCGCTGGTTGATCAGGCACTTCTTGGATTCGTGCACGAACTCGATCGGGTCTTCCACCGTGAGGATGTGGCCGTATTCCTGCTCGTTGAGGAAGTTGACCATGGCCGCCAGCGTGGTCGACTTGCCCGAGCCGGTCGGGCCGGTCACCAGCACCAGGCCGCGCGGCTTGAGTGCCAGGTCGGCCAGGATGCGCGGCGCGTTGAGCTGCTCGAGCGTGAGGATCTTCGAGGGAATGGTGCGGAACACCGCGCCGGCGCCGCGGTTGTGGTTGAAGGCATTGACCCGGAAGCGCGCCAGGCCTTCGATCTCGAAGGAGAAATCGACCTCCAGGAACTCTTCATAGGCCTTGCGCTGGCTGTCGTTCATGATGTCGTACACCATGGCATGGACCGCCTTGTGGTCCAGTGCGTCGACATTGATGCGCCGCACGTCGCCGTGGACCCGGATCATCGGTGGCAGGCCTGCAGACAGATGCAGGTCGGAGGCCTTGTTCTTCACGCTGAAGGCCAGCAGTTGGGTGATGTCCACAAAGATCCTTCTGGGGCTTCGTTTGCTACGCTTCTCGGATTATGACAACCATTGGTAACAACCTGGATGCGCTGCGCCTGCGCATCAACGCCGCCTGCGCGGCGGCTGGCCGCGCGCCGCAATCGGTGCGGCTCTTGGCCGTCTCCAAGACCTTCGGGCCCGAGGACGTGCGCGAGGCGCTGGCCGCTGGCCAGCAGGCCTTTGGCGAGAACTATCTGCAAGAGGGCGTGGCCAAGGTGCAGGCGCTGGCTGGCAGCGGCATCGAGTGGCATTGCATCGGCCCGGTGCAGTCCAACAAGACACGCCTGGCGGCCGAGCACTTCGACTGGGTGCATTCGGTGGAGCGGTTGAAGACTGCCGAGCGGCTGTCGGCGCAGCGGCCGGCAGGCCTGCCGCCGCTCAACATCTGCCTGCAGGTGGACATCGACGGCGGCGCCAACAAGTCTGGCGTGGCGCCGGCCGACCTGCCCGCCCTGGCGCATGCCGTGGCGGCGCTGCCGCAACTGCGCCTGCGCGGCCTGATGACCATCCCCGAGCCCACGGCCGACGCCGCCGCGCAACTGGCCGTGCACCGGCGCGCTCGCGCGCTCTACGACGCGCTGCTGGCCGAGGGCCTGGCGCTGGATACCTTGTCCATGGGCATGTCGGCCGATCTGGAGGCTGCGATCCAGGCCGGCAGCACCATGGTGCGGGTGGGCACGGCGATCTTTGGCGGCCGGCCGCGGCCGGCGGTGAATCAAGGTTTTTAAGTAAAAAGTGCCTCTAGCCCAGGCGGGGGCTGGGCTATTAGCTATCTATTTGATAGCTTGTCGCCGTGTATTGCCGCGCCAGGGCGCTGCACGGCGGGGCGCACCCGGCCGATCCAGTAGATGCCCAGCAGCACCAGCGCCGCCGACAGCCAGCCGTTCAGCCCGTAGCCCAGGATCTCGCCACCCGGGCCATTGCTCAGCAGCAGGCCGCCGAGCCAGGCGCCGGTACCGGTGGAGATCTGCTGCACGGCAGAGTTCACGCTCATGAAGGCGCCGCGGCGGCTGGGCTCGGGCACGGTGGTGAGCAGGGCCTGCATGGGAATGTTGCGGGCGTTGGAGGCCACCATGAAGCAGGGAAAGAAGGCGATCAGCGCCAGCAGCGGCAGCATGGGCAGGTGGGTGATGAACAGCACCGGCAGGATCGACACCAGGGCCACGATGCGAAACACCCGCTGCTTGCCGTAGCGGTCGGCCAGCCGGCCGACGATGCGCGAGCTGAACAGCATGGCCGCGCCGCCGGCCATGTAGATCCACGAGATCTGCTCGGGCAGCACGCCGTGGTTGGCCACCAGCACCGGCGAGATGAAGGGCACGATCAGCATGTGCGCCACCATGATCAGCGCCGTCAGCCCGAAGGCGCGCAGATGCGCCGGCTGGCTCACCAGCCACCAGAGCTGCGGCAGCGTCTGCGACAAGGGCGCGGGCGGATGCACGATGTGCGTGGCCAGCGGCGGCATCACGCGCTGCGCGCCGAGCCAGATCAGCACCGAGAACAGCACCAGCAGGAAGAAGGGCGTGCTCCAGCCAAAGTGCGCGCCCAGCACCACACCCAGCGGCACGCCGGCGATGGCGGCGAGCGAGAACGAAGTCATCACCACCCCCATGGCGGCGCCGCGCCGCTCGGCCGGGATCACGTCGCCGACGATGACCAGCACCAGCGAGCCCAGCACGCCGCCGGTGAGGCCCGCAAAGGCGCGCGACAGCAGCATGGCGTGGTAGTTGCTGGCCAGCGCGCAGCCCAGGTTGGACAGCGCAAACAGCGCATACACCACCAGCAGCAGGCGCTTGCGGTCGAAGCGGTCGATGTAGGTGGCGGCAAACAGGCCCGAGATGCCGGCGCACCAGGAATAGGCCGACACCGCCGTGGCAAAGGCGGCGGGCCCGACCGCGAAGGACTGCATGATCTGCGGCCCGAGCGGCATCATGACCATGAAGTCCATGACGATGGTGAACTGCGTCAGGGCCAGCAGCCAGAGCAGGGCGCGCTCGCGGCGCGGCGGCAGGGTGGGGAGGGGAGCGGTCATGGGCGATGGCGGGGAGCAGTCCGCACGCGGGCGGCGGCCCGCGCGGGAAACCCCGCATCCTAGACTTTTCCAGCGCGGCTTACTGACCGCGCTGTCAGCGTCCCAGGATAGAGCGCCCGAACAGGCTGGCGACCAATTCCACCGCCACTTCGGCCGTGCGGTTGCGCATGTCGAGCGCGGGGTTGATCTCCACCACGTCGAGCGAGCCCAGGCGGCCGGTGTCGGCAATCATCTCCATGCACAGCTGCATCTCGCGGTAGGTGGGGCCGCCGCGCACGGCGGTGCCCACGCCGGGTGCGTCGGAAGGGTCGAGGCAGTCCAGGTCGAAGCTCACGTGCAGGTGGGTGTTGTCGTCCAGGTCCTGCAGCGCCTCGGTCATGGTGGTGCGCATGCCGTGCTCGTCCAGGTGGCGCATGTCGAACACCTGCAGGCCCCACTGGCGGATAGCCAGTTGCTCGGCCGCGTCCACGCTGCGGATGCCGATGAAGGCGAGCCGGTCGGGCTGCACCGCTTGCGCCTGGCCGCTCCAGCCGGTGAGCGCGACCGGGCCGTGGCCCAGCAGGCAGGCCACCGGCATGCCGTGCAGGTTGCCCGAGGGGCTGACCGCCGGCGTGTTGACGTCGGTATGGGCATCAAGCCACAGCACCCGCAGCGTGCGGCCCTGGCAGCGGCAGTGCTGCGCCACGGCGCTGATCGAGCCTATGGCCAGGCAGTGGTCGCCGCCCAGCAGCACCGGGAAATGGTCGGCGCCCAATGCCGCGCCCACCGCGTCATACACCGAGCGGTTCCAGGCCACGACTTCCTTCAGGTGGCGCAGGCCGGCCTCGGGCGCGGCCCAGGGCGTGGGCGGGCCGGCCAGATTGCCGTGGTCTTGCACCGTCAAGCCCTGGGCCGCGAGTGTCTCGGCCAGCCCGGCCACGCGCAGCGCGTCCGGCCCCATGCCGGCGCCGCGGGTGCTGGCGCCGATGTCGGTGGGCGCGCCTATGAGCTGGACGGTGGTCGGCATCAGAACCTCGGCAGGTCAGGGTGTTTGAGCTGGCCGCCGCGCACCAGCATCTTTCCGTACTCGGCGCAGCGCTGCAGCGTGGGGATGACCTTGCCCGGGTTGAGCAGGCCGCGCTCGTCGAAGGCGTGCTTTACGCCCAGCATCTGCGCGCGCTCCTCGGGTGAGAACTGCACGCACATGCTGTTGAGTTTTTCCACGCCCACGCCGTGCTCGCCAGTGACGGTGCCGCCCATGGCAACGCTGGTCTCGAGGATGTCGGCGCCAAACAGCTCGCAGCGGTGCAGTTGGTCGGGGTCGTTGGCGTCGAACAGGATCAGCGGGTGCAGGTTGCCGTCGCCCGCGTGGAACACGTTGGCGCAGCGCAGGCCGTACTTCTTCTCCATGGCCTGGATCGCCAGCAGGATGTCGGCCAGCCGCGCGCGCGGGATGGTCGAGTCCATGCACATGTAGTCGGGGCTGATGCGGCCGCTGGCGGGGAAGGCGTTCTTGCGGCCGCTCCAGAAGCGCAGGCGCTCGGCCTCGTTGGCGCTGACCGTGATGGCGGTGGCGCCGCAGCGGCGCAGCACCTCGGACATGCGGCCGATTTCTTCCGCCACTTCTTCTGGTGTGCCGTCGGATTCGCACAGCAGAATCGCCTCGGCCGTGAGGTCGTAGCCGGCATGCACGAAGTCTTCCACCGCGGCTGTCATGGGCTTGTCCATCATCTCCAGCCCGGCCGGGATGATGCCGGCGGCGATCACCGCCGCCACCGCAGCGCCGGCTTTGCGCACGTCGTCGAAGCTGGCCATGATGCAGCGCGCCAGTTGCGGCTTGGGCACCAGTTTTACGGTCACTTCCGTGGTCACGGCCAGCATGCCTTCGCTGCCGATCAGCACGGCCAGCAGGTCCAGGCCGGCGGCGTCGAGGGCCTCGCTGCCAAATTCAACGGCCTCGCCCTCGGCCGTGAAGCCGCGCACGCGCAGCACGTTGTGCAGCGTCAGGCCGTATTTCAGGCAGTGCACGCCGCCAGAATTTTCGGCCACGTTGCCGCCTATGGTGCAGGCGATCTGGCTCGATGGGTCGGGCGCGTAGTACAGGCCGTGGGGCGCGGCGGCCTCGCTGATCGCCAGGTTGCGCACGCCGCACTGCACGACGGCGGTGCGCGCCAGCGGGTCGATCTTGAGGATGCGGTTGAAGCGCGCCAGCGACAGGGTCACGCCCAGCGCGTGCGGCATGGCGCCGCCCGATAGCCCGGTGCCCGCGCCGCGCGCCACCACCGGGATGCCGCGCGCATGGCAGGCCTTGAGCACGGCCTGCACCTGGGCCTCGGTCTCGGGTAGCACCACGGCCAGCGGGCGCTCGCGGTAGGCGGTCAGGCCGTCGCATTCGTAGGGCACGGTGTCTTCGGCCGTCCACAAAATGGCGTCTGAAGGTAAACAGGCCTGTAGCGCATGTACTGCCTGGGCTTGTAGCTCTGCTTTTGATAGCGTTTGGGTGGCCGGCTCGGCCAGGGCGGAGGTCATGCGGCGATTCTCCATGGCTTGCCCGGCGCACGGGCGTGAAATTTACGGCGGCGGCGCGTGAGCAGGCTGCGCCACCCGGCCAAAGCTGAACACGCCTTCGGCCGCGAGCCGGGCGGTTTCGGCCCGCACCAGGTCGGTCACCACGGCGATGGCCGAGCTTTGCGCCCGCTCTATGCGCGTGGCCAGCACCAGCATGCGGTGCAGTTGCACGCCGGAGATCTCCGACAGCCGCGCGTGGCCGGCGCGCTGCTCCTTGAACACCGACACCGGCATGATCGTGGCCCAGCGGCCTTGCAGCACCAGCTCGCGGATGGCGTCGACCGAATCGATCTCGGCCTCGACCTTGATGCGCGCGCCCAGCGGCGCCAGCGTGCGCTCGACGATGCCGCGGTGCAGCCCGGTCATCAGCAGCGGCAAGGAGGCCAGCGCCGACAGCGGCACCACCGGCGGCATCTTGCGCGCCGCCGGCGTGATGAGCGCGAACGGCTCGGCCAGCAGCGGCTGCAGCGCAAAGACGCGGTGCGGCTCGGGGTTGGTGACCACGGCCATGTCCACCAGCCCGCGCTCCAGGCCTTCCAGCAACTGCGGCGTGAAGGCCTCGCGCACCACCAGCCGCACGCCGGCCAGGCTGCGGTGGCAGCGCTCGAATATGCCCGGCAGCAGCACCCGCGTGAGCGTGGGCGACACGCCCAGCACCACGGTTGATTCGCCGGCCGCGCCGCCGTCGCCCAGTTGCTGCTTCACGCGCGCGGCCTCGGCCAGCATGCGCCGGGCCGATTCATAGAGCGTGGCGCCGTCCTGCGTCAGCCGCACGCCGCGCGCGCCGCGCAGCAGCAGTTGCACGCCCAGCTCGGCCTCCAGGTCGCGCAGTTGGCGCGTCAGCGCAGGCTGGGCGATGGAGACGGCTGCCGCCGCCGCCGTGAAGCTGCCGGCATCGGCAATGGCAACGAAGTAGCGCAGGGTGCGGAGGTTCATGGACTGCCGGCTGGAGCGATAGCGCAATGATATGGCTCGGCGCCAATTCGGCATTGGACCGGCGCGCAGCGCGTTCCTAGACTTTGCGCTTCAGCCCGAACAACGGAGACCAGCGCAGCGACGCCACGGGGCGGCCGCCAGCGCACGCCATGACGACAGATCGCAACACCCTGTGGATTGCCGGCGACCGGCTGCAGCGCTTCACCGCCGCCGCGCTGACCCAGGTCGGCCTGCCGCCGCAGGATGCGGCCAAGGTCGCCGCGCTGATGGTCGAGGCCGACCTGCAGGGCTCTGACGGCCACGGCATCATCCGGCTGCCGCAGTACGTGCAGCGCATACAGGCCGGGGGCATCAACGTGCGCCCGGACATCCGCGTGGTGCAGGAGCGCGCCGCCATGGCGGTGGTGGATGGCGACAACGGCATGGGCCACCTGGTGGTGTCGCGCGCGGTGGAACTGGCCATTGAGAAGGCACGCGGCGCCGGCGTGGCCTGGGTCGGCACCCGCGCCAGCAACCATGCCGGACCGGCATCGCTCTACGCGCGCATGCCGGTGGCGCACGACATGATCGGCCTGTACTTTGCGGTCGGCAATGCCAACCACATGCCGCCTTGGGGCGGCATGGAGATGCTGCTGTCGACCAACCCGATCGCCGCCGGCATCCCGGCCGGGGACGAGCCGGCGGTGGTGCTGGACATGGCCACCACGGTGGCCGCCTACGGCAAGGTCAAGGCCAAGGCCAAGCGCGGCGAGGCCATGCCCGAGGGCTGGATGATCGACCGCCAGGGCCGCCCGCTGACCGATCCCACGCGCGCCCACGAAGGCTTCCTGCTGCCCATCGGCGGGCACAAGGGCTACGGCCTGGCGCTGATCGTCGGCCTGCTCGCCGGCACCCTGCAGGGCGCGGCCATGGGGCGCGAGGTGGTCGACTTCAATGCCGACCACGTGACCCCGACCAACACCGGCCAGGCGATCCTGGTGATCGACCTGGCCGCCTTTGGCGGCGCCGGGCCGTTCAAGGCCGCAGTCGATGCACTGGTGCGCGACATCCGCAGCAGCGAGCGCCTGCCCGGCGTCGAGCGCATCTGGCTGCCGGGCGAGCAGAGCCACGGGCGCAGGGCTGCGTATGCGCAGTCCGGCGTGCCGGTGGCGGCCGCGTTGGTCCAGGACCTGGACCAACTGGCGGCGCGCATCGGCATTGCGCCGCTGCGCCAGGCAGAGCCTTTCCCCCCATAAAAAGGAGACATCCATGACTGTCGTGAAAAGCCTGCTGGCAGCGGCCGGCCTGTGCGGCGCGCTGCTGTCTGCCGTGGCGCAGCCCGCTGCGGCCTATCCCAGCAAACCGATACGCGTCGTCATACCGCTGGCTGCCGGCAGCGCGGTGGACAACGGCGCGCGGGTGCTGCTGCAGCGCATGGGCACCGAGCTGGGCCAGGCCTTTGTGCTGGAGAACATCCCGGGCTCGGCCGGCCTGATCGGTGCCGAGCGGGTGGCCAAGGCGGCGCCTGACGGCTACACCATCGGCGGCTTCAACGACAGCGTGCTGACCATGGTGCCGCACATCTACCCCAAGGCCGGCTGGGATGCGCTGACCGACTTCACGCCGATCTCGCTGGTCGGCACCATCGAGTGGGGCCTGGTGGTCCGGCCCGACGCGCCCTACCGCACGGTGGAGGACTTCATTCAGGCCGTGAAGGCGGCGCCCGGGCGCATGAACTACGGCTCGGGTGGCAACGGCAGCCCGCAGCACCTGGCGATGGCCATGTTCGCCACGCGCGCCGGCATCACGCTGACGCACGTGCCCTACAAGGGCGCGACGCCGGCCGCCATTGCCGTGGCCGGGGGCGAGGTGGACGCCGCCTTCCAGGGCCTGGGCACCGTGACCTCGCTGATCCAGGGCGGCAAGCTGCGCCTGCTGGCCGTGTCTACGCCGCAGCGCCTGCCGCAGTACCCGAACGTGCCCACCGTGGCCGAGTCCGGCCTGCCGGATTTCTTCTTCAACTCGTGGTTCGCCCTGGTCGCGCCCAAGGCTACGCCACGCCCGGTCATCGACCGCCTGAGCGCGGCTATGCGCAAGTCGCTGGACGACCCCGACACCCGCAAGCAGCTGGTGGCCCAGGGCATGACCATACGCGGCAGCTCGCCCGAGGAATTCGGCCTGGCGCTGCACGACCTGTACGAGCTCTATCGCAAGGTGATCCAGGCCAACAACATCAAACCGGAGTGACACCACGTGCCAGAAGCCACCATCCTGCATCCCGCCGACCTCAAGGCCTACGAGCGCGGCGGCGGCGCGCGCACCATCCCGCTGGTGTCCGCGCGCCTGGGCGCCACCAGTTTCATCAACGGCATCACCGAGTTCGGCCCGGCGGCGCAGATTCCCTGGCATTTCCACAACTGCGAAGAAAGCGTGATGCTGCTGGAGGGCGAGGCCGTGTTCGACATCGGCGACCAGCACCACCGCCTGGTGCCGCAAGACACCACCTTCATCCCGGCCGGCGTGCCGCACCGCTTTCGCAACCTGTCGGATACGCGGGGGATGAAGATTCTCTGGATCTACGGGCGGGTGGATGCCACGCGCACCTTGCTTGAGTCAGGCGAGACACGGGCCGTGTCCGCTGAACACATCTGAGCCTCAGCTCAGGCTGCGCCGCAGCCACTCCGCAAAGGCCGCGCATTCCCAGCGATCCATGGCGCCGGTGCGCCAGCACAGGTAGTGGCCGTGCGGGCTGGGCACGCTGCGGTCGGATAGGCGCTCCAACTGGCCGTTGTCCAGCCAGGGCGCGCCGAGCTTCAGGCGCACCAGCGCTACGCCCAGGCCTTGCGCGGCGGCGTCGCACATCAGGCCTATGTCGTTGAAGGACGAGCCGTCCATCGGCTCGGGCCAGTCCACCGCGTGCGCGGCAAACCAGGTGCGCCAGGGCTCCAGCGGCGAGCGCAGCAGCGTGGCGCGCTGCAGGTTATCAATGCTGTCGAAGGGGCCGTGCTCGCGCAGATAGGCGGGCGATGCTAGCGGCGTGACCACGTCGGCGGCCAGCAGGGTGTGCTCGACATCGGCATAGCGGCCGGTGCCAAAGCGCACCATCAGGTCGGCTTCTTCTGCCACCACGTCCAGCAAGGGGATGCTCACCTGCAGCGCCAGGTCGATCTCGGGGTAGGCCTCGGTGAACTGGCGCAGGCGCGGGATCAGGATGGCGCGGGCGAAGGTCGGCGTGACGGCCACGCGCAGCTTGCGCCGGCCCGATGCCGCCTGCGCGCTGGGGAAGCGCGACAGCACCACCAGGCCTTCGCGCACATGGGCCAGGTATTCGCTGCCGTCGGTGGTGAGTGAGAAGTCGGCGCGGCCAAACAGCTTGGTGCCCAGCAACTGCTCCAGCTGGCGCACACGGTGGCTGACGGCGCTGGGCGTGACGCACAGCTCTTCGGCGGCCAGCGTGACGTTGCGCAGCCGGGCCAGCGCTTCAAAAGTCAGCAGGCACTGGATGGGTGGAATCCGCTTGGCCCCCACACCCGACAGCGCCGCTGTCTCGCCCGCCATGGCTATTTGAAGATGACGGTCTTGTGGCCGTCCAGCAGCACGCGGTGTTCGCTGTGCCATTTCACGGCGCGGGCCAGCACCTGGCTCTCGGTGTCGCGGCCCATGGCGGTCAGGTCTTCCACCGTCTTGCTGTGGTCCACGCGGGCCACGTCCTGCTCGATGATCGGGCCTTCGTCCAGGGCCGCAGTCACGTAGTGGGCGGTGGCGCCGATCAGCTTCACGCCGCGGTCGTGTGCCTGGTAGTAGGGCTTGGCGCCCTTGAAGCTGGGCAAGAAGCTGTGGTGGATGTTGATGGCCCGGCCTTCAAGCTTGCGGCACAGGTCATCGGACAGCACCTGCATGTAGCGCGCCAGCACCACCAGCTCGGCGCCTTCGGCCTGGATGATTTCGTACTGCCGGGCTTCTGCCTGGGGCTTGGTGGCAGCGGTCACCGGGACGTGGTGGAAGGGCACGTTGTAGCTGGCCGCGAGTTGGTAGAAGTCGCGGTGGTTGCTGATGATGGCGCGGATGTCCAGCGCCAGCAGGCCGGTCTTCCAGCGGAACAGCAGGTCGTTCAGGCAATGGCCCTCGCGGCTGACCATCAGCACGGTTTTCATGGGCTCGGACTGCAGGTGCAGGCCCCATTGCATCTGGTGCGCTTCGGCGAAGCTGCGCAGCTCTTCGCGCAGGGCAGCGGTCTCGCGGTCGCTGCTGAACTGCACCCGCATGAAGAACAGGCTGGTGGCGCGGTCGTTGTACTGGGCCGCATCTTCGATGTTGCTGCCGCGCTCGAACAAGAAGCCGGAAACCGCATGCACGATGCCCGGGCGGTCCGGGCAGGAAAGGGTCAGGGTGTAGACGTTGGTGACGTTGGTCATAGCCGCAGGATTGTCGCAGCACTCACGGCGCCTGGCGTTTGAGCAGTTGCGCGCAGTGGTCCACCGGTGCCATCGCTGGGGTGGCCCAGATGGCGTCGAAGCGCGCATCGCCCGGCGCGTTGTCGGTTGCGCCGGCCACCATGGCCACGCTGCGCACGGCCAGTGCGCTGGGCAGGTGCTGCGGCACGCCCAGGGCGCGGTCCACATGACCGGAGCCGGCCCACAGCACCACGGTGCGCCCGGCGCTGGCGGATTCGGCCACCACATGCGCCATGCTGCGGTCGCGCGCGATCTGCACCCGCGTCATGGCCGGGATCTGGCGCTCGGGCAATAGCCGGCAGTGGCCTTCGCGGATGGCTTCTTCCTGCGCCTGGCGTGCCGCCGGGGCCAATTGGGCGTCCAGCGACACATCGGCCATGGCCGCGCGCATTTGCGTGGCGGGCAGGTTGGCTCCGACCACCGGCACACCAGCCCGTACCGCTGCGCGTATGGCCGGTGCATAGCGCTGCCAGGGCCAGGCGCGCTCGTCCCAGGCCAGTGCGCTGCGGATCGCCGCATCGTCCGCGTCACGCGGCACGGCCACCGTATTGGTGCCCTGCGGCGCCATCTCCAGTGCCAGCGCGGCCAACTGGCCGTGCGCCGCCAGCGCCTCGACCTGCTCCGTCACGCGCTCGGGCTGGCCGGGGGCGTCGTGGGTTTCGCCGATCAGCAGCACCTTGGACATGGGCGCCGGCGCTCCCGCAGCAGCGCAGCCGGCCAGCAGCAGGGCGAACACGGCAGGCGCACTGTGGCGCAAGACCTGGAGAAAGGCGGATGAAGCGGACATGGCCGCCATCCTATGCCGGCCGCCGTAGTCACGGTGGCCGCAGAAAGCAAAACGCCACGGCGAACCGTGGCGTTGCAGGGGTGGCGCGGGTGCTTCTAGTGCACCAGCACCGGGTTCTGGGCCAGGCCAGCGTAGCTGTCCAGCGTGTCTTCTACTTCTTCCTGGGTGGGCGTGTTGCGCTGCCAGTCGAGGATGATCTGCTGGAACATCTCGGCCCATGAGCCGTCGAGGTACACCTCCTTGCCTGAGCGCTTGTCGACGATCTCGAAGCCGTGGCGTGCGAGCTGCGGCACGTCGGAGGCGGTCGTTTCGTCGTCTTCTGCGTCCGGAACCATATGGACCACCACGAAGGAGTCGGAGTCATAAAGCATTTGCATGGCGGTGTTCCTTTCTATCGGAGGTGTCTGGTAGATAGCAACCTTGGTGCCAGTTTCAAGTGTAGTGGCGGAACTTCAAAGACCTTTTTTATGCTTTACGCGCCAGCGGCCCTGTCGGATGACACTCTTGGCGGTCTTTATCGACGAGACGTTACGGCGGCGCCATGCTGCGCAACTGCTGGTCGACGTAGTCGCCGTTCTGCTGGGTGATGCGCATGCGCACCGGCAAAAAGCCCAGCGAAGGCGCAAACCAGACCTGCACCCGCGTGTCGTAGTCCTTGCGCGGGGCGCGCTCCAGGCGCACGGTGGCCAGCGGGCCGACCGGCAACTGCAGCTCTTCGTGCCCGGCGACGGTGAACAGCCAGTCTTCGGCGTCGCGCGTGCCCACGGTTTGCACGCTGATGCTGGCGCCCTCGGGGTAGCGCGCCGGGTCGCCGGCCAGCAGCGCGCCCAACTGCACGAACACGCTCAGCCGGTCTTGCGCGCCCGGGGCCAGCGTGGCCTGGGGCGCGTTCGAGCTGAACACGATGCGGCCCTGGTCGTAGTCGAAGTGCGCGGCCTGCTCCGCGCTGCGTGGTTTGTCGCCAAAACGCAACGGTTGCAGGCCTTGGGGCCCAAGCCGGCCGGTGCTGGTCTGGGTGCGCGAGCCAACCAGGAAGGCGCTCACCTCCATCAGCAGCTTGTAGTCCTGCCCGTCCTGCTGCCAGTGCAGTTCTGACTTGGCGTGCCAGGTGAAGCCTTTGGCAAAGCCTTCGGCGTCATAGAACATGTTGACCGGCGCCGGCAGGCCCACGGGCGGTGGCGGCGGCGCGGGCGGCGGTGGCGCTGGTGCAGGTGGCTCGGCCGGTGGTTCGGGCGCTGCAGGCGGCGAGGGCGGCGCGACCGGCCCGATCACCGCGCCAGCTATTGAATCTGTAGCTATAGGCCCAGGCGTGTCCTGGGCTTGGGCCATATTTTTATCAGATTCTGGCAGCGGCACCGAGGCCGGCTTGGACGCCGGGCGCGGGCGGGGCTTGGGGGGCGCGGCAGGGGGCGGCGCAGGCGGCGCGGGCGGCAGCACCATGCGCGCCTCGAAGGGCGTGGATTTTTCCTCGTCCGGCGCATCCGGCAGGCCCGGCGGCAGCCAGTGCAGTGCCACCAGGTGCACCAGCAGCACGGCGGCGGTAAGGGCGACCAGCGGCCGGGTCGGGATGCCCATTGCTTGGTCCTGCCCTCAGGCGCCCGCAAAGCCCAGGTCGCGCGACAGCTGCTGCGCCGCCGCGTGCAGCGGCGCCTCTACTGCGCCGCCCCACTGCGGGTCGAAGGTGGCGGCCGAGCCCAGCGTGACCATGCCCAGCGCGATGTGGCCGTCGGCATCGAACACCGGCGCGCAAAAGCCGACGATGCCAGGCAGCAGGGTATCGACCACGCGCGCCGTGCCGCGCTCGCGCACCTCGGCAAACAGGCGCGCCGCATCGGCGGCGGTGGCCGGCACGTCGGTACGGCCCAGCTTGCGGGCGTGGGCGATCTCGTCTTTCAGCAGCGGCGCAATCGCCTCGGGCGGCAGCCAGGCGGCAAAGCAGCGGCCGGTGGCCGAGGACAGCAGCGGCATGACGTCACCCAGGCGCAGGTTGGCGGTGACCGATTGCGGGGATTCTTCCCAGTGCACGATGGTCGGGCCGCGGTTGCCCCAGACGGCAATCGCCAGCGTGTGGCCGATGGCTTCCATCAGCGCCGGGATGCGCTCGCGCGCCAGGCGCACCGGGTCCAGCCGCGACAGCGCCGCCAGCCCCAGCCGCAGCGCGGCCGGGCCCAGGTCGTAGCGCGAGGTGCGCAGGTCTTGCGCCACCAGGCCCAGGCGCTGGAAGCTCACCAGGTAGCGGTGTGCCTTGGCTGCGCTCATGCCGGCTTCAGCGGCAGCGTCGCGCAGCATCAGCGGGCCGCGTGCGCGCGCCAGCGCATCCAGCAGCGCAAAGCCGACTTCCACTGACTGGATGCCTGCGCGCGCTTTGCCGGAATCGTCGTCGGGCTCGTCGCCGACGCTATGGTTAAAGGGTTCGCCCGGGGCTTCCAGCCCCTGCTGCATTGCCACTAGAATCCCCGATCATTTCTTTTAGTTAAACCAGTTTAACTATACGTAATCGGACCGTGGTCCGAAACTGCCCACCACACGGGGACTCCGCTCAATGAAACTCGCCACCTACAAGGACGGCTCGCGTGACGGCCAACTGGTCGTCGTCTCCCGCGATTTGGCTACGGCCCATTATGCGACCGGCACTGCGACCCGCATGCAGCAGGTGCTGGACGACTGGAGCTTCCTGTCGTCCCAGTTGCAGGACCTGTATGACGACCTGAACGCGGGCCGCGCGCGGCATGCCTTCCCGTTCGATCCGGCGCAGTGCATGGCGCCGCTGCCGCGCGCCTACCAGTGGGCCGACGGCTCGGCCTACCTGAACCATGTGGAGCTGGTGCGCAAGGCGCGCAACTCCGAGGTGCCGGCCAGCTTCTACGAAGACCCGTTGATGTACCAGGGCGGCAGCGATGATTTCATTGGCCCGCGCGACGACGTGCTGGTGCCCTCCGAAGACTTCGGTATCGACTTCGAAGCCGAGATCGCCGTGATCACCGGCGACGTGCCCATGGGCTGCACGCCCGAGCAGGCGCTGGACGGCATCCGCCTGGTGATGATTGCCAACGATGTCAGCCTGCGCAACCTGATCCCGGCTGAGCTGGCCAAGGGCTTTGGCTTCTTCCAGAGTAAGCCGGCGACGGCCTTCAGCCCGGTGGCGGTGACGCTGGACGAGCTGGGCGACGCCTGGGACCACGGCCGCCTGAACCTGGTGTTGCAAAGCACCTGGAACGGCCGCAAGGTCGGCATGTGCGACGCCGGGCCGGACATGACCTTCCACTTCGGCCAGCTGATTGCCCACATCGGCAAGACGCGCAATGTCCGCGCCGGCAGCATCGTCGGCTCGGGCACGGTCAGCAACAAGGGCGTCGAGAAAGACGGCCGTACCGACTGGCCCAAGGGCTACAGCTGCATCGCCGAGAAGCGCTGCATCGAAACCATCCAGGACGGCGCGCCCAAGACCGCCTTCATGAAGTTTGGAGACACCATCCGCATCGAGATGAAGAACCGCAACGGGCAGAGCATCTTTGGTGCGATTGACCAAAAAATTGCCCCGCCGGGCAAGGCCATCGCCACGGTCTGAGCATCCGGGCCAGGGTTCCCGCGATAACCCCGCACACAACACTAAAAGGAGACATTCGCATGCATCGCAGAACCGTTCTTGGCGCGCTCGGCGCCGCCGCTGTGGCCAGCCCAGCGTTTGCCCAGTCATCCGACGCCGTGATCCGCTGGGTCGTGCCCTATCCGGCGGGCGGCGGCACCGACGTGCTGGCGCGCACCGTGGCCGAGGCCATGCGCGGCACGCTCGGCCAGCAACTGGTGATCGACAACCGCCCGGGCGCCTCCACCAACATCGGCGCGCAGGCTGTGGCCACGGCGCGGCCCGATGGCCTGACCATCATGTCGGCCGACAACGCCTTGCTGGCCTACAACGAGCACCTGTTCCACAAGCTGCCCTTCAACCCGGACAGCAGCTTCAGCTACGTCGGCGGCATCAGCCGTTTCCCGCTGGCGCTAGTGGTGACGCCGGGCTTCGAGGTGAAGACGCTGAAGGACTTCATCGCCTATGCCAAGGCCAATCCGGGCAAGCTCAACTACGCCTCGCCCGGCAATGGCTCGCCGCACCACCTGGCGATGGAAATGTTCAAGAGCCGCACCGGCACCTTCATCACCCACATTCCCTACCGTGGCGCTGCGCCGGCCATGGCCGACGTAATGGGCGGGCAGGTGCCCTGCATGTTCCTGGACCTGGCCGCCGGCCTGCCGGTGATCCAGTCGGGCAAGGTGCGCGCGCTGGCGATTGGCTCGGCCCGCCGTGCCGCGTTGCTGCCCGACGTGCCAACCCTGGCCGAGGCCGGTGTGCCCAATTCAGAGGTGTTCGCCTTCCAGGGCATCCTCGGCCCGGCGGGCCTGCCGCAGCCGATGGTGCAGCGACTCAACGGCGCGCTGAACCAGGCACTGGCCAGCGCCGCCGTGCAAAAGCGCATGGCTGATTTCGGCATGGAGGCGATGCCCGGTACGCCCGAGCAGTTCCACACTTTCGCGCGGGCTGAAGCCCATCGCTGGGGCCCGATCATCCAGGCCACGGGCGTGAAGTTGGATTAATCACAGCCTATAACGGCACAGAAGGCCGCGGAGCAGGCCATGCGCGAACCGCCGCGGAACTGGCTTTGCCAGGCCGCTGGCGGTGCCCCCTTGAGGGGGGAGGCGAAGACGCGAAGCGCGTAGCCTGGGGGGGAGCCAAGCTCTCTAGCGTGTGTATACCTTGCGCGAGCCGTCCTCGAACAGCTCGTCGTCGCGCAGCAGGTCGCCCTCGGCGTCCCAGGTGCGCTCGCGGCTGATGCGGCCGCGGCTGTCGAAGATCGACTCGGACTTGAGCTTGCCCTGCATGTCGTAGCGCCGGTGCGTGCCGGTGGGCACCGGGGCGTAGCGGCCGGTGTCGATGTAGCGGCCCTCGGCGGCCAGCACGCCGTTGTCGTAGAACTCGCGCGTCTCCAGCAGGCGCGTGGACCCGGACATGGTGTACTGCGCCTTGCTGCGCGGCTGGCCATTGAGGTAGTAGGTTGACTCGCTGCTGAGTTCGCCCTGGGTCCACAGCCGCTCGCGCGTAAGTGAGCCGTTGGCGGCGAATTCCTGCTCGCGCTCGCGCACCGCCTTGCCGTTGTTGATGGCCCATAGCACCTCGCGGCGCTTGGCGCCGTTGGGGCCAAAGCTGCGCTCCACGCGGCTGGTGAGGGTGACCTCTTCCTGCTGCGCGGGCAGGCCGTTGTCCTGGAAGGTTTCGTAGCGCAGGCGCTTGCCCGCGACATAGGTGCCGCGCGCGCGCACCGTGCCGTTCTCGGCCACGAAGGCCACGGTTGAGGTGCGTAGCGGGAAGCCGCAGAGCTTGGCGTCATCGACCACCGGTGCCAGCACCGGGCGCTCGGCGCAGCGCAGGCTGCGCAGTTCGCCGCGCGAGGTGAATTCGGCATAGGCCAGCTCGCCCAGGGGCCCATAGAAGCTGGCCCGCTGTAGTTGGCCGTCGGCGTAGAAGGTGCGCGCCAGGCCGACCTGGCGGCCGTCGTCGTAGCCGGCGTCGCGCACCAGTTGGCCGTTGGCCGCGAACTCCTGGCTGCGGCCCTGCATGTTGCCGCGCTCGTTGACGCTGTACTCGCGCGACAGCTTGCCTTCGGTGTAGTAGCGCACCGCGCCCATGAACTTGCCGTTCTGCAGTTCTTGCTCGCGCACCAGATGGCCGCCGTCACGGCAGCGCATGGTGCCGCTCTTGCCTTGGGTGGTGTGGCCATTGGCCGGGTTCACGGACTCGCCGTTGAGTTCGCACTCCTGCACCGCCCAGGCGGTGCCAGCCGTCAGCGCCGCCAAAACGATCACCATGCGACAACCCGTGCGAGCGCCGGAACGAAGGCTCATTAACCACATCTCCCCGGCGCTTGACTCTCTGGAACGTACTGCAAGGCCATGGCGGCCAAGCTTAGCAGCGGGCCTATCCCTTACCGGGGCAGCAGGGTTATCGTTACATCGCGAGACATTTTGCTGCAACACCCATAATGCGGCCATGCATCGCCTGCGCACCTCCGCCGTCCTCGCCCGCCTTGTGCTGGTGTGGTTTCTGCTGGCGGTGGGTGCGGCCGTGGCGTCGCCGCTGATGCAGCCGCAAAGCCTGGAGCTGATCTGCTCGGGCGTGGGCCAGTTGAAGCTGCTGGTCAAGCACGCCGATGGCAGCAGCAACAGCGCGCAGCAGGGCCACACGCTGGACTGCCCGCTCTGTGCCAGCGTGGGCGCGCCGCCGCCAGTGCTGGCGCAGGCCGCCACGGTGCCGCACCCGCTGGCCTACGCACTGCAGCCGGTGCCTGCGGCCCACATCGCCGCGCGCACTGCGGCACCGCTGCCCGCGCGCGGGCCGCCGCTGTTCCTCTGAAGCCTGACTGACCCGCCCGCCGTTCGCGGCGGACTCTTTCTTTTTCTTCCGGAGGGAACATGCCGTTCCACATTCTTCGTGCGCCCCTTCTCGCACGTACCACCCTGGCCGTGCTGGCCAGCCTTTGCAGCGTCGCGCAGGCGCACATCGTGCTCGACCAGAAGTCCGCCCCCGCCGGCAGCTACTACAAGGCCGTGCTGCGCGTGGGCCATGGCTGCGATGGTGCCGCGACCACGGCCATCACCGTGCGCATGCCGCCCGGCGTGCAGGCCGCGCACCCGCAGCCCAAGCCGGGCTGGACGCTGGATATTCGCCGCGCAGCCGAGGGCGGCGAGGTGTCTGACATCACCTGGCGCGGCGGCCAGCTGCCCGACGCCTGGTACGACGAATTCGCGCTGCAGGTAAAGCTGCCCAATACGCCGGGGCCGCTCTGGTTCAAGGTGCTGCAGCAGTGCGGCGACACCAGCACCGACTGGGCCGAGGTGCCCGCCACCGGCACGGTGACGCGCGGCCTGCGCCGCCCCGCCGCGCTGCTGGAAGTGCAGCCGGCCGCAGGCGCCGCAGCGGCCATGCCGGACATGCCCGGCATGGCGGCCGAGCCCGCCGCCGCGCACCAGCACCACCACTGAAAGGGCCGCCATGCGTATCCCTTTCATGTTGCTGCCGCTGGCGGCGGCAGTGGCGCAGCTTGCGCCTGCCACGGCCGGCGCGCAGGCCACGCTGGGTACCGTCACGGTGCGCGACGTGGCCGACCCGGCCGCCACCGTGCCCTCAATCGAGCAGGCGCGCGCGGCGGCGCGGCGCGTGCCGGGCGGCACCGACATCGTCGATGTCGAGCGCGTGCGCGAGGGCCGGGTCTCCACCCTGCAGGATGTGCTGGCGCTGTCGCCCGGCGTGGTGGCGCAGCCGCGCTTTGGTTCGGAGGAAACCCGGCTGTCCATTCGCGGCTCGGCGCTGCAGCGCACCTTTCACCTGCGCGGCATCAAGCTGATGCAGGACGGCATCCCGATCACGCTCACCGATGGCAGCGGCGACTTCCAGGCGCTGGAGCCGCTGGCCGCGCGCTATGTGCGCGTGGAGCGCGGCGCCAACGCGCTGCAGTACGGCGGCTCGACCCTGGGCGGTGCCATCAACTACGTATCGCCCACCGGCTATGACACGCCGGGGCTCGAAGTGCGCGGCGAGGCTGGCAGCTATGGCTACCGGCGCGAGCATGTGCAGGGCGGCTTCGTGCGCGGCGCCGGGCCGGACGGCGGCCCCGCCGTGGGCGCGGTGGATGGCTTTGCCAGCTTCTCGGGCTACCAGCAGCAGGGCTACCGCGCGCATGCGCGCCAGGAGGCCTGGCGCTTCAACGGCAACATCGGCTACCGCCTGAGCGATGACGTGGAAACCCGGCTCTACCTGGGCCTGGCGCGCAGCCGCTCGGAGTTGCCCGGCAACCTCACGCGCGCCGAGTACCAGGCCAACCCGCGCCAGGCGGCGGCTGGCAACGTGGCGCTGGACCAGCAGCGCAACATCGAGGTCGCGCGCATCGCCAGCCTGACCACCATCGCGCTGGGCCAGGACCGGGTCGAGCTGAACGCCTTCTGGTCGCACAAGCACCTGTTCCACCCGATCTTCCAGGTGCTGGACCAGGGCAGCGACGACCTGGGCGTGGGCGCGCGCTGGGTGCGCGAGGGCACGCTGGCCGGCCGGCGCAACCGCTTCGTCGCGGGTGCGCAGCTGGGCTATGGCGTGCTGGACGACGACCGCTTTGTGAACCTGGGCGGCAGCCCCGGCGCGCGCACCAACCAGCTGCACCAGACCGCCGCCAGCGCCGAGCTGTACGTGCAGAACGACTGGTACCTGCGGCCCGACCTGGCGCTGATCACCGGCTTGCAGGCAGCGCGTGGCACGCGCCGCAACGCAGACCGCTTCATTGCGGCGGGCGAGGGCGACGAGAGCTTCTCGCGCGGCTACTCGGGCTTCAGCCCGCGCCTGGGCGTGCTGTGGGATGTCGTGCCCAAGGCCGCCGGCGCGGTGCGCGGCGACTTCGCGCAGCTCTTTGCCAATCTCTCGCGCAGCTTCGAGCCGCCGTCCTTCGGTGAACTCACCGGTGGCCTGCGGCCCAATCTGCTGAACGCGCAGCGCGCCACTACGCTCGAAGTGGGCAGCCGCGGCGCGCGCGGCGCGCTGGACTGGGACCTGGCGCTGTACCGCGCTGCGGTGCGCGACGAAATGCTGCAGACGCAGGTGCTGGTCGCCGGCAACAGCAGCGTGGCCGCGCCGCAAACCGCCAACGTGCCGCGCACCGTGCACCAGGGTATCGAAGCCGGCGTGGGCTGGCAGCCGACCCGGCAATGGGAATGGCGCAGCACCTGGACGCTGAACGACTTCCGCTTTGATGGCGACCCGAGCTTCGGCAACAACCGGCTGCCCGGCGTGCCGCGCCAACTGCTGCGCTCCGAGCTGCTGTGGCGCGCGGCACCTGGTGGCGTCTACGCCGGGCCGGTGCTGACCGTGGCCGGCCGCACCGATGCCGACATGGCCAACACCACCAGCGCCGAGGGCTATGCGCTGCTTGGCCTGAAGACCGGCGGCCCGCTGGGCAAGAATGCCTCGTGGTTCGTCGAGGCCCGCAACCTGGCCGACCGCCGGCACATCGCCAGCGTCAACGTGGTGCGCAGCGCCACTGCCGCCACGGCGCTTTACCTGCCGGGCGACGGCCGCTCCGTCTACGCCGGGCTGCAATGGAAACTTTGAAACCACCACCATCCAAGGACACTGCAATGCACACGAAGAAACTGACGACATGGCTGGCCGCCGCGGCCTGCGCCTTTGGCCTGTTGGGCGCGGCCCAGGCCCAGGACGTGAAAGTGGAGGGCGCCTGGGTGCGCGCCAGCGTGCCGGGCCAGAGCGGCACCGGCGGCTTCATGACGCTGACCGCGCCGGTGGCGCTGCGCCTGGTGGGCGTGGCCACGCCGGTGGCTGCCACCGCCGAGGTGCACGAGATGCGCATGGACGGCGAGGTCATGCGCATGCGCGCCCTCGACGGCCTGGACCTGCCCGCCGGCACGCCGGTGCAGCTCAAGCCCGGCGGCTACCACCTCATGCTCACGGGCCTGCGCCAGGCGCTGGCCAAGGGCACGACCGTGCCGCTCACGCTGCTGCTGCGCGACGCGCAGGGCGTGGAGCGCCAGCAGGCCCTGACGCTGCCGGTGGCCACCGTTGCGCCGGGCGCCGCCGCAGCGCCAAAAGACGCCGCAGACCACTCGCACCACGGGCACTGAACGCACGCCGTTGGAGTAAGCTGACCGCCGATGCCCCGCGCCCTCGCACGGGGCACGCGGTTCATCTTTTCTGGAGCGGTCATGAGCGATTCCCCGCCTTTCGGTTTCGGCAATTTCGTGCCCGGGTTCGACTTCCTGCAAACGCTGGTGCAGTCCGCCGCCAAGGGCGCGGCGCCGCAGGCGAGCCAGGGGCCGGACTGGTCGAGCTGGATCGCGCCGACCATCAAGGTCGAAGACCTGGACAAGCGCATCAACGAGCTGAAGACCGTGCAGTTCTGGCTGGAGCAGAACGCCCGCGCGCTGGCCGCCACCATCCAGGCGTTGGAGGTGCAGAAGATGTCGCTGGCCACGCTGCGCAGCATGAATGTGCAGATGGGTGATTTGGCCGCGGCCTTCAACTTCCCAGGCGCGGCACCGGCTGCAACTGCTGCGCCGGCCGCAGCGCCCGCCGGCCCCTACGACGACATGTACACCGCGCGCCCAGCCGCCGTCGAGGCGCCAGCGCCCGAGCCCGCTGCGCCACCAGCCGCAGAAGAGGCGCCGGCCGCAGCAAAGCCCGGCACGGCCGACCCGCTGCAGTGGTGGAACGCGCTCACCGACCAGTTCCAGCAGATCGCCGCGAGCGCCATGCAGGACGCCGCGCGCCAGGCCAAGGACGCGCCCCTTGCGCAGATGGCTGACGCCACGCGTCAAGCTTTCGATGTGGCAGGGCGCATGGCTGCGGATGCTATGAAAACCGCAGCTGATAGCCAAGGTGCAGCAAGGGCTGAAGCCAAAAAACCCTCTAAAAAAACCAGCGCCGCGCCTGCGGCCAAAGCCGCCGCCAAGCCGGCGCGCCCGGCCGCCTCCAAGGGCTGGGCCGCCGCCGCCGCGCCCCGCGCGGCGGCACCACCGCCCGCAACCGCTGCGCCGGCCAAGCGCCCGCGTGCATCCACTGCTGCGGCAGCGCCGGCTTCGCCCACGCGCCGTGGCCGCAGCCGATGAAACTCTTTCCCTACGCCCACGCCACCCACCCGCAATGGCGCATGGCCGCTGGCCTGGTGCTGGCGCAGCTGCGCGCGCAGATGGCGCTGCCCGACCACGCGGCGGCGCCCACGCTGGGCATCGTCTACATCACCGACCACTACGTGGACGAGGCCGAGGCCATCCTCGAAGCCCTGGGCGCCGAGCTGCCCGAGATCACCGACTGGGCCGGCACCGTGGGCATAGGCGTGGCGGCCAACAACGCCGAGTATTTCGACGAGCCCGCGCTGGCCGTGATGCTGTGCGATCTGCCGCCCGAGCACTACCGCATCTTCTCCGGCGTGGCACCACTTGGCTCGCTCGCCACCGGCAGCTTCCAGGCGCATACCGCGCTGCTGCATGCCGACGCGCAAATGCCCGACCTGACCGAGCTGGTGGCCGAACTGGCCGAGCGCACCAACACCGGCTACCTGTTCGGCGGGCTGGCCGCCAGCCGGCGCGGCAGCGTGCAGTTTGCGGTCGGTGGCAACGGCAACATCCGCGGGCAGGGCGCGGCCAGCGGCGTGTTCCAGGGCGGCCTGAGCGGCGTGGCCTTTGGCGAAGGCATCGGCCTGGTGTCGCGCGTGACCCAGGGCTGCCAGCCAGTCGGGGCGGCGCACCAGATCACCGGCGCCGAAGACAACGTGATCACTGCGCTGGATGGCGAGCCCGCGCTGGATGTGCTGCTGCGCGAGCTGGGCGTGTCGCTCGACGATTCACAAGAGGCGCTGGCTGCGGTGCGCACCACGCTGGTCGGCCTGCAGTCGGCCGAGGACGGCGCGGCCAGTGACCTGGTCGGGCGCACTGGCCACTTCGGCGTCGATACGCGGGTGCGCCACATCATCGGGCTCGACCCGGCGCGCCACGGCGTGGCCGTGGCCGAGCGCGTGGCGCCCGGCATGCGCATGGCCTTCTGCCGGCGCAACGCCCAGGCGGCGCGGGCCGACCTGGTGCGCATCTGCGCCGAGATCCGCGAAGAACTGGAACCCGAGGAAATGCCGCTGGCCACCGCCGCCGCGCTGGCCGCACCCGAGGCCGAATCGGCACCGCACCCGGCGCGCCGCATTGCCGGCGCCATCTACATCAGCTGCGCCGGCCGTGGCGGCCCGCACTTTGGCGGCCCGAGCGCAGAGCTGCAGATCGTGCGCCATGCGCTGGGCGACGTGCCGCTGATCGGCTTCTTTGCCGGCGGCGAGATCGCGCGCCACCACGTGTATGGCTACACGGGGGTGTTGACGGTGTTTGTGGGCGAATAGCCGGCTGCTGTCGGTTTACTACAAAATGTATAGCTATAAGCCGGCGTGTACATTGGGCTAGAGCCACTTTTGACCAATATTCACATCTTCCCGTAGGTGGAATCAAAGCGCTGCTGCAGATAGGCCTGCGCCGTCACCGGCGCATAGCGCGGCGCCTCGCCCGCCGGCACGCAGGACGGGATGGCCTGCACCAGCGCATCCGGGTTCGGGTCAAGGAAGAAGGCGATCGAATAGCGCTCGTGCGGCGGCCGCGCCACGCGGTGCGGGGTCGACACATAGACATCATTGGTCCAGCGCATCAGGCAGTCGCCGATGTTGCAGATGAAGGCGCCGGGCAGCGTGGGCGCGTCCAGCCACTGGCCGTCGCGGCGGCGCACCTGCAGGCCGGCCACGCCATCCGTCGCCAGCAAGGTCACGTTGCCGTAATCGGTATGCGTGCCGGCGCCGGCCTGGCCGGGCGGCGCGCCGTCCAGCAGCGTGGGGTAGCGCAGCAGGCGCAGCGTGGCCTGCGGGCGATCGACCTTGTCGGCGAAGAAATCCTCGGCCAGGCCCAGGTCACTGGCAAAGGCCGTGTGCAGGCGCTGGCCCACGGACAGCACCGCGTCGAAGTAAGCCTGCAGGCGCGTGCTCCAGCCCTCGATCGGCGGCCAGATATTGGGCGGCCGCGTGGCGCCGTCGGTCCAGATCAGGTTGAAGGCCTCTTTCAGATCGGCGGCGGTCTTCTCGTCCAGCGCCTCCACGCCCAGGCCCACATAGCCACGGTTGTGGCCGTGCCGGGCAATGGCCAGTTCGCGCTTGGCCTCGGCCGGCAGCGCAAAGACTTCGTGCGCGGCGGCAAAGGTGTCGGCCACCAGTGCGGCGGGCACGCCGTGGCCGGTGATCAGGAAGAAGCCGGTGCCGCGGCAGGCGGCGCCAATCTGGGCCGCCACCTGTTGCCGCGCGGCGGCGTCAGGGGAGGCGAGGGCGGTGATGTCGATGACGGGGATGTCGTGCTGCATGGGCGCGATTGTCCCTCTGCCTCAGTCGCCCACCTCGGACTCATGCCAGTGTTGCAGCAGGCGCCGGCCGATGCCGCTCACCACCAGGAAGAACAGAAAACCCAGCAGCGTGGCCGCGATCACCTCGGCGAACAGCAGGGCGGTGTACATGCGGCCCTGCGCGAACACGATCTGCACGCCCAGCCCGCCCTGCGCATTGCCCGAGCCGATGATGAATTCGCCCACGATGGCGCCGATCACCGATAGCCCGGCAGAGATACGCAGCCCGGCCAGGATGCTGGGCAGGGCGCTGGGCAGGCGCAGCTTCCAGAAGGTGGTGACGCGGCTCTTGCTGTGCAGCGCGAACAGCTCCACCAGCGTGCGCGAGGTAGAGCGCAGCCCCAGCAGCGTGTTGTTGACGATGGGGAACAGCGACATGATGAAGCTGATGATCACCACCGACAGTTCGTTGTAGCCAAACCAGAGCACGATCAGCGGCGCGATGGCCACCACCGGCACCGTCTGCAGCAACACCGCGTACGGGTAGATGCTGCGCTCCAGCAGCCTGGACTGGCTCAGCACTGCCGCCAGCGCGATGCCGCAGACGATGGCCAGCAGGTAGCCCAGCGTTGCTTCCTTGAGCGTGGCCAGCGTTGCCAGCAGCAGCGTGCCGGCGTTCTCGGCCACGGCCGCGCCAACCTCTTGTGGGCCGGGCAGCAGGTAGCCCTTGCCGGCATATACCGTGGCCGACAGCAGCCACCAGGCGGCGATGCCCAGCAGGGCCACCACCAGCACCGGCAGCGCGGCCAGGGCGCTGTCGCGCAGGCGTGAAGAGGGTGTGGAGCTGCTCATGCCGTGGCCTCTGCGGTTGCTTTGCGCCGCAGCGCGGCGGTGACGCGGCCGGTCAGCTCTGCAAACTCCGGCGTGGCGCGCAGCTCGGGCGCACGCGGGAAGGCGAAGGGCACGTCCACCACCTCGACGATGCGCCCCGGCCGTGCCGACATCACCACGATACGGGTCGACAGGAAGGCTGCCTCGTGCACGTTGTGCGTGACCATGGCGCCGGTGAAGCCCGACTGCTGCCAGAGCGCGGACAGCTCTTCCTGCAGCACCTCGCGCGTGAGTTCGTCGACGGCGGCCAGTGGCTCGTCGAGCAGCAGCAGCGCCGGCCGCAGTGCCAGCGCGCGGGCCAGCGACAGCCGCATGCGCATGCCGCCCGAGAGCTGGTGCGGGTAGCTGGCCTCAAAGCCCGTCAGGCCGACCAGTTGCAGCGCTTCGCGTGCGCGCGCCGTGCAGTCGGCGCCGCGATAGCCCTCCAGCTCCATCAGCAGCTCGGCATTGCGCAGCACCGTGCGCCAGGGCAGCAGCGCGGCTTCCTGGAACACGAAGCCGGTGGCGCTATCGCGCGGCCGTTCGACCGTGCCGCTGCTGGGCTCGACCAGCCCCGCGAGGATGCGCAGCAGGGTCGATTTGCCGCAGCCCGAGGGCCCGACGATGGTGACGAACTCGCCTGCCGCAAGCGTAAGGTCGGTCGGCGCCAGCGCCTGCAAGCCGGTGGCATAGGTCTTGGAGACGCCGCGCAGCGCAACGCTGGCGCCGCGTGCTGTAGGGCTGCTCACGGCGCACATCCTGGGACCAGGCTGCGGTCATAGGCCTGCTTCTCGTCGAAGCCGGCAGGCAGAAAGCCCACGCTCTTCAACTGGCCGGCCAGCTCCTTCCAGCGCGCATCCTGCATGCAGCCGATCCGGCCCAGGTCGTGCGAGATCAGGTTCTCGATCATGTCCTTGTTGGCTGCGTCGTAGATGGCGGGCGAGATCTGCTTGTTCATGCCGGTCAGCAGCGGCTTCAGGCCACCGGGGTTGCGCACATAGTTGCTCCAGCCCTTCTGCACTGCGGCGATGGCGGCCTTCACCAAGGCCGGGTTCTTCTTGATCATCTCGTCCGTGGTGAACAGCACGTTGTACGGCCGGTAGCCGAGCGAGGCCACGGTGATCTGCTGCACGTCGATGCCGGCCTCGGCCATGCGCGCGGGCAGGTAGAGCGAGTAGCCCTGCTGCACCATCTTTGGATCATTGCGGAACAGGCTCAGGTCGCCGCTCACCGGCAGCTCGCGCACATTGGCCAGCTTGTACTGCTTCTTGGTCCATTCCCAGTAGGCGCTGCCGATGTTGACGGCAAAGCTGCGGCCCTGCAGGTCGGCGATGCCCTTCACGGCCGGGTCGCGGTGGTAAATGAAAGCGTAGGGCACATAGTCCAGGTGCGCGAACACGGCCTTGACTGGCGCGCCGCGCAGGCGCGCCAGCAGCACATCGTCGGCATTGCCGATGCCGAACTCGGCCTGGCCCGAGGCCACCTGCGGAATGGTCTGGATCTTGGGGCCGCCCTGCAGCACCGAGATCTTCAGGCCCGCGTCCTTGCCAAGCTGGTCTTCCTGCGCCTGCCAGTAGCCGGCCTGGTCGGGCTGCGCGAACCAGTTGGTGAGGATGCGCACTGGCTTGGCGTCCTGGGCAAAGACCGAGGTGGACAGGGCTGCGAGCAGCGCAAGGGCGAGACGCCGGGTGGTGGTCATGGAGTAGGTTCTTTCAAAAATCGTGCCGTATGAGTCGTCCCAGGCGCTCAGCGCCACCTGCAGCGCCGACAGCCCAAGGCGCAGAAGGCCGTGGAACAGGCCACGCCGCTGGATGTGTCCCCTGCAAGGGGGTTGGCGAAGACGCGCAGCGCGTAGCCTGGGGGTGTTTCACTTCAGCGCGCGAGCCAGGGCAACTGGTGGTCGAAGTAGCGGAAGGTCTGGAACACGCTGTTGAGGCGGCCGGGGCCGGTCTTGCGCGCGGCCGCGTCGGGGTATTCGTCAAACCAGGGAATCACGTACTCCCACACCACCTCGCCGGCGGGTGTCACCTCGAACAGCCGGCCCGTGGCAGATTCCGTGATGTGGGTGTTGCCGTTGGGCAGGCGCTGGGCATTGCCCATGAAGGCGGTGTAGAAGGAATTGACCATCTCGTCGGCATAGGACCACACGACTTCGTTCGTAGCCGGGTCGATCTCAACCACGCGCGAGAAGGCCACATGGCTGCCGCTGCGGAAGTTGCCGTTGTCGAAGGCCAGGATGCGGCCGTTGTCCAGCGGCACCGGGGCGTGCTGGTGCGACACCACGCTGGGCGGTATGTGCAGGCGCACGCTGCCGCTGGCCTTGTCCACACCGATGATGCCGCTGGTGGTGCGCAGGCTCATCAGCACCGTGCCGTCGGCCATCACGCCCAGCCCGTTGACCAGCGGCCAGTGGTAGCGGCCAAAGCCGGGGTGGATGGGGAAGTCCTCCGGCGCCAGGTGCTCCCAGGCCTTCCACTCCCAAACCAGTTCCCCGGCGCGGTTCACCTCGCGGATCACGTCGCCGACCATCGTCTCGCCGTCGCCATGCGCGGTGCCGCCGGGCACGCGGGCGGCAAAGCCCTCTGGCACGGGTGCGCAGGCGGCGTACAGCAGGTTGCCGTTGGGCAGCCACTGGGCGTCGTGGTGGTGGGACGGGTCCTCGTAGTGCCAGACCACCTCGCCTGCGGGCGTGACCTCGGAGAAATCGCCGCCGTGCCACATCGACCAGGCCGGGTAGCGGTCGGGCGAATCGGCGTGGTTGCCGTTGTAGCCCAGGTTGCCGTTGGGCAGGATCACGGCGTGGCGGCCGGCGCGCAGCGGCATCTTCCACTCGTGCGCCACGGCGCCGTGGATGTCCACCAGGTAGACCTGGCCGCGCGCGGTCTGCGGTGCGATCAGGGTGTAGCCGCCGGCCGACAGCGCCGGGTCATGGGCGATCAGCCCCACGCCGCGGCGGCGGATGGTGATCTGGTCGACGGTGCTGGGCATGCGGGGTCCTTCCAAAAGGGGCGCCGCAGCGGTGTTCCGGCGGCAATGCCCGCACTCTAGGCATTCCGGTCTGTCCGGAATATCTGTTTGTTTCTGATGGCATGTATAGAAAAAGCTTACAGTGCCCGCATGCCCCTGCTGTCCCAATCCCTGCGCTGCTTCGACGAGGTGGCACGCCGTGGCTCGCTGCGCAAGGCGGCAGAGACCCTGCACCTGACCGCTGCCGCCGTGCACCAGCAGGTGCTCAACCTGGAGGAGCAGGTGGGCACGCCGCTGTTTGACCGGCTGGCCAAGGGCATGCAGCTCACCGCGGCCGGGGAAATCATGGTGGCCTCGGTGCGGCGCAGCCAACGCGACCTGGACCACGCGCTGTCGCAGGTGGAAGACCTGCGCTCCTTGCGGCGCGGCCATATCCACCTTGCCGTCTCGCCCTCGTCGGCAGAGCACTTGATCCCGCAGGCCATGCAGGCGGCCATGCAGCGCTACCCGGGCGTGACCTACAGCGTGCGCTCGGGCAGCGGCGAGCAGATCCTCAAGTGGGTGGCCGCGGGCGAGGCCGACATCGGCTTCTGCCTACGCCGCCGCCCGCCGCCGGGCGTGGAAGAAGGGCGCGCCTGGCCACAGCAACTGGGCCTGGTGACGGCGCCCGGGCATCCGCTGGCCGTGCCCACCGGCAAACCGCTGCGCCTGCGCGATTGCCTGGAGCAGCCGCTGATCCTCATGGCGCAGGGCACCGAGCTGCGCGCCATGATCGACCAGATCGACGCGCGCGAGCACCGCAAGGCGCGTCCGCTGGTGGAGACAAGCTCGGTGGCCATGGTGTGCCGGCTGGTGGCCAGCGGCATGGGCGTCGGGTTTCTGATCCCCGAGAACGTCGCCGAGGACGTGGCCGCAGGGCGCCTGGCCTGGCGCCCGCTGGCCGACACGGGGGCGCGCTCGCACAGCTGCCTGTTCCAGCGCACCGGCCAGGCCACCTCGGTGGCCATGGGCATGTTCCTGCAGTACCTGGAGATGGAGCTTGCGGCGATCCGTGCCCGCCTGGGCGATACCGAATCCACGCCCCTTGCACTGGATGCATTTGCGACTTGAAGGAACACCTCCAGGCCTGGCGTCGCTGCGCCAGGGGCGCACCCGTATCAGGCCGCAGCGGTAGCAATGCGCGGCGCCGCGCGCTCCATGCCGGTGAAGGCGAAGTCTACCTCCGGCGCCAGCCCGCTCACGATGCGCGCGATCGACTTGCCCGAGCCGCAGGCGTGCGTCCAGCCCAGCGTGCCGTGGCCGGTGTTGAGGAATAGATTGTTCAGCTTGGTGCGGCCGATCAGCGGCACGTTGCTCGGCGTGGCAGGCCGCAGGCCGGCCCAGAACTGCGCCTGCGACGCATCGCCCGCGCCGGGGAACAACTGCTCCACGCGGCGCACGATGGCCTCGCAGCGCACCGCGTTCAGGTTGCGGTCGTAGCCGTTGAGTTCGGCCGTGCCGGCAATGCGCAGGCGGTCGCCCTCGGGCGTGGTCAGGCGCGAGAACACCAGCTTGAACTCGTCATCGGTCAGCGACACCTGGTGCGCGCGCGATGCGTCCAGCACCGGCATGGTCACCGAGTAGCCCTTGGCCGGGTAGATCGGCAGGCGGATGCCCAGCGGCGCCGCCAGCAGCGGGCTGAACGAGCCCATCGCTAGCACAAAGACATCGCCCTTGATGCGTTGGAAGCGGCCTTCGGCGTCGGTCACTTCGACGTGGTCGATGCGGCCACCCACCTCGCGCAGCGCGGTGATGTTGTGGCCCATGCGGAACTGCACGCCGGCGTCGGCTGCGCGCTGCGCCAGTGCGCGGGCGAACTGGTTGGCATCGCCGGATTCGTCTTCTGCGGTGAAGGTGGCGCCGGTCAGTTGCGGGCGGATATGGGCCAGGGCAGGCTCAATGGCCAGCGCCTCGTCGGCCGAGATCACGCGGCGGTCGCAGCCCAGCGCGCGCATCTGCTGGGCCGGGCCTTCGGCGCCGTCGAATTCCTTCTGGCTGGTATAGAAATGCAGGATGCCCTGCGTGCGCTGGGCATATTCCAGGCCCAGGTCGGCGCGCAGTTGCTGCAGGGTTTCGCGGCTGTAAGTGCCCAGGCTGACGATCTGCTCGATGTTGTGGCGGGTGCGTGCCGGCGTGCATTCCCGCAAAAACTGCAGGCCCCAGAGCCACTGGCGCATGTCGGCGCGGATGCGAAACAGCAGCGGCGCGTCTTCGCGCGCCAGCCATTGCAGCACCTTGAGCGGCGCGGATGGATTGGCCCAGGGCTCGGCGTGGCTGACCGAGATCTGGCCGCCGTTGGCAAAGCTGGTTTCGGCAGCCGGCGTGGCCTGGCGGTCGATCACCGTGACCTCGTGGCCGAGCTGTTGCAGGTAATGGGCGGAGGTGATGCCGAGAAGGCCGGAGCCGAGGACGATGGCGCGCATGGCGAAATCCTTTCAGGGTTTCTGCAATGGGTGCGCGCGCAAGGTTGCGGGAATAGATGAAGCAACCGGACGCACGCATCCCGTTGCCGCTCCCCCTGTCCTTGGTACCTGAGAGATTCACCCTGCAACGGTTGCGGGGCTTGCTCCTTCGGTGCGTGGCGGGCGGCCACCATGAGGCATGGGGCGCGCTGCAACGTCTCTCCAGACGGCGTTTGACTGATGTTGCAGTACCAGGCCGTTTATGGGACGGCCCACCTGAGCGTTCATGGGAGTTTGCGCCTTCGGTGGAATGGCGTGGCCGCCATTCACTCTCCTGCAGGGGCCGATTCTACGGTGCCGGCAGCCGGGCTGCCAAGCCGCCGGCACATGGGGCTTAGCGGCGATACGGGTCGTTCGGACGGCGGTCGTAGCGGTTGGGCACGCCGTCGCCATCACGGTCCCAGCCGCCGCGCTGCATCTCCCAGCGGTTGCCGCGCTGGACCCAGGCGGGTTGGCGGTAGTGGTAGCCACGGCGTTCCTGCATCCAGACGCCTCGCACCCAGACATGGCGGCCGCCGCGCCATTCCCAGTGGCCCGGAGCCCAGACCATACCGCGGCGCGGTGGCGGCATCCTCTCGGCACGCGGCGGCGGCGGCGCGACCTGCACATAGACCTGGGCCTGTGCGGCGGTGGGCAGCACGGCTGCGCCCAGCGACAGCACGGCAAGTGATGCCGCGATGGCGGCCTGGACAATGCGATGGTTCTTCTTGGCAGTCATGGGACTCTCCTTGTCGTGATTCGAGGCTTCATCCTCACCAGCCCATGTCAAGACTTTGTAGGCCATGCGCTAAATATTGTGTGCTGGTGTGACTGAGACTTTAACGTCGCATCGCCGTGAAGGCCGCCAGCTCCCAGCGCCGTGCGGCCAGCAGCAGTGTGTAGCCCTCGCGGGCCTCGTCGGCGAGCTTCTGGTCGGCCTGGTGCTGCTGGGCGAAATCCTGCGCCAGGCGCTGCATGCGCTCGAAGAAGACCGGCGCCAGGGCGCGGCTGATGTTGCCGTGCACCAGCAGCAGGCCTTCGCCCGGGCCGTCGAAGCCGCCGCCAAAATAGTCGAGCACCGCGTGTTCGCGGAAATAGTCCATCACCGGGCCGTGCGGGCGCCAGTGGAAGGTCTTGGAGAGCCTGAGCCGGTAGCGGTTGCCCGGCCGCAGGTCGATGATGCCGATGCGGTCGAGCTGCACCAGCGCGCGGATGGCCTCGGCCTCGGTCACGCGGTAGGCGGCCACCACCTGCTCCAGCGTCCATTGGCTCAATACATGGATCGCCATCAGCAAAAGCGTGCGGTCGGCGACGACGGCACGCTCTTGCTCCAGTGTCAGGTGATCGGTCAGCGGCTGGGCATCGGCCACGCGGCGTGCCAGCTCGGCAAAGTCCAGCCGCAGGGCGCGGCAGATCGCGTCGATGCGCGACAGCGGCATGTCGCCCTTGGCGAGCATGCGCTTGACGCTGGATTCGGCCATGCCCAATGACTGCGCCAGATCGGCGTAGGTCATGTGGGCGGCCTTGAGTTCCTTCTTCAGCGCGGTAACGAGATCAGCGGTGGTGCTCATGCCGCCGATTGTGTCGCGACCCGAAGGCCGTCCTGGCTTAGCCGCCGCGTTCGTCTTGCGACAGCAGCGTGCCGTCGTGCATGGCGGCCAGCACCTGGGCCCGGACCTCGGCGCGGGTCAGGGCCGAGGGGGCGCTGTGGATCTCCGGCACGCCGTAGGTGTCGCTGACGTCCAGCTCGCCAGCGGCGCGGGCGCGTTGCAGCTCGGCCACTACCTGGGCGCGGGTCAGGTTCGAGGCGGGGGCCTGGATGGCGGGCTGGCCATAGGCGTCGCCAGTTTCCAGCTCGCCTGCGGCACGGGCGCGCTGCAGTTCTGCAACCACGCTGGCGCGCGTCACGGGGGCTGCGGCCACGGCGTCCTGGGCGAAGGCAGTCTGGCCAGCGGCCAGGGCGATGAGGGAAGCGGCGATAAGGGTACGGGTGTTCATGGCAGTGTCTTTCAAGAACGGTTCAACGAGTGGGCCGTGTCGGGCGGGATGCCTTGGCGGTCCGTTTTCGCCGAGGGCTCGAAAGCGATGCGGCGATGTATGAACTGTAGAAGTCGCAGGGCAATAGATAAACAGCGTGCCGGGCGACGCTTCGTTGCCGATTCCGCAACAACGCCCCGGTGCGCAAACGGCCTTCCTGCACAATCCGCCGCACGCGCGGACGCGACCGTGTCCCGCTGCCCTGGAGCCCTGCATGCCCGACACGCTTCCCCCGCCCGCCGAGCCGTCGGCGCACCCGAACCAGTTCGCCTTGCTGCAGCAGCGCCGCTTCGCGCCCTTCTTCTGGACCCAGTTCGCCGGTGCCGCGAACGACAACCTGTTCAAGTTCGCGTTCACGGTGCTGGTGACCTACCAGTTGAGCGTGGCCTGGATGCCGCCGTCCATGGCGGGCCTGGTGATCGGGGCGCTGTTCATCCTGCCCTTTCTGCTGTTCTCGGCCACCTCGGGCCAGCTTACGGACAAGTACGACAAGACGCGCATGATCCGCTTCGTCAAGAACCTGGAGATCGGCATCATGCTGCTCGCCGCCGCCGGGTTCCTGCTGGGCAATGTGGTCGTGCTGCTGGCCTGCACCTTTCTGATGGGCCTGCATTCCACGCTGTTTGGCCCGGTGAAGTTCGCCTACCTGCCGCAGGTGCTGAACGAGCGCGAGCTGACCGGTGGCACCGGCATGGTGGAGATGGGGACCTTCATCGCCATCCTGCTCGGCAACGTGGCCGGCGGCCTGCTGGTGGCGGTGCCGCAGGTCGGCCATGCCTGGGTGGCCGGCAGCTGCGTGGCGCTGGCGCTGGTCGGGCGCGCAGTGGCGCAGGCGATTCCACCGGCACCAGCCACCGATCCTCAGCTGAAGATCAACTGGAACCCGTTCACCGAAACCTGGCGCAACCTGCAGCTCGCGCGCAGCAGCCCGGTGGTGTTCCGCTCGCTGCTGGGCATCAGCTGGATGTGGTTCTTTGGCGCGGTGTTTTTGAGCCAGTTCCCGAGCTTTGCCAAAGAGGTGCTGCACGGCGATGAGCACGTGGCCTCGCTGCTGCTGGTGGTGTTTTCCATTGGCATTGGCGTGGGCTCGCTGTTGTGCGAAGTGCTGTCACGCAGCCAGGTGGAGATCGGCCTGGTGCCGGTGGGCACCATAGGCATGAGCGTGTTTGCGGTGGACCTGTACTTTGCCTCGCGTGGCCTGCCGGCGGTTGCGGAGAGGGGGGTGGGCGACTTTCTTGCGCGGCCCGCGCACTGGCGCGTGATGGCCGACCTGGCGCTGCTGAGCCTGTTCGCCGGCCTGTACAGCGTGCCCATGTATGCGCTGATCCAACTGCGCAGCCGGCCAACGCATCGCGCGCGCATCATCGCCGCCAACAACATCCTCAATGCGCTGTTCATGATCGCAAGCTCAGTCATCGCCGGTGGCCTGCTGGCCGCGGGCTTCAGCGTGCCGCAGATCTTCTTGTTCACCGGGCTGGCCAATGCGCTGGTGGCGGCCTATATCTTTCTGCTGGTGCCCGAGTACCTGCTGCGCTTCATTGCCTGGGTGGCCACGCGCTTTGTCTACCGCTTTCGCATTCGCGGCGAAGCGCAGATCCCGCAGGAAGGGCCGGCGGTGCTGGTGTGCAACCACGTGAGCTTTGTCGATCCGGTGCTGATGATGGCCGCCAGCCCGCGCCCGATCCGCTTCGTGATGGACCACCGCATCTTCGCCACGCCGGTGCTGGGCGGCTTGTTCCGGCTGGCCAAGGCGATCCCGATCGCGCCGCAGAAAGAAGACGCCGCCATCTACGCGGCGGCCTTCGAGCGTGTGGCGCAGGTGCTGCGCGAGGGCGAACTGGTGGCGATCTTCCCGGAGGGCAGCATCACCCAGGACGGTGAACTGCAGCCTTTCAAGGCCGGCATCATGAAGATCCTGGAGCAGGCCAAGGCCGATGGCCTGCAGGTGCCGGTGGTGCCGATGGCGCTCAGCAACCTGTGGGGCTCGTTCTTTAGCCGCATCGAGCTGCGCGGCGACAAGCGCGTGGCCATGGTGAAACCGTTCCGCCGCGGTTTCTTCAACCGCGTGGGGCTGGATGTGGGCGCGCCGGTGCCGGCGGCCCAGGTCACGCCGGACGGCCTGCACAGCCGCGTCTCCGGGCTGCTGGCCGCAGTGGCCTGATAGAAGTCGCCGGAGTGGTTCACAGGCCCGCCAACTGGTCGATGAAGTCCTCGCAGCGTGCGAGCTGGTCCAGTGTGATGAATTCGTCGGGCTTGTGCGCCTGCTCGATCGCGCCCGGCCCGCAGACCAGCGTCGGGATGCCCGCATGCTGGAACCAACTGGCTTCGGTGCCGAAGCCGACGTAGCCCGGCTCGCCGTCCTGGCGCCCGGCGCGGCGCATGCGCCCGAGCAGCCAGGCGACGCCCGCGGCGGCATCGCTGCCGGGGCCGGCCTCGAACGCGGGCAGCGCCGATTCAGTATCGAAGCGGATGTCGCCGTCCGGCCAGCGGCTGCGCATGCGCGGCAGCACCTGCTGTAACGCAAAGGCGCGCACCTGCTCTTCCAGCGCGGCGGCGTCGGTCCAGGGCAGGTGGCGAAACTCGAAGTCGAAACTGCAGTGCTCGGGCACGGTGTTGGCGCTCAATCCACCCGCGATGGTGGTCGTCTGCACCGTGGTGTGCGGGATGGCGTAGCCCGCATGCCGTGCCTCTTGCTGCGCCAGCCGGTCGCCCAGCTGGCGCACGTAGGCGACGATCTCCGCTGCGTATTCGATCGCATTGACGCCGTCCAGCGCCAGCGACGAATGCGCGGCCCGGCCGCGCACCTGGCAGCGCACGTGGCGTCGCCCCTTGTGCCCCACCACGGCGCGCAGTTCGGTCGGCTCGCCGATCACGCAGCCCTGCGGCGCCAGGCCCCGGTCGCGCAGATCAGCCACCAACTGGCGCACGCCCAGCATGGACGTTTCCTCGTCAAAGGTCAGCGCCAGGTGCACCGGCATGGCCAGGTCGGCCGCCAACAGCCGCGGCACCGCCGCCAGGCAGGCGCCGATGAACCCTTTCATGTCGACCGTGCCGCGGCCGTAGAGCCGGCCCGCGCGCTCCACCGCCTCGAAGGGCGCCGACTGCCAGGCCTGGCCGTCCACCGGTACGGTGTCGGTGTGGCCGGACAGCACCAGTCCGCCCGGTGCACGAGGCCCCAGGCTCGCGAACAGGTTGGCCTTCCGGCCGCTGGCATCGAGCCCCAGGTGCGACTCGATGCCGAACGCGTCCAGGTAATCGCGCACCCAGTGGACCAGTGGCAGGTTGGAATGGCGCGACACGGTGTCGAACGCGACCAGGCGCGACACGATGTCCAGGCAGGTGGCGCCGGGGCGGCGTGGTGTCGTCGCGGCGGCGGGGCAGAGCGGGGCTTGGGGGTGCATGGCAGGGTTGGCCGACGGACGGCAGGCCCGGGGAAGCGACAGGGAGGCACATTATTCGAAGCGCGCCCGCGCAGGTCGAGCGACCTTATTTCCGCCCCACATTCCGTTTCGGCATGGCGCGAGCCGGCCTCAAAATAATTGCCCGCTCCTGCCATGCCCACGCACCTACCTTCCACCACCGCGCTGCGGGTCTTCGAGTCCGCCGCCCGCCACGGCAGCTGCACTCTCGCGGCCGAGGAGCTGTATCTGACCCAGAGCGCCGTCAGCAAGAAGCTGCGCAGCCTCGAGGAGATCCTGGGCGCCGCGCTTTTTGTGCGCATCAACCGCGGCCTGGTGCTGACCGAGGCCGGGCGCTGTTACCTCGACGCGATCCGTCCCATCCTGGGCCAGTTGGCCGAGGCGTCGGCGCGTGTGGCCGAGCTGCGCAGCCGGCCACTGCAGCAGACGCTGGTGCTGCGGCTGCTGCCGATCCTGGGCGACCGCTGGCTGCTGCCGCGGTTTGCCTCGTTCGCGGCGCAGCACCCGGACATCGAGGTGCAGTTCACCAGCCTGGTGCCCGGTGACGAGCAGGCCCCGATTCGCTCCGACGGCGAGTTTCGCTACGGCGCGGGCGGCTGGCCGCACTGGCAGGCGGACTACCTCTTCGGCCGCGAGATGGTGGCCGTACTCGCCCCGGCGCTGCTGCGCACCATGCCGCGCTTCGAGCGGGTGGAGGACGCCTGGCAACTACCACTGCTGCTGCACTTCCAGGTGCCGCACGCCTGGACCGAATGGCACACGGCGTTCGGGCTGCAGGCGCCCGCGCCGACGCGCACCACCCGGTACGAGTTCTATTCGACGCTGCTGCGCGCAGCCGTCTCCGGCATGGGGCTGGCGCTGGTGCCGCGCGCGCTGGTGCAAGACGAGCTGGCCTCGGGCGTACTCGTGGAGCCCTTCCCGAGCGAGTTCCACAGCCGTCAGGGTTACTACTTCGCGGTGCAGGAGCAGCGCGAGCCCTCGCCCGCCCTGGCCGCCTTCCGCGTCTGGCTGCAATTGCAGGCCGAGGCGCCACCGCCCGCTCCATCGGCGCAGCCGCAGCCGCTTGCGACCTGAGCCGGCCCGCCGTCGGCAACTGCCATTCCGTTTAGGACTGGCAGCGGGACGTTTATTCGCTTGAGGAGGCCTGGGGCCGGCGCGGACACTGCAGTCGTCACAGTTCTTTCACATCCATCCCATGACGCTCCACCACTCCCCCCGACGTTCCGGCGTGTCGCGCCGCCTTCTGCTGGCCTGCGCCCTGGCCACGACCGGCCTGGCCGCCCAGGCTGACGTGCTGGCCGACGTCCAGAAGGCCCGGTCGATCAAGATCGCCATCCCCACGGACTTCGTGCCCTACGGTTTCGTCGGGGCAGACCTGCAGCCCCAGGGCCTGGACGTGGACATCGCCAAGTACGTCGCGGCCAAGATGGGTGTGAAGGTGGAGCTGGTGCCCGTGACCGTCTCCAACCGCATCCCGTACCTGCAGACCGGCAAGGCGCATCTGGTGGTGTCCGCGCTCGGCAAGAACCCCGACCGCGAGAAGGTGATCGACTTCAGCTCTGCCTACGCGCCCTTCTACATCGGCGTGTTCGGTCCCAAGACCATCGCCATCAAGAGCCCGGCCGACCTCGCCGGCAAGACCGTTGCGGTCACCCGCGGCACCACGGACGACGTGGAACTGACCAAAGTGGCCCCGGCGGGCGTGGAGATCCGCCGCTTCGAAGGCAACGACGCCACCATCGCGGCCTACGTCTCCGGCCAGACCCAGTTGCTGGCGACCGGCCAGCCCGCAGCGGAGGCCGTGGCCTCGCGCGCGCCGGTAGAGATCAAGTTCCCGCTGCGCATGTCGCCCTGCTACATCGGCCTGCCCAAGGGCGAGGATGCGCTGCGCACCAAGGTGAACGAGATCCTGGCCGAAGGCCGCAAGAACGGCGACCTGGACAAGCTCTCGCGGAAGTGGCTGCACCAGCCCATGGGTGACATGCCGCTCTGAGCCCGCGCACCGCTCGCCTGCCATGCGCTTCGTACTCGACTTCGCCGCCGTCCTGGCGCAGTGGCCGCTGCTGCTGAGTGGACTGGTCTGGACCTGCTGGCTCACGTTGCTCACGCTGACCTTGGGGTTGGTGCTGGGCGCGGCCTGCGCCTGGGCCCGCAGCAGCGGCCCGCAGGCGCTGGCCGCCGCCGTGGGCATCTACGTGGAGCTGGTGCGCAACACGCCCTTCATCGTGCAGCTCTTCTTTGTCTTCTTCGGGCTGCCGGCGCTGGGCGTGAAGCTCTCGCCCGCCACGGCCTCCACCATCGCGCTGGTGTTGAACCTGGGCGCCTACGCCACGGAGATCATCCGCGCGGGCATCGAGGCCACGCCGCGCGGCCAGGTCGAAGCGGCGCAGAGCCTGGCGCTGGGCCCCGTGCAGATCTTCCTGCGGGTGGTGCTGCCGCCCGCGCTGGCCCGCGTCTGGCCGGCGCTCACGGGCCAGGTCATCATCGTGATGCTGGGCTCGGCCGTGTGCAGCGCCATCTCGACCGAGGAACTGAGCTACGCCGCCAACCTGATCCAGAGCCGCAACTTCCGCGCGTTCGAGTCATATGCGCTGGTCGCCGTGCTCTACCTGCTGCTGGCCATGGGCTTGCGCCGTCTGCTCGACTGGGCCGGGCCGCGCTTCATCTTCGCAAGGTAGGCCCGCCATGGTTGAGTTCACACTCTGGGACATTGCCGGGCACCTGCTGCGCGCCGCGCGCTGGACCGTCGTGCTGTCGCTGATCGCGTTCGCGGGCGGCGGCATCGTCGGGGGGCTGTTGCTGCTGGTTCGGCTGCGCGGCGGGCGCGTGGCACGCGCGCTGCTGGCTGGCTACGTGCAGGTGTTTCAGGGCACACCCCTGCTGCTGCAGCTGTTCCTTGCATATTTCGGCGCCGGCCTGTTCGGCCTCGAGATATCGCCCTGGACGGCCGCCACCTTCGCGCTGACCGGCTACGCCAGCGCCTTCCTGACCGAGATCTGGCGCGGCTGCGTCGAGGCGGTGCCCCGCGGCCAGTGGGAAGCCTCTTCCAGCCTGGCGCTGAGCTTTGGCGAACAGCTGCGCCACGTGGTGCTGCCGCAGGCGCGGCGCATCGCGGTCGCACCCACGGTTGGCTTCCTGGTGCAGTTGGTCAAGGGCACGGCGCTCGCGTCGGTGATCGGCTTCGTGGAAGTCACCAAGACCGCCAGCATGATCTCCAACGCCTCCCTGCGCCCGCTGGTGGTGTTCGGTTGTGCGGCGGTGCTGTACTTCCTGCTCTGCTACCCCATCAGCCTCTACGCCAAGTACATCGAACGGAGCCTCCGTGTCCGCACTGCCTGAAACCATTACGGCCCTTACCGCCCCTACCGCAGCGGTCGCGGCAACCCCGGCGTCCGCCCCCATCGTGTGCATCACCGGCCTGCGCAAGTCCTACGGCACGAACGAGGTGCTCAAGGGCATTGACCTGGACGTTGCACGTGGCGAGGTGATCGCCATCATCGGCAAGAGCGGCTCGGGCAAGAGCACGCTGCTGCGCTGCATCAACGGGCTGGAGTCCTTCCAGGGCGGCGCGCTCACCGTGGACGGCAAGCCGCTGATCCACGGTAGCGCGACGGCCATGCGCGCGCTGCGCCAGCGCGTGGGCATGATCTTCCAGAGCTTCAACCTGTTCCCGCACCTGTCCGTGGGCCGCAACGTGATGCTGGCGCCCACGCTGGTGAAGAAAACCCCGCAAGCGGATGCGACCGCGCACGCCCGAGGGCTGCTGGAGCGCGTGGGGCTGGGCGAGAAGTTCGACGCCCGGCCCGACCAGCTTTCGGGCGGCCAGCAGCAGCGTGTGGCGATTGCCCGCGCGCTCGCGATGGAGCCGGCGGTGCTGCTGTGCGATGAGATCACCTCCGCGCTCGACCCTGAGCTGGTGGGCGAGGTGCTGCGGGTGGTGGAGTCGCTGGCACTCGAAGGCATGACGCTGCTGATGGTCACGCACGAGATGAGCTTTGCCCGCAAGGTGGCCGACCGGATCATCTTCATGCACCAGGGCCGGGTGCACGAGGCCGGCTCGCCAGCGGAGTTGCTTGGCAACCCGCAGACGGCGGAGCTGCGGCAGTTCCTGTTCTCGGTCGCGGGCTGAGCCGCCGCTGCGTGCCTTACTCGATCGTCGCGCCCGATTCCTGCACGATGCTGCGCCACTTCTGGTAGTCGGTATTGAGCAGGTGCGAGAACTGATCGGGCGTCATTGCCTGTGGCTCGGCGCCCTGGGCGTGGATGGCGGCTTGCACGTCGGGCATGGCGAGCAGGCGGTTCACCTCGGTGTTCATGGTGGTGACGATGTCCTTGGGCGTGCCGGCCGGCATGAACAGGCCATACCAGGTGCTGACGTCAAAGTCCTTGAAGCCTGATTCGGCCACCGTGGGCACGTCTGGCAGGGCGGTGCTGCGGCGTGCCGAGGTCACGGCCAGCGGGCGCAGCTTGCCGCCCTTGATCTGACCCATGGCCGAAGGCACCGAGGACACCATCAGGTCCACATTGCCTGCCAGCACGTCCATCATGGCCGGGTTGGAGCCCTTGTAGGGCACGTGGCGGATCTTGATGCCGGCCGCGTTCTTGAAGATCTCGCCGGCCAGGTGGATGGTCGTGCCATTGCCGGGCGAGCCATAGGTGATGGTGTCAGGCGCGGCGCGCGCGGCGGCCACCACGTCGGCCAGCGTCTTGAAGCGCGAGTTGGCGGCGGTGACGATGATCACCGGCGTGTAGGCCACATGGGCCACGGCCACCAGGTTCTTGGTCGGGTCGTAGCTCAGGTTCTTGTAGAGCCAGGGCGCGACAACCATGTTGTCTTTCTGGCCCATCACCATGTCGTAGCCGGTGGGCGCTGCCTTGGTGGCTTCCGCGATGCCGATGGTGCCGCCGGCGCCGCCGCGGTTGTCGGGGATGACCGTCCACTTGCTCACCTCGGTGAGCTTGTTGGCGACCAGGCGCGACAGGATGTCGGTGCCGCCGCCGGGCGGGAAGGGCACGATCAGCCGGATCGGCTTGGTGGGATAGGTCTGGGCCTGCGCGGCCAGGGTAAAGGCGAGGGCCGCGAGGGCCAGCATCTTGCGGATCATGGAGTGTCTCCTGGGGGGATTCTGCGGGCACTGCCGGCCCGGGCGGAACGCGAGCCGGCGAGTGTGCCGCAAAAAGGGCGGGGCCCGCCATCGCGAAAAGCGATCAGGCGAGCGAAGGCTGGCGGCGCGGGCGTGACCGGCCTGCGGCCTGGCGGTGCAGCACGGTGGCCAGCAGGCCCAGCAGCACCCCGGCGATCACGTCCCACACCACGTGCTGGCGGGTGGCCAGCGTGGAATGGATGATGGCCAGGCACCAGAGGCCGTTGATCCATTGCAGCATGGCCGGGCTGCGGGTGACCGACAACTGGCCCGCAATCACCCATGCCGAAAACACCGCAAAAGCCACGTGCAGCGAGGGGCAGGCGTTGCCCGAGACGTCCGCGCTTTTCAAGAACTGCAGGGCCGGGTGCCGCGCCCAGTTGACGTCGGGCACGGGCACCTCGGTTGGAAAGACGATGTAGCAGGCGAATGCGACCAGGCTCATGGCCAGGGCCACAAGGCCATAGGCGCCCAGTTCACGGCGGTCGCGTGCCAGGCCCGGCGCCAGTGCCACGTACACCCACAGCGACACGTAGGCCGCGAAGGTCTCGGGCATGAAGGGGATCTGCTGGTCCAGCCAGGTCAGCGGCATGACCGTGACCGGGCCGACCGGATGGCGCATGACCCAGAAGTAACCATAGAAGAAGACCGCCACCCCCAAAGGCGTTGCCAGGGCTTTGAAGAGCCACAGCGTTGTAAGGCAGGTCTTGATGTCGCGCTGCCAAGGTGGCGAGCTTTGCACGTAATGTCTTTCTTGCCGGGTGGCGCCGGCAGTCGCTAAGGGCAGGCGCAGCATAGCGTGCCCATTTGGCGCCGCAGGCAGAGAGGCCCCGCAGAATGCCGATTTTGAATCGCGAATGCCAGCGGTAAGTATCAATTAAAGATACTTTGGGTTGTGCATATGTGTGGGGTTTAGAGATTTGAGTCTTTCCTGCGGACTTGGCTGCAACATCCGACCACCTCAACCGCAGGAGCTTTTCCATGCAAGCCCCCCGTCCCGTCACGGCCTCTGGCGCCTCCAAAACGCTTGTCACTGGGCCGTGCTGCGGTCGCGTGAGCGCACGCTGGAGTTGCACGAGCCGCGCTACAGCATGGTCAGCTACGCCTGGGGCCGGCAGTACCAGCAGTCCAACCAGTGGGTGCTGGAGACCATGGCCGAGGCGATGGAGCCCGCCACCATCCACAGCCGCGAGCAGGCGCAGGCCTGGCTGCGCTTCAAAGGCTACGCACCGACGGTGCTGCGCGTGGGGCCGCTCACCCGCCTGGGCGGACGCATGACGCGCACCAATATCGCCTTCGACGACCATCCCACGCAGGACCGTCTTGCCGACCGCATTGCCACCGTCACCGTCGATTCGGCCTTTGCCTGGATGGCAGCCAGCGGTTTGGGCGGGGCGCTGGTGCGGCTGGAGTTGCGGTGAGCGGGCGCGCCTTGCCCCGCAGCATCTCGCGCCGCAGCCTGCTGGGCGCGGCACTGGCTGGAGCGGGTTTGGCTGTCGTTGCGCCGCGGGCACTGTGCAGTCCTGCGCAGGATGGTGCCGCGCTACAGGTGGGCAATATCACCGGCCTGCATACGGTGAAGGTGGCGCGCATCGAAACACCGCGCAGCACAGCGGATGTGCGGCGCGCACTGCTGCACTGGCCGGGGCGCATTGCTGTTGGCGGGGGGCGCTACAGCATGGGCGGCCAGACAGCGGTGGCCGGCGGGCTGCACCTGGACATGCGCGGGATGAACCAGTTGGTCTGGCTGCGCCCGCAGGAGCAAACCGTGCGGGTGCAGGCCGGCATGCGCTGGCGCGACCTGCTGGACCACATCGACGGCCACGGCCTGGCGGTGCGCACCATGCAGAGCTATTCCAACTTCACCGTGGGTGGCGCGGTCTCGGTCAACGCGCATGGGCGCTACATGGGCCACGGCCCGGTCGGGCATTCGGTGCGCGCGCTGCAGTTGGTGCTGGCCAATGGCTGCGTGGTGGAGGCGAGCCGGCAGCGCCACCCGGCGCTGTTCAGTGCTGCGCTGGGCGGCTATGGCGGCGTGGGCGTGGTCACCGAGGTCGAGCTGCAACTGGACCGCAACAGCCTGCTGGAGCGCCACATCGCCGAGATGCCGCTGGCCGACTATCCCGCGTGGTTTGCGCGCAGCGTGCGGCCGGACCCCGCTTGCGTGCTGCACAACGCCGATCTGCTGCCGCCGCATTTCGACCGGGCCACGGCCATCAGTTGGCGCACCACGCAGCGGCAGGCCACCTCGACAGAGCGGCTGATCCCGCGCGGCCGCAGCTACCCGCTGGAGCGCGCCGCCATCTGGGCCGCCACGCTGCCGGGCGGTGACGCGCTGCAGCGCGAGGTATTGCGCCCGGCATTGCAGCGCCGGCCTGCGGTGGTCTGGCGCAACCACCAGGCCAGCCTGGACCTGCGCATGCTGGAGCCGGCAGACCGCCGCAGCGCGACCTATGCGCTGCAGGAGTACTTTGTGCCCGTGCCGCAATTGCTGCCATTTGCGGCACAGATGGCGCACGTGCTGCAGGCGCATGGCGCGCAGGTGCTCAACGTGTCCATCCGGCACTCGCCGGCCGATGCCGACGGGCTGCTGGCGTGGGCGCGCGAAGAGGTGTTCTCGCTGGTGATCTACTACCGGCAGGGCACTGGTGCGCAGGCGCAGGACGCGGTCGGGGTGTGGACACG
Source organism: Xylophilus sp. GW821-FHT01B05 (assembly GCA_038961845.1). NCBI lineage: Bacteria > Pseudomonadati > Pseudomonadota > Betaproteobacteria > Burkholderiales > Xylophilus > Xylophilus sp. GW821-FHT01B05. The sequence goes on from CP152408.1 coordinate 723,711, forward strand.
GGCGCTGATCGATGCCGCACTGGCCTGCGGCGGCAGCTACTACCTGCCCTACCAACTGCATGCCACGCGTGCGCAGTTCGAGGCGGCCTACCCGCAGGCCGACGCCTTTCGCGCGGTGAAGCGCGAGCTAGACCCGCAGGGGCGGCTGAGCAATACGCTGTGGGATCGGTATATTTGAACAAAATAGGCCTCTAGCCCAGGTGTGGCCTGGGCTATTAGCTATCAAAAAAGTAGTACACAAGAAGGAGTGCATATGGGCAAGGCATTGCGGCTTTCCGAGAAGTGGTTCAACCGGGGCTTGTGGTTGGTGGCGCTGGTGTTTGCCAGCTTCCTGATCGGGCTGGGCGGCACGCTGGTGGGCGACCTGCCGCAGGTGGAGCAGCGGCACACGCTGGAGGACTTCATGGACCCGGCCGCCACCGCCCGGCAGCGTGCGGCGCAGGACGCCGCGCAACTGGCGCAGCGCCAGGCCCAGGACGCGCTGGAGCAGGCGCGGCTGCAGCAGAAGGTGGCGCAGTCTGATTCGCAGGCCGCGCGCGAGACCTTCGACAACTGGCTGGCCACGCGCAGCGTCACGCAGCGCTCCGAGCAAGACGCCGAGCTGCTGGCCCGCACCCGCGCGCTCGATGGCCTGCGCGTGCGCGAGCGCGTGGCCGAACAACAAGTGCAGACCCAGCAGCAGAAGGCGCTCGATGCACGCCAGGCCGAGGCCCGCGCGCGGGATGGCCTGGGAGCCTTGCAGGCCGATGCCTTGACGCAGCTCAATACCGAACTGCGGCGCGTGGAGCTGCGTGTGTTCCTCTACCGCCTGGCGCTTACGCTGCCACTGCTGGTCGTGGCCGGCTGGCTGTTCGCCAAGAAGCGCAAAAGCACCTGGTGGCCTTTTGTCTGGGGCTTCATCTTCTTTGCGCTGTTTGCCTTCTTTGTCGAACTGGTGCCCTATCTGCCCAGCTACGGCGGCTATGTGCGCTACCTGGTCGGCATCGTGGTCACGGTATTGGTCGGGCGTCAGGCCGTGGTGGCCTTGCAGCGCTACCGCGAGCGCCAATTGCTGGCCGAGCAGCAGCCCGACACCGTGCGTCGTGAAGAGCTGAGCTACGACACCGCACTGGGCCGCCTGGCCAAGGGCGTGTGCCCGGGCTGTGAGCGGCCGGTGGACCTGAAGGCGCCCGGCATCGACTTCTGCCCGCATTGCGGCATCTGCCTGTACGACCACTGCGGCCGCTGCGATGCGCGCAAGAGCGCCTTCTCCAAGTTCTGCCATGCCTGCGGCGCGCAGGGGCGGCTGTTGCCAGCGGAGGTGACGGCGCCTGCTACTTCTCTACCGAGCTAGCGCGGGGGGGCGTTTCTAGGCAGTCAGCATGACCGCGTTCGGAATTCCACGTGCCCCATGGGGCGGTGGAAAGCACGCTAGGATGGGTATGCGCCGCACAGCAGGCCGGCCCAAGCGCCGCGTCTGCTTGTTGCCGAATGCAACTCTGCGGGGCTTCCCCCGGCAGCCGTTCCAGGCAAGGCGCGCAACCGTCCCCATCCAAGCTCCAAGGACCCGACATGACCACCCCCAGCTATACCGACACCCGACTCTTGATCGACGGTGTCTGGTGTGACGCCGCCAGCGGCAAGACGATTGATGTCGTCAACCCCGCCACCGGCAAGACCATCGGCAAGGTTGCCCACGCAGGCATCCCGGACCTGGACCGCGCACTGGCATCGGCACAGCGCGGCTTCGAGGCCTGGCGCCGCATTCCGGCCAACGAACGCGCAACCACCATGCGCAAGGCCGCCGCGCTGCTGCGCGAGCGTGCCGCCGACATCGCCCGTCTGCTGACGCAGGAGCAGGGCAAGCCCTTCGTCGAAGCCCGCGGCGAGGTCCTGGCCGGCGCCGACATCATCGAATGGTTTGCCGACGAAGGCCGCCGCGTCTACGGCCGTATCGTGCCCTCGCGCAACCTGTCGGCGCAGCAACTGGTGCTGAAGGAGCCTCTGGGCCCGGTGGCGGCCTTCACGCCGTGGAACTTCCCGGTCAACCAGATCGTGCGCAAGCTGGGCGCGGCGCTGGCCAGCGGCTGCTCGTTCCTGGTGAAGGCGCCTGAGGAAACACCGGCCTCGCCGGCTGCGCTGCTGCAAACCTTTGTCGATGCGGGCGTGCCCGCCGGCACCGTCGGCCTGGTGTTTGGTGACCCGGCTGAAATCTCGGCCTACCTGATCCCGCACCCGATCATCCGCAAGGTGACCTTCACCGGCTCCACGCCGGTGGGCAAGCAGCTGGCGGCGCTGGCCGGCCTGCACATGAAGCGCGCCACCATGGAACTGGGCGGCCACGCGCCGGTCATCGTCGCGGCAGATGCCGATGTGGCGCTGGCGGTAAAGGCCGCGGGCGGTGCCAAGTTCCGCAATGCGGGCCAGGTCTGCATCTCGCCCACGCGCTTCCTGGTGCACAACAGCCTGCGCAAGGAATTTGCCGAGGCGCTCGTCAAGCACGCCGAAAGCCTCAAGCTCGGCGATGGCCTGACCGAGGGCACGACCCTGGGCCCGCTGGCCAACGCCCGCCGCATCACCGCCATGGCCAAGGTGCTGGAAGACGCCCGCGCCAAGGGCGCCACGGTGGCCACTGGCGGCGAGCGAGTGGGCACGGACGGCAACTTCTTCGCCCCCACCGTGCTGACGGACGTGTCGCTCGACGCCGACGTGTTCAACAACGAGCCCTTCGGTCCGGTGGCCGCGATCCGTGGTTTCGACAGCTTGGAAGAGGCCATTGCCGAATCCAACCGCCTGCCCTTCGGCCTGGCCGGCTATGCGTTCACGCAATCCATCAAGAACGCACACCTGCTGTCGCAGCAGGTGGAAGTGGGCATGCTGTGGATCAACCAGCCCGCTGCGCCCACGCCGGAAATGCCTTTTGGCGGCGTGAAGGATTCGGGCTATGGCTCCGAAGGCGGCCCCGAAGCCATGGAGGCCTACCTGATCACCAAGGCTGTCTCCATCATGGCCGTGTAGCCGACAGTCGCTGCGCGACGGCTAGCGGCAGATACCTGCCGCTAGCCCGGCTGGGTGACGTCATTTGCTGCAGGACGCGCCTTTGTCTGACGAGGCCGGGCCGCTCTTGCCCTCAACATGCAGGCTCGCACGCGGCCGTCCGGCCGCACTTCATTCACCTACCCGTCTGAGGGAGCCCGCATGAGCATTTTCGGCAGCATTCTTTCCAAGATCTTCCCTTCCGCCCAAGCCGCGACCCCACCCGCATCGACTGCGGCCCCTGCCGCGCCAGCCGATGCTCCGGCGGCAGCCCCCGCACCCGCCGCGCTGGCACCGGTGGACGTGGAAGCCGTGCTGAACGGCCTGGCGCAGCAGAACCCCGAAAAGCTGAACTGGCGCACCTCCATCGTCGATCTGATGAAGCTGCTCGGCCTGGACAGCAGCTTTGCAGCCCGCAAGCAACTGGCGCAGGAACTGAACTACAGCGGTGACACCAACGACTCTGCGTCCATGAACATCTGGCTGCAAAAGCAGGTGATGCAGAAGCTGGCGGCCAATGGCGGCAAGGTGCCGGACGATTTGAAGTAAGGCGCGCGCCGTGCTGGCTGCTACGAGCGGCCGGCCAGCTCCTGGCACAACGTGGCCAGCGGCATGGCCTGTACCTCGTGGCCAAGCGGGAAGGGCGCATCACCGGGGTAGACCACCAGCTTGCGCGCAGGCGACAGGTCTTCGCAAGCCGAATGAAAGCCGCGCTCTACCTTGGGCGTCAGGCTGCGTTTGACCTCGATGGCCCACAGCTCGCCATCGGGCCAGGCCAGCAGCAGATCGATCTCCGCGCCGCCGCTGGTGCGGTAGAAATAGCCCTGCACACCCTCCGGCGCGCAGGCCAGCAGGTTCTCGACCACGAAGCCTTCCCAACTGGCACCCACGACCGGGTGGGACAGCAGCGTCTCCCGGGTTTCGATGTCCAGCAGCGCATGCACCAGCCCGCTGTCGCGCACGTAGACCTTGGGCGACTTGACCAGGCGTTTGCCCAAGTTGGCATGCCAGGGCGGCAGGCGGCGTACCAGCAGCAGTTCGCACAGCAGGTCGATGTAGCTGTGCGCGGTCTTGGCATCCACGCCCAGGTTGCGCGCCAGTTGCGCCACGTTGAGCAGGCCGCTCTGGTGGTGCGCCAGCATGGTCCAGAAGCGGCGCAGTGTCTGGGCGGCGATGCGTGGGCCGAACTGCGGGATATCGCGCTCCAGGTAGGTGCGGATGAAGTTTTGGCGCCAGCGCAGGCTGCGGGCGTCGCTGCTGGCCGTCAGGCTGTCGGGAAAGCCGCCGCGCAGCCACAGGGCGTCGGCCAGCGCGGTGCCGGTCTCCAGCAGGCTAAGCGGTCCCAACTCCAGGTAGGCGATGCGGCCGGCCAGCGTTTCGCCGGATTGCTGCAATAGGTCCAGCGAGGCCGAGCCCAGTAGCAGGTACTGGCCGGCGCGGCGCCCGGCGCGCCGGGCCTGGTCGATCATCCCGCGCAGTACCGGAAACAGACCAGGCGCGCGGTGCACTTCATCCAGGATGACCAGCTTGTCCAGGTGGTCTGCCAAGTACAGCTCGGGCTGGGCCAGTTTGGCGCGGTCGCGCTCGGACTCCAGGTCCAGGTACAGGCTGGGCAGTGCTGCGGCCGTCTCCAGTGCCAGCGTTGTCTTGCCGGCCTGGCGTGGGCCCAGCAGTGCCACGGCAGGGGAATGCTGTAGTTCTTCCGCCAGTCGCGTCTGGAGTTGCCTATGAAACATCCTTGCAATTGTGGAGTTTCATTCCGTAATTTGCAAGGATGCTTGTCGGCTCACTCGCGCGCCGGCCGCCGCAGCGTGACGACCAGGGCTGCAATGCTGGCACAGGTAGCCAGCAGGCCCAGCGCCGGGAACAACGGGATGCCGAACCACACCGGCCCCATGGCCATCAGGCGCGGCGCCAGCCCCAGGATGAAGGCGCCGGCCACCACGGCCAGCGCCAACCGGGTGGCGGCGCGCTCCAGAGCGCTGGCCAGCCGGTCGAGCTGGCGCACCTCTATGTCGGCCGCCACGCGGCCTTGCCGCAATCGGTACATGAGCAGGCGCAGCGTTTGCGGTGCGTCGGCGGCCAGGTCGTACAGGCCGGCCAGCGCCGATGCGCGCTGGCGCAGCAGGCGCTTGGGTGAATAGCGCCGCTGCAGGTGCTCGCGCACCAGCGGCTCGGCCGCGCGGGCCACGTCAAAGTCAGGGTCCAGCAGGTGCAGCACGCCATCGGCGGTGATGATGGCCTTGAACAGCAGGGCCAGGTCGGCCGGCAGCACGATGCCGCTGTCACGCGCCAAGGCCATCACGTCCTGCAGCGCCTGCGTGATCGACAGCGCCTGCTTGCCGTGCTGCGCGACGAACTTCTCCACCGAGGCATCCAGCCGTGCCAGGTCCGGGCTGCTGCCGCCCGACCATTCGAGCAACACCATGGTCAGCCCGTCAGATTGGCCCTCTACCAGCGCGCGCAGCAGGTCCACGACCTGGTCGCGCCGGCGTGCGGAGAGCCGGCCGACCAGGCCAAAGTCGAGGAAGCCCACGCGGTTGCCCGCCAGCGCGACCAGGTTGCCGGGGTGTGGGTCACCGTGGAACAGGCCGTCGCGCAGCACCATCTGCAGGAAGGCGTGCGCGCCGCGCTGCGCCAGCAATGGGCCGTCCAGCGCGGGGTAGTCCTTCACACTGCCAGCCTGCGTGCCCGGCAGGTAGTCCTGCACCAGCAGGCGCTCGCTGCTCCATTCCCAGGCGATGCGCGGGACCACGACCTCGTCCTGCGCGGCGAAGTGCGCGGCCACGGCTTCGCCGTTGTGGCCCTCGCGGGTGAAGTCCAGCTCGTCGCGTATCGCCGCCGCCGCTTGCCGGGCCACTTCACGCGGCTGGTAGTGGGCCAGCGCCGGCCAGTTGTCTTCCAGCAGCGCGGCCAGGTGTGACAGCAGGCGCAGGTCGGCCTCGATGCGCGCGCGCAGACCGGGGCGCTGCACCTTGACGACCACATCGCGGCCTTCGGGCGTATCGTCGGCAAGCCGCGCGCGATAGACCTGCGCCATGGAGGCCGAGGCCAGCGGCTCGCGTTCGAAGTGCTTGAACACGGTGTCTACCGGCGCACCCAGGTCTTCGTTGATTTGTACGGCAATCGCGTCCCAGGGCACGGGCGTGGCCTGGCTGTGCAGCTTCTCCAGCTCCTGAGTCCACTCGGGGCCCAGCAGGTCGGCGCGGGTGGCCAGGATCTGTCCAAGCTTGACGAAGGTCGGGCCCAGTTGCTCGATGGCCTGGCGTACGCGCTGTGGGCGGCTGGCGTCATCGGCCGTGGCTGCGACGGTGGTAGCGAGCGGCGCCAGGCGGCGCAGGCCCAGGGCTTCGACCAGATCGGCGAGACCGAAGCGCAGCAGCACGCCCACGATCTCCTGCAGGCGGGCCCGGTCTCGCACGGCGACAACAGCGGTTTGCAGCATCAGGCCCCCTCCTTGCCTTGTCGATGGCGACGGGACCATTCTGGCAGGCGCTGTGCGCGGCGGTGTTACACGCCGCGTGCGCGGTCCGCCTTGAACTGCGCGCGGAACTCCGAGAAGCGGCCGGCGTCCAGCGCCTCGCGGATCTCGCGCATCAGGTTCAGGTAGTAGTGCAGGTTGTGGATGGTGCAGAGCATGGGGCCGAGCATTTCGCCGCAGCGGTCCAGGTGGTGCAGGTAGGCACGGCTGAAACCCTCCCGGCCACCGTCGTTCCAGCTCACGCCTGAGATGCCGGCGCAGGCATGGCAGGTGCAGCTCGGGTCGACCGGTTGCGGGTCACTCTTGTGGCGCGCGTTGCGCATCTTCAGGTCGCCAAAGCGGGTGAACATGGTGCCGTTGCGCGCATTGCGGGTAGGCATGACGCAGTCGAACATGTCCACGCCCTGGGCCACGCCCTCCACCAGGTCTTCTGGCGTGCCGACACCCATCAGATAGCGCGGCTTGTGGGCCGGCAGCTTGTGCGGGGTGTGCGCCATGATGCGCAGCATCTCGTCCTTGGGCTCGCCCACGCTGACGCCGCCAACGGCGTAGCCGGGGAAGTCCAGCTCTACCAACTGATCGAGCGATTCCTGCCGCAGGTTCTCGAACATGCCGCCCTGCACGATGCCAAAGAGTGCGTTGGGGTTCTCCAGCCGGTCAAATTCGGCCTGGCAGCGCTTGGCCCAGCGCAGGCTCAATTCCATCGAGCTGCGCGCCTCGCGCTCGGTGGTGATGTGGCCGTTGGTGTCGTAGGGCGTGCACTCGTCGAACTGCATGACGATGTCGCTGTTGAGCACGGTCTGGATCTGCATCGAGACCTCGGGCGTGAGAAACAGCTTGTCGCCATTGACGGGCGAGGCGAACTTCACGCCTTCCTCGCTGATCTTGCGCATCGCGCCCAACGACCAGACCTGGAAGCCGCCCGAATCGGTGAGGATGGGCTTGTCCCATTTCTCGAACTGGTGCAGGCCGCCAAAGCTCTGCATCACGTCCAGCCCGGGCCGCATCCACAGGTGGAAGGTGTTGCCCAGGATGATCTGCGCGCCCATCTCTTCCAGGCTGCGCGGCATCACGCCCTTGACCGTGCCGTAGGTGCCGACGGGCATGAAGATAGGCGTCTGCACCACGCCGTGGTTGAGCGTGAGCGTGCCACGCCGGGCGTGGCTGGTGGGGTCGGTGGCGAGCAGGTCGAAGCGCAGCATGGGAGGAGGATCAGGCAGGCTTGTGGGCGATGACGCGGAAGCCGCGGATGGGGGCGCCGCGTTCAAGGCGCAGGTCGGCGAACTCAATGGCCACGTCATCGAAACCGCTGTTCTTGCACAGCGCCTGAATGGCGCTGACCTTGTGCGCGTAGCGAATGGAGTCGCGCAGGACCAGATCCGGGCCGCTTTCGTCGGCTTCTTCGCAGGTGAAGATCAGGTTGCCGTCCGGGCGCAGCACGCGCAGGGCGTTGGGGATGGCCGTGCTCAGGTCACCCACATGGATGAAGACATCACAGGCTGTGATGACGTGGTAGAGCGCGTCGGGCGTCTCGCGCAGCGCGTCCAGCAAGTTGACCGTATGGAAGCGGTCGTAGACGTCGTGGCGGGCTGCCTGCTCCACCATTTTGGGAGACAGGTCCACACCGATCAGCGCGCCATTGATGCGACCCAGGAATGCTCCCAGCAGGCCGGTACCGCAGCCCAGGTCCAGGACATTGAGTTCCAGCGTTGGGTAGCGGCCGCGAATCCATTCGGCTACCTGGCGCGGGGTGTCGTACTTCAGCCCCTGCACCAGATGCATGTCGAAGGACGGTGCATAGTTGTTGAACAGGTCTTGCACCATGGCGTTTGGCTGTGTGCTGGGTACCTCGCCATGCAACTTCTGCAACCAGAAGCGGTAGACCTCGTTGTCCGGCGCCAGTTCGACCAGGCGCGTGGCATCTTGCTTGGCACGTTCGCTGTGGCCCAGCCGGAATGCCGTGCTCATGCGTTCCGCGAGTACGTCGGAATCCGAGGGGGTGGCGTCGACGGCTGCGTCCAGAATGCGCAAGGCCTCTTCGATCTGCCCTGCATCCGTCAGTGCGCGGGCCAGCAGGCGTTGCAGGGGGACGTTGTTCGGCGCCAGAGTCGCGGCCTTCTGCAGCCAGGGCAGCGCGACGGCGGAATTGCGCGCATGCGTGGCGATGTCGATGGCGCGGCTGAGGATGGGCAGGTCATCGGGCGCCCGGTCGATGGCCTTCTGCGCCGCAACCAGGGCTTCCTCCCACTGGTTCTGCCGCGCCAGGCACGCCGCCAGCTCGATCACGGCAATGGGCCAGCCCGGTGCGCACTCCACTGCGCGTCGTGCCGCCTGCAGCGCTGCCTTGGGATTGCCCGCCGCTTCGCCAAGGCGCATGCCCAGGATATAGACCGCAGGATGCTGCGGCGCTGTACGGCCCAGCTTGTTGAGTCGTTCGGCCGCAGGCCGCAGGTCCTTCTTGGCGATCAACTGCTCGATCGATTGCAGCTGACGGTTGAATTCATCCAATGTCGACGGGGGTGTGCTCATGTGAAATCAGGAAGGCGTGTGCCGGAGGCGCACAGCGGCGTTGGCACAAAAAATGAAAGAAAGGACGCGGGGCGAAACCCGCCATTATCCGGCCACTCAAGGCGCCGGCTGTGCCGGGGGTGACGCGCGGCCCGACAGGGGCAGCAGCATCAGCACGGTACGGTTCAGATCTTCAACGACCAGCAGGCGGCCCTGGCGGTCGATGGTGATGCCGGTGGGCTTGCCCATGGGCCGCACGCCGGGCTTGGCGTCCCAGCCGGACAGCAGCGGCACGACGGGGCGGGTTGGCAGGCCCTTGGCGTCGAGTGCAATGCTCACCACGCGATGCCCGGCCGGCCGATAGCCGTGCCAGGCCACCAGCAGTTGACCGGCGTAGGGGCTGGCGGCGGGGCCGACCAGCATTTGCAGTGGCGCGGCATGGGCCGGCCAGAGCCGGAGCGGGGCTTCGGTGCTTTTGCAGTCGTAGCGTTTCTCGTAGCCGCGCGCGGGGCGGCGGTCGGCCACGCAGTAGGGCCAGCCGTAGTGGCGGCCGGGTTGCAAGAGGTTGAGTTCTTCGGCTGGCTGGTCCTGGTCGGTGTAGTCGATCGAGTTTTCACCCTGCAGCACGGTGCCGTTCGCCAGCACGGTCAGCGCGACGGAATTGCGCAGGCCGGTGGCAAAGGGCTTGAAGCTTTGCAGGCTGAACTGCGGGCCGCCCAGCACGGCTTCATAGACTGCGGCGCGGGGCTTGTCGCCGGCCAGTTCGGGGCAGGGCGCGGGCTGCTGCTGTTGGTCGTTGCGGCAGGCATCGCTGAAGGAGCCGACGTTGACATACAGGCGCCCGCCGGGGCCAAAGGCCAGCTCTTTGAGCGGGTGAGCGCCGTCGTCGGGCAGGTGGTCGATGAGCGCTTCGCGCTGCAGCGGCTGGCCGGCGGAGGGCAGCGGCGTGCGCCAGACACTGCCGGCCTCGCCGATGTAGACCTTGCCGTCCGGCCCCAGCGCCAGGCCCAGCGGGCGGTCGAGCTGCTCGGCCAGCACGGTGATGGTGGCGCGGCGTGGGGCCGGGCCGCTGCTGGGCAATGCCATCTCCAGCAGCCGGCCACGGCGCGGCTCCCACGAGCCCATGTCGACGATCCAGTAGCGGCCTGGCGCCACCTCCAGGATGCGGCGCGGAAAGCGCAGGCCCTGGGCCTCGTCGGCCACCAAGGCCACGCAGGTGCCGGGCGGGCTGCTGATGTCCACGCGGGCGTAGTCGCCGCACAGGCCTTGCGGTGTGTAGCCGCGCGCCTGGGCGGCGGCGGGCAGCAGGCTGGCGATGACCCAGAGCAGGGCGCGGAACGACATGCCGGCCTCCTTCAATCCGTGGGCTGCGCGCGTTCCAGCAGCATCGCATCCCCATAGCTGAAGAAGCGGTAGCCCTGGGCAATCGCATGGCGGTACAGCGCCATCACGTGCTCATAGCCGGCAAAGGCGCTGACCAGCATCATCAGCGTGGACTTGGGCAGGTGGAAGTTGGTGAGCAGCACATCGACCACGCGGAAATTGAAGCCCGGGGTGATGAAGATGTCGGTATCGCCCGCCGCCTCGCCGCTGCGCGCCCAGGATTCGAGCGTACGCACGGTGGTCGTGCCCACGGCCACCACGCGGCCGCCGCGGGCGCGGGTGTCGGCAATGGCTTGTTGCGTGGCGGGTGGTACCTCGTAGCGCTCGTGGTGCATGGTGTGGTCGGCAATGCGCTCGACCTTCACCGGCTGGAAGGTGCCGGCGCCCACGTGCAGGGTGACGCTGGCGCGCTGCACGCCGTGTGCGTCCAGGGCGGCCAGCACGGCTTCATCAAAGTGCAGTGCGGCGGTGGGCGCGGCCACGGCGCCGGGCGCGCGGGCAAACACGGTCTGGTAGCGCTGCGCATCCTCGGCCGAGTCGGCATGCGTGATGTAGGGCGGCAGCGGCACATGGCCGTGGCGCTCCATCAGGTCGTAAGGCGTCTCGCCGGGCAGGCCCTCGAAGCGGAACAGGAACAGCGGCCCTTCCTCGCGCGGCCAGCGGCCCAGCAGCGTGGCGCTAAAGCCGCCCACCATGCGCAGCGTGGCGCCGGGCAGCGGCTTTTTGCTGACCTTCATGTGGCAGACCACCTGGTCGCCCTGCAGCACGCGCTCCACCAGCAGCTCGACCTTGCCGCCGCTGGACTTCTCGCCAAACAGGCGTGCTTTGACGACCTTGGTGTCGTTGAACACCAGCAGGTCGCCCGCGCGCAGCAGGCCCGGCAGTTCACGAAAGATGCGGTCGACGGGCGGGGCGCCGGTGCCGTCGAGCAGGCGCGAGGCGCTGCGTTCGGTGGCGGGGTGTTGGGCGATCAGCGCCTCGGGTAGGGCGAAGTCGAAATCGGCGACGCTGAAGTCGCGCGCGGGCGTGAAGAGTTCGGTCATGGCGCTTGAGGACGGGACGCGTCCGTACCAAGGAGAGATAAGTGCAGGGCGAAGGCGGGGCGGGCCCCGCGGCAAGGGCAGAATTCTCCCATGCCCGTGTTGCCCCCGTCGTCTGCCCCCGATCCCGCCGCTGCCGCGCCGCGCCCCGCGCCGGCCAAGAAGGCGGCCACCAGCCCGGCGCGGCAGGCGCTGCTCAAGCTGGGCCTGCGCCGCGACATCGACCTGGCGCTGCACGTGCCGCTGCGCTACGAGGACGAAACCCGCATCCAGCGTATCGCCGACACCCGCCATGGCGAGACGGTGCAGGTGGTGGGCACGGTGGTGCACAGTGACATCGTGCTGCAGCCGCGCCGCCAGCTGAAGGTGCTGATCGACGACGGCAGCGACACGCTGGAGCTGCGCTTCTTCACCTTCTACCCCTCGCACAGCAAGGCGCTGGCCGAGGGCATGCAGGTGCGGGTGCGTGGCGAGGTGCGCGGCGGCTTCATCGGCCGGCAGATGCTGCACCCGGCCTTCAAGCCAGCCGACGCGCCGCTGCCCGCCGGCCTGACGCCGGTCTACCCGGCCAGCGCGCAACTGCCGCAGGCCTATCTGCGCAAGGCGGTGCAAACCGGTTTGTCGCGCGCCGATCTGAGCGAGACGCTGCCGGCCAAGGCCGACCCGTATCCGCCCGGCCCGGGGATTTATGGAAAAAAAGGCCTGCAGCCCAGGTGGAGCCTGCGCGATGCGCTATCGTTTTTGCACTACCCCGCGCCCGACACGGCGCTGGCCACGCTGGAAGACCGCAGCCACCCGGCCTGGCAGCGGCTCAAGGCCGAAGAGCTGCTGGCCCAGCAGTTGTCCCAGCTCGAAGCCAAGCGCGCCCGCGACGGCCTGCGCGCGCCGCTGCTGCAGGCCGGCGCTGATGCCGATGCATTGCCCGCGCAATTGCTGGCCGCGCTGCCCTTCGACCTGACGGCCGCGCAGCGCCGCGTGGTCGAAGAGATCGCGCAAGACCTGGCGCGTGCCGCACCCGGCGGCGGCGCCGTGCCCATGCACCGCCTGCTGCAAGGCGATGTCGGCGCCGGCAAGACCGTGGTCGCGGCGCTGGCTGCCTGCATCTGCATCGCGGCCGGCCACCAGTGCGCGCTGATGGCGCCAACCGAGATCCTGGCCGAGCAGCATTTTCAAAAGCTGGTCAGCTGGCTCGCGCCGCTGCTGGCTGCGCGTGGCCTGCAGGTGGCGTGGCTCACCGGCAGCCAGAAGAAGAAAGAGCGCACCGCCGCGCTGGCGCTGGTGGCCAGCGGCGAGGCCGCGCTGGTCATCGGCACGCACGCCGTCATCCAGGGCCCGGTCGTGTTCCGCCACCTGGCGCTGGCCATCATCGACGAGCAGCACCGCTTTGGCGTGGCGCAGCGCCTGGCACTGCGCGGCAAGCTGCATGGCGAGGGCCGTGAGCCGCATCTGCTGATGATGACCGCTACCCCCATCCCGCGCACGCTGGCCATGAGCTACTACGCCGACCTGGATGTTTCCACCATCGACGAGCTGCCGCCTGGCCGCACGCCCATCGTCACCAAGACCGTGGCCGACAGCCGGCGCCACGAGGTGGTCGAGCGCATCGGCGCGCAACTGGCACAGGGCCGGCAGGTGTACTGGGTCTGCCCGCTGATCGAAGAGAGCGAGGCGGTCGACCTGACCAACGCCACGCAAACCCACGAAGACCTGCAGGCCGCGCTGCCCGGCGTGGCCATTGGCCTGCTGCACTCGCGCATGCCGCCGGCCGAGAAGAAGGCGGTGATGGCCGAGTTCAGCTCCGGCCGCATGGGCGTGCTGGTCAGCACCACCGTGATCGAGGTCGGCGTGGATGTGCCCAATGCCTCACTCATGGTGATCGAGCATGCCGAGCGCTTTGGCCTGTCGCAGCTGCACCAGCTGCGTGGGCGCGTGGGCCGTGGCGCGGCGGCCTCGGCCTGCGTGCTGCTCTACGCCACCAACGAGGGCGGCCGCGTCAGCGAGACCGCGCGCGAGCGCCTGCGTGCCATGGCCGAGACCAACGACGGCTTCGAGATCGCCCGGCGCGATCTGGAGATCCGCGGCCCGGGCGAATTCCTGGGCTCGCGCCAGTCGGGCGCGGCCCTGCTGCGCTTTGCCGATCTGGAGGCCGATGCCGACCTGTTGGCGTGGGCGCGTGACCTGGCGCCGCGCATGCTCGATCTGGACCCGGACCTGGCGCAGCGCCACGTCGGCCGCTGGCTGGGCGGGCGGGCGGAATTCCTCAAGGCCTGAGTCATGTTTAAGGAAAAAGTGGCTGAAACCCAGGTGGTACCTGGGCTATTAGCTCTACTTTTTGTAGCTGCCACGCACGCAGGCGCGCGCTGCAGGACAATCGCCCCACCATGACCCTCACCGAACTCAAGTACATCGTCGCCGTGGCCCGCGAGAAGCACTTCGGCAAAGCGGCCGAAGCCTGCTATGTCTCGCAGCCCACGCTGTCGGTGGCGATCAAGAAGCTCGAAGAGGAGCTGGAGGTCAAGCTGTTCGAGCGCAGCGCCAACGAAGTGGCCGTCACCCCGCTCGGCGAAGAGATCGTGCGCCAGGCGCAAAGCGTGCTCGAGCAGGCCGCCGGCATCAAGGAAATCGCCAAGCGCGGCAAAGACCCGCTGGCCGGCGCGTTGACCCTGGGCGTGATCTACACCATCGGCCCCTACCTGCTGCCGGACCTGGTGCGCCAGTCCATCCACCGCACGCCGCAGATGCCGCTCATGCTGCAAGAGAACTTCACCGTCAAGCTGCTGGAGATGCTGCGCACCGGCGAGATCGACTGCGCCATCATGGCCGAGCCCTTCCCCGACACCGGCCTGGCCATGGCCGCGCTGTACGACGAGCCCTTCTTCGCCGCCGTGCCCAGCACCCACCCGCTGGCCGCGCGCAAGGAAGTCACGGCCGAAGAGATGAAGAGCGAGACCATGCTGCTGCTCGGCACCGGCCACTGCTTTCGCGACCACGTGCTGGAGGTCTGCCCGGAATTCGCGCGCTTCTCCAGCAACGCCGAAGGCATACGCAAGAGCTTCGAGGGCTCCTCGCTGGAAACCATCAAGCACATGGTCGCCGCCGGCATGGGCGTGACCCTGGTGCCGCGCCTGTCGGTACCCAAGGGCGCGCTCGACCCCAAAGGCCGCCGCCGCAAGGCCGACGACGAGCCGCACGTGCACTACATCCCCTTCGCCGGCACCCCGCCCATGCGCCGCGTCGTGCTGGCCTGGCGCCGCAGCTTCACCCGCTACGAGGCGATCGCGGCGCTGCGCAATTCGATCTATGCGTGCGAGCTGCCGGGGGTGGTGCGGCTGTCGTAGCGAGTTCGTCTCGCCTTCCATCTGAAAAAGTCTGGCGCCTGTCGGACGGCTTGAGTTTGAAACATTTGTTCACATAGGATGCGGCCCCTGAATACGGGATGGAGCCGCAATGACCTATGTAAAAAAATCAATGGCCAGTGTGATCGCACTGGCAATCCTGGCCGTGCCCCCTCATGCCTGGGCGCAGACCGAATCGGCCGAGCCCGCCGCTGTCGCGGCCATGCCGGCGCCGTCTGTGGATGAGGCTGTTCCGCAGGCCGCCGCTCCCTCCACCTTGGCGACAGCAGAGCCTGCGGCGCCGGAGACGGCCCCAGCGGCCGCTGGGGCCGTTCCCGCCGCACCTGAGCCCGAGGTTGTGGCCCTTGTCTCTCCGCGCATCAAGGTGACGTACTCCCGCGCCGACGGCAATGGGAAGGTCACCAAGGAAGAGATGGACATGCTGCGGGTCGTGCGCCCCAAGGAAACTCAGGCCGAGATCGGGAAGCAGGTCGTGCTTAACGTCGCCCTGGTGCTGCTGACCGGAGGCGCGGCCCTGAACGCCACAGGCTTCAGCAAGGAGGACCTCATGGGGGTGGACCCCGAAGGCGCCGTTGACACGGAGCGGCTCAAGAATCCGGGGCTGGTGCAGTTGCCGACCGTTCTGGAGCAACGTGTCACCGACTGGCTGGCTAGCCAGGACAAGACACGTGATCTGCAATGGAGCAAGGGCATGGTGGTCCACTCCGCAACATGGCGGCTGGTGTATGAGGCCTTGGATGGCAGCAGCGACGCCTACAAGCTGCAGTTCGTCGCGGGTGTCCACAAGGTCCGGGAGAACCCCTCGCTCTTCAGTGGCAGCGCGCGCAGTGCAAAAACATGCACCTATACCAGTGCGCCGCGGCCTATGAACGAGTGGAAAGAGGCTGACTACCAGGCCGTGGCCAACGAGGCTCCGCTGGCGGCTGACTATTGCGCCAAGGAGTTCATGGCGCAGTTGCCCACCATGCTGGAACTGCAGTAGCACCTGCCCGCCCCAATCCCCGCGATAGATTCACGCTGTTGCGCCGCGTCATCCCGCACGGTTACAGTGGTTGGCACATTTTCTTTGTATCAACCGAGCGGAGCTGACATGGCCAAGACCAGTACCAAGACCAACAAGAGCAAATCCCCGATCACCGCAGCCCCGGCCGCTTCGGCCGGCAAGGTGCCGGCCAAGGGCGCGGCGCGGGTGGCGCCGTCTTCGGGTAGCAAGGGGGCGCCGCTGATCAACATCGGCATTGGCGAGCGCGACCGCGCAGCCATTGCCGAGGGCCTGTCGCGCGTGCTGGCTGATACCTACACGCTCTACCTCACCACGCACAACTTCCACTGGAACGTGACCGGGCCGCACTTCAACTCGCTGCACGCCATGTTCATGACCCAGTACACCGAGCTGTGGGGCTCGACCGACGTGATCGCCGAGCGCATCCGTGCGCTGGGCCATTACGCGCCGGGTTCGTATGCCGAGTTCAGCAAGATCGCCACCGTGGCCGACGTGCCGCAGAGCCCGCCCAAGGCGATGGAGATGGTGCGCATCCTGGTCAAGGGCCATGAAACCGTGTCGCGCATCGCGCGTGAATTCATCCCCGTGGCCGAAGAAGCCGGCGACGACCCGACCGCCGACATGCTGACCGCGCGCTGCACAGTGCATGACCAGACCGCCTGGATGCTGCGCTCGCTGCTGGAAGAGTAAGGTTTTTGTTGGCGCCAGCCTGTTTGGATGCTTGACGGGTGGCTCGGGGCACAATCGCGGGTCGTTTTCAATTCTTGCACCCGGGGCCCGCGCCCCGTCTTCTCCCCCCATGACCGCAATCGTGCCGCAGCGCAGCCGCCTCGGCCTCTACCTTGACCTGATCCGCTGGGACCGGCCTGCCGGCTGGCTGCTGCTGCTGTGGCCCACGCTGTCGGCGCTGTGGATGGCCAAGCGCGGCTTCCCGGGCTGGCATTTGCTGACCGTGTTCGTGCTGGGCACCTTCCTCATGCGCAGCGCGGGCTGCTGCATCAATGACGTGGCCGACCAGGAGTTCGACCGCCACGTCAAACGCACGGCGCAGCGCCCGGTCACCAGCGGCGCGGTGTCGGTGCGCGAGGCGCTGGTGCTGGCGGCGGTACTGGTGCTGGCGGCCTTCGGGCTGGTGCTGACCACCAATGCGCCGACGGTGGTGTGGTCTTTTGCGGCGCTGGCAATCACGCTGGTCTATCCCTATGCCAAGCGCCACGTGGCCATGCCGCAGGCGGTGCTGGGCGTGGCCTTCAGCGCCGGCATCCCGATGGCGTTCACGGCGATCCAGGGCAGTGAATCGTGGTTGTTCACCGCCATTCCGGGCGACGACGGCATGTTGCTGGCAGCACTTGAAGGCAGCGTGCCGGCGCTGGGCTGGTGGCTGGTGCTGGGCAACTTGTTCTGGGTGCTGGCCTACGACACCGAATACGCCATGGTCGACCGCGACGACGACCTGCGGATCGGCATCCGCACCTCGGCCATCACCCTGGGCCGCTTCGATGTGCCGGCCATCGTGCTGTTCTACCTGCTGTTTTTGGGCATCTGGACGGTGGCGCTGCAGCCCTATGCGCTGGGGCCGATGTTCCATGCGGCCATTGGGATCGCGCTGGTGCAGGTGTTCTGGCACTGGAGCCTGATCCGCCGCCGCACGCGCGAGGGCTGCTTTCATGCGTTCCGCGTGAACCACTGGCTGGGGCTGACGGTGTTTGCGGGGATTGCGGCCGGCTTTGCATTGCAGAAGTCGGCGGCTTAGCGCCGACTTTTGCTCAGCCAGCTCCGTTCTCCCTGAAGCGGGGTTCTCAGTCCAAGCCATCAAAGACGGCGTCATCCGGCCCGATGTGCGAGGGCGAACGCCAACCCGCATCGCGCATCGAGCGCGCCACCTGCTTCTCTACCCCCAGCAGCACCGCGAACAGCGCCATGCGCACGGGAATGCCGTTGTCGGTCTGGCGGAAGATGGCCAGGCGCGGGTCGTGGTTGAGGTCGGTGCTCAGGTCGTTGGCGCCGGGGCGGCCGTCGCGCGGCAGCGGGTGCATCAGGATGGTGTCGGGCTTGCAGACCGCGTCCACCAGCGCCTTGCGCACCTGGAACTCGGGCGTGTAGCCCTCGATCTCTTCGCCGGCAAAGCGCTCTTTCTGGATGCGCGTGGCGTAAACCACATCGGCGCCGCGCAGGCCTTCTTCCAATGACTGGGTCTGCTCGATCACATGGCCCTGGCGCGCCACCAGCTCCAGCAGGTAGTCGGGCATTTCCAGCGAGGGCGGCGCCACCAGTGTGAACTTGAGCCCGCGGTACAGCGCCAGCAGCCGGATCAGCGAATGCACGGTGCGGCCGTATTTCAGGTCGCCGACGATGGCCACGTGCGCGCCATCCACCAGCTTGCCCAGGCGCGAGAACTCGCGCTGGATGGTGTACAGATCCAGGATGGCCTGGCTCGGGTGCTCGCCCGGGCCGTCGCCGGCGTTGATCACCGGGATGTTGGTGGCGCGCGCAAATTCGGCGACCGAGCCTTGCTCTGGGTGGCGCACCACCAGCGCATCGACATAGCCGCTCATGACGCGGCTGGTGTCGTAGATCGACTCGCCCTTGGCCATGGACGAGAAGGTGAAGCCCGTGGTGTCGCAAACCGTGCCGCCCAGGCGGCAGAAGGCCGCGCCAAAGCTCACGCGGGTGCGCGTGCTGGCCTCGAAGAACAGGCTGCCCAGCACCGCGCCCTCCAGCACGCGCGACACCTTCTGGCGCCGGGCAATGGGCTGCATGACGTCGGCCACATGAAACAGGTCTTCCAGGCTGTCGCGGTCAAACTGCGCCACCGACAGCAGGTGCGGCCGGCCTTCGGCCGAGATGCGCTGGGCCAGCGAGCGCCCGTCCGCGCCGCTGGCCGAGCCGGCCGCGCCGCGCGCCTCGTGCACCAGGATTTCGGAGACGAACTTCTCGACCATCTCCGGCATGGCGCGCGACTCGTTCGAGTCGGCCGGCAGCAGCCAGGTGTCGAGTGCGCGGCGCCGCACGCCCAGGCGGTCAGAGAAGGCGTCGCGGGTGAGGTTGAGGCGACGCATGGCGTCGCGCAGAAAGTCTTGTTGGCTGCTCATGGCGGCGAAATATACGCCATGAGTTTTGGTTTTGCGCCTGAATTTACGCAGTGCGTACATTTTGGGGCGCTCAATCGATGCGCCTTAGGCCGTGTCAGGAACACCGCGGAACCGGCTTTGCCGGGCCGCTGGTGTTGCCCCCTGCAAGGGGGTTGGCGAAGACACGTAGTGCGTAGCCTGGGGGTGTGCCTAGATCTTCCCGAACTCGTCGCCGAGTTCTGCTGCGCGCGCGCGTGCTGCTTCCATCGCCCCGACAAACGCCGCCTTCACCCCCGCCGCCTCCAGCGCCGTCAGCGCCGCATAGGTGGTGCCGCCCTTGGAGGTGACGCGCTCGCGCAGCACGGCCGGCGGCTCGCTCGACTGGGCGGCCAGCGTGGTGGCGCCGCCAAAGGTGGCAATGGCCAGTTGCTGCGCCTGCGCGGCCGACAGGCCCATGCCGGTGCCGGCTTGCACCATGGCCTCGATGAAATAAAACACATAGGCCGGGCCCGAGCCCGACAGCGCGGTGACCGCGTCCAACTGCGCTTCTGCGTCCAGCCACAGCACCTGGCCGGTGGGGGCCAGCACTTCATCCACCAGGGCGTGGTCGGCGGCGGTGACGGCGCTGCGTGCAAACAGGCCGGTCATGCCCTGGCCCACCAGCGCGGGCGTGTTGGGCATGGCGCGCACGATGCGCTGGCTGCCCAGCCAGCCGGCGATGCTGTCGCTGCGGATGCCGGCGGCCACGCTCAGGTGCAGCGCCTGGGCGGCAAAGGGCGCCACGGCCTGCGCCGCTTCGCGGAAGACCTGCGGTTTCACCGCCCAGACCACCAGCGCGCAGTCGCTCAGGGACGCATCGGCGGTGGCCTGCGCGCTGACGCCGTGCTGCGCCAGCAGTTGCGCGCGGGTGGCCTCGAACGGTTCGACCACGCGGATGCGCGCCGCCGGCAAGCCCTGGCGCAGCAGCCCGCCGATCAGCGCGCTGGCCATGTTGCCGCCGCCGATGAAGGCGATGGATTGGTCGTGGAGGGCAGCGCTGGATGCGGTGGCAGTCGTCATGGTGCAGGGGCCTGTGGCAATGAAGAAGAGCAGGGCGGGCATTGTCGCGCGCCCGCGCCACGGCCTTTGCCGCCATCAACGGAAATTTAAAGAAAAAGTGGCTCTAGCCCAGGTGCAGCCTGGGCTATTAGCTATGGTTTTTGAATGAGCCTTGAGTATCCACGGTGCGGGGCGCGCCCCGCAGCGCACGAAGCCGACGGGCCGCGGAGCAGGCCACGCGCAGACATCCGCGGAACCGGCTCTGCCGGGCCGCTGGATGTGCCCCCTGCAAGGGGGTTGGCGAAGACACGAAGTGCGAAGCCTGGGGGTCAGCCCAAAGTCGCCTGGCGCACGGCATGCTCCCAGTGCTGCATGCGTTCCTGCGCCAGGGCCGGTGCCAGCTTTGGCTCGAAGCGCTTCTCCGCCCGCCACAGCTCGGACAGCTCGGCCGTACTGCCAAACACGCCACTGGACAGCCCCGCCAGGTAGGCCGCGCCCAGCGCCGTGGTTTCCACCACGGCGGGCCGCACCACGGGCACGCCCAGCAGGTCGGCCTGGAACTGCATCAGCAGGTCATTCACGCAGGCGCCGCCGTCCACGCGCAGCTCGCGCACGGCGGGCACGCCGGCTGCGGCGGCGTCGCGTGCCATGGCCTGCAGCAGGGCGGCGCTCTGGAAGGCGATGCTCTCCAGCGCGGCGCGGGCGATGTGGGCCATGGTGCTGCCGCGCGTCAGGCCGGTAATGGTGCCGCGCGCATCGGGCTGCCAGTAGGGCGCGCCCAGGCCGGTAAAGGCCGGCACCAGCATCACGCCGCCGGCGTCGGGCACGCTCTCGGCCAGGGCTTGCACCTCGGCGCTGCCCTTGATGGCTTTCAGGCCGTCGCGCAGCCACTGCACCACGGCGCCGCCCACGAACACGCTGCCTTCCAGGGCAAATTCCGGCTGGGCCGTGGGCTGGGCGGCGCTGGTGGTGACCAGGCCGTTCTGCGAGGTCTGGAACACCGTGCCGGTGTGCATCAGCATGAAGC
Organism: Xylophilus sp. GW821-FHT01B05; assembly: GCA_038961845.1. Classification (NCBI taxonomy): domain Bacteria; kingdom Pseudomonadati; phylum Pseudomonadota; class Betaproteobacteria; order Burkholderiales; genus Xylophilus; species Xylophilus sp. GW821-FHT01B05. The sequence continues at coordinate 744,633 of CP152408.1, forward strand.
AGCCGGTGCCATAGGTGTTCTTGGCCATGCCGGGCGTGAAGCAGGCCTGGCCAAAGGTGGCGGACTGCTGGTCGCCGGCCACGCCGCCGATCGGGATGGCGTGGCCCAGCAGGTCGGTGCGCACCTCGCCAAAATGCGCGCTGGAGGGCAGCACCTCGGGCATCAGCGCACGCGGGATGTCGAGCGCGGCCAGCAGTTCGTCGTCCCAGGCGTTGCGATGCACGTCGAACAGCATGGTGCGCGAGGCATTGCTTACGTCCGTCACATGCCGCGCGCCGCCGGTGAGCTGCCAGATCAGCCAGCTGTCCACCGTGCCAAAGGCCAGATCGCCGCGCGCCGCCTGCTCGCGTGCGCCGGGCACCTGGTCCAGGATCCACTTGAGCTTGGTGCCAGAGAAGTAGGCATCTATGCGCAGCCCGGTGCGGGCCTGGATCTTCGGCTCCCAGCCGGCCTCGCGCAGGCGCGCGCATTCGGGCTCGGCGCGGCGGTCTTGCCAGACGATGGCGCGGTGGATCGGCTGGCCCGTGCGGCGGTTCCACACCACCGTGGTTTCGCGTTGGTTGGTGATGCCGATGGAGCGAATCGCTGCCGCACCAATGCCGGCCTGCTGCAGCGCCTCGCGCGCGGTGTCGAGCTGGGTCTGCCAGATCTGCGCCGGCTCGTGCTCCACCCAGCCGGGCTGCGGGTAGTGCTGCGGCAGCTCGCGCTGCGCCTGGGCGACGATGCGGCCGTGCTCGTCGAACACGATGCTGCGCGAGCTGGAGGTGCCTTGGTCAAGGGCAAGCAGGTAGGTCATGGTGAGAGTGAGTGTGCCCAAAGGGGCCGCGCGCGGCGGCGGGAATTTCCCGGTGGCGCGGGGTCAAGTCAGAGCGCTGTCCCAACGTACTTGGGCGTCAGCCAGCAAGGCAGGGAATGGATCAGGCGGCACCACGTCGGTAAACAGCCGGTCGATCTGCGACAGCTTGGCCAGCTCCACCATCGCCGGGCGGTTGAACTTGCTGCCGTCGGCTGCCAGCCAGACCTCGCGTGCCTGGCGGATGATGGTTTGCGCCACCTTGACCTCGCGGTAGTCAAAGTCGCGCAGCGTGCCGTCGGCCTCGATGCTGGAGATGCCGATCAGCGCAATGTCGACGCGGAACTGGCGGATGAAATCCACCGCCGCCTCGCCAATGATGCCCAGGTCGCGCGCCCGCACCGCGCCGCCGGCGACGATCACCTCGCAGCCCGGGTTGGCGCTGAGGATGGTGGCCACGTTCAGGTTGTTGGTGATCACGCGCAGCCCGGTGTGCTGCAGCAGCGCCTTGGCAATGGCCTCGGTGGTGGTGCCGATGTTGAGGATCAGCGAGCAGTCGTTGGGCACCTGCGCCGCCACCGCGCGCGCGATGCGCGCCTTGCCCTCGGCGTGCAGCGCCTCGCGCTGGCGGTGGGCGATGTTCTCTATGGTCGAGCCCGGCATGCGCACGCCGCCGTGGAAGCGCGCCAGCAACTGCGCCTCGGCCAGGCGCTGTACGTCGCGCCGCACCGTCTGCAGGGTGACGTCGAGCATCTCGGCCAGTTGCTCCACCGTCATCGAGCCGCGCGCGCGCACGGCCTCCAGCAGGCGGATCTGGCGGGGATTGGCGTTCACGTGGGCTGCGGGCATGTTGCTTTCTAACAAGGCGGTCACTGTAAATCGAAACAAAGCGAGCGAATTAAGGGAAAACTCTAGGTCAAAACGAAAATAAACGAACAAAAATCGCAGCACTTTCACAGGCAGCACCAGGCTGCAAGGGGCGCGGCCAGATGGGCAGAGGCGGACAAACAGTAAGCAGGGCAGGGCGGGCGCACGGCGCACGCGCTGGCCAGGCAAGGGGTATGCGGTGCATTTGAGCTTAGAAGGCATAGGCAAGACGGTCGGCGCCGAAACCTGGCTGCGCGGCATCACGCTGGCGCCCGTGCCCGGTGCCGTCACGGTGCTGTTGGGCGCCACCCAGGCCGGCAAGACCAGCCTGATGCGCATCATGGCCGGGCTTGATACGCCCACCACCGGCCGTGTGCTGGTCGATGGCCAGGACGTCACCGGCACGCCGGTGCGTGACCGCAACGTGGCCATGGTCTACCAGCAGTTCATCAACTACCCAACGCTGACGGTGGCCGACAACATCGCCTCGCCGCTCAAGCTGCGCGGCGACAAGGACATCGACGCGCGGGTGCGCGCCCTGGCCGACAAGCTGCACATCGGTATGTTCCTGGATCGCCTGCCGGCGGCCCTGTCGGGCGGGCAGCAGCAGCGGGTGGCGCTGGCACGCGCACTGGCCAAGGGCGCGCCGCTGATGCTGTTGGACGAGCCGCTGGTCAACCTCGACTACAAGCTGCGGGAAGAACTGCGCGAAGAGCTGTCGCAGCTGTTCGCCGCGGGCGACTCCACCGTCATCTACGCCACCACCGAGCCGGCCGAGGCGCTGCTGCTGGGCGGCTACACCGTGGTGATGGATGCCGGCGAGGTGCTGCAGTACGGCCCCACGCCCGAGGTCTTCCACCTGCCCGATTCATTGCGCGTGGCCAGTGCCTTCAGCGATCCGCCCCTGAACCTGATCAATGCCCAGGTCACCCCGGCCGGCGTGCAAGGCCCGGGCGGCCTGCTGCTGCCGCGCGCCGAGCGCCTGGCGGTGGACAAGGTCACGATCGGCCTGCGTGCCGGCGCCCTGCGCCTGGTGGCGCGCCCCGGCGACGTGGCCCTCACCGGCCAGGTCGAGCTGGCGGAAATATCGGGCTCCGACACCTTCGTGCACGTGGCCACTGCCGCCGGCGAGCTGGTGGCGCAGTTCACCGGCGTGCACCACTTCGCGCTGGGCGAGACGGTCACGCTGCAGTTGGACCCAGAGCAGGTCTACCTGTTCGACGCCACCACCGGCCGCCGCCTGGCCGCACCGCGCCGCGCACTGGAGAGCTGACATGGCCCGTATCGACCTCGACCTGGCGCATGCCTACCAGGACAACCCGCAGCAGGACAGCGACTACGCGCTGCTGCCGCTCAAGATGTCTTTCCGCGACGGCGGCGCCTATGCGCTGCTGGGCCCCTCGGGCTGCGGCAAGACCACCATGCTCAACATCATCTCGGGCCTGGTGGCGCCCTCGCACGGCACAGTGACCTTCGACGGCCGCGACGTGACGGCCGCCACGCCACAGCAGCGCAACATCGCCCAGGTGTTCCAGTTCCCGGTGATCTACGACACCATGACGGTGGCGCAGAACCTGGCCTTCCCGCTGCGCAACCGCAAGGTGCCCGAGGCGCAGATCAAGGCCCGCGTCGGCCAGATCGCCGAGATGCTGGAGATGAGCCACCAGCTCGACCAGCGCGCTGCCGGCCTGTCGGCTGACCAAAAGCAAAAGATCTCACTCGGCCGCGGCCTGGTGCGACCCGATGTCTCGGCCGTGCTGTTCGACGAGCCGCTGACCGTGATCGATCCGCACCTCAAGTGGCAGCTGCGCCGCAAGCTGAAGCAGATCCACCATGAGCTCAAGCTCACGCTGATCTACGTCACCCACGACCAGGTCGAGGCGCTGACCTTCGCCGAAGAAGTGGTGGTGATGACGCGTGGCCGCGCCGTGCAGGTGGGCACGGCAGACGCCTTGTTCGAACGGCCCGCGCATCGCTTCGTCGGCCACTTCATCGGCTCGCCGGGCATGAACTTCCTGCCCGTCACGGCCGACGCCCAGGGCTTGGAGCTGGCCGGGCGCCGCCTGCCGCTGGCGCGCAGCCTGCCAGAAGGCCCGCTGCTGCTGGGCATCCGCCCCGAGTACCTGGCGCTGGTGGGGCAAGACGCTGCAGGCAGCATGCCGGCCGTCGTCGAACGGGTGCAGGACGTTGGCACCTACACCTTGCTGACCGCGCGCATCGGCGAGCACGCCGTCAAGGCGCGCCTGCCCGCCGGCGCGGCCGCGCCGCAGGCGGGCAGCACGGTTGGCCTGCAGGTGCTGGGTGCGCATACCTGCTTCTATAAGAATGAGGAGTTGGTCTCGTGAGCACTACCACCAAGCCGGTCAACCAGAAGGCCTGGTTCCTGATCCTGCCGGTCATCATCTGCGTGGCCTTCTCGGCCATCCTGCCGCTGATGACCGTCGTCAACTATTCGGTGCAGGACATCATCTCGCCCGAGCGGCGGGTGTTCGTCGGCACTGAATGGTTCGCCTCGGTGATGCGCGACAGCGAGCTGCACGAGGCCCTGGTGCGGCAACTGCTGTTCTCGCTGTCGGTGCTGCTGGTGGAGATCCCGCTGGGCATTTGCCTGGCGCTGGCCATGCCGGCCCAGGGCTGGAAGTCTTCCGCCGTGCTGGTGCTGGTGGCGCTGTCGCTGCTGATCCCGTGGAACGTGGTCGGCACCATCTGGCAGATCTTCGGGCGCTCCGATATCGGGCTGTTCGGCCGCGCCATGGCCTGGCTGGGCATTGACTACAGTTACACCAGCAACGCCACGCAGGCCTGGCTCACGGTGCTGCTGATGGATGTCTGGCACTGGACGCCGCTGGTGGCGCTGCTGGCCTTTGCCGGGCTGCGCTCGATCCCGGATGCCTACTACCAGGCCGCGCGCATCGACGGCGCCAGCAAGTTCGCGGTGTTCCGCTACATCCAGCTGCCCAAGATGCGCGGCGTGCTGATGATCGCGGTGCTGCTGCGCTTCATGGACAGCTTCATGATCTACACCGAGCCCTTCGTGCTCACGGGCGGCGGGCCGGGCAATGCCACCACCTTCCTCAGCCAGTACCTCACGCAGAAGGCGGTCGGCCAGTTCGACCTGGGGCCCGCAGCCGCCTTCTCGCTGATCTACTTCCTCATCATCCTGCTGCTGTGCTTCATCCTCTACAACTGGATGCAGCGCGTAGGCACCGCCAGCCAGGAAGGAGCCGGCCATGAGTGAACAACGGCGCTTCAAGAAGCGCACCCTTTTCCTGATCGCCTACCTGGTGTTCGCCCTGTTGCCCATCTACTGGATGGTCAACATGAGCTTCAAGACCAACAGCGAGATCCTGTCGAGCTTTTCGTTCTTTCCCCAGCACTTCACCTGGGATAACTACAAGACCATCTTCACTGATGAGTCCTGGTACTCGGGCTACATCAACTCGATGATCTACGTGGCCATCAATACCGTGATCTCGGTGTCGGTGGCGCTGCCGGCGGCCTATGCGTTCTCGCGCTACAGCTTCATCGGCGACAAGCACGTGTTCTTCTGGCTGCTGACCAACCGCATGACGCCGCCGGCGGTGTTCTTGCTGCCCTTCTTCCAGCTCTACACCACCGTGGGCCTGATGGACACGCACATCGCCGTGGCGCTGGCGCATCTGTTGTTCAACGTGCCGCTGGCAGTGTGGATTCTGGAGGGCTTCATGAGCGGCATCCCGCGCGAGATCGACGAGACAGCCTACATCGACGGCTACTCCTTCCCGCGCTTCTTCCTCACCATCTTCCTGCCGCTGATCAAGGCCGGCGTGGGTGTGGCGGCTTTCTTCTGCTTCATGTTCAGCTGGGTCGAGCTGCTGCTGGCGCGCACGCTGACCAGCGTCAACGCCAAGCCCATCGTTGCCACCATGACCCGCACCGTGTCGGCCTCCGGCATGGACTGGGCCACGCTGGCTGCCGCCGGCGTGCTCACCATCGTGCCGGGCGCGGTCGTGATCTGGTTTGTGCGCCACTACATCGCCAAGGGCTTTGCCATGGGGAGGGTTTGATCATGTTTGAGTGGATGGCCTGGACCACCCCAGTCGCGGTGTTTTTTACCTGCATCGTGCTGATGCTGATCGGCATGACGGTCTGGGAGATCAAATCCCCGACCACGCTGCGCCGCGGCTTTCTGCCGATCGCCACCACGCGGGGCGATCGCCTGTTTATCGGCCTGTTGGCGGCGGCCTATCTCAATCTCGCCTTCGTCGGCATGGCCGGCCATATCGCCGAATGGTTCAGCCTGGCCGAGGAGCCCTCGATCTGGATCAGCTTCATCGCGTCCATGGGGCTGTTGGCGCTGGTGCTGCGCAAAGGGTAGTCAAGCGGCATGCCGGCTCCCCGCTCCCCGGGGCCGGCAGCCATCACAAGGTCAGCAGGGGACATCCACCAATGAGGAGACAGTCATGAAGATGCGTTACACGGCCCTGGCGTTTGCCGCGGCGGCGATCGTGGCAGGCCAGGCCGCTTGGGCTGGCGAGCCGGAGGCCAAGAAATGGATCGACAGCGAGTTCCAGCCGTCGACCCTCAGCAAAGACCAGCAGATGGCCGAGATGAAGTGGTTCATCGATGCCGCCAAGAAGCTGCAGGCCAAGGGCGTCAAGGAGATATCGGTGGTGTCCGAGACGCTGACCACCCATGAGTACGAATCCAAGACCCTGGCCAAGGCCTTCGAGGAAATCACCGGCATCAAGGTCAAGCACGACCTGATTCAAGAGGGCGACGTGGTCGAGAAGCTGCAGACCTCGATGCAGTCGGGCAAGTCGATCTATGACGGCTGGATCAGCGACTCCGACTTGATCGGTACCCACTACCGCTACGGCAAGATCATGTCGCTGACCGACTACATGGCCGGCGCGGGCAAGGAGTGGACCAATCCTGGCCTGGACGTGAAGGACTTCATCGGCACCAGCTTCACCACCGCCCCGGACGGCAAGATGTACCAGTTGCCGGACCAGCAGTTCGCCAATCTGTACTGGTTCCGCGCCGACCTGTTCGCGCGCCAGGACCTCAAGGACAAGTTCAAGGCCAAGTACGGCTACGAGCTGGGCGTGCCGCAGAACTGGAGCGCTTACGAAGACATCGCCGACTTCTTCAGCAATGACGTCAAGCAGATCGACGGCAAGCCCATCTACGGCCACATGGACTACGGCAAGAAGGACCCGTCGCTGGGCTGGCGCTTCACCGACGCCTGGCTGTCCATGGCTGGTTCTGCCGACAAGGGCCTTCCCAATGGCCTGCCGGTGGACGAATGGGGCATCCGCGTGGCCGACGACAAGTGCACGCCGGTGGGTGCCAGTGTCTCGCGCGGCGGTGCCACCAATTCGCCTGCCGCCGTCTATGCGCTCACCAAGTACATCGACTGGATGAAGAAGTACGCGCCCAAGGAAGCCATGGGCATGACCTTCGGCGAGTCGGGCCCGGTGCCCGCGCAAGGGCAGATCGCGCAGCAGGTGTTTTGGTACACGGCGTTCACGGCCGACATGATCAAGCCGGGGCTGCCAGTGGTGAATGCCGACGGCACGCCGAAGTGGCGCATGGCGCCTGGCCCGCACGGCCCGTACTGGAAGGAGGGCATGCAGAACGGCTACCAGGACGTGGGCTCCTGGACCTTCTTCAAGGACCACGATCCGAACCGCGTGGCCGCCGCCTGGCTCTACGCCCAGTTCGTCACGGCCAAGACCACCTCGCTGAAGAAGACGCTGACTGGCCTCACGCCGATCCGTGAATCCGACATCCGCTCGCAGGCCATGACCGACGCCGCGCCCAAGCTCGGCGGCCTGGTCGAGTTCTACCGCAGCCCGGCGCGCGTGGCCTGGACACCGACCGGCAACAACGTGCCTGATTACCCCAAGCTGGCCCAGCTCTGGTGGAAGAATGTGGCCACGGCCGTGACTGGCGAGAAGACGCCGCAGGGCGCCATGGACAATCTGGCCGAGGAAATGGACCAGGTCATGGCACGCCTGCAGCGCGCCGGCATGGCCTATTGCGCGCCCAAGCTCAATCCCAAGGGCGACCCCGCCAAGTGGCTGAGCGACCAGCAAGCACCCTGGAAGAAGCTGGCCAACGAAAAGCCAAAGGGTGAGACAGTGGCCTATGACAAGCTGCTGCAGGCCTGGAAGGATGGCAAAGTCCGTTAAAGCGCCCTGGTTGCCGGACCGCCCCCTGCGGGTGGTTCGGTGGCAGGGGAAATGGCCCTGCCGGGGCCGCCTATGACCTGAGGGAGCAGATGTGCACCTGTCCGGCCCTGCCAGGATGCGAACAGCCCACAATGACCGACGTTTCACCTCTTCCCACGCCGCGCGCCGCCCTGGTGGCGCAACTTGCCGAAGACCGGCACTATGACTTGGCCGTTGTCGGCGGCGGGGCCACGGGCCTGGGCGTGGCGCTGGATGCCGCCGCACGTGGCTTTTCCGTCGTGCTGCTGGAGTCCCATGATTTCGCCAAGGGCACGTCCTCGCGCGCTACCAAGCTGGTGCACGGCGGCGTGCGCTACCTGGCCCAGGGCAATGTGGCCCTGGTACGCGAGGCGCTGCACGAGCGCGCCACCCTGCTGGCCAATGCACCGCACCTGGCGCAGCCGCTGGCCTTTGTCATGCCCTCTTACCGCTTCTGGGAGACACCGTTCTACGGCGTCGGCCTGAAGCTCTATGACGCGCTGGCCGGTAAATCCGGCCTGGGCGCCACCGAATTCCTGGGCCGCGAGGCCACCCTGGCGCGCGTGCCCGGCGCCCAGCCCGCAGGCCTCAAGGGCGGCGTGCAGTACTGGGATGGCCAGTTCGACGACGCGCGCCTGGCGCTGGCGTTGGCGCGTACGGCCGCCGCGCGCGGGGCCTTGCTTATCAATTACTGCGCTGTGACCTCCCTGGTGCATGAGGCCGGCAAGGTGGCCGGCGTAGTGTGCGAAGACCGGGAAACCGGGCGCTCCTATACGGTACGGGCGGGCTGTGTGGTGAATGCCACCGGTGTCTGGGTCGACACCCTGCGCCAGCAGGACGGCGCCGACACCGGCCGCCCGGTAAGGCCCGTGGTGGCGCCCAGCCAGGGCGTGCACCTGGTGGTGGACCGCAGTTTCCTGCCGGGCGACCATGCCCTGCTGGTGCCCAAGACCGCAGATGGCCGCGTATTGTTTGCCGTGCCCTGGCTCGGCAAGGTGATCCTCGGCACCACCGACACCCCGCGTGAGGACTTGGCGCGTGAGCCGCGTCCGTTCGAAGAAGAAATCGCCTTCATCCTGGGCGAGTCGGCCCGCTACCTGCGGCGCGCCCCGACCCGGGCCGATGTCCTCAGCTGCTGGGTCGGCCTGCGCCCCCTGGTCAAGCCGCAGGGCGACGACGGCGAGAACACCAAAGCCATCAGCCGCGAACACACGGTACTGGCCAGCCCTAGCGGCCTGGTGACCGTGACCGGCGGCAAATGGACCACCTACCGCGCCATGGCCGAGGACGTGCTGCAGCGCTGCTTCGATGCCAGGCTGCTGGCGGCACGGCCGGCCGGTGTCACGGCGCGCTTGCCTTTGGTTGGTGCGCCGCTCCCGTCCCAGGTACAGCACCGGATCAGCGATGCGCCCGGTCTGCACACTTACGGAGTGGAGGCGGCTGCCGTGGCGGCGCTGCCCGGCGCCGATGTCGAGCTGGCGCCCGGCCTGACCGAGGCCATGGTGCGCTTTGCCGTGCGCCACGAATACGCCCGCACGGTGGAAGACGTGCTGGCCCGCCGCTCGCGCCTGTTGTTCCTGGACGCCGCACTGGCGCTCAGCCTGGCGCCTCGTGTGGCGGCCCTGTTGCAGGAAGAAGGGCTGGCCGATCCGGCGACGGCTGACTTTGAGGTGTTGGCGCAACAGTACGCCACGCTCCAATCAGGCATTTGACAGCCCGAATTCTTTTTGCAATAATCGCGGGCTTCGCTCTAAAAGGGTGAAGTATCTGCCCACCTCAAGCGCCGCGAAATGGTTTTTCGGCGTGGACGACGGGCCCAAGACTGACCGGACTTTCGGATTGCCTTCATGGCGCCGGCCTTCCAGTACAAGTTGGGAATATAGAAATGATCCAGACAGAATCCCGGTTGGAAGTCGCCGACAACACCGGCGCAAAGTCCGTGCTGTGCATCAAGGTGCTCGGCGGCTCCAAGCGTCGCTACGCGAGCGTGGGCGACATCATCAAAGTGAGCATCAAAGAAGCTGCTCCGCGCGCCCGCGTCAAAAAGGGCGAGGTCTACAGTGCCGTGGTGGTTCGCACCGCCAAGGGCATTCGTCGCGGCGATGGCTCCCTCGTTAAGTTCGACGGCAATGCCGCCGTGCTGCTCAATGCAAAGCTGGAGCCCATTGGCACCCGCATCTTCGGACCGGTGACGCGCGAGCTGCGCACCGAAAAGTTCATGAAGATCGTGTCCCTGGCTCCTGAAGTTCTCTGAAGGACACGCCATGAACAAGATTCGCAAGGGCGACCAAATCATCGTGCTCGCAGGGCGCGACAAGGGCAAGCGCGGCACGGTGTCGCTGCGCAAGGACGATTCGCACGTGATCGTCGACGGCATCAATGTGGTGAAGAAGCACACCAAGCCGAACCCCATGAAGGGCACCACCGGCGGCATCGTCGAGAAGTCCATGCCGATCCACCAGTCCAACGTGGCGATCTTCAATGCCGCCACCGGCAAGGCTGATCGTGTGGGCATCAAGCTGCAGGCTGACGGCAAGCGCGTACGCGTCTTCAAGTCCAGCGGCGAAGAAATCAAGACCGCCTGAGGGGTATACACATGGCACGTCTCCAACAACACTACCGCGAGAAGGTCGCGCCTGAACTCATCGAGAAGTTCGGCTACACCTCTCCGATGCAGGTTCCCCGTCTCACCAAGATCACGCTCAACATGGGTGTGTCCGAGGCGGTTTCCGACAAGAAGGTCATGGATAACGCCGTGGCTGACCTGACCAAGATCGCAGGCCAGAAGCCCGTCGTGACCAAGGCCAAGAAGGCTATCGCTGGTTTCAAGATCCGCGAAGGCCAGGCCATCGGTTGCATGGTCACGCTGCGTGGCGTGCAGATGTACGAATTCCTGGACCGCTTCGTTACCGTGGCTCTGCCGCGTGTACGTGACTTCCGTGGTATCTCCGGTCGCGCTTTCGACGGCCGTGGCAACTACAACGTCGGCGTCAAAGAACAGATCATCTTCCCTGAGATCGAGTACGACAAGGTTGATGCCCTGCGCGGCCTCAACATCAGCATCACCACGACGGCCAAGACCGATGAAGAAGCCAAAGCGCTTCTCGCCGGCTTCCGTTTCCCGTTCAAGAACTGAGGTGTCGTGTGGCTAAAGTAGCTTTGATCCAGCGCGAACTGAAGCGCGAAAAACTGGCAGCCAAGTACGCGACCAAGTACGCCGAACTGAAGGCAGTCGCCAACGATGCCAAGCGCAGCGACGAAGAGCGTCATGCAGCCCGCCTGGGCCTGCAGAAGCTCCCGCGCAACGCAAACCCTACGCGTCAGCGCAACCGTTGCGAACTGACCGGTCGCCCGCGTGGCACCTTCCGTCAATTCGGCTTGGCTCGCGCCAAGATCCGTGAACTGGCTTTTGCTGGCGACATCCCCGGTGTCACCAAGGCCAGCTGGTAAGCAGGCAGGAGAGATTCAACATGAGCATGAGTGATCCCATCGCCGACCTGCTGACCCGTATTCGCAATGCGCAAATGGTGGCCAAGCCCACCGTTTCCGTGCCGTCTTCCAAGGTGAAGATTGCCATCGCGCAAGTGCTGAAGGACGAAGGTTACATCGACGGCTTCCAGGTCAAGACCGAGGGCAACAAGTCCGAAATCGAGATCTCCCTCAAGTACTACGCCGGTCGTCCGGTGATCGAGCGCATCGAGCGCGTGAGCCGTCCTGGCCTGCGCGTGTACAAGGGCCGTGATTCCATTCCCCAGGTCCAGAACGGCCTGGGCGTCGCCATCGTCACCACCCCGCAAGGCGTGATGACCGATCGCAAGGCTCGCGCTACCGGTGTCGGCGGCGAAGTGCTTTGCTACGTGGCTTAAAGCAGGCATTGAGGAGAAACTGAAATGTCCCGCGTAGGAAAAATGCCGGTCGCCATCCCACAAGGTGTGGATGTGTCGATCAAGGATGACCAGATCAATGTCAAGGGTACGGGCGGCACGCTGTCGCTGGCCGCCCATGCACTGGTCAAGGTCTCGAGCCAGGACGGCAAGCTGAGCTTCGCCCCTGCGAACGAGTCGCGTGAAGCCAATGCCATGAGTGGCACCTTCCGCCAGCTCGTGAACAACATGGTCGTTGGCGTGAGCAAGGGCTTCGAAAAGAAGCTGTCGCTGATCGGCGTGGGCTACAAGGCCCAGGCTCAAGGCGCCAAGCTGAACCTGACGGTCGGCTACTCGCATCCGGTCAACGTGGATATGCCTGCTGGCATTACCGTGACCACGCCGACCCCGACCGAAGTCGTGATCAAGGGCGCCGACCGCCAACGCGTCGGCCAGATCGCTGCGGAAATCCGCGCGATTCGCCCACCTGAGCCCTACAAGGGTAAGGGCATCCGTTATTCGGATGAGAAGATCACGATCAAGGAAACCAAGAAGAAGTAAGGAGCTGCATCATGTCCTTGACCAAAAAAGAGCAGCGTCTCCGTCGTTCGCGCCAAACCCGCATCCGTATTGCGACGCAAGGTGTGGCACGCCTGACGGTGAACCGTACCAATCTGCACATCTACGCCAGCGTGATCTCTGGCGACGGCGCTACGGTGCTGGCCAGCGCTTCGACGGCGGAAGCCGACGTGCGCAAGTCGCTCGGCGGCGCAGGCAAGGGCGGCAATGCCGCTGCTGCCATCATCATCGGCAAGCGCATCGCTGAAAAGGCGAAGGCTGCAGGTGTCGACAAGGTCGCTTTCGACCGTGCCGGTTTCGCCTACCACGGCCGCGTGAAAGCGCTGGCCGATGCCGCCCGCGAAGCGGGTCTGCAGTTCTAAGCGCAGGACGGAATACATCATGGCTAAATTTCAACCCAAGGTGCAAACCGAAGGCCAAGACGACGGTTTGCGCGAGAAGATGATCGCGGTCAACCGCGTGACCAAAGTCGTTAAGGGCGGCCGTATCCTCGGCTTCGCTGCACTGACTGTGGTCGGCGACGGTGACGGTCGCGTCGGTTTCGGCAAGGGCAAGTCCAAGGAAGTGCCCGCAGCTGTGCAAAAAGCGATGGAAGAGGCGCGCCGCAACCTGAAGAAGGTCGCACTGAAGAACGGTACGCTGCATCACCAGGTGACGGGTCACCATGGCGCAGCCAACGTGTTCCTGGCACCAGCCCCCAAGGGTACCGGCATCATCGCCGGCGGCCCGATGCGCGCTGTGTTCGAAGTGCTGGGCGTGACTGATGTCGTTGCGAAGAGCCATGGCTCTTCCAACCCTTACAACATGGTCCGCGCAACCTTTGACGCTCTGACGAAGGCGACGACCGCCTCGCAAGTGGCAGCCAAGCGCGGCAAGTCGGTTGAAGACATCTTCACCGCCTGACCGGAGTATCGAAATGACGACGCAACAAACCGTCAAGGTGCAACTGGTGCGCAGCCCCATTGGCACCAAGGAATCGCACCGCGCCACCGTTCGTGGCCTGGGCCTGCGCAAGCTCAATAGCGTGAGCGAACTGCAGGACACGCCCGCAGTGCGCGGCATGATCAACAAGATCAGCTATCTGGTCAAAGTGCTCTAACAGAGGCAAGACATGGAACTCAATGGCATCAAGCCGGCCGCAGGCGCCAAGCACGCGAAGCGTCGCGTCGGCCGCGGCATCGGCTCCGGCCTCGGCAAGACCGCTGGTCGCGGTCACAAGGGTCAGAAGTCCCGTTCGGGTGGCTACCACAAGGTCGGCTTCGAAGGCGGTCAAATGCCGCTGCAACGTCGCTTGCCCAAGCGTGGCTTCAAGTCGCAGACGCTGAAGTACAACGCTGAAGTGACGCTGACGGCACTCGACCAGCTCGGCCTGGCCGAAGTGGATGTGCTCGCACTGAAGCAGGCTGGCCTGGTTGGTCAACTGATCAAGGTGGTGAAGATCATCAAGACAGGCGAACTGACCAAGGCTGTGAAGCTGACGGGTGTTGGTGCGACCGCAGGTGCCAAGGCTGCTATCGAAGCAGCTGGCGGCAGCGTGGCCTGAGCCTTACTTCTCTTCCGCAACCGTTGAAAGACATCCGCAGTGGCTACTAGCGCAGCAACTCTCGCAAAGACCGGCAAGTTCGGCGACCTGCGTCGTCGGCTGGTGTTTCTGCTGCTTGCGCTGGTGGTCTACCGCGTCGGCGCTCACATTCCGGTTCCCGGCATTGATCCGGCGCAGCTCCAGCAGCTGTTCCAGGGCCAGCAGGGCGGCATCCTGAACCTGTTCAACATGTTCTCTGGTGGGGCGCTGTCGCGTTTCACCGTGTTTGCCCTCGGCATCATGCCGTACATCTCGGCTTCCATCATCATGCAGTTGCTTGGCTATGTATTGCCCAGCTTCGAGCAGTTGAAGAAGGAAGGCGAGGCCGGTCGGCGCAAGATCACGCAGTACACCCGCTATGGCACGCTAGGCCTCGCACTGTTCCAGTCCTTCAGCATTGCTGTGGCACTGGAAAGCTCTGCAGGGCTGGTGCTGAACCCTGGTTTTGGCTTCCGCCTGACTGCGGTGGTCAGCCTGACGGCTGGCACGATGTTCCTGATGTGGCTGGGTGAGCAGATCACCGAGCGCGGGCTGGGCAATGGCATCTCGATCCTGATCTTTGCAGGTATCGCGGCCGGTCTGCCGAACGCGGTGGGTGGCTTGTTGGAGCTGGTGCGAACCGGTGCCATGAGCGTGCTGGTGGCGATCTTTATCGTGCTGGTCATTGCTCTGGTGACCTACTTCGTGGTGTTCGTTGAGCGTGGGCAGCGCAAGATCCTTGTGAACTATGCGCGGCGCCAGGTGGGCAACAAGGTCTATGGTGGCCAGTCGTCGCATCTGCCGCTCAAGCTGAACATGGCTGGCGTGATTCCGCCGATCTTCGCGTCGTCGATCATCCTGCTGCCGGCTACCGTCGCGAATTGGTTCAGCACGGGTGACTCCATGCGCTGGTTGAAGGACATCTCTGGTGCCCTGACGCCTGGCCAGCCGATCTATGTGCTGCTGTATGCAACGGCTATCGTCTTTTTCTGCTTCTTCTACACGGCCCTGGTCTTCAACAGCCGGGAAACTGCCGATAACCTGAAGAAGAGCGGCGCGTTCATCCCGGGCATCCGCCCAGGCGATCAAACCGCACGCTACATCGACAAGATCCTGGTTCGGCTGACGCTGGCCGGTGCGGTGTACATCACCTTTGTCTGTCTGCTGCCCGAGTTCCTGATCCTGAAGTACAACGTGCCGTTTTATTTCGGCGGCACATCGCTACTGATCATCGTCGTGGTGACCATGGATTTCATGGCCCAGGTTCAGAACTATCTGATGTCCCAGCAATATGAATCGCTACTCAAGAAGGCAAATTTCAAGACTGGCGGTTGATGTTGCATGGTGAAGGACGGTGTCTTTCAGATGCAGGGAGAGGTGGTCGAAAATCTGCCTGACGCGACTTTCGCGGCAGGTTGAAGACGGTCATATTGTGTTGGGTCACATCTCGGGAAAGATGCATGTGTGTTACATACGCATCCTGCCCGGCGACAAGGTGACGGTGGAGTTAACGCCCTACGACTTGTCGCGGGCCCGTATTGTGTTCCGCGCCAAGTAAGTCGGAACGAACCATGAGTTTTAGGAGAATGCAATGAGAGTTTCGGCTTCGGTCAAGAAAATGTGCCGTAACTGCAAGATCATCCGCCGCAAGGGTGTGGTACGTGTGATCTGCACCGACCTGCGCCACAAGCAGCGTCAAGGTTGAAGAGTTTTAGAGGACGAACATGGCACGTATTGCTGGCATCAACATCCCGCCGCACAAGCACGCTGAAATTGGCCTGACCGCCATTTTTGGTATCGGTCGCACCCGCGCCCGCAAGATCTGCGAAGCGAGCGGCATTGCTTACTCGAAGAAGATCAAGGATCTGACGGACGCTGATCTCGAGAAGATCCGCGATCAGATCGCGCTCTTCACGATCGAAGGCGATCTGCGTCGCGAAACGACGATGAACATCAAGCGCTTGATGGACATCGGTTGCTATCGCGGCTTCCGTCACCGCCGCGGCCTGCCGATGCGCGGTCAGCGTACCCGTACCAATGCCCGTACCCGCAAGGGTCCGCGCAAGGGTGCAGCGGCTCTGAAGAAATAACCGGGACTGAAAGAGAAACATGGCTAAGTCTCCCGCCAATAACGCTGCGCAGCGCGTTCGCAAGAAGGTCCGGAAGAACGTTTCGGACGGCGTTGCACACGTTCACGCATCGTTCAACAACACCATCATCACGATCACCGATCGCCAGGGCAATGCCCTGTCGTGGGCTTCGTCCGGTGGCCAGGGCTTCAAGGGTTCGCGTAAGTCGACCCCGTTTGCAGCCCAGGTCGCGTCGGAAGTCGCCGGTCGTGCTGCAATCGAACAAGGCATCAAAAACCTGGACGTCGAGATCAAGGGCCCTGGCCCAGGTCGCGAATCCTCGGTTCGTGCTCTGGGCGCGCTGGGTATCCGCATCACCTCGATCTCCGATGTGACGCCGGTTCCGCACAACGGCTGCCGCCCGCAAAAGCGCCGCCGCATCTGAGCCTTCGCGCTCGGGTATCTAGCCTGCGGCTATAATCGCAGGCTTTTTTCCGCTTTCTCATAAGCCCACCGCTAGCCGCATCTGACGGCTAGCTCCCGCATCTTGCATGCGGCAGATGACACAAAGGACGCTCAAGTGGCACGCTACCTCGGCCCCAAGGCCAAACTTTCCCGCCGTGAAGGCACTGACCTGTTCCTGAAGAGCGCCCGTCGCTCGATCGCGGACAAGGCCAAGTTCGACTCCAAGCCCGGCCAGCACGGCCGCACCTCTGGCCAGCGCACGTCCGACTACGGTCTGCAACTGCGCGAAAAGCAGAAGGTCAAGCGCATGTACGGCGTGCTCGAAAAGCAATTCCGCCGTTACTTCGAACAAGCCGACCGCCGCAAGGGCAACACCGGCGCCAACCTGTTGGTCATCCTTGAGTCCCGCCTGGACAACGTGGTGTACCGCATGGGCTTCGGTTCGACCCGTGCTGAAGCGCGCCAACTGGTGTCGCACAAGGCGATCACGGTGAACGGCCAGTCGGTCAACATTGCTTCCTACATGGTCAAGGCCGGTGACGTCGTTGCCGTGCGCGAAAAGTCCAAGAAGCAAAACCGCATTGCCGAAGCGCTGCAACTGGCCCAACAAGTCGGCCTGCCGGCTTGGGTTGAAGTGCAGCTCGACAAGGCAGAAGGCACCTTCAAGAAGGCGCCGGATCGCGACGAATTCGGTGCCGACATCAACGAATCGTTGATCGTCGAACTGTATTCCCGCTAATCCGTTCTGCGCTTCTCCAGCGCGAGGCGCCTCCGGGCGCCTCTTTTCGATTGTTTCACTCCTTGGCGCGCGGGGCACCGCCTGCCAGGGCTTCACAGCCTTACCGGTGTAACGAGCTGGGGGTATTGAGAGGAAGTCCGCATGCAAACCAATCTGCTGAAACCCAAAGCCATCAACGTCGAGCAACTCGGCCAGAACCGCGCCAAAGTCGCGCTGGAGCCGTTCGAGCGTGGCTACGGCCATACGCTGGGCAACGCGATCCGTCGCGTGCTGCTGTCGTCCATGGTGGGCTACGCCGCGACCGAAGTCACGATCGCTGGCGTTCTGCACGAGTACTCGTCGATCGACGGCGTGCAGGAAGATGTCGTCAACATCTTGCTGAACCTGAAGGGCGTGGTGTTCAAGCTCCACAACCGTGACGAAGTGACGCTGTCGCTGCGCAAGGATGGCGAAGGCGTTGTTACCGCCGGCGATATCCAGACGCCGCACGACGTGGAAATCATCAACCCTGATCATGTGATCGCGCACCTGTCGCAAGGCGGCAAGCTCGACATGCAGATCAAGGTGGAGAAGGGCCGTGGCTATGTGCCGGGCACGATGCGCCGTTACGCTGACGAAGCGACCAAGTCCATTGGCCGCATCGTGCTGGACGCCTCGTTCTCGCCGGTCAAGCGCGTGAGCTACACGGTCGAAAGCGCCCGTGTGGAACAACGTACCGACCTGGACAAACTGGTGGTCGAGATCGAAACCAACGGCGCCATCTCTGCAGAAGACGCAGTGCGCGCTTCGGCCAAGATCCTGGTGGAGCAACTGGCAGTGTTCGCACAGCTGGAAGGCGGCGAACTCGCAGCCTTCGATGCACCGGCACCGCGCGGTGGCAACACGCCGTTCGATCCGATCCTGCTGCGCCCGGTTGATGAGCTGGAACTGACGGTGCGTTCGGCTAACTGCCTGAAGGCCGAAAACATCTACTACATCGGTGATCTGATTCAGCGCACCGAGAACGAGCTGCTCAAGACCCCGAACCTGGGTCGCAAGTCGCTCAACGAAATCAAGGAAGTGCTGGCATCTCGCGGCCTGACGCTTGGCATGAAGCTGGAAAGCTGGCCGCCGGCAGGTCTCGACAAGCGCTGATAGAATTTCGTCCCTCGCGTTTTGCGATGGACGAGTGCCACGGGCAGTACCTGATCCGGCTGCCTGTTTTTATAAAGAAGGAAAAGCACCATGCGCCACGGACACGGTCTCCGTAAACTCAACCGCACCAGCTCGCACCGCCTTGCGATGCTGCAGAACATGATGAATTCGCTCATCGAGCACGAAGCCATCAAGACCACGGTTCCCAAGGCCAAAGAACTGCGTCGCGTCATCGAACCGATGATCACGCTCGCAAAGGAAGACACGCTGGCCAACCGCCGCCTGGCGTTCAACCGCCTGCGTGACCGCGACAGCGTCACCAAGCTGTTCAACGTGCTGGGCCCGCTGTTCAAGGCGCGTCCGGGCGGCTACACCCGTATCCTGAAGATGGGTTTCCGTGTGGGCGACAACGCTCCTATGGCCCTGGTTGAATTGGTCGAACGCACTGCGGCAGAAAATACTTCTGCTGAAGGCGAAAAGGCTGAATAAGCAGGCTATAATTGATCTCTTACCGCGCGATGGAGCAGCCTGGTAGCTCGTTGGGCTCATAACCCAAAGGTCGCAAGTTCAAATCTTGCTCGCGCAACCACTCAATCAGTGGTTCCCATTCAGTGGGGATGCACTGTTAAAAAGCCTACGATTTATCGTGGGCTTTTTTTTGCCTTGGCGGGATGTGTGCCTCTGCAATAGGGCCTTAAAGACGGGGTTTCGCGCTCATCGTCTATCGTGCAGCCCATGCCTTTCTTCTCTTCCATGCGTGTCCTGCTGTGCTTGCTGATGCTGTCGTTGGCAGCGTGTGCGCCGGTGGAGGTAGTGCATACGCCGGCTGCGCCGCAATGCAGTGCAACGGCGCAATCGGTACCGACTGATCCGCGTGTTGTCACGCTGGTCGCTGAGGCGCGACGGCAGCAGCAGTTGTTTGGCGGCCAGACCATTGATGTTGAAGGGCATTTGGTGCGCTCTGGCTTCTATGAGGCGGAGGCTGATCGTGCGCCGGGGGAAAGTACGCTGACCTGGCAGCGGGTGCTGGGCTTTTGGCGCTCGCTGGACCCGGACAAGCCGCGTGAAGTGCGCGGGCCGGATGGTCGTTTTGTCTCCATTGCGGCGCTGCTGGACAGGCTGCCCGCAGAGGGCGAGCAACGCGCGGCGCTGACAGCGTCGGTGCAGCGGGCGGCCTTGATCGATAACCCTTGGTCGGCGGCCTTCATCAGTTATCTGGAGAAAACGGCGGGCTTAAGCGAGGCGGAGTTTGCGTTTTCAGATGCGCACCATGTGTATGTGGCGCAGGCCTTCCGCGTCACCGAAGCGGAGCGGGCGGGCGCGCAGGCTGATGGTGGCGCCTACCGCGCCTGCGACATTGCAAGCACCACGCCGCGTGCGGGCGACCTGATCTGCCACACGCGCGGCGCGGGTGCCGGACTGGATCGCTTCCAGGCTTTGGGCGCAGTGCTGGCGGCACAGCGGGCGCTGCCCATGCACTGTGATCTGGTGGTGGCGGTGGATCGCGAGAGCGGCCTGCTGCAGAGCATTGGCGGCAATGTGCTGCAGTCGGTGACGCTACGGCAAATGGCGCTGGATGCAGGGCCTGCGCCGACGCTTAGCCGGCGTTATTTCACGTGGCAGGCGGATGCTGACGATGCCGCTTGCGCGGAGGATGGCGCTTGCGCTACGCAGGGCAATTTCAACCGCCAGCCCTGGAGCGTGTTGCTGCAGTGGCGGCGATAGATTTCAGAGCGGTGCCACCTCGACCAGGCAGTCGTAGAAGGTAGGCGCGCGGCCCAGATCGGTCAGGCGCTGGCTGGTGAGCTCGTTGACGTTGGTGCCAGCCAGGCCGGACTTGCGCCACCAGATGCCAAGGCCATGCACTACACCGGCGCGGGCGCGCGGGCTGACCTCGGCCTTGCAGCGGTATTCACCGCGCGCGTTGAAGACGCGCACCACGGCGCCAGTCGTGATGCCGCGCGCGTCGGCGTCGGCGGCGTTGATCTCCAGCACCGGTTCGCGCTCGATGTCGCGCAGGCTCTTCACGTTGACGAAGGTGGAGTTGAGGAAGTTGCGCGCCGGCGGCGAGATCATGGCCAGCGGGTAGGGCGAGCCGGCCTCGGCCACTTCGTAGTTGGGCAGGTGATCGGGCAGGCCATCCTGGCCTTGCGCGGCCAGGCGCTCGCTGAAGAACTCGCAGCGCCCGGAGGGCGTGGGGAAGCCGCCTTGGGCGAAGGGGGCCTCGGGCAGGCCGAGTGGCGCAAAGCCGTCTTGCAGCAGGCGCTCGAAGTCGACCTGCTCGCCATAGGCCTGGCGGCACAGGGTCTGGTCGTCGTCGCGGAAGCAATCCTCATCAAAACCCATGCGCTCGGCCAGGGCGCGGAACACGGCGGTGTTGGGGCGTGATTGGCCCAAGGGCGCGATGGCCGGGCGGTTCAGCAGCACGTCGGTGTGGCCGTAGGCGATCTGTATGTCCCAGTGCTCGAGCTGGGTGGTGGCGGGCAGCAGGTAGTCGGCATAGTCGGCGGTGTCGGTCTGGAAGTGTTCCAGCACTACGGTGAACAGGTCTTCACGCGCGAAGCCGGCGGCGACCTTGGCCGACTCTGGGGCGACCGCCACCGGATTGCTGTTGTAGACCACTACCGCTTCGATGCGCGGGCCGAAGGCCGGCGAGGCCTCGCGCAGCAGTTCGTCGCCTATGGTCGACATATTGATGGTGCGCGGCCTGCGCCCGGCCAGCAGGTCAGGCCGCTGCAGGGCAGCGCGCTGTACCGGGAAGGAGCCGGAGCTGCTCAGCAACACACCGCCGGCGCGATGCCGCCAGGCGCCAACCAAGGCAGGCAGGCTGGCGATGACGCGAGTGGCGTTGCCGCCGCCGCGCACGCGCTGCATACCGTAGTTGAGGCGGATGGCGGCCGGCTGGGTGGTGCCGTAGGCTCGGGCCAGCTCGCGGATCTGTTCTTCTGGCACGCCACACACGGCGGCGGCGCGGGCCGGTGGCCATTGCAGGGCGCGCTCGCGCAGCGCGGGCCAGCCGAGCGTGTAGCGCTCCAGGTAGTCGTGGTCCAGCCAGTCGTGGACGATGCATTCGTGCATGAGTGCAAAGGCCAACGCCGCGTCGGTGCCGGGCAGCAGGGCCACGTGCTCGTGGCATTTGTCGGCGGTTTCGGTGCGGCGTGGGTCTATGCAGACCAGGCGCGCGCCGTTGCGCTTGGCCTCCAACGCCAGGCGCCAGAAGTGCAGGTTGCTGCCGATGGAATTGCTGCCCCAGATCAGGATCAGCTTGGCCTCTGCGAAGTGCTGCACGTGCATGCCGACCTTGCCGCCGAGGGTCTGCACCAGGCCTTCGCCGCCGGCCGAGGAGCAGATGGTGCGGTCCAGCAGCGAGGCGCCCAGGCGGTGGAAGAAGCGCCGGTCCATGCTTTCGCTCTGCGCCAGCCCCATGGTGCCGGCGTAGCTGTAGGGCAGGATGGCCTGCGGGTCGCGCGCGGCGATGGTGCCGAGGCGGTGGGCGATGTCGTCCAGCGCTTCATCCCAGCTGACCGGCTCGAAGATACCTGCGCCCTTGGGGCCGGCGCGGCGCATGGGTTGCAGCAGGCGCTCGGGGTGGTAGGTGCGCTCGGGGTACTTGGCGACCTTGGCGCAGAGCACGCCGGCGGTCATCGGATGGGCCGGGTTGCCTTGCACGCGCACGGCGACGCCGTCTTGCACCGTGGTCAGCAGGGAGCAGGTGTCGGGGCAGTCGTGCGGGCAAGCGCCGCGCACCTGGGTGCTGGCGGGCGAGATGGTGGGGGAATCGTGGTCGGGCATGGCCTGTGCTTTCCTGCCAGAAGGGGCTTTACAGCCTCATTACACTGGCTGGTTGAATTCTGAAGGGAGCCGCATGACATTGTCCACTTGGAGCCGCCGCCGGTTTTCCACCGGCCTGATGGCTGGCGGCGCTGTGCTGGCCACCGCCGCCCCTCGCGTGTGGGCGCAGGGCGATACACGCATCGTGCTGGGCCAGTCGGCGTCGCTGACCGGGCCAACGGCGCAATTGGGCCTGCAGTACCAGGCCGGCGCCAAGCTGTGTTTTGACCAGGTCAATGCGCAGGGCGGCGTGGGGCGTCGCACGATTGAGCTGCGCAGCCTGGACGACGGCTACGAGCCCGAGCGCTGTGCGGCCAATACCCGCAAGCTGATCGATGAGGACGCATTGGCCTTGTTTGGCTACGTGGGCACGCCCACCACGCTGGCCGCGCTGCCGCTGGCGAACCAGGCGCGGGTGCCGCTGATTGCACCGTTGACGGGCGCCATGGCGCTGCGCGAGCCCTTTCACCGCAACCTGTTCCACCTGCGCGCCTCGTATGACGACGAGACGGCGCTGATCGTGCGCCAGCTCACCAACCTGGGCCTGACGCGCATAGCGGTGTTTCACCAGAACGATACCTACGGCAAGGCCGGGCTGGACGGTGTGGTGAAGGCGCTGGCGGCGCAGAAGCTGCAGCCCGCTGGCACGGTGACGGTGGAGCGCAACTCCGAGGATGTGAGTGCGGCCGTCAAGCAGTTGTCTGCGGCCTGGCCCGAGGCCGTGGTGCAGGTGGGCACCTATGCCGCCTGTGCGGCCTTTGTGCGGGCGGCGCGCAAGGCGGGCTACGGCGGTACCTTCTACAACGTCTCTTTTGTCGGCACGCAGGCGTTGGCCGACGCGCTGGGCAAGGAGGGCGCGGGCGTGGTCGTGTCGCAGGTGCTGCCTTCGCCCTACAAGACCACGCATGCAGCGGCGCGTGAATTTCTGGAGGCCGTGAAGAAGGGCAGCGGTGTGGCGCCCAACTACTCCAGCTTCGAGGGCTACCTGGCCGCGCGTGTGCTGGTCGAAGGCCTGCGCCGCGCGCGCACGCCCGACCGCGAAGGCCTGATCGCCGGCCTGGAAGGCATTGGCACGGGCACGGTCGCCGGCTTTCCCGTGAGTTTTGGCGTGACCGACCATGTGGCCTCGCATTTCGTCGAGCTATCGATGCTGACGGGCGACGGCAAGGTCCGCGCCTGAAGTGAAACACCCCCAGGCTACGCGCTTCGCGTCTTCGCCAACCTCCTTGCAGGGGACACATCCAGCGGCCCGGCGGAGCCGGTTCCGCGGATGTCTACGCATGGCCTGCTCCGCGGCCTTCTGTGCCTTGGTGTTGTCGGCGCCGCGGGTGGCGCGAGCGCCATGGGCAACTGATCGGAGTACCCCTGTATCGCAGGGGTAGACTGTCCCTTCACAAGGCGCTCCGCCCGCGCGGGGCGCAGCAGGAGATTCCCCCATGACACATCTTGATTCCCTGGTCGCCGACTCGCCCGAGATCGCCGCCATCGTCGACATCCGCCGCGACATCCATGCCCACCCCGAGCTTGGCTTCGAGGAAGTGCGCACCTCTGACCTGGTCGCGCAAAAGCTCACCGAATGGGGCATTCCCGTACACCGTGGCCTGGGCCGCACCGGCGTCGTCGGTGTGCTGCGCGGCGCGCGCGACAGCAGTGGCCGCACGCTGGGCCTGCGCGCCGACATGGACGCGCTGCCGCTGCAAGAGTCCAACACCTTCGCCCACGCCAGCCGCAACCCCGGCCGCATGCACGCCTGCGGCCACGACGGCCACACGGCCATCCTGCTGGCAACCGCGCAGCACCTGGCGCGGCACCGCGACTTCGACGGCACCGTCTACCTGATCTTCCAGCCAGCAGAAGAAGGCGGTGGCGGCGGCCGGGTGATGGTGGAAGAGGGCCTGTTCGAGCAGTTCCCGGCCGAGGCCGTGTTTGGCCTGCACAACTGGCCGGGCATGCAGGCAGGCCAGATCGCGGTCAGCCCCGGGCCGGTGATGGCCTCGGCCAGCGAGTTCAAGATCACCATCCGCGGCAAGGGCTCGCATGCGGCCATGCCGCACCTGGGCATAGACCCGGTGCCGATCGCCTGCCAGATGGTGCAGGCCTTCCAGAACATCATCAGCCGCAACAAGAAGCCGCTGGACGCGGGCGTGATCTCGGTCACCATGATCCACGCCGGCGACGCCACCAACATCGTGCCCAACCAGTGCGTGCTGGAGGGCACGGTGCGCACTTTCTCGCTGGAGCTGCTGGACCTGCTGGAGGCACGCATGCGCCAGGTGGCCGAGCACACCTGTGCCGCTTTTGAGGCGCAGTGCGACTTCGACTTTGCGCGCAACTACCCGCCCACCATCAACCATGCCTACGAGGCGGAGTTCCTGCGCCGCGTGGCGGTCGAGGCGATGGGCGCAGAGAACGTCGTGGTGCAAGAGCCGACCATGGGCGCAGAGGATTTCTCTTTCATGCTGCAGGCGCGCCCCGGCGCCTACGCCTTCCTGGCCAACGGCGACGGTACGCACCGCGACACTGGCCATGGCATGGGGCCGTGCATGCTGCACAACCCGAGCTACGACTTCAACGATGCACTGATCCCGCTGGGGGCGCGTTGCTGGGTGCAATTGGTGCACAGCTGGTTTGCCGAGCCCAAGCGCAACTAAATATCAGTGAAATATGCCTCTAGCCCAGGTGGGGACTGGGCTTTTAGCTATTATTTTTGATTTTCACGGCAAGGCCGCCGTGTACCGCGCCGCAGCGCTCAGGGCGCGCTGAACATCACCCACTGCTGCGTGCCCGAGGCACGGCGCCACAGCGGCCCGGCCGGGCTGCCGGTGGCGGCGGGGCGCCTGGCGGGCGCGCTAGCGGGCGCGGCGTCGCCCGCCAGGTAGCGCTCGCGCAAGGCGAGCACGCGCTCGACGTAGCCGCGCGTTTCCGCATACGGCGGGATGCGCCGGTCGTAGCGCTCCACGGCACCCTCGCCCGCGTTGTAGGCGGCCAGCGCCAACGGGATGTCCTGCCCGAAGCGCTGCAGCAGATAGCGCAGATGGCTGGCGCCGGCCAGCACGTTCTGGCGCGGGTCGTAGGCGTCCTGCACGCCGTACAGCGCGGCGGTGGCCGGCATCAACTGCATCAGGCCCTGGGCGCCCTTGGGCGACACGGCCGTGGCATTGAAGGCCGATTCCGCATGCATGACGGCACGGATCAGCGGTGCGTCCAGCCCGGTGCGCTGGGCCGCGTCCTGCGCCAGCGCGGCGTAGTCGCTGCGCGGCGGGGCCGGGCGTGGTGCGGCGAATGGGGCCGCACCGCGCGGCGCATGCAGGGTGATCAGCTCCACCGCGCCCTCCAGGCGCGAGCGCTGAACCTCTGCCTGCGCTGACAGCGCCAGCGTGGCCAGAACTAGAAGGGCCAGCCGCTGCAGCCTTGTCACTGCCGCACCAGCTCCACACGCCGGTTGGTGGCGCGGCCTGCCGGACTGTCGTTGGGGGCGACCGGTTTGGTCGCGCCAAAGCCCTGGGGCCGCAGCCGTGCGGCGTCGACGCCGGCGGTCTTCAAGGCCTCTACCACGGCGGTGGCGCGGTCTTCCGACAGCTTCTGGTTGTGGGCCTCGCTGCCCGAGGCGTCGGTGTGCCCTTCGATGGTGAAGCGCCAGTCGGCGTGCTTGCGCGCCAGCGCCACGATCTGTGCAATGGCCGGGCGTGCGTCCGGGCGCAGCGTGCTGGCGTCCAGGTCGAAGTTGATGCCGTAGAGGGACACGCGGCCGGCAGCCTCCAATGGCTGGCTCAGGGCGTTGTCGTCGGCCTCGGCGCTGGGCGCGCACTGGGGCTGTGCGCCCAGCGGCACACGGCTGCCGGCGGCTTCCTCCACCGCATCGCCGCGGAACAGCGCCGCATAGACCTGGCTGCCGTCGGGGCTGAAGGACATGATG
Source organism: Xylophilus sp. GW821-FHT01B05 (assembly GCA_038961845.1). Taxonomy (NCBI): domain Bacteria; kingdom Pseudomonadati; phylum Pseudomonadota; class Betaproteobacteria; order Burkholderiales; genus Xylophilus; species Xylophilus sp. GW821-FHT01B05. The sequence goes on from CP152408.1 coordinate 770,644, forward strand.
CCGCGACGCGTCGTGCCGTCGGTGGCCGTGGTGGTGAAGCGCAGCTGGCCGCCGGCCTCGATGCCGCCGGCCAGCGTGCCTTCGATGGCGGCAATGTGCAGGCGCCCGTCGTCACCGCGCTGGGCGTCCAGCACGCAGCCTTGCACTGCGGCGCCCGACTGCTGCAGCACCACGAAGCCGCTGGCGCCAAAGCCGATGGGAAAGCGCAGCGTGCCGCCGATCTGCCGCGCGGGCGGGGGCTCTGCCGGCACGCTGCCATAGGCCATGAACTGCCCGAGGCCGATCTGCGCCTCGCCTGGCGGGTTGTCGTTCTGTAACTGCAGCCGCAGAAAGCGCGCCTGCACCGGTGGGTCGAGCTTGAATTCGGCCTTGAAGCCCGCTTGCTGCGCCGGCAGGGCTTGCTGCAGCACGGTCTTCCAGGGGCCGCTGGCCTGATCGGCGGCCGCCACCTCTACCCGCGTCGGGTTGTGGCGTGCCAGGGCCTCGTCCAGGCCGCGAAAACGCAGCAGATCGAGGGTGGAGCTTTGCGCCAGCGCCACCACGATCTCGTCCCGCGAGCCGTTGCGGGTGTAGCCCAGCGTGTCGCCGGTGAAGGCATTGAGCAGGCCGAACCAGTCGCGGCTGCCGGGCTCGTGGCCCTGCACAAAGGCGCCGCTGTCCACGCCTGCGAGGTTCTGCTGCGCTGCGGCGGGCGGACTGGCGGGCGCGGCAGCAACCGGGGTGGGCGCTGGCTGCGCTGCGGCCGCCGTAACCGGCGGCGCTGCATGTGCGGCAGGCGGCGGTGCACGGTCGCAGGCGGCGAGCGCCAGGCTGGCCAGCGTGGCCAGGGCCAGGCGCTGCAATGGAGATGGGGGGCAGGATGGTCGGTGCAGGGGCATGGGCTTGGGGGGTATCAGGGCTGTTGGCTGCGCAGCAGCAGGTCCAGCCGTTCCAGGTCGGCGCGCACGTCGCGGGCCAGGGTATCGGTGGCTGTCGACGTGGCCGACTGGCGCCGGGCCTCGTCATACAGGCGCAGGTTGCGGGTCAGGCGGTCGCGGGTGTCGGCGATCTCTTCGCGCACCAGGTCGGTGGGAGGCTTGCTGGGTGGGGGCTCGGTGGGTGGGCGGGCTGCGGGCGTGGGATTGCTGGTCGGCGGCGGGGTGGTGGGCGCAGGCCTGCGGGTGGTGATGATCTCGACCTTGTCCGAGGTGCTGACATCCAGCGCCGCCTGGCTGGCCATGGGCGCAAGGCATAGCGCGAGCAGCAGCCATGGCACGCTGCGGGGATGGGGGCTGCGAGACGGTATTGGCAGCATCACGATCCCCGATAGGGCGTTTGCATGCGCACCATGGCGTCGGACTCCAGCGGCAGCCGCCACTCCGTGTCTCCCAGGCCCCCGCTGCCGCAGGGGTTGCTGGAGAACAGGCCGAACACCGCATGGATGGTGCGGTTGGCGAAGGGCACGAACATGCTGTAGCAGTAGCGCACCCGGATCTTCAGCAGGTTGGCATCCTGGATCGACAGGCCGGAGGCGCTGCCGGGGCGCTCGTCGCGGTACATCAGCGTGTCGTTGGGGATCTGGCGGATCGTCTGGCCGGCATAGGTGCCGCGCCGCGCGAAGTCGCGCATGGCGGTGCTGGTGGGGTTGAGCACGTCGATGCGGCTGATCTGGCCGTCGCGGCTCTCGCTGCGGGCCGCCCACTTGGCCTTGGCCAGGCCGGTGGCGTCGGCGGAGCGGGCGAACAGCGGTGTCAGCCCATCGGCCAGGCCGCTGCGCATGGCGTCCATCTGGCCGTAGCCGACCGCGCCCGCGCGCGCGGCCTGCAGCGCTGCGTAGTCGAGCGTGGCCTTGGCCTGGTAGAGCAGGCCGAACTGCAGGATGGCGGTGCAGAGCAGTACCAACACCGGCAGCAGGATCAGGAACTCGGTGGCGCTCTGCCCCCGTGCCCCGCGCGCCAATGCCGTGCGTCGGGCGGCCTTGTTCATGCATGCGCCTCGAAAGTCAGCTCTGCCCCGCGCACGATGCCGTGCAGCGCCATGCCGCCTGCGGGCAGTTCCAGCACGCTGCGTGCCGGCCAGCACCAGCGCATGCGCGCCGGGCGCACGGCCGCATGCGTGGCCAGCACGCGGCCCTGTGCATCGAGAAAGGCAACGTCTATGGCATAGCCCATGGCAAAGGTGTGGATGGAGTTGCAGGGCGCGATCCACAGCGCGCCCAGGCTGCCCTGCGGCCGGCCGAGCAGGCCGCGCATGCGCTCCAGCAGGCGCTGGGCGCGCCAGGCCTCCAGCGGCAGCGGGCGTCCGTCGCAGCGGAGCCGGCCGCCCGTCACAGCAGGCCCTCCTGTATGAACTTCATCACGATGGGGAAGCCCAGCACGATGAAGGTCACGGGGAAGATGAACACCACCAGCGGGAAGATCAGCTTGACCGGGGCTTCCATGGCCTGCTTCTCGGCGCGCTGGAAGCGCTCGCTGCGGCGCTGCTCGGACTGGAAGCGCAGCGTGCTGGCCAGGCCCGAGCCCATGCGTTCGGACTGGATCACCGCGCCCACGAAGTTGGTCACCTCCTTCATGCGCAGCCGGTCGTCCATGCGGCGCAATGCGTCGGCGCGGTTCAGGCCCGATTTCAGGTCGCGCAGCACGTGCTCGAACTCGCGGCGCAGCGGCCCTTCCGGGCCCTTGGCCACGGCGTGCTGCATGGCGCCGGTGATATTGAGGCCGGCCTCCACGCTCATGGTGAGGAAGTCGAGGAACACCGGCAGGTGCCGCACCACCGCATCCACCGTCTTCTTGCGCACGTCGCGCAGCCAGATGCGCGGGTAGTAGAAGCCCAGCAACGTGCCGGCCAGCATGGGCAGGAAGGAGAACGCCGCCAGCGGCAGCATCAGTGCCGCTACCAGCAGACCAAAGAGCAGGGCCGACAGCAGCCGCAGCGCGACAAACTGGCGCGCATTCATCAGGAACAGCATGCCGGTGATGCGCAGCATCTCTTGCGTGGAGTCCAGCAGGCGCTTGGGGAAAAAGCGGCCGAAATGGTGGTCGATGAACTTCACCACGGGCCAGAGTGCGCGCAGTTGGCGCGGCAGCGGGTCGAGGTAGCCGCGGTCTTCCTTGGGTATGGCCTGCGTCAGCCGCGACAGCGACCACCAGAGCATGAAACCCAGGGCGAGCGTGCCAAAGCCAAGCGCGAGGGACACGATGAGCAGGGTGGTGTGCATGGCCTCAGACCCGGATGTTGGTGATCTTGCTGATCGCCTTGTAGCCCAGCAGCTCCATCACGCAGATCACCGCCAGCGTGGCCCAGCCTATGGGCGAGTCAAACAGCGGCGCCATGGCGACCGGCTCCATCTGCCGCAGCACCAGGATCAGGAACAGCGGCAGACCGGTCATGACCAGGCCCTGCATCTTTCCCTGCGCGGTCAGCGAGCGGATCTTGCCCTCCATCTGGTGCTTCTCGCGCAGCGTGCGCGCCACGGACTCCAGCGTTTCGGCCAGGTTGCCGCCGACCTCGCGCGCGATGGAGATGGCGGCGGTCACCATCAGGAAATCCTGCACCGGCACGCGGCGTTCCATGTTGTCCAGCGCGTCGGCCAGGTCCACGCCCAGGCGGATCTCCCGCAGCAGCAGGTCGAACTCCTGCGAGACCGGTGGCCGTGACTCATGCACCACGCTCTCCAGCGCCACCGGAAAGCTGGCGCCGGCGCGCAGCGCGCCGGAAAGCATCAGCAATGCGTCAGGCAACTGCTCTTCGATCAGCAGCAGCCGCTGGCGGTGCAGGCGCTTGAGGTAGACGCGCGGCAGCATGAAGGCCGCCGGCAGCGACAGCGCCGTGAACACCAGGTTCTGCGTGAGCAGGAAGGTCAGCAGCGGCAGCAGGATGACCGACAGAATGCTCAGCCCGGCGATCTGTTGCGTGTTGACGAAGATGAACAGGTCGGCCAGCGAGGACTCCACCTCCGAGGCCACGCTGGCGGTGCGCGACAGCAGCCAGATGCGGCCCAGCCGCGTGCCAAACCACAGCACGGCCACCAGCACCAGGAAGACGGCGCAAAGAATGAGCGCAAGCATCTAGGCCGCCTTGCGTTCGCTGAAGATCGAGGTGTCGACCGGTATGCCGCGGCGCATCAGCGACTGGTAGAAGTCCGGTATGTAGGCCGTCGGCACGAACTCGCCGCGGATCTTGCCGTCTGCGCCGTAGCCGTCTTCCTTGAACAGGAAGATGTCCTGCAGCTGGATGGTGCCGGTCTCCATGCCGCTGACTTCGGTGATGTGCGTGACGCGGCGCGAGCCGCAGGCAAAGCGCGACTGCTGCACGATGATGTCCACGGCCGAGCAGACCTGCTCGCGGATGGCGGTCATGGGCAGGTCCAGGCCGGCCATCAGCGTCATCACCTCCAGCCGGGCCAGGCAGTCGCGCGGCGTGTTGGCGTGGGCCGTGGTCAGCGAGCCGTCATGGCCGGTGTTCATGGCCTGCAGCATGTCCAGTGCCTCGCCGCCGCGGCATTCGCCGACGACGATGCGGTCTGGCCGCATGCGCAGGCAGTTCTTCACCAGGTCGCGGATGGTGACCGTGCCCTTGCCTTCCATGTTGGCCGGGCGCGCCTCCAGTGACACCAGGTTGGGCTGGGTCAGCTGCAGCTCTGCCGCGTCCTCCACGGTGACCACGCGCTCGTTCCGCTGGATGAAGTTGGACAGCACGTTCAGCAGCGTGGTCTTGCCCGAGCCAGTGCCGCCGGAGATGACGATGTTGGCGCGCTGCTCCACCGCCACGCGCAGGAAGTCGACCATGGCGGGCGACAGCGAGCCGAAGGCCACCATGTCCTCGGCCTGCAGCTTGCGCTTGGAGAACTTGCGGATGGTGATGCTCGGGCCGCGCAGCGCCAGCGGCGGGATGATGGCGTTGACCCGCGAGCCGTCCTTGAGCCGCGCGTCCACCATGGGCGAGCTCTCATCAATGCGGCGGCCCAGCGGTGCGACGATGCGCTCGATTGCGCCCAGCACCGCGCGGTCGTCGGTGAAGATCACGGGCGAGCGCGTCAGCCGTCCTTCACGCTCGACAAAGATCTGGTCGTGCCGGTTGACCATGATTTCGGTGACGGCCGGGTCGTCCAGCAGCTCTTCCAGCGGGCCCAGGCCAATCACCTCGTCGCGCACGCTCTTCTTGAGCACGGGCTTGGGAATGTGCGGGTGTTCGAGGCGCTTGTCGCTCTCCAGGATGGTGTCGAGCAGGCTGTTGACCATGGACTCCAGCTCGCCCTCGTCCATGCGCGCCACGTTGACGCGGCGCAGGTCCATGGCCTCGATCAGGCGCTGGTGCGCCAGCTTGCGCAGCTCGATGCCGGTGGCGCTGTTGATCGGCTGCACTTCTTCAGCAGGCTCCGGCGCCGTGGCCTTGTGGCGTGGGCGTGCGGGCAGCGGCATGACTGCGGGCGCGGGGGGCGGAGGCGGTGCCGTGGCGACCAGAATCGGCGTGGCCGCTGGCGGCGGCGCTGGCGGCTTGGATGCGGGCGGCGCATCGTGCGCGGCCTGCGGCGTCACCACCAGTTGGTAGCCGCCGATCTCGATGCGGTCTTTCTCCAGCACCGGGCCGTAGCTGGTGACCGGGTCGCCGTTGACCAGCGTCGAGGCGATGCCGCCTTTGTCATGCAGGTAGACACGGCCCTCGCGCTCTTCCAGCGTGGCGTGCAGCTTGCCGATCAGCACGCCCTTGAGCACGATGTTGCATTCCGGCAGGCGCCCGATGGTGCAGCGCTCCCCGAAGCGGAAGCTGCGGCCTTCGGCGGCACGGCCCTCAACGCGGATCTCGAACATGGCAAGGCTCCTATTCGCGCGGTGGCGCCGGGTCCAGGGCGGTGCCGGGCGGCAGTGCCTCGGCCGATGCCGGTGGGGTAGTGGCGGGCGCAGCGCTGGGGGCGCCACTCCTGCTGCGGGCGGCTTGCTCGGCGTCTTCTTGTTCGCGGCGGGCCTTCAGTGCCGGCAGCGGGCTGGGGTCGCCGTTGTCGTGGCGGTAGCCCTGGTCGATCTGGCCGGCGCGGTCCAGCAGCGTCTCGGTGGCAGGTGCCTGCGGGTCCACCAGCATCGGCGTGACGAAGATCACCAGGTCGCTCTTGTTGCTGCGAAACGCATCCGAGCGGAACAGGCGGCCCAGCACCGGCACGTCACCCAGCAGCGGTACCTTGTCGATGGCGCGGGAGGAGTCCGCGCTCACCAGGCCGGAGAGGGCAATGGTCTCGCCCGCGCGCAGCGACAGGTCGGAGGTGGTGCGCCGGGTGAGGAAGGCCGGGAAGCCGCCATAGGTAATGGAGGGGTCGATCTGGCTGATCTCGGTTTCCAGCCCGGCGGCGATATTGCCGCGCGAGTCCACGGTGGGGTTGATGTTCAGCCGGATGCCGTAGGGCTTGTAGGTGACATCGGTGGTGCCGAAGGCGCCCGCGCGCGGGATGGGCACCTCGCCGCCGGCCAGGAAGGTGGCGGCGCCGCCGCTGCGGCTGTTGAGTTCGGGCGCGGCCAGCAGGAAGGCGTCGCCATCCGAGATGGCGATGTTGATGCGCGAGAAGATCGAGGTCGCAATGCCCAGATAGGCCCCGCTGGAGCGGCCGTTGACGCTGCCCGGCGTGTTGTCGAAGCTTGCGGCGTCGGAGCTGGGCAAGGTCCGGTAGCGGCCGGTGCGGATCGCATTGCCGGCAATGGATGCCTGCGGGCCGTTGATCGACTGGTCCCACTGGATGCCGATGTTCTCCTGGCCGCGCTTGGTGATCTCCATGATCTGCAGCTTGAAATGGATGGTCTTGCGCGGCGCCGCGCCCTCGTCCGCGCGCACCAGGTTCACGATGTCCTCGGAGCGCTGCGCCACCGTGCGGACATAGGCCAGTTGCTCCTCGTGCACCATGCCGGTCAGCACCACCTTGCCGCCTTGCTGCTGGATGCGCAGCCCTGGCACGTCGGCCAGCGCGCCGCGCACATAGCTCAGCGTTTCCTGCAGGTCGGTGGGCGTGACGCGCAGCTTGGCCTGCAGGGCGATGCCGTTCTCGGTCCAGACCACCAGGCTGGTGGTGCCGGCCGCTTCGGCCAGCAGCAACAGCCTGCCGGCGGTGATGGTGCTGCTCACCAGGCTGCCGTTGCCGATGGCAATGCGCTTGATCGTGCCCTGGACATCCAGCGCGCGTACCTCGCCCTGGTACAGCTCGATCACAGGGCGCTGCTGCGCGGCGCTGTCTGTCGCGCGCTCGGTTTGCGCTGCGGCAGGCACGGGCCCCAGCGCGGCGGTGCCTGCGAGCAAGGCGCCGACGCAGGTGTGGAGGAAGAGAGAGGGGCGCGACAGCGCGAGAAGGCGGTGCATCGGGTGGGCTCGTCGTCTTTTCAGGGGCGGGTGGTGGGCTCAGCGGCTGGCGGGCAGGCCGCTCGCGCCCATGCCAGGCGCCGGCTGCGCAGGGGCGGCCAAGGCATTGCGGCCAAAGGGGTTGGCGGGTGGCGTGGCCGGCGGTGCTGCCGGGCTGGGCTGGGCGGAAGTCAGCGCAGCAGTGATGACCTTGCCGAGGTCGGCCGCGGCCGGCACCTTGGAGACCGGGTCCTGCTTGCCCGTGCCGCCGATGATGTATTCGATCGAGGGCCCGTCGTCGGGCCCGAACAGCGCGTTCTCCGACACCACCACCGGCGGCGTCGCGGCCTTGTCGTCCTGGTTGCGCAGCACGGCGCGCAAGCCGCCGATCTTCTGCGCCAGCGCGATGCGGCCGGCCTGCTCAGGCGTGACCTGCAGCGTCAGCGTGTCGTAGCCGCCGTGGCCGGTGGATGCGGTCTCACCGCCCTGCTGGCCGGCTTCGCCGAAGTCGCGCGCGCGCACATCCTGGCCGGTGGCCAGCACGGCCAGGTCCGACAGCAGCAGCCGCGACGACTGCCCCGGCTGCGCGCTATTCGTGCCGCCGGTATTGCTGATCAGGAACAGGTCGATATGGTTGCCGGGCCGCAGCATGCTGGCCGCGGAATTGAGGGGGTCGATATCGATCGTCAGCGCGCGCTTGCCCACCGGCAGCGAATCCGAGAAGTCGCGCGCCCGCAATGCTTCCACGTCTGCGCGCCGCAGCGGCTGCCCGCGGCGCACGGGCCGCACCAGCCTTGACTGCGACACGGTCTCGAAATCGGTGGCGCGCAGCACGTCGTCGAACACCAGGTCAGCCGGCACATCGCGCGCGGAAAAGCCGTTGGCGTTGATCGGGCTGCCCGCAGGCGCGTCGCTCGACGGGACGATCACCGCCACGGTGGAGCGGTCGCCCATCTCGCGCGAAATCAGGTCGCGCATGGCTGCTTCGCGGCCGCTCAGGTAGCGGTAGACCGAGAAGGTCAGGGCGCCGGCCACCACCACGGCCAGCGCCAGCAGCAGCCAGGGGTTGCTGGCCAGGGACTGGAGTTTTATTTTCTTCAACATACCGGGATCAGGCGTGGGAGCGTTGTGGAAGAGGCGCACCTGCGGCGCGTGGCCTCAGGGGGTGGAGAGTGCAAAGCCGTAGGCGCCATAGAAGGACTGGAAGCCGTGCAGCAACTGGTTCAGCACCGAGTCGTCGCCGCCGCTGAGCAGAACGCCCACCACCAGCAGGGTTGCCAGCACGTACTCCAGATAGGCCTGGCCGCGCTGCTTGCGCTGCCTGTGGCGCCGGTTCTTGTGGGGTGCGACGCTCATCGGTCCTTCTCAACAGTGAGCAGCGCATGAGTGCGCTGCGCCTGGGGGTAGATGGCGGCGTCCAGCCGCAGGCCGCGCTTCTGCAGCGTGAGGCTGTAGGCGGTATCCAGCGGCGCGCCGGCAACCTGCTGCGGCGCCTCGGGCGCCATTGCCTTCCAGCCCTGGCGCGTGGCCTGCTCCAGAAACTGGCGGTACACCGCCTGCGCCGGCTGCGCGCTTTCGAACAGCAGCACGCGCGAATTGAAGAGAGGTTCTTCCGCGCTGGTGTCGGACAAGGCCTTGCCGCCCAGCGGCACTGGCACGCCTTCGCGCGCCAGGTCCACCAGCGGCGCCACCGGCCGCAGCTCGGTGGCGCTGAACACGCCGGTGGTGCCGTCGCGGCCCTCGGTCAGTTGCAGCAGGTACTGGCAGCGCTCGTCCAGCGCCATCAGCGTCCATTCCGATCCCTTGCGATAGGCCTTTGCCGGCAGGCCTTCGCGCGCCCAGTAGCTGCGGAATTCCTCGGCCGTGTCGGCGGCGGAATTCTTGAAGCGCAGGCTGGCAATGGCGGTGGGCATGCCGTTGACCACCAGGTGCTCGCCTATCCATGCGCTGGACTGCGCCTGCACCGGCACGCGGCTGCAGGCTGCCGCGTGCGCGGCGGGCGCCACCAGCAGCGCCAGGGCGCAGAGCAAGAGGGTGGTGCGCAGTGAGGCCTGATTCATCGCGCGCCCAGCCGGTCTTGCGGCACCACGTCGGTGCGGATGCGGCCCAGATCGAGCCGTGTGATTTCAGTGCCGAGCGGGATCAAGGGCGCCAGCACGGCCCGGTCGATGGTCGATAGCTTCGAGGTCAGTACCGCGCCGCCCACCAGCGTCTCGGCTGCGCTGCGGCCGTCGGGCGTCCAGGCATTGGACAGCAGGGCGTAGTGGTCCGAGAGCGTCAGGCCGCGCCAGTCGGGCCATAGCTGTCTGATGGCGGCATTGCTGGCGCCCACGGTGAAGCCCACCTCGGCCGTGCGCAGGTTGCGCGTGGAAAGATCAAAGCCCATGCCGATCGCGCTGCCGGCATCGAGCACGCGCGTGATGCCGCCCAGTACGCCACCGGTTTCCTCGCGGCTGGCCTGCGTGCTCACGTCCTGGTAGCGCTGGAGCAGGGCTGCGCCGGCATGGTCCTCCCACATCGGCAGGCCGCCCGCAGCCAGGCTGCGCGCGCTGCGGTCCGTTGCGCGCAGGGCCGGGGCATCGTGGCCCAGCACGCGCTGCGCGATCTCGCTGCGGATGTCCGCATCGGACTTGGTCGCGGTGCTGCCGTAGTGCGATGTCCACTCGGGCTCGTCCATCCACACCGTGCGCTCCCAGGCCGCATAGCGCGATGACATCAGGACCTTGGAGCGCACGTCGTCAAGCTTGCCCAGCATGGTGATCGCCAGCAGCAACAGCAAGAGGGCACTGGCGGCGATCACCACGAACTCCGCCAGCGCCTGCCCGCGCTGCGCAGGCCGCCGGGTCATGGCACTCCCCCGGCAACCTGCATTGCGATGGCGGCGAGCTTCTCGGTATCGGTGGTGGGCGTGAGCGAGGCTTGCCAGTAGGGATTGAACAGGCTCGGGTACTCGAACCTGCCATCTGCGCGTGCCCACTGCGCAGCCGAGCGCAGGCGGCCGGCCAGGCCGCTGCGATCGTCCGGCCGGATGAAATAGGCGCTGGCGCTGGCCAGCGCGCGCATGCTGTTGGACGCCAGCTTGTCGTCCTGCTGCAGCCGCCCCGCATCGGCCAGCAGCCGTGACGAAGTGCCCAGCGAGGCGCCGGGCCGCTCGACCTCGATGGTGATGTGTGGCGCACGGTTGAAGTTATCGTCCTGGCCAGCCGCTGGGCGAGCCTGTGCTGTCAGCTCCTGGTAGGGGCGCAGGCCTTGGCTGCGTGCATCGAGCGAACTGCCGGTGCCGCTCTGGTACTGCAGGTTGGCCGCAATGAAGGTGGCCGGGTTCAGCAGCGTGCCGCCAAAGTTGCGGTAGCTGCCATAGCCCGAACGCTCCACGTAGCTGCTGCCCGAACCCGTGCCGGCTCCGCCGCGGCCGTGCGAGAAAGCCAGCGGCATGACAAAGCCGACCGGCCCGGCCGGCGTGGCCCACCAGCAGGTAAGCGCCCCCTCTTCGTCCGTCGCGTCCAGCCCCTGCCAACGCGAGCGGTCCTGCGTCAGTTGCGTGCCGCCGCCATGCGTCAGGGCCAGCCCCAGGAAGGCCGCAAAGGCTCCTTTGCAGCCCTTGTAGGCGCTGCCGAGGTGGCCCATCGTGCGGGTCGTGGTACCACGGTCCTTGATGAAGCCGTCCAGCGTGTCGCCATCCGTCACCACGTCGGCGAAGCGGTCGGACTGGCCGGCGCGCGCGTCGTACTGCTGGGTGAAGCGCTTCCACTTGCCCACTTGCACCAGGTTGCGCGGCCCGAAGAAGTAGCCGCTGCTCACGCTGGAATCCGGCTGGTTGCGTCGCGCTATCTGGTCTGCCAGCAAGGGCAGCGTGGTCAGCGTGGCGGTGTGGTAGGCCGACTGGGCCTGGCTGAGCGAGCTGATCAGCAGGCCAAGCGCTGGTGTGGCAATGGCGGTGGCCTTGCTGATGATGGGATCTGCCATACGCACCACGGCTGCGCCGGTGCGCTTTGGCATATTCCATTGGATTGCGCTCTGGTCGCCAAATATGTCGACGATGGTCTGGCCGGGCGATGTGCCGGTGTAGCTGTCCTTCATCTCCTGGCTCCAGGAGGCCAGGCTCACCATCTGCGCCACGGCCACCTGGTTGGCGACCATGGCGCGGTTGGCATAGGCGCTGAAGTTGTAGTCGCGCGCCTGCAGCACGGCAGCGCTGTAGGCCGCGGCGTCCGCAGTGTTCTGCAGCTTGCTCTTGGCAAAGCTCAGTTGGCCGGCGTTGAACGCCAGGTACAGCGCGGCACTTCCCGCTGCCAGGAACACCAGCCCGAAGGCCATGGCCTGGCCACGCTCGCGCCGCAGGGTGCGGGCCGTGATGGAGCGTGCTTGCATGGGTGCCTTGCCGCGCTGCGAGCCGTTTAGTTCGCGTCGTTGGCCTGGTTGTAGGTGCTCAGGCCCTTGGTTGCATTGGCGCGGGAAGAAGCGTTGTTGGCCGACTGGCCCGCCGCCTTGATGGCGTTGGAGGATGCCGACTTGCCGGCCAGCTCCTGGGCCAGGCCCGCGGTCTGGTTGCGCAGCGTCTGCCCGAACATGGCGTAGACGCCGATGGCGGCCACGGCGATCAGGGCCACGATGATGATGTACTCGGTCATGCCCTGGCCGCGCATGCGTTGGCGGGGGCTCGGGCGGCGGGAGAGGGCGTGGATGGTTTGCATGGCCGGTGGTCCTTTCGGTCGAATGGGTGACAGGGGATCCAGGGCCGTGTTGCGCGTGGCGGCAACCCGGTGCTGTGGCATCCCGGCGAGGCGCGAACCATAGCAACGGACTTGCGCACGCGGCTGCCGAAATATTCGAGGTTTCAATAACCGTCGAATCGTTTCAAGGTGCTTGTGGCAGGGGCTATTGGTGTTCTCAGAGGGGCTTGTGTGCAGCGCAGGTAAAGAAACTGTTGCAAATTCGCATGGCCGGTATCTGGAGGGCGTGGCCATAATTTCCGGGCTCGCTGCTGCTGCAGGTCCTGGCGCTTCGCCAGGGGCTGCAACTGGCCCAAGACAACAGTAAAAAAGAGCTAAGGGAAGTACTCATACATGGATTTGAAGAACGCCGCCATGCTGCTTGCTGCACTGGCACAGGAATCACGCCTGAAGATCTACAAGACCGTCGCCGATGCAGGGAGCAAGGGCTTGCCCGCCGGGGTCATCTCCTTGTGCACCGACACCAAGCCGTCGGTCACCTCTTTCCATCTCAAGGAACTCAGCCGGGCCCAGCTGGTACGGCGCAAGCAGGCCGGGCGCAATGTGATCTACGCCGCCCAGCACCAGCCGCTGGGTGAGGTGCTGTCACTGCTGGCGCGCTGCTCGCCGCCGGATTTCGAGCACTCGCGTCCCGCTTCGTGATTTGCCGGGCGCTTGCGCCCCGCATGTCTTCCGCCGGATTGCTCCGGCTTCCTTCGTGAATTTTTCCCCCATGAGCTTCTTTGTCCATGGCGCTTGCGTGCGCCAAAAAGTCCTGCGCCTTGCTGCTGCGGGTGCTCTGGTCGGCCTGCTGGCAGCCTGTGACAGCAAGCCCGCGCCACCGGCCGCCGCAGCGCAGTCGCAGCAGCAGCCGGTGCATGCCGCGGTCGATACACGCCTGCCGCAGGCCTGCGTGGATGCCCTGAAACTGCAGGCCGATTGCACCGAGCGCGCGGCGAAGAGATGGGAGGGCCTCGGTTTTCCAGACTCCGCCAAGGGACTGCGGGATACCCTCAAAACCGATACGGAGGCGACCATCGAGACGTGGAAGGGCGTGAACCAGGAAGGCCTCACCAAGACCTGCGAGCAGATGGTCGCCGGGCTGCCGCAATCGGCGATGTGCCAATAGCCAATAGCCAGCAGCGCATCTGCGGCAGCGCGGGGATACGATGCCCGCTGGTTCATTCATCTCCAGCCACCACCATGACCGACCTTGCCGCCGCCTTCGACGCCGCCGTCGCCCAGTCCAAGACCTTGCCGACGCGGCCGGACAACCCGACGCTGCTCAAGCTCTACGCGCTCTACAAGCAGGCCACGCAGGGCGACAACACCGAGAAGAAGCCGGCCTTCAGCGAGATCGTCGAGCGCGCCAAGTGGGAGGCCTGGAGCAAGCTGAAGGGCGCCACGGCCGATGCGGCGCGCCAGCAGTACATCGACCTGGTGGCCGCGCTGCAGGCGGCCTAGGCTTCGTCCGCTTATGGAGTCAACGCCGTAGCCTGCGGCTGCTCGGCGTCCAGCGCGGCGCGGCGCTCGGCCTTGGGCAGGGCGGCCAGGCGCCGCACCTCGGCGTAGAAGCGCGGCCACGGGTCGCCCGGCTGCTGGGCGAGGCGGGCGAACAGCGCCTCGAAGGCCGGCACCAGCTCGTCGTAGGCGGCCTGGGCGCCAAAGGCGGCGTTGTTGGCCTTGGCGACCCAGGCGTCGTAGCCGGCGTATTGCCGTGGATCGCCGCCCCAGCCGTCGCGCAGGCGGGCGTAGTCGGCGCGGAAATCATCCATCGCTTCTTTTTTCATAGCTAAAAGCCCAGGTGTATCCTGGGCTTCAGGCGTTTTTTGTGCATAAATGGCCGCCAGGCGCGTGCGCGTGCGCTGGACCAGGGCGCGGAAGGCGTTGCGCCGGTCGGCAAAGCGGGCGTAGTCGGCACGCGCGGCATCCGAGGCCTCGCTGGCCAGCCAGCGCTGCTGGCCCATGCGCTCCACGGCGGTGGCGTAGGACTCGTTGAAGGTGGTGTCGTCCTTGGCGTAGACCACCTGGTGCGCCAGCTCGTGGAAGATGATGCGCGCGAGCTCACCCTCGGGGTAGCTGATGAAGGTGTTGAGCAGCGGGTCGCCGCCCAGCCAGTTGGTCCAGCCCAGGGTGGAGTAGGCGGGCACGCCGTAGACGGTGGTCTCGAAGCCCTCGGCCCGCATGCGCGCGGCCTCGGCCTGCGCGTTGGCCTCGCTGTAGTAGCCGCGGTAGCCGATGCAGCCGGCCACCGGGAAGCACCAGGTGTGCAGCGTCAGCGACAGCGGCGGCGCGGCCACCACGTTCCACAGCGCGGCCGTGCGGTGCAGGTCGGCGTAGCGGCGGTAGCTGGCGTTGTCGGGCAGGTCCAGCTCGCGCGAGGCGTAGCTGCGGATGCGCTGGGCCAGTTGCAGCCGCTGCTTGAGCACGGCCGGCGTGCTGTCGTCGGCCAGCCATTGGTCGATGGGGCGGGCCGCCTCCATCAGGCGCAGGTGGCCGCTGACGGATTGCCAGTAGTAGCTGGCGCTGCTGCGCGTGTCGGCGCAGCCGGCCAGCGCTGCCCCCAGCAGCAGGGTGAGCAGGACGCGGAGGAATGAAAGGCGGGAGGGCACGGGGGCAGGCGGCGGCAGCGAAAAGTTGGCAAGAAGTGTAGAGTTGGTTCAGGCGCAGCGACGTGAGCGCAGGTATCCAGGGCGTATGCCGGTGCACGCGATTGCGCTTTTGTCTGACACCCGTATGGTTGACGCCTGGCCCTAGTCGCAGAAAACTCCAAGCCCATGGAATCTCTTACCGGCAAGATCGAACGCGAACTCATGCAGCTGCCCATTCCGGTGGCCTTGCAGCTCCCCTCGGGCCAGCGCATCGGCCCGGACCCGGCCTCGGTGCTGTTGCGCTTCCATGACGCAATAGGCCTGGCGCAGTTGGCCAGCCGGCAGATCGGCGCGGTGGGCGAGGCCATCGTTGAAGGCCGGGTCGACGTGCACGGCCGCATGTCCGACCTGATGGCCGCCGTGGTCGGCCTGCTGCCCGGCAACCCCTCGGTCAGCGATACCCATTGGTGGACGCATGTGCTGCGCCGGGCCAAGTCGCTGGCCCACCACACGCGCGAGCGCGACGCGGCGCAAATCCAGTTCCACTACGACATCTCCGACGACTTCTATGCGCTGTGGCTGGACCCGCGCCGCGTCTATTCCTGCGCCTACTACCGCGAAGCGGACATGACGCTGGCGCAGGCGCAAGAGGCCAAGCTCGACCACATCTGCCGCAAGCTCGACCTGCGCCCGGGCGAGCGTTTTCTGGACATCGGCGCGGGCTGGGGCGGCCTGCTGTTGTGGGCCGCCGAGCACTACGGCGTGGAGGCCACCGGCATCACGCTGTCGCGCAACCAGCACGCCCACGTCAACCGCCTGATCGAAGAGCGCGGCCTGTCGGGCCGGGTGCGCATGGAGCTGCGCGACTACCGCGACGTGAGCGTAGAGCAGCCCTTCGACAAGATCGCCTCGGTCGGCATGTTCGAGCACGTGGGCCGGGTCAACATGGTGCGCTACTTCAACACCGTGCAGCAGTTGCTGCGCCCGGGCGGGCTGATCATGAACCACGGCATCACCGCCGGCGGCCTGGACAACGTGCAGTTGGGCGCGGGCATGGGCGATTTCATAGAGAAGTACATCTTCCCCGGCGGCGAGCTGCTGCACGTGAGCCAGGTCATGCACGACCTGGCCGCGGGCGGGCTGGAAATGGTCGACACCGAAAACCTGCGCCCGCACTACGCGCGCACGCTCTGGGCCTGGTCGGAGGCGCTGGAGTCGCAGCTCGACACCGCGCGCCAGGTGCTGGCCGCCGGCGGCGATGCGGCGCGCGCCGAGAAGGTGCTGCGCGCTTACCGGCTGTACCTGTCGGGCTGCGCCATGTCATTCGAGCAGGGCTGGATTTCGCTGCACCAGATTCTGGCGACCCGGCCCGACAAGCAATTGGAAAGCGGTTCTATCCGCGGCGCCCAATCGGACTACCCGTTCCGACGCGACTACATCTACGGAGAAAAAAACACACCATGTTCAAATTCAAATCCCAAGCAACTGCAGAAGTAATCCTGCTCGAAGCCAGCGCCCAGCAAGTGCTGAAAATCATCGGCAAAGAAATCCTGCCGCGCGGCATCGTCACCGTCGATCAAATCCCCGGAGCGATCTCGGCGCTGGAAGCCGCCGTGCGCCACGACGAAGAGCAGCCACAGCAGCTGGCCGACGAAAACGCCGACGGCGCCGGCCACCATGCGCACGGCCAGAACAGCGTCACGCTGCGACAGCGGGTAGCACCTTTCATCGACATGCTGCGGCGCAGCGCGGCCGAGCACAAGGACGTGGTCTGGGGCGTGTGACAGGCTTGGCAGCCCAACAGGCGCTATATAAAAAATAGCTTAAAGCCGGCAAAGAAAAAGGACTTCAGCACTAAAAGTGCCTGAAGTCCTTTTTTCATGCCGGCTACTAGCTATCTATTTTGGAGCGCCCTTCAATCAACCGTAGCGCCCGAGGCCTTCACCACCTTGGCCCACTTGCGGTGCTCGCTGTCGATCAGCGTGGCAAATTCCTGCGGCGTGTTGCCGCTGGGGATGGCGCCCTGGGCTTCCAGCTTTTCCTTGATGGCCGGCGTCTTCAGCGCCTTGGCCACTTCCTGTTGGATGTGGTTGATGACCTCTGGCGAGGTGCCGGCCGGCGCCAGCAGGCCAAACCACGAGCTGGCCTCGAAACCCTTGAGCGCCGGGCCGCCGGCCTCTTCCACCGTGGGCACGTTGGGCAGCGCGGGCGAGCGCTGCGCGCTGGTCACGGCCAGCGCCACCAGCTTGCCGGCCTTGATCTGCTGCATGGAGGACGGCAGGTTGTCGAACATCACGTCCATGTTGCCGCCGATCATGTCCATCAGCGCCGGGCCCGAGCCGCGGTACGGGAAGTGCACCATGTAGATGCCGGTCATGGTCTTGAACAGCTCGCCCGCCAGGTGGATCGAGGTGCCGTTGCCGCTGGAGGCCATGTTGAGCTTGCCCGGCCGCTCCTTGGCCACGCGGATGAAGTCCTGCACGTTGTGGATGCCCATGGCCTTGGCCTTCTCGGCGTTCATCTCCATCACGTTGGGCACGGCGGCCACCAGCGTGATCGGGGCGAAGTCCTTGATCGGGTCGTAGGGCAGCTTGCTGTAGAGCGCGCGGTTGATGCCGTGCGTGCCGACGGTGCCCATCAGCAGGGTGTAGCCGTCGGGCGCCGCCTTGGCCACGGCCTCGGCGCCGATGTTGCCGCCGGCGCCCGGGCGGTTGTCGACGATGAAGGACTGGCCGAAGGCCTTGGACAGCTCGGGCGCCACGGCGCGCGCCATGATGTCGGTGGTGCCGCCCGGCGCAAAGGGCACGATGATGCGCACCGGCTTGTTCGGCCAGGCGGCCTGCGCCAGGGCGCCGCCAGCGCACAGTGCGCTGGCGGCCAGCGTGGTCGCCGACAGGAGGGTGCGCAGGGCTTGTCTGCGGGGGAAGTGCATTCGGTTCTCTCGATGGTGATTCATGTGCATGGAGCTTGGCAGCGGCCCCGCGCCTTGGCAGCGCGTAAAAACCCGCAAACCCTGCACCTGCGGGCCAAAAAAAAGCCACCCGAAGGCGGCTGAAGGGCCACGCGGCCAAAGCCGCGCGGTGTCATCTGGAGTCGATCAGTCGGCGTAGACGCCGGCTTCCTTGATGATGGGCGTCCACTTGGCGATCTCGGCCAGCACGAAGGCCTTGTGGCCTTCTGGCTCGATACGGCCGTCGGTGGCCACCACGGCGCCCAGGCCTTCTTCCTTCTTCAGGAATTCAGGGTCCTTGAGCGCGACCTTGAGCGCCTCGTTGATCTTCTTGAGCACCGGTGCCGGCGTGCCCTTGGGCGCGTACAGGCCGTGCCAGATGGTGACCTGGAAGTCCTTCAGGCCGACTTCGCTCAGCGTGGGCAGATCCTTCAGCGCCGGCGTGGTCAGGCGCTTGGGCGTGGTCACGGCATAGGCCTTGACCTTCTTGGCGTCGATCTGCGTCGTGGTGTTGGTGGTCTGGTCGCAGAGCAGGTCGATCTGGCCGCCGATCAGGTCGGCGATGGCCGGGGCCGTGCCCTTGTAGGGGACCGGCGTCATTTCGGTCTTGACCGCGCTCTGGTAGAGCAGGCCGCACAGGTGCGAGGCCGAGCCCACGCCGGCGTTGCCGAGGTTGATCTTGCCCTTGTTCTGGCCGATCCAGGTGTTCAGCTCGGCATAGGTGTTGGCCGGCAGGCTGGGCTTGGCGATCAGGGTCATGGGCACGTCGTTGATGATGCCCAGGTACTCGAAGTCGCTCTCGATCTTGAACGGCAGCTTGCGGTAGAGGCCGGGCATCGTCGACATGGCGATGTGGTTGAGCAGCAGCGTGTAGCCATCAGGTGCGGCGCGTGCCACCTTGGCCGCACCGATCGAGCTGCCGGCGCCGGCAGCGTTGTCGATGATCACGGTCACGCCGCCCAGGGGCTTGCGCAGGGCTTCTGCCAGGTCGCGTGCGACGCGATCGGTCGGGCCGCCAGCGGCGAAGGGGACGACGATGGTCACGGACTTCCCAGCGGGGTAGTCCTGGGCATGCACACCAAATGCGCCCAGCGCAGCTGCTGCCAGCACGGAGAGGGAGAGCAGTTTTTGCATGGTAAAGAAGTCCTCAGATAAGTAAGCAGATGAAAACGGCCCGATGGTTTCATATGCTGGAGGTATCGACCACGGGGCAAACACCTAAAAAAGATGGGCCCGGGTCGCCTTGGCATGGGCCGGGAATATGTTCACCTGACGAACGGCCGCCTGCGTCCGGTCGGCGGTAAGGGGCGCTTTCTAGAATTCCCCGCGGCCTCGCTGGGTCGCCGGCATTGCAAAAAAAGCGAGGAAACCCACTCAGGGAGGGTTGATGAATGCAGACCGGCCCAGCGCAGGCCGCGACTCGCGGCCTGCATCATTTATAGCTGCGCGCGTCCTCAATGACCTTGCCATCATTGGGCAGGCTGCCCGGCAGATGCAGCTCCACCTCGCCGCGCAGCTTGGTCACTTCACGGATGGCGTCGCCCAGGTGCTGGGCCAACTGGGGCTGCGGGCCCGGCGTGGCGCATTCGGCCCGCAGCACCAGGCGGTCGTCCGCCATCTCACCCGACACCACCAGCCGCAGCCGCCCCAGATCAGGGAAGCGGCGGCCGATCTCGGCCACCTGCGCCGGGTGCACGAACATGCCGCGCACCTTGGTGGTCTGGTCGGCGCGGCCCATCCAGCCGCGGATGCGGGTGTTGCTGCGGCCGGTGGGGCACTGGCCCGGCAGCACGGCTGACAGGTCGCCGGTGCCAAAGCGCACCAGCGGATAGGCCGGGTTGAAGCTGGTCACCACCAGCTCGCCGACTTCGCCCTCGGCCACGGGCTCGCCGGTGCCGGGTTTGACGATCTCGACAATCACGCCTTCGTCCAATACCAAGCCTTCGCGCGCGGCGGTCTCGTAGGCGATCAGGCCCAGGTCGGCAGAGGCATAGCACTGGTAGGCCTCCACGCCGCGTGCGCGCACCCAGTCGCGCAAGGATGGCGGAAAGGCTTCGCCCGATACCAGCGCGCGGCGCAAATGGGGCAGGGCGGCGCCGCGCTCGGCGGCCTTCTCCAGCAGGATGCGCAGAAAGCTCGGCGTGCCGACATAGCCGTTGGCGCGCAGCTCGGCCAGTGCCTGCAACTGCTGTTCGGTCTGGCCGGTGCCGCCGGGGAACACGGTGCAGCCCAGCGCCTGCGCGCCGCTTTCCATCATGGCGCCGGCCGGCACGAAGTGGTAGCTGAAGCTGTTGTGCAGCAGGTCGCCCGCGCGAAAGCCCGCAGCAAAAAAGGCGCGCGCCATGCGCCAGTGGTCGGCGCGTGGGGCCTCGGGTTCGTACAGCGTGCCGGGGCTGGCAAAGACGCGCGGCATCAGCGCGCCATAGCTCACGGCCGCAAAGCCGCCAAAGGCATCGCCGCCTGCGCTGCGCGCGACCTGCTGCAGCTCCAGCAGCTCGTGCTTGCGGGTGACTGGCAGCAGCGCCAGCGCGGCGCGGTTGTGCACGGCCGCTGGTTCTATGCCGCGCAGGATGTGGCCCAGCGCCGGCGCATGCGCCTGCGCATGCGCGATCTGTGCCGGCAGCGCGGCGAACAGGGCGGCCTCGCGCGCCTGCGGGTCGCGTGTTTCCAGCGCGTCGTAGTGTTCGGTCATCGATGGCTCCATCAGGCCAGCCACCGTTTTCTACGCTTGTAGCTCTTGACGTCGCGAAAGCTCTTGCGCTGGGCGCCGCCCATGCCCAGGTAGAACTCCTTCACGTCCTCGTTGCCGGCAAGCGTTGCAGCGCTGCCGTCCATCACCACGCGGCCGCTCTCCAGGATGTAGCCGTAGTCGGCATAGCGCAGGGCCATGGCGGTGTTCTGCTCAGCCAGCAGGAAGGTGACCTTCTCCTTATCGTTCAGGTCTTTCACGATGCCAAAGACTTCCTCGACGATCTGCGGCGCCAGGCCCATGGAGGGCTCGTCCAGCAGCACCATGCGCGGGTTGGCCATCAGCGCGCGGCCGATGGCGCACATCTGCTGCTCGCCGCCCGAGGTGTAGGCGGCCTGGCTGCTGCGGCGCGTCTTCAGCCGCGGGAAGTAGGCGTAGACCTTCTCCAGGTTGGCGGCGATCTCGCCCTTGTCGCTGCGCGTGTAGGCGCCGGTCAGCAGGTTTTCCTCGATGCTGAGGTGGGCAAAGCAGTGCCGGCCTTCCATCACCTGCACCACGCCACGCTCTACCAGCGCGGCGGGTGTGAGCTTCTCGATGCGCTCGTCGCGCAGCCGGATGCTG
The DNA here is from genome assembly GCA_038961845.1 of Xylophilus sp. GW821-FHT01B05. Taxonomy (NCBI): domain Bacteria; kingdom Pseudomonadati; phylum Pseudomonadota; class Betaproteobacteria; order Burkholderiales; genus Xylophilus; species Xylophilus sp. GW821-FHT01B05. The sequence goes on from CP152408.1 coordinate 791,503, forward strand.
CCCTTGGTGACCTCGCCGCGCTCGCCCGCCAGCAGGTTGGAGATGGCGCGCAGCGTGGTCGTCTTGCCCGCGCCGTTGCCGCCGAGCAGCGCCACGATGGCGCCCTCGGGCACGGCGAGCGAGACGCCCTTGAGCACCAGGATCACATGGTGGTAGATGACCTCGATGCCGTTCACATCGAGCAGCGGGGGCTGCGCGGCGGCGGGCGGTTGCGGCAGGTTCATGGGCGGTTCCCGGAGGGCAGGGTGAGTGGTGGGCTGTGGAGGCGGGAGGCTGCAGGGCCGTGCCCTGCGTGCGTCCCGCGTGGAATCAAAGGCAGCTGCGCACCGTGATGTTTTTATCCTTGGCGTACTTGGCCGCGTACTCCTGCACCAGCGGGGTGATGTGGGTCTTGTCGGACTGGTACCAGTCGGACTTGATCTCCCACTTGCCGCCGTCCCACTGCACGATGCGCGCCCAGTCGTCGCCCATGTGGTCCTGGCAAGAGGTCTTGACCGGCCGCATCACCTCGCCAAAGCCCAGGGCCTTGAGCCGGTCGGCGTTCAGGTCCAGGTGCTCGAAGCCCCAGCGCACCTGCTCGGGCGTGAGCGTCTTGCCCTTGCCGTATTTGTCTTGTGCGGCGCGAATGGCCTCCACCTGCAGCATGGAAATCATCATGCCGCGCGTGTGCGCGATGGTGCCAATGCTGCTGGCCGGGCCGGTGCCCTGGCCCTTGTCGTAGACGTACTTCTTCAGCTCGTCATGGACCTTGTCCTTGGCCGCGCTGTTGTGGATGGTGACGGCGTTGTAGCCCTTGGCGCCGGCGCCGATGTCCTTCACGTCGTGGTCGGAGCCGGCCCACCAGACGGCGTAGATTTTTTCGCGCGGGTAGCCGCTGGCCTGGGCCTCGCGGATGCCGGCGGGCGTCATCACGCCGGCCGACCAGAACAGCACGTAGTCAGGCTTTTGCTGGCGGATCTGCAGCCAGGTGGATTTTTGCTCCACGCCGGGCGGCGTGACCGGGAACAGGCTGACCTCGAAGCCCTCGGCCGCAGCGCGCTTTTGCAGCAGCGCGATGGGCTCCTTGCCGTAGGGGCTGTCGTGGTAGACCAGTGCAATCTTCTTGCCCTTCAGGCTGCCCTTTTCCTTCTTGGCGATGTCTTGCAGCATCACGTCGGCGGCGGTCCAGTAGGTGCCCAGCAGCGGGAAGTTCCACTGGAACACCGTGCCATCGACCGACTGCGACAGGCCGTAGCCCATGGTCTCGATGGTGACCTTGTCGTTGAAGGCCTTGTCGGTCACGGCAAAGGTGATGCCGGTGGATTGCGGGTCAAAGCCCGAGGCACCGGTGCCTTTGGTCTTCAGGCGCTCGTAGCACTCCACGCCCTTGGCCGCGTCATAGGCGGTTTCGCATTCTTCGTAGGCCAGCTTGACGCCGTTGACGCCGCCGTCGCGCGCATTGACCAGCTTCAAATAATCCTGCTTGCCATCGGCCCATGGAATGCCCAGCGGCGCGAACTGGCCGGTGCGGTACACCAGCAGCGGAATGAACTGCTCGGCCGCCTGGGCCTGCGCCAGGGTAGAGGTGGCGAGCGCCGAAATCCCGGCGGCAGCGACGGCCGCAGCGAGCGCGATCTTCTTGAGTTGCATGCTTGTCTCCTGGTTATAGGCACATAGTGCGTGGTTGAAGCGAAACGACGGTAGAGAGGGGCGGGTATTCAGGCGAGGGGCGCGCCGCGCCGGGCCGCCCCAAGCGGCCGCGCCGCCCCCTGCAAGGGGGTTGGCGAAGACACGTAGTGCGAAGCCTGGGGGTGTGCCATAGCTAATGGGGGAAGGGCCAGAGGCGCAGTTTTTGTCTTGCCGTGGACCACAAGCGAGCCAGCCCATGCGGCTCGACGATCAGGAAGAAGACGATCAGCGCGCCGAAGATCATGTGCTCCAGCTGCGAGGCGGTGGCCGTCGACAGGTTCAGGCCCAGCCAGTGCGGCACGTAGTTCAGCAGCAGCGGCAGCAGCACGATGAAGGCCGCGCCAAAGAAGCTGCCCGCGATAGAGCCCAGGCCGCCGATGATGATCATGAACAGCAGCTGGAAGGACTTGTCGATGCCAAACGCTGCCGGCTCCCAGGCGCCCAGGTGCACAAAGCCCCACAGCGCGCCGGCCACGCCAACGATGAAGCTGCTCACCGCAAAGGCCGAGAGCTTGGCGTACACCGGCCGGATGCCGATCACGCTGGCGGCCACGTCCATGTCGCGCATGGCCATCCATTCGCGGCCGACGGCGCCGCGCACCAGGTTCTTGGCCAGCAGGCCGAACACCGTGACGATGGTCAGGCACAGCAGGTACTTCTGCACCGGCGTGTCGAACTGGTAGCCAAACATCTCCAGCTTGCCGATGCTGACCGAGCCCGAGGACGAGTCATTGGTGACCCACTTCATGCGGTTGGTGAACCAGTCCACGAAGAACTGCGCCGCCAGCGTGGCCACCGCCAGGTACAGCCCGCGGATGCGCAGGCTGGGAATGCCAAACAGCACGCCAAACACCGTGGCGCACAGCCCGCCGCCCAGCAGCGACAGCAGCAGCGGCATGCCGGGGATGCGCACCTGCAGGTTGTAGGCCGCATAGGCGCCCACCGCCATGAAGGCGCCGGTGCCCAGCGATATCTGCCCGCAGTAGCCCACCAAAATGTTGAGCCCCAGCGCCGCCAGCGACAGGATCAGGAAGGGGATCAGCACCGCGCGAAAGCTGTAGTCGCTGGCAAAGGCCGGCACCGCGATGAAGGCAATCGCCACAAAGGCCAGCATGGCCCAGCGGTCTTGTGCGATGGGGAACAGCGCGAGGTCGGCGCTGTAATTGCCCTTGAACTGGCCGTTTTCTCTGTAGAACATGTTCAGACCCGATCAATGATCTTGTAGACGTGGGCGCGGTCTGCGACCGCTACGCACGCACTGCGTTCGCGCGTGCACCCTTCGCTGCGCGAACGGTGCGCCGACTTCGCAAGATCATCGACTGCGTACTTCATACGCGGTCGATGATCTTGTCGCCAAACAAACCTTGCGGCCGTACCAACAGGAAGGCAAGCGCAAGCACATAGGCAAACCAGTTCTCGATGCCGCCCCCCACAAACGGCCCCAGGTAGATCTCGGACAGCTTCTCGCCCACGCCGATGATCAGCCCGCCCAGGATGGCGCCGGGCACCGAGGTGAGGCCGCCCAGGATCACGACAGGGAAGGCCTTGAGGGCCACCAGCGAGATCGAGAACTGCACGCCCAGCTTGCTGCCCCAGATCACGCCGGCCACCAGCGCCACGATGCCGCCGACCGACCAGACGATGACCCAGATGCGCGCCAGCGGGATACCGATGGACTGCGCCGCCTGGTGGTCGTCGGCCACTGCGCGCAGGGCGCGGCCGGTGCGGGTCTTCTGGAAGAACAGCGAGAGCGTGGCCACCAGCAGTGCCGCGATCAGGGCCGACACCAGGTCTTCCTGGCTCAGCAGCAGGCCGCCGGGGAAGGTGTTCTCCAGCACGATCATCGGATCCTTGGGCATGCCCACGTCGATCTTGTAGGTGGCGCTGCCAAACAGCAGTTGCCCCGCGCCATCGAGGAAGTAGCTGATGCCCAGCGTGGCCATCAGCAGCGTGATGCCCTCCTGGTTCACCAGCCGGCGCAGCGCCAGCCGCTCCACCAGCCAGGCCACGATGACCATGCACAGCACCGCCGCCGCAAAGGCCAGCAGGTTGGTCAGCAGGCGGTTGTCAAAGCCCAGCCACTGCGGAATCCACTCAGAGAAGCGCGCCATGGCCAGCGCGGCGAACAGCACCATCGCGCCCTGGGCAAAGTTGAAGACGCCCGAGGCCTTGAAGATCAGCACGAAGCCGAGCGCGACCAGGGCGTAGAGCATGCCGGCCATGAGGCCGCCGAAGACGGTTTCTAGGAAGAATCCCATGTCAGGTGTGCTCCTCTTGTTCTTTGTGTTTTTTACTCTTGCTGACGGCGGGTGCCGGGTCTCGGCCCGGCGGCCGAGTTCCTTTCTTTTGCGTCGCCAAAAGAAAGGAACCAAAGAAAAGGCGAGCCGGAGTCAGGGGCCCTTCGGGCTTCCCTGCGCTGCTCGCGCCGGGCGGGGTATCGCCCAAACTCGCCTGCGGCTCAGACAAGGGCGATCCCTGATCCGCCCGTCGCTGTGCTGCTCGGCCCTGCCAACGGCGTTGGGCAGCCGAACAGCCGGCCCCCACCCCAGCCCTCCCCCAGCGGGGGAGGGAGAAATGCAGAACGGCCCAACTCCCTCCCCCTTTGGGGGAGGGTAGGGGTGGGGGCGCAAGGGGCCGAGCGCAGCGAAGGCCCGTGTGGCAATCCCGGGCCCCCTCTGTGGCGTCGAGGAGCGGAGGTGGGGGCAGGTTGCCGCGCGTAGCGCGGTCGGCGAGGACTGTTTGAGCGAAGCGAGTTCCGCAGCCGCCTGCCCACACCGAGCACCGCAGAGCAGTCCGGCAAAGCCGGACCGCCACAGTGGGGTCGCCTTTTCTTCGGTTACCTTCTTTTGGCGAAGCAAAAGAAGGTGACTGCGCCGCCGGGCGCACATCCCGGCACCCGCCCTCTGCAGGAGAAGCCGCGATGGAACAAGCACGGCCCGGCTTCACCGCTCACCCCCAAGATAAGCACGAATAACCTCAGGATTCGCCCTAACCTCCGCCGGCGTCCCATCCCCAATCTTCTTCCCGTAATCCAGCACCACCACGCGGTCGGAGATATCCATCACCACCCCCATGTCGTGCTCGATCAGCACGATGGTGGTACCGAACTCGTCGTTCACGTCGAGGATGAAGCGGCACATGTCCTGCTTCTCTTCCACGTTCATGCCGGCCATGGGTTCGTCCAGCAGCAGCACCTGCGGCTCCATGGCCAGGGCGCGGCCCAGGTCCACGCGCTTTTGCAGGCCGTAGGGCAACTGGCCCACGGGGGATTTGCGGTGTGCCTGGATCTCCAGGAAGTCGATGATGCGTTCTACAAACTCGCGGTGGCGGATCTCTTCCTTCAGTGCCGGGCCTATGCGCAAGGCCTGCAGCAGCAGGTTGCTTTTCATGCGCAGGTTGCGCCCGGTCATGATGTTGTCGAGCACGCTCATGCCCTTGAACAGCGCCAGGTTCTGGAAGGTGCGGGCCACGCCCATCTCGGCCACCTGGCGGCTGTCCATGTGCTTGAAGGTCTTGCCGCGGAAGGTGATGGCGCCCTGCTGCGGCTGGTACACGCCGTTGATGCAGTTGAGCATGGAGCTCTTGCCCGCGCCGTTGGGGCCGATGATGGCGCGCACCTCGTGCTCGCGCACGTCAAAGCTGATGTCGGTCAGCGCCTTCACGCCGCCAAAGGCAAGCGAGATGTTCTTCACGTCCAGGATCACGTCGCCGGTCTGGCGCGCGGCGGCGGGGGCTTGGCTCTGCTCGTCCGTGCGGGCTTCGGGCGGCATCGCGCTGGCCATGGCGTGGAAAGGTACTGCGGCGTTCATTGGAGTACCTCCGTGCTTCGCACTGCGGTGCGAGCTTGCTTGGGGCGGCCCGGCGCGGCGCTCATGCTGCATCCTTCAGCGCGGGAAATGTCTTCGCATCCCCCATGCGCAAGGTGGCGCTGACGCTGCCCGTGCGGCCGTCTTCGAACTTCACCTGCGTCTCTATGAACTGCTCGGTGCGGCCGGCGTAGAGGGCATCGACCAGCGGCGCGTACTTCTCGGCGATAAAGCCGCGACGCACCTTGTTGGTACGGGTGAGCTCACCGTCGTCGGCGTCCAGTTCCTTGTGCAGCACCAGGAAGCGGCAGACCTGGCTGCCGGCCAGCAAGGTGTCGGCGGCGAGGTCGGCGTTGACCTTTTCCACGCAGTCTTGCATCAGCGCATAGACCTCGGGTTTGCCGGCCAGGTCGGTGTAGCCGGCGTAGGGCAGGTTGCGGCGCTCGGCCCAGTTGCCGACGGCGTCGAAGTCGATGTTGAGCATCACGCAGACCCGGTCGCGGCCGTCGCCATAGGCCACGACCTCTTTGATGTAGGGGAAGAACTTGAGCTTGTTCTCTACGTACTTGGGTGCAAACATGGCGCCGTCGAAAGCACCACCGGCGATGCGGCCGACGTCTTTCACGCGGTCGATGATCTTCAGGTGGCCGCTGGCATCCAGGAAGCCGGCGTCGCTGGTGCGGTACCAGCCATCGGCGGTCAGCACCTCGGCCGTGGCCTGCGGGTTCTTGTAGTAGCCCTGCAGCAGGCCGGCGGACTTGACCAGGATCTCGCCGTTGTCGGCCACCTTGATCTCCACGCCGCGGATCGGTACGCCCACGGTGTCGGCGCGCGCCTGGTCGTCGGGCTGCAGGCAGACGAAAACGGCGGTCTCGGTCGAGCCGTAGAGCTGCTTCAGGTTGATGCCGATGGAGCGGTAGAAGCTGAACAGGTCCGGCCCGATCGCCTCGCCCGCGGTGTAGGCCACCCGCACGCGCGAGAAGCCCAGCGTGTTGCGCAGCGGGCCGTACACCATCCAGTCGCCCAGGCGGTAGTGCAGGCGATCCAGTGCGCCCACCGCGTGGCCGTCGCGCAGCGCCGGGCCCACGCGGCGTGCCAGCGCCATGAAGTGGTGGAACATGCGGCGCTTGATGGCGCCCGCGTCTTCCATGCGGATCATCACGCTGGTGAGCAGGCCTTCGAACACGCGCGGCGGCGCAAAGTAGTAGGTGGGGCCGATCTCTTTCAGGTCGATCATCACCGTGCTGGCGTCTTCCGGGCAGTTGACGACATAGCCGCAAGACAGCCATTGCGCGTAGCTGAAGATGTTCTGCCCGATCCACGCGGGCGGCAGGTAGGCCAGCACTTCTTCGCGCTCGGTGAGGTGGTCAAACTCGGCACCGGCCGTGGCGCGGTCGAGCAGGCTGGCATGGGTGTGCACCACGCCCTTGGGCTTGCCGGTGGTGCCAGAGGTGAAGAACATCGCCGCCACATCGCCGGCCTGGGTTTGCGCCACCTGTGCCTGGAACCAGCCGCGCTGGCTGGCGACAAAGGCCTGGCCCGCTTCCACCAGCGCATCGACCGACGCCACGCCGGGCTCGGCGTAGTGGCGCAGGCCGCGCGGGTCGTCGTACCAGATGCGCTGCAGCTGCGGGCATTCGGTGCGAATCTCCAGCAGCTTGTCGAGCTGCTCTTGGTCTTCGACCACGCAAAAGCGTACCTCGGCATTGACCAGCGGGAACACGCATTCGGCCGCCACCGCGTCCTGGTACAGCGGCACCGGAATGGCGCCCAGCGACTGCGCCGCCAGCATGGTGGCGTAGAGCCGCGGCCGGTTGGTGCCGATCACCACCAGGTGCTCGCCACGCGCCAGGCCGGCCTGGTGCAGGCCGCCGGCGATGCGCTCGACCAGCGCTGCCAGCGCGCGCCAGCCGTGCGTCTGCCAGATGCCGTACTCCTTCTCGCGCAGCGCGGGCGCCTCGGGGCGCGCTTCTGCGTGCTGGAGCAGCAGGCGGGGGAAGGTGCTCTGCATGCGATGTCCTTGTCTCGGTGTGCGCCGTCTGCATCCCGGGAGGGGACGTGCAGCGCTTGTCATGCCCGCAATGTAGGCATGACTTTGACGCCCGCCTGTCGTTCTGCTGACAATTCGCGGGTTCTCCCTTCCCCGGACTTTCCCCAGGGCGGGCGGGCGCATCACGCGGCACGCTGTGCGCCATGTCCGATACCGCCCTGCACGCCCGCCGCCGCACGCCCACCGCTGATGAACTGCTCGGCATTCCCTGGCTGGCGGCACTGGAAGGCCCGGCCCGCATCCGCGCCGTGGCCGCGCTGGCGGTGAGCGACGCCGATGCGGGCGACTTCGTCTGCCGCATCGGCCGGCCGGTGACCTACTGGTTTGGCGTGGTCGAGGGCCTGCTCAAGATGGGCAACGACGACAGCGAGGGCGGCACCGTGACCTTTGCCGGCCTGCCGCCGGGCGGCTGGTTTGGCGAGGGCACGGTGCTCAAGCGCGAGTCCTACCGCTACAACATCCAGGCGCTGCGCAAGAGCGTGGTGGCCGGCCTGCCGGCGGATGATTTCCACTGGCTGCTGGACCACTCCATCGGCTTCAACCGCTTTGTGATGAACCAGCTCAACGAGCGGCTTGGGCAGTTCATCGCAGCGGTGGAGATAGACCGCCTCACCAACCCCGACGCGCGCGTGGCACGCAGCCTGGCGGCGCTGTTCAACCCGGTGCTGTTTGCCGGCGTGGGCGACGTGCTGCGCATCACCCAGCAAGAGCTGGCCTACCTGGTCGGCCTGTCGCGCCAGCGCGTGAACCAGGCCTTGAACGTGCTGCAGGAGCAGGGCCTGATCCGCATCGAATACGGCGGCGTGCGGGTGCTGGATCTGCGGGCCTTGCGGCAGGCGCAGGGTTTGTAGGCAGGGAATGCGTGCTACATAAAAAGTAGCTGGTAGCCCAGGTTGATACTGGATTTCACATTGTTTTGTATCTGAAACACAGATTCTTCGTGGGCAAGGCGCTATCTATTTTGATTCGTCTATCCACGATGTTGAAAACGCATCACTGGAATATCGCCGCCGCTCTGTTTCAAATGACTGCCCACGCGCAGACTTTCTCCTGCTGATCCACAGGAGAAAAACATGTTTGCCATGCAGTATTCCCACCGCCTTCCCGCCGACTACGACATGCAGCTGATCCGCACCCGCGCGGCCCGGCGCGGCCCGCTCTGGGACGCCACCGAGGGCCTGGTGCTCAAGGCCTTCGTCGCGCAGGACCGGGGCCGGTTTGGCGCCACAGGCAAGCTCTATGCGTCGGTGTATTTGTGGCGTGACGAGGCCGCTGCGGCGTCCTTCCTCATGGGCGAACGCTTCCAGGCCGTGATCGATTCCTTTGGCCGGCCCGGCGTGGAAACCTGGCTGCCGCTGGATGCGCGCGCCGGGCATGCATCGGCCAAGGCCGTGTCGCTCTACCGTGAAGAGCAGACGCTGGACGCCGCCGCAGACCGCGCCGCGCTGCAGGCCGACGAGGCCGCCCGCAACCAGCGTATCGCCGTGCAGCCCGACACGGTTGCGGTGTGGACGGCGCTGGATCTGCAGGCCTGGCGCCTGCTGCGCTTCACGCTGTCGTCCGCGCCGCCGGATGCGGCGCGGGGCGGCGTGGTGTACGAGGTGCTGCACCTGGCGCGGCCTGGGTTGGCGGGGTTGGCATGAGATCGCGTGAGTTGCTGGATGCGCGCACGGTGCTGGCTGCGCATCTGGCCGGTATGGGTGCTACCGCGCTGGTGGTGCTGGGCCTGGCCGTGGCGGCGGCTGTTTTGCTGCGCGGCCTCGTGGCGGTCTAGGCCCAATGCTGATCCGCCAAATCCGTTCGCCCTGAGCCGGTCGTTGGGCTGTCAGGCACGGGCCCAGGCTTCGACAAGCTCAGAAGGTGTGAACGAATATCCGCCCCCGTGCGTTGATAGCGAATGGCCAACGCAAGCAACGCCCCCAAGACATCCGAACAAGCGGCCCTGTTCCACGAAGCGCCCGCAGATGGCGCCGTAGTTGCAACGCCACGGCCAGCAAAGCCGGCGCACACAGCAGGCACGCCACGCCTGCTGCACGCCGATCGCCAGCAGATCGAGCTACGCCCCTGCGACCTCGATGCCCTTGTCGCCGCAGACCATCCCGCGCGCAGCGTCTGGGCTTTTGTGCAGGCGCTGGACCTCGCGCCGCTCTACGCCCAGGTCAAGTCGGTGCAAGGCTCGGCCGGCGCACCCGCCATCGATCCGGCCATCCTCATGGCGCTGTGGCTGTGGGCCACCGTCGAGGGCGTGGGCTCGGCCCGCGAGATCGACCGGCTGTGCGAGCGCGACGACATCTACCGCTGGCTCTGCGGTGGCGTCGGGGTCAACTACCACACGCTGGCGAGCTTTCGCACAGCCAACACCGAATGGCTCGATGCGCAACTCACCCGCAGCATCGCCGCGCTCATGGAGCGCAAGCTGGTCACGCTCGACGTAGTCGCCCAGGACGGCCTGCGCGTTCGCGCCCACGCCAAGGCCTCGAGCTTCCGGCGCAAGGAGCGCCTGGGCGAGCTGCATGCCTTGGCGCTCGCCCAGGTCAACGCCCTCAAGAGCGAACTCGAGGCCGATGCGGGCGCCAGCACGCGGCGCAAGGCCGCCGCGCGCGAACGCGCCGCACGGGAGCGCGAGGAGCGCCTGGCCCGGGCACTGCAGACCTTCGGCGAGATCGAGCGGGGCGCACTCGACAAGATCAAGAACAAGGCCAGTGCGCGTGCCAGGCGAGGCAAGTCTGGCCAGGCCCCAGTAGGTGATAGCCCCGCCGGGGATGCTCCCAGCGCCCTGCCCGAACCCGACGCCCCACCTGCCGAGCCACGCCCCGCCAGCGGCGAGGCGCAGCCGAAGTCCAGCGCAGGCGCGCCCAAGCGGGTCAGCACCACGGATGCAGACGCCCGGGTGATGAAGATGGCCGACGGAGGATTCCGTCCGGCCTACAACGCGCAGGTGCTGGTGGACGAGGCCACGCAGTTGATCGCCGGTATCGCGGTGGTCTGCGCGGGCAGCGATATGCATGAGATGGCGCCCATGCATCGCCAGATCGAGCAGCGCTACGGCCGCACGCCCACGCACTGGCTGGCCGATGGTGGCTACCCCCAGTACGACGCACTCGAGGAACTCAGCCGTCGCGGCACGCAGCCGGTGGTGCCGCCCTCGCGCAGCCGCAAACCTGGCTTCGATCCGCTCAGCCCCAAGGCCAGTGACTCACCGTTGATTGCGCAGTGGCGCGCGTTCATGGCCAGTGACGAGGGCCAGAAGCTCTACAGGCGCCGCGCCGCAAGTATCGAATGCGCCAATGCGCAGCTCAGGCGACGGGGCTTGTACCGCCTGAATGTGTGCGGCAAGTTGAAGGCACGCGCGGTGCTGCTGTGGCACGCGCTGGCGCATAACTTGATGCGCATGCGCTCGCTGGGGTTTGCGCTCGGGGGGTGAACTGAGCGCGCTTGCAGGCTCGCCCTGGAGCCTCCACAAGGCCCCAAGACTGCAGTTGGGCGCTCTGGGACCTCCGAGAGGCCAGGAGCTCGCCCCGCCCCGTTCAATTGGCCACCGCGGCCTTCAAGCCGCCTGTTGGCGCATGGGAGTTGATTTTTTCACGCCTTCTCAGCCCGAACGGGGGGGATTGAACTAGCGGAACAGCACCGGGCTCAAGCCACAGTCGATCGCATCGCCGCCCCCAGCGTGCGCAGCGCATTGCGCGCCAGCGGGTCGGCCGTGCTGGCGTGCAGCACCACCTCACGCATGGGCAGCGGCGGCAGGCCCAGCCGCGGCCCCACATCCACCGTGCCGGCCGGCGCCACGCGCCGCCCCAGTGCCGCCACCGCCAGCCCGGCTGCCACCGCCGCGCCTATGGTGGCCACGCCGCCGCCCACAAACACTTCCGTCCAGGCAATGCCGGCTTCGGCCAATGCCGCAATCGCCATGCTGCGCACGCTGCAGGGCTCGGCCTGCGTGGCCAGCCGCAGCGGCTGGCCCGCGCGGTGCTCAAAGTCAGGTGCGGCCATCCAGCCAAAGCGCTCTTCCAACACCAGCTCGCCATCCAGGCGCCGGTTGTCGTGCCGCAGCACGATGGCAGCATCGAGCTGGCCCTGGTCAAACGCATCCAGCGCCTCGCGCGAGGTCGATACCCGCATCTCCATCACCAGCCCCGGCTCGGCCTGCTGCATGTGGCGCAGCACGGCCGGCAGCTCGGCGCCCACCACGTGGTGGCTCACGCCAATCACCAGCCGGCGCGTGGGTTGGCCAAATGCGCCCAGCGCGCTGTGGTGCGTGGCCAGCAGATGGCGCGCCGGCGCCAGAAACGCGCTGCCCTCGGCCGACAGGCGCACGCGGCGCGGCGTGCGCTCCAGCAGGCGCCGGCCCAGGCCGTCTTCCAGGCGCTTGATCTTCAGGCTCACGGCGGATTGCGTGCTGTCCATCGCCTCGGCCGCGCGCGTGAAGCTCTGCAGCTCGGCCACCAGCACGAAGGCTTGTACGGCTTCGATGTCCAGCACTTTCATTTCGCACCCGCCTTTCTGGCCTGCGTGGTTTTCTGGACTAGGGTGTCAGCCGCTTGCAGCGCACGGCCATTGCGCCCGCGCAGCTCCATCCGGCCCACCGGCGCGCCGCTTTTCTTCTCCACCAGCACCGAGTGCGCTTCGCCTTGCGCGAAGAGGTGGTCCTCGCCCCATTGCCGCAGCCCGACGATGACGCGGAACAGCGCTGCACCTTTGTCCGTCAGGCCGTATTCCTCGTAGGCGCTGCCGTCGGAGGCGGGTAGCACCTCCAGCACCTGTTGCTCCACCAGCTTGCGCAAGCGGTCAGCCAGGATGTTGCGCGCAATGCCCAGGCTGCGCTGCAGTTCGCCAAAGCGCCGCACGCCATCAAAGGCATCGCGCAGGATCAGCAGCGACCAGCGGTCGCCCACCACGTCCAGCGCGCGCGCCACCGGGCAGGGCTCTGCGGTGGGGGTGTCGGGTGTCTTCATGGGTTCCTTGTGCTTCTGGCCTGGTTGCATTTTAAAACTGGTGCGGCTACATTCGCATTTGGTTTTGTTTTGCAACTACATGGGTGATCGAATGTCTGTGACCCACACGGCGGCCCTGCAGCTGCCACGCACACTGGTCTGGCTGCTGGCAAGCGCCGCGGGCCTGAGCGTGGCCAACGTCTACTACGCGCAACCCTTGCTCGATGCGCTGGCGCAAGACTTCGGCGTGGGCCAGGGCGCCATCGGCCTGGTGGTCAGCGCCACGCAACTGGGCTGTGCCGTGGCCTTGTTGCTGTTGGTGCCCCTGGGCGACCTGGTGCGCCGCCGCCGGCTCATGCTGGTGCAGTTGCTGCTGCTGGGCGTGGCGCTGGTCGCGGTCGGCCTGGCCCGCGCGCCGCTGTGGCTGCTGGCCGGCATGCTGCTGGTCGGCCTGCTGGGCACGGCCATGACGCAGGGCCTGATCGCCTATGCCGCCAGCGCCGCCTCACCCACAGAGCGCGGCCACGTGGTGGGCATGGCGCAGAGCGGCGTGGTGGTGGGCCTGCTACTGGCGCGCACCTTGTCCGGACTGGTGGCTGACATTGCCGGCTGGCGCGCCGTGTACTTTGCATCGGCTGCGCTGGCGCTGCTGCTGTGGGCTGTGCTGTGGCGCACGCTGCCCGAGCAGCCCGCCGCTGCGCAGCGCCTGTCCTACCCCGCGCTGCTGCGCTCCATGGCGGGCCTGCTGCGGCATGACCGTGTGCTGCAGGTGCGCGGCATGCTGGCGCTGCTGATGTTTGCCGCCTTCAGCATCTTCTGGAGCGCCATGGCGCTGCCGCTCAGCGCCGCGCCACATGCGCTGTCGCACACCGCCATCGGAGCCTTTGGCCTGGTCGGCGCCGCCGGCGCACTGGCCGCAGCACGCGCCGGCCGCCGCGCTGATCGCGGCCTGGCAGAGCCCACCACCGGCGCGGCGCTGGCCGTGCTGCTGTTGTCCTGGGCACCGCTGGCGGCCATGGCTAGCAGCCTGTGGTGGCTGGCCCTGGGCATCGTCATGCTCGACATGGGCGGCCAGGCCGTCCACGTCACCAACCAGAGCCTGGTCTTTAGCCGCCACCCCGAGGCGCATGGCCGGTTGGTCGGCTGCTACATGCTGTTCTACGCCGCCGGCAGCGGCCTGGGCGCCATCGCCGCCACCAGCATGTATGCGGTGGCAGGTTGGGGCGGCGTGTGCGCGCTGGGCGCCGGCACCAGCTTGGCCGCACTGCTCTTCTGGTACGCAACCCTGCCGCGCGCGGCCGCTAACAACGCCTGCGCTGCTGCTCCTTAGCTTGCCCCTCGGCGGATGGTGAAATACCGCCATGGACCACTCGCCAACGCACGCACAGCAGCCGCCCGGGGCGCAGCCCTTTGCCACCCTGCTGGAAGCCCGCCGCTCCACCCGCCGCTTCACCAACCAGCCCTTGCCCGAAGGCCTGCTGGAGCACCTGCTGGCCCAGGCCCGCCAGGCACCCAGCGGCGCCAACCTGCAGCCGGGCGAATTCATCAGCCTGCAAGGCGATGCGCGCGCGCGCCTGTCAGGCGCGCTGGTAGACGCCTTCCGCCAAGGCGCCCAAGAGCCAGAGGACTACAGCTACTTCCCCCAGCCCATGCCCATGCAACTGCGCCGCCGCCAGGTCGCCGCAGCCCAAGCCCTGTACGGCGCGCTAGGCGCCGCACGCGACGACCGCGCCGCCCGCAACGCGCAGTTCGAGCGCAACTTTCGCTTCTTCGACGCGCCCGTGGCACTGCTGGTGACCATAGATGCGCGCATGGGCAGCGGCTGCTACATGGACCTGGGCATGTGCCTCTACGGCCTGATGCTGGCCGCGCAGGCCCAGGGCCTGAGCAGCTGCGGCATCGGCGCCATTGCGTCCTATCCCGGGCTGGTGCGGCAGACGCTGGGGCTGGATGCGGGGCGGCATGTTGTGTGTGGGGTGGCGTTGGGGTATGCGGATGGGGAGGCGGCGGAGAACGGGGTGCGGACTGAGCGGTTGGCGGTGGGGGAGTTTTTGCGGGTGATGGGCTGAAAAGGCGCATTCGCAAGAGCAATCCGCAGCTTCAGGCCGCCCCATGATGCAGAACATTTGCGACAGCGAGACGGTAGATACTGGCTGCCGCCGCTCATGTTTCGAAAATGACTGCCCGCTATTGGCTTGATCAGTCATTCATCGACCGCTTATCTTTGACGGGTATGGCAGAAGTGAGGAGGTCCCATTAGGGACGCAATCACACTCGGGTCGCTACGGGAGCCAGAAAATTCTACGGTGGCCTGTGGTCAATATTGACTTGAGGACAGGTCAATAAATGAGCCCGCACGAAGCGGGCTCACGGTTAACCGGGCAGCGGTGAGGTCACTTGCCCTTTGGCTTGCTACTAGGTCGTTGAGTCAGGGCGGAGGCGGCCACCGACCTCACTACAGCCGGGGTCTTGGGGTTGCTCAACAGTTTGGATGCTGTGGAGGCGACGCGAGCAGATGTTTGCTCATTGGGGGTCTTCTTGGTTCCCAAGATGGATACCTTTCAAAGTTCATGTGCAAGGAAGTAAGCGGCAGGCGCCTGGAGGACAAGGCGCCTGCCACCAGTGGTCAGACGAACAGTTCCATCTGACCAGGGTGTGAGCGCCAGTGTTGGCAAACATGCTCTCGGCGTCCAAGCCGGGAACGGACGTATGCCCGCACAAAAACGCTCTTCCAACGGGCGTAGGCCATGCCGACTCCTTTTCGAAGAGTGGAGGGGTTTTCACGTATGCCCGTGCAATGCGAACTGGTAAGATTCGCCGTCTTCGCTAAGACGTGTTGTGCATGGGTGGTTTGGTAGACCCCTATTCACCTCACCAAAGGCCCTTGAGTGTTAGCGCACTCCGGGGCCTTTTTCTTTGCTGATCAACTGAGTTGCGCGTGCTCCTCAAGTTGATCGAGGAACTGGCAACGGACCTCAGCCTTGATGCTGCTGAGCAAGCGCCAGTTGCCGGTTTCAAAACGCACGCGCCCGGCCACGATGGTGGGGTGGATGCGCAGCTTGTCGGCCAAGGCTATCGCGGCATCCATCGTGGGCGAGCTGATCAAGTCAGACGCCAACCATTCGGCGTGCGGAATCAGGATTTCTCGGGCGCCTTCGTCGGCCTCGCGTTCCTCTTTGGACTGCTGATGAATCTTGTCTTCAAGGTTATCCGCGATAAAGAAACGGTCAGGGCCCAAATGTTCTTTGACGTGCACCAGCTCGTGCAGCAAGGCGAACCAGAAGTTATCGAGCCGGTTGTGTCTCAGCGTCAATGCCACCACCGGGCGATCCCCATCCACCATGGCGGCGCCATCGAGATAGGTCTTGTTGAAGTGGTTCTCGAACACCAGGGCGACGCCCATGTCAGCCAAGAACTCCTGAGCCAGACGGGGCCCTTGCTCGAAACGAGACAGGCGCGCCAACTCTCTAAGGCGCTCGTCGGTCAAGCTGCCCTTCACGTACGCTGATTTGAACTTGATTTGGCGAGCCTTTTTGAGCACGGCAACATGCCAGGTTAGCAAGGCATAGTCATCCATCAGTCGGATGCCGCTCTGATGCATCGGCGCACGCAGCCGTGCTTGCTGGGCTGGGTGCAAGTGGATGTCGCGCATGAAGGAGCGGATCAATTCCTCGGCGTTGTCCCGGGCTTCTCGAAGGGTGCCACGGAAACCCTCGAAGTAGCCGCGACTGACCATTTCCTTTATAGGGAACTTAGCCGGGTCGTAGGAGGGCTCCTCAGATAGATCAACAGCATCGTCGGTCTTGGCCAACAAGACATCGGCCGGAATGCCCAACTCTTGATGCAGCTTGCGGATCATTGCTAGGTTGAGCGGGCGCTTTCGTGCCAACACCTCAGACACCTTAGGTAGTGAACCCATGTAGGGCACCAGATCCACCTTCTTTAGCCCCAACTGATCCATGCGAAACAAAATGGCATCAATCGGATCGGGGACCACGGGCTCGACTTTGCTGCGCTCGTAAGACTCAATAACCAGAGCCAGCAACTCCAGCTCAGCTTCCTTGCTGGAGCCTGGCGCTATATCTACGTCCATCAAAGCTGACAGACGAACGACAGCCGCATCGTAATCACGCTGCGTCTTGATCACTTTCACCTGTTGCTTCATACCAACTCCTTCCATTTGCCGAGTCCAGCTTAAAACTTCAGCTTGTCGTACTCGGCATGTGTGCCAACCCACTCGATCAAGATCACCCCGTTTTGATACTTGGCCTTGATGACCAATCGGTAGGTGTTGCCCTTGATGTTAAAAATCACCTTGTTGTCCGCCAGAAAGCTGGCACTGGGGTATCGGCTCTTGACATCCTGCGGGCCAGCCCATTGACCGCGCTCAGCTTCAATGCGCCAGGCGTCAAGTGCCCCACGTGCATCAGCGTGGGTGCGCTTGAAATCGTCGAGCTTGATGAGGCCAAGTAGTCGCATGGTTGGATCATGATTGTTCCCCAAATCTTCTGAGATGATAGTTCCTTTTTTATTTTGGTGTCAACTTGATTGTGAAAATGGGAAGTGTCGTCACTGTCGCGGTGATGGCTGAAATCTGAACATCGCTAGCCTATGCCGTCCTGGATGCCGCAATCTGTCAGCGTGGATCTTGTCGGCTGCTCACGGCCAGACAAGTCTGTAAGACGGCCCGCGCCAATTGCCAGAAGGACCGGCTGGTGATCGACATCAGCCGCCCGATTGGCTAGAAGTCTGCGCAGCAGAAACGGCAAGCTGAAAATTTCGGCGATTTCAGAGGTGCTTGACCCCTTGCAAGCTTCCCGTTCGTGGCTCCTGCGCGATTCTGAGAGGTCGAAGTTTTGGTGGCCATCCTCAGTTCCTTCTGCCGCGCAGACTCCTAGGTCACCCCGACTGCGAAGCAGTCCCAAGCAATGCGGCGATGAAGTCGAGCGATAGGTCAATCGGGCGAACTTGTCAGAGGAGTCGGCCAGGTCTCCTGTCTTGGCAGCCATTGCGTCAATAGAGTTTTCGCGACGTCGCGCATATAGAAGAGGCCCAATCATTGCACGGGGGGCGCAATCCTCAAGTCCGCAAAACCCCCCGCTCCACCACCCCTGCAGCCGCTACGCCCCCAGCACCCGCAATTGCCACTAGTCCCCGCCCACCCACTGGCGCCTCACCCCGCATATCCCCCAACAACCTCACCAAACTCACCGCCCCAGAACTCCCAATCGGATGCCCCCGCCCCAACCCGCCGCCTCCACGGTTCAGCCGCTCAGGCGCAATCCCCAAAGCCTCACCAAACGCCAGCGCCTGCACCGCAAACGCCTCGTGCAACTCCACGTCCCATAGCGCCTCTGCCGCGACGCCGGTACGCGCCAACACCGCCCGTGCAGCATCAGTAGCCGCCAGCATCGGCATCTCCGGCGCTGCGCCCACCGACACCCCACCACACCACCGAAACTGCGCCGCCACCCCCAGCGCCGCGGCAGCCTGCGGCGTAGCCAGCACCACGAAGGCCGCACCATCCGCTTTGGGCGCGATGGCGATGCGGCTTACGGCGAATGTGTGGGGGTCGCTGCCATCGGCGGGCAATACATCGCTGACTGCCGCAACAGGCATGCGCGCCATGCGCTCTGGCGTCAGCACCCGCGCGTAGCTGTCTTCTGTCGCGCTGCCTATGGGCACGATCTCTGCCGCCATGCGGCTGCGCCAGGCCAGGGCGCGGGCGTGGCTTTGTGCCGCATACGCATCCTGCGCGGCGCGGGTGATGCCGTGTTGGGCGGCGTAGCGGGCGGCGGCCAGGGGCAGGTCGGGGTCGCGTTGCGGGTCGGGGGCGAAGGCGGGGCGCTCGTAGGGCACGGCGGCCTCTTGCGGCGTGCGGGGGCGGTGCTGGCGGATGGGGGCGCGGCTCCAGGCTTCCAGGCCACCGGCCACCACCACCTGCGCGCTGCCGCTGGCCAGCAGGCCGGCGGCCAGGGTGACGGCGTCCAGGCCGGCGCAGCATTGGGTGTCTACGCTGAGCGCGGCGGTGCGATCCGGCAGGCCGGCGGCCAGGGCCAGCATGCGGGCGGGGTTGCCGCCCGCGCCCAGGGCATTGCCGGCCACTACTGCGTCGATGGCGCTGCGCGGGATGCCAAAGCGCGCGAGCAGGCCCAGCAGCACGGGCGCGCCGATCTCGTGCGCGGCCAGTTGCGATAGCGCGCCGCCCACGGGGCAGACGGCGCTGCGGGCCCAGCCCAGGATGACGGGGGAATCGTTCACAGCGGCTGCAGCTGCGCGGTGCCGGCGTCTGCCAGCCAGCGGGCGAGCTGTGGGTGATCGGTCTTGCCGCTGGGCGTGCGCGGCCAGTCGGGGCACAGGTAGAAATGGCGTGGCGTCTTGTAGGGCTCCAGCCGTGTGCGGCACCAGGTGGCCAGCGCGGTTGCAGTCACCGCATCCAGTTCACGCAACTGCAGAACCGCTACGGGCTGCTGCCCGCGCAGCGCATCGGGCATGGGCTGTACCGACACGGCGGCCACGGCGGGGTGGGCGGCCAGCGCATGCTCTACCTCTTCGGGGAACAGGTTCTTGCCTTGCACGGTGAACATGCGCTGCTGCCGGCCGCGCAGGTGCAGAAAGCCCTGCTCATCGACATGGCCCATGTCGCGCACCGACAGCCAGTCGCCGTCGCGCAGCACGGCGCTGCCGTCTTGCCCCGGCGCCAGGGTCACGTAGTCGTCAAAGACCATGGGGCTGCGCACGTAGATCAGGCCGGCGTTTGCGTCGTCGCCCGAGGCATCAATGCGCAGCTGCACATTTGCAAAGGGGCGGCCGACCGCGCTGTGTGGCAGGGCGGCGTCGCTGTCGGCCCAGGCGATAAAGCTGGTCTCTGATGCGCCATAGAACTCGACAATGCGCGCCTGCGGGAACAGCGCCTGCAGGTCCGCCGTGCGCGCACGCGGCCAGGGCGCGCCGCTGATCAAAATGAGCTGCGTGGCCGGCACGGGCGCCAGCCGTT
The DNA here is from genome assembly GCA_038961845.1 of Xylophilus sp. GW821-FHT01B05. NCBI lineage: Bacteria > Pseudomonadati > Pseudomonadota > Betaproteobacteria > Burkholderiales > Xylophilus > Xylophilus sp. GW821-FHT01B05. Next base: position 810,958 of record CP152408.1, read on the forward strand.
GGCGGCGCGCCAGCTCCAGCATCAACAGCAACTGGCTGGGCACGGCCACCAGGCACAGGGCATCGCCACGGCGCAGTGTTTGCAGCGCGGCGGTGGCAGAGAAGCGCGGCTGCAGGTGCATGCCGGCGCCGCTCCACAGGCCCATCAGCGCGCCAAACAGGAAGAGCGAATGCGACATGCGCCCCGGCGCCAGCACGGGCGCGCTGGCACCGGCGCCAAAGGTGTCCACGCACACGGCAAAGCTGCTGGTCCACGAGCGGTGGCTGCGCCGGAAGCCCTTGGGCACGCCGGTGCTGCCCGAGGTAAAGCCGATGTAGAAAGGCCCTTGCGGCACACCGGCCTGCCCGGGCGCGGTGGGCGAGGCCACGCCTTGCATGCGCGCCAGCACCTGCGTGCGCACGGCGGGCGGCCAGTCTGGGTCGCTGACGGCAGCGGTGCGGCCGCTGGCCAGGATGGCCAGAAAGCGCACGATCTGCGCGCCCGGCGATGCGCTGCCGTCTACCCAGGCGATGGCGGGGGCATCGTGCAGGGCCTGCGCCCCGGTGGCCACCTGCGCGGCCAGGCCGGCAAAGTCCAGCCGCAGCGTGCCGTCGTCCAGCGCCAGGGCGTGCGGCGTGCGTGCCGCCCACCACGCAAGCGGCGCGTGGACGGTGGGGAAGTCAATCGGCATCAGTCTCGATCGAGCCGCCAGCCGGGCATGCCGCGCATCACGGTTTGCACGAGCAGGGCGCACACACCGCACTTGATCAGGTCGCCCGGCACAAAGGCCAGCACCGCCAACCCGGCCTGCGCCAGCGTCAGGTGTGCGGCCAGCGACAGCCCGACGATGCCAAACAGGTAGACCACCCCAATGCCGCCCACCAGCGCCGACACAAAGGCCGCCGCCAGCAGCGCGTTGCCGCGCGCACCGGCCATGCGGCGCATGAGCCAGCCAGACACCGGCGCGCCAAACAGCCAGCCAATCAGAAAGCCTGAGGACGGCGCCACAAACACGCCCAGCCCGCCACGCCCACCCGCCAGCAGCGGCAGGCCCAGCGCCACGGCCAGCATGAACAGCGCCACCGCATAAAAAGCGCGCCGCGGCCCAAGCAGGCAGCCGGCCAGCATCACGCCCAGCGTCTGCAGGGTGATGGGCACGCCAAAGGGCAGGTCGATCTTGGGGATCAGGCCAAAGGCCGCAAGCAGTGCCGCGAAGAGGGCTATGTACGAGAGGGAGCGGGAGGAGGTAAGGGATTGGGTGGTCATGGTGCTTGAACGTGGCGCGGGCTCGATTTTCCTCGGACCAGGTAAATGGCGGCCTTGGCGAAAGGATCGCATCATCCCAGGTGCTGCTTGCCGGGTGTCGCCATCTGCCCTTGATGGCGGGATTGCTGCTGCAGTAGCAGCGCCGGCGTGCGGGCTGGAATTTTGCTTCTGCACAGGCATTTTTCGCATATCCATCTGCGATGTTTGGTGCGGCTGCTTCACTTGCAGCAGCGTGCCAGCAGGCTGCTGGCCGGCATGCATGCCCAACTGCTACAGAAGGTACGCAAGCGCTTGATTTCATTGGAAATCGCGGCTGGCACGCTGCCTGCACTAGAGGGTGCACGCCCACCTCCATGGTGGCCTTGTCAACAAGCACCCCGCATGGCCAACAAACTTCAAGTGGTCGCCGTTTCCGGCGATCCGCAACGACCGTCTCGCACGCTGGATCTTGCGCGAGCAGTTGCCGCAGTGCCGCGCGTGAGTGCCGTGGCGTGATGCAAGGCATCCCGCGAACGCCGCAAGCAAAGGCCGGCGACGAAGCACTGCTCGACATCCGGTCGCTGGGCGTGCGCTTTGCCGGCCACACGGCCGTGCAGGCGCTGGACCTGCAGATCCATGCCGGCGAAACGCTGGCGCTGGTGGGCGAGTCGGGCTGCGGCAAGTCGACCACGGCCTTGGCGGTGATGCGCCTGCTGCCGGCACAGGCGCGGCTGTCTGGCACCTTGCGCTTTGCCGGGCGCGACCTGCTGGCCTTGCCGGAGCGCGCGCTGGCTGACCTGCGGGGCCGGGAGATCTCCATGATCTTCCAGGAGCCCATGACTTCATTGAACCCGGTGCTCAGCATTGGCCAGCAGGTGGCGGAAGCGATCACGCTGCACCAGCCGCTGCCGCGCGCCCAGGCCCGCGCACGCGCCATTGAGCTGCTGGACTTGGTGCACCTGCCGCAGGCCGCGCGCCGCTTTGACGACTATCCGCACCATCTATCAGGCGGCCAGCGCCAGCGCGTGATGATTGCCATGGCCGTGGCCTGCCGCCCAAGGCTGCTGATCGCCGACGAGCCGACCACGGCGCTGGATGTGACCATACAGGCGCAGATCCTGGCGCTGATTGATGAGCTGCGGCGCGAGCTGGGCATGGCCGTGCTGCTGATCACGCATGACCTTGGCGTGGTCGAGCAATGGGCCGAGCGCGTGGCCGTGATGCATGGCGGCCGCAAGCTGGAGGAGGGCGCTACAGCCCAGGTCTTTGCCGCGCCGCGCCACACCTATACGCGGGGCCTGCTTGGCGCCTCGCTGCACCTGGAGCCTGACCTGCACTACCGCAGCGCGCGGCTGGCTGAGATACGCCAGGACATGCCGGGCAACTTTGCGCTGGTGCGTGCACCGGTACGTATTGCCGCAACTGCAACGCCCGTACCCGCCGCAGCGCTGCTGTCGGTTGAGCAATTGCAGGTGCGCTATGCCGGCAACGGCGGCACCACCACAGCGGTCAACGGTGTCTCGCTGACCATCGGTGCCGGCGAGACGGTGGGCCTGGTCGGTGAATCGGGCTGCGGCAAGTCGAGCCTGTCGCGCGCCATCGTGCGCCTGGTGCCGGCCCAGGGCGGCCGCGTGCTGTTCGATGGGCAAGACCTGCTGCCGCTGTCGCCCCGCGCGCTGCTGCCCTGGCGGCGGCGCGTGCAGATGATCTTCCAGGACCCGTACAGCTCGCTCAACCCGCGCCAGCGGGTCGAAGACATCCTGCACTACGCGCTGGCGATCCATGGCGTGCGGCAACGCGCGGAAAGAGAGCGCCGCATTGCCGCCGTGCTCGACGACGTAGGCCTGGGGGCTGGCGCGCGCAGCCGCTATCCACACGAGTTCTCGGGCGGCCAGCGCCAGCGCATTGGCATTGCCCGCGCGCTGGTGCTGCGGCCCGAGTTGGTGATTTGCGACGAGCCGGTGTCGGCGCTGGACGTGTCGATCCAGGCCCAGATCCTGAACCTGCTGGTGGACCTGAAGAGCGCCTACGGCCTGGCCTACCTGTTCATATCGCATGACCTGGCCGTGGTGCGCTACATCGCCGACCGCGTGCTGGTGATGCACGGCGGGCGCATCGTCGAGCAGGGCACGCCAGAAGGCATCTGGGCAGACCCGCAACACCCCTACACCCGCACGCTGCTTGCAGCCGTACCTGGCCGTGCGCAGGCGCAGCCCACCGTGCCTGATGTCGGTGCCAGGCCCCGGCTTCGTGCCGTTGCGTAGGCGCGGCGCTTTCCTCCCATTCATCCACTCTCGATCGAAAGACCCGCCATGACCGCAACCCAAGGCCCCGCCACCAGCCATGACGCGCAAGACGACGACATCACGCTGGAGCTGCGCCGCCGCCAACTGTTCGGCATGACAGGCGCGCTGCTGGCCACGGGCTTGGTCGGGGGGCTGTGGCCCGGCGCAGCCCAGGCCGAGATCGGCAGCCTGCCCAACACCGAGCAGGGCGCGCAGCGTGGGGGCTCGCTTGACGCGACGGTGCACCCCGAGCCGCCGACGCTGGCCTTCTTCATCAACACCTCGACGCCCGGTCGCACGGTGGTTAGCAAGATATTCGACGGCCTGCTGGATTACGGCCCTGACCTCAAACCGCGCCCGCAACTGGCTGAAAGCGTGGAGGTCTCGCCAGACGGGCTGACGGTGCGCATCAAGCTGCGCAAGAACGTGCTCTGGCACGACGGCAAGCCCTTTACTTCTGCCGACGTGAAGTTTTCTGCCGAGAACGTGTGGAAGCAATACGCCCCGTTTGCGCGCCGGGTGTTCCAGCATCTGTCCAAGGTCGAGGCACCCGACAGCCACAGCATCGTGCTGACGCTGGCCAAGCCCACGCCCGTGGTGCTCAACGCGCTTGACGTGGTGGCGGCACCCATCCTGCCCAAGCACCTGTACGAAGGCACGGACATCCCGAACAATCCCTACAACAACAAGCCCGTGGGCACCGGGCCTTTTGTGTTCAAGGAGTGGTCGCGCGGCAGCCACATTGCGCTGGAGCGCTTTGACAAATACTGGGTGCCCGGCCTGCCGTATCTCGACAAGCTCACCTTCAAGATCATCCCCGACGTAGCGGGCCGCGCCACCGCGCTGGAGACCGGCGCCATCCAGTACGGCGAGCGCAATCCCGTGACCTTCGCCGACGCCGACCGGCTGGCCAAGCTGCCGCAGCTCACGCTCGACACGGCCGGCTACAACGGCTTTGCCACCGTGCTGTGGCTGCTGCCCAACCTGCGCGACCCGATCCTTGGCAACCTCAAGGTGCGCCAGGCCATTGCGCATGCGGTCAACAAGGATCTGCTGGTGAAGACGGTGTGGGGCGGCTATGCCAGGCCCGCCACGGGGCCGGTGGCCTCGCAGGTCAGCTCCTTCTATACCAAGGACACGCAGCAGTACCCGTTCGACACCCAGAAGGCGCAAGCGCTGCTCGACGAGGCCGGCTACCCCAAGAAGGCCGACGGCTGGCGCTTCAAGCTCAACCACGACTTCATTCCCTTTGGCGATGACTACCGACGTACTGGCGAGTTCGTGCGGCAGGCGCTGCGCGCCGTTGGCATCGACGTGACGCTGCGTGCGCTCGATCTTGCGACCTGGTCGAAGAACGTGTTCGCCGACTACAACTACCAGCTCGCCAGTTCCTGGGGCGTGAACTGGTCCGATCCGCAGTTGGGCGTGGAGCCGCTCTACTGGTCCAAGTCCGAGAGCAAGGGCACGCCCTGGACCAACGCCTCTGGCTACGCCAGCGCCGAAGCCGACCGCGTGATCGAGGCTGCGCAGACCGAGCCTGATCCAGCCAAGCGTGTGGCCCTGTACCACGAGCTGCAGAAGATCGTGCAACGCGACCTGTCGCAGATCAACCTCTTCGAGTTCCGCTGGTTCGGCATCTGGGCGCGCAACCTGCGCAACGTGACCGACTCCTTCAACCACAGCCAGAGCAACTTCGCGCGCGTCTGGCTGGACGCGAAGAGGTGAGCCTGCCGATGACCAAGCGAGTCCTCCGCCGGCTGCTGCAACTGCTGGGCGTGGTGCTGTCCACGGCGGTGCTCAACTTTGCGCTGCTGAAGGCGCTGCCAGGCGACCTGGTGGACGTAATCGCCAGCGAGAGCGGCAGCGTCACAGCCGACTACGTCGCGCAGTTGCGCCAGATGTATGGGCTGGACCGCAATGCGTTTGAGCAGTTGCTGAGCTACCTTGGCCGCATCGCGCAGGGTGACCTGGGCTTTTCGTTCCGCTTTGGCGAGCCTGTGCTGGGCCTGGTGCTGGACCGGCTCGGCCCCACGCTGGCGCTGGTCGGTACGGCGCTGAGCCTCTCGGTGCTGGTGGGCGTGCTGCTGGGCATTGCCGCGGCACGGCGCCCGCATGGTGCGTTGGATACCGTGATCTCTGCACTTGCCACGCTGGGCTACTCGGCGCCCATGTTCTGGACGGCGCTGATGCTGATCGTGCTGTTTGGCGTGCAGCTGAATTGGCTGCCGATTGGCGGGCTGCGCGACGTCAGCGCCGGCCACGCCGGCCTGCGCCTGTGGCTGGACTACGCGCACCACCTGGTGCTGCCGGCGCTTACGCTGGCGATCTACTACGTGGCGGTGTACGCACGGCTGTCGCGCGCCTCGATGATCGAGACGCTGGCCGAGGACTACATCCGCACCGCGCGTGCCAAGGGCGCGGGCGAGGCGCGCGTGATCTTCGTGCACGCGCTGAGCAATGCCGTGTTGCCGGTGCTCACCATGCTGGGCCTGCAGAGCAGTGCGCTGCTGGGCGGCTCCATCGTGGTGGAGACGGTGTTTGGCTGGCCCGGCCTGGGCCAGCTCTCGTTCGAGGCCATCAAGAGCCGCGACATTCCCTTGCTGCTGGCGGTGTTGCTGCTCAGCGGTGTGCTGGTGGTGCTGACCAATCTGCTGGTGGACTTGCTGCAGGGCCAGCTGGACCCGCGTGTGCGCGCACGCCTGGCCATTGGTGGCCAGGTGCAGGCGGCGGACGCAGCGGAGGCCGCATGAAGCGCTGGTACCTGCAGCCCTCCATCCTGCTCGGCGGCAGCATCCTGCTGCTTGTGTTCGCGGCGGCACTGCTGGCCGGCGTGCTCTATCCCGGCGATCCGCTGGACATGGTGGGCGCGCCCTTTGTGTGGCCCGGCAATGACGCCGCGGTGCCACTGGGCACCGACCTCATGGGACGCGATCTGGCGGCCGGGCTGCTGCACGGTGCGCGGGTGTCGCTGCTGGTGGGGGTGTCATCAGCGCTGATTGCGCTGGTGATTGGCATCGCGCTTGGTGCGGCTGCGGGCTTCTACGGTGGGCGGGTGGACGCGGTGCTTACGCGCATCACCGAGTTCTTCCAGACCATCCCGGCCTTTCTGCTGGCGATCATTTTGGTGGCGGTGTTGCAGCCCTCCATCGGCACCATCGTGTTTGCGCTGGGCGTGACCTCGTGGACCAGCATTGCGCGGCTGGTGCGGGCTGAATTTTTGTCGCTGCGCGAGCGCGAGTTTGTCAAGGCCAGCATTGCGCTGGGGGCCAGTGACGCGCACCTGATCTTCCGCGAGATCCTGCCCAATGCATGGACGCCGGTCATCGTCTCGACGGCGCTGCTGGTGGCCAACGCCATCCTGTCCGAGGCTGGCCTGTCCTTCCTCGGTTTGGGCGATCCCAACGTCGTGAGCTGGGGTTCCATGATCGGCCTGGGCCGTGACGCGCTGCGCACCGCCTGGTACATGACGGCCATCCCCGGCGTCGCCATCGTGCTCACGGTGCTGGGCCTGAACCTGTTGAGCGATGCCTTGCATGCCGCACTCAATCCACGCCTGCGCCGTGCGCGGCAGGCCTAGCAACCCCCCATTCCCTGACGAGACATCGATGTCCCTTATTTCCGAAAACCTTCCCGACACCCCGCGCCTGCCGCGCATACCCGACCCCGCGCGGGTGCAGCGCATCGCCAGCGATGCCCAGGCGCTGGAGGCGGCACACCGCCTTGCGGCCACGTTCGCGGTGGGCGCTTCGCAGCGCGACCGCGAGCGGCGCCTGCCGTGGGACGAGCTGCACCTTTGGTCTGAAAGCGGACTGGGCGGCATCACCGTGCCGCGCGAGCATGGCGGTGCAGACGTGTCCTATGCCACGCTGGCCGAGGTCTTCGTCATTCTGTGCGCGGCCGATCCGGCGCTGGGCCAGATCCCGCAGAACCACTTCGGCCTGCTGGGTGTGCTGCGCGAGGTCGGCACCGAGGCACAGAAGCAGCGCCTGTATGGCGAAGTGCTGGCCGGCCGGCGCCTGGGCAACGGCGGGCCGGAGCGCCGCTCCAAGGACGCCGCCACCATCCTGCAGGGCACGACGCGCCTGGTGCGCACACCGCAAGGCTTGCGCCTGAGCGGGCGGCGCTTCTATTCGACCGGTGCGCTGTTTGCGCACCGCATCCCTTCGCGCGCACTGGACGACGATGGCCGCGCCGTGCAGGTCTGGGTGCCGCGCGATGCGCCGGGCCTCACGGTGATTGACGATTGGTCATCCTTTGGCCAACGCACCACGGCCAGCGGCAGTGTGGTGTTCGAGAACGTGGCCATCGACGAGGCCGACGTGCTCCCCATCTGGCAACTGGCAGACCGGCCCGGCCTGTTTGGCCCCAACTCGCAGATCGTGCAGGCCGCCATCGACCAGGGCATTGCCGAAGCAGCGGTGGCCGACGCCATCAGCTTTGTGCGCGAGAAGGCGCGGCCCTGGATGGACTCGGGCGTGGCGCACGCGCATGACGACCCTTACATCATCGCGGACCTGGGCCGCCTGCAGATCGACCTGCATGCCGCCCGCGAAGTGCTGCTGGAGACCGGCCGCCTGTTCGACGAGATCGCCACCCAGCCCTTGACCGAGGCATCGAGCGCGCGCGCCTCGGTCGCCGTGGCTGAGGCCAAGGTGCTCACCACGCGCATTGCGCTCGAAGCCAGCGAGAAGCTGTTTGAACTCGCCGGCTCATCGGCCACGCGCGCCCAGCACAACCTGGACCGCCACTGGCGCAACGCGCGCACCCACACGCTGCACGACCCGGTCCGCTGGAAGGTGCAGCTCGTGGGCAACCACTTGCTGAACGGCGTTTTGCCAGCTCGCCATTCCTGGAACTGAGATGACGCTAGACCTTGCACCCGCCCCAGCGGAAGCCCGCGCTGCGACGCCGCCTGCGCGCGTTCCCGCCACCATCCGCGACGACGCCGAAGCCATCGCCGCAGCCCATCGCCTTGCCGCTGCATTCGCCCCCGAAGCCGCGCTGCGCGACCGCGAGCGCCGCCTGCCTTGGGACGAGTTGGACGCCTTTGTCGCCAGCGGCCTGTGGGCCATCACCGTGCCGCGGGCCTTTGGCGGCCCGGGCGTGTCGAATGCGACGTTGGCCGAGGTAGTGGCCATCATCTCCGCAGCCGATGGCTCGCTGGGCCAGATTCCGCAGAACCATTTCTATGCGCTGGAGGTATTGCGCGTGGGCGGCAGCGCGGCGCAGCAGCGTTTCTTCTATGGCCGTGTGCTGGCGGGTGATCGCTTTGGCAACGCACTGGCCGAGGTCGGCCACAAGGACTTCAAGCGCCGCACGCGGCTCACGCCTGACGGCAGCGGATTCCGGCTGGATGGCCGCAAGTTCTATTGCACCGGCGCGCTGTACGCGCACTGGATTCCTACCTTGGTGGCCGCGCTGGAAGAAGGGCGTGAAGTCACCTACCTGGCCTTCGTCCCGCGCGACGCCGAGGGCGTGCAGATCACCGATGACTGGGACGGCTTTGGCCAGCGGGTGACGGGCAGTGGGTCTGTCACCTTCGACAACGTGCAGGTGAAGGCCGAGTGGGTCGTTCCCTTTCTCGCCTCCTTTGAGCGGCCAACCACCATCGGCCCCGTCGCGCAGATCATGCACGCGGCCATTGACCTTGGCATCGGGCGCGGCGCATTGGCGGCCACGCTGCCCTTTGTGCGTGAATGCTCTCGTCCCTGGATCGATGCCAAGGTAGAACGCGCCAGCGACGATCCGCTGCTGATCCAACAGGTGGGCGAGATCGCCCTACGCCTGCGCGCGGCAGAAGCCCTGGTGCGCCGCGCCGGCCGCATCGTCGATACCGCACAGGCCGCGCCGGACGAGCGCAGCGTGGCCGCGGCTTCCATCGCCGTAGCCGAGGCGCGTGCACTGACCACCACCGCCTCGCTGGATGCGGGCAGCCGCCTGTTCGAACTGGCCGGCACCAGCGCCACGCTGGACGGCCTGGGCCTGGATCGCTTCTGGCGTAACGCGCGCACCCACACCCTGCATGACCCGGTGCGCTGGAAGTACCACGCCGTGGGCAACTACTACCTCAACGACCGCATTCCACCGCGCCACGGCGCACTTTGAAAGACACAGAACCATGCGACCCCTGAATTTCCACCGCCGCCTGTCCCTGTTGCTTGCCGGCCTGTTGCTGGCCGGCACGTCTCACGCCGCTGACCCAATCGTGCTGAAGGTCGGTGACCAGAACTATTACAACATCCGTGCCTCCGTGGAGCTGTCCAAGGCGCTGGAAGGGGCTTCGTACAAGGTCGAGTGGTCGGGCTTCCAGGCGGCCGCGCCGTTGTCAGAGGCGCTCAACGCGGGCGCCATCGACATCGGCTTTCTGGGCGATTCGGGCTTCTTGTTCCTGGCCTCCAAAAGCAGCACGGCCCGGCTGATCGGCGTGACGCGGCAGAACCCCAAGACGGTGGCGCTACTGGTGCCAAAGAACTCCACCGCCAAGACCATTGCCGACCTCAAGGGCAAGAAGGTTGCCTATTGGCCCGGTGCGTGGAGCCAGCAACTGACCTTGGGGGCGCTGGACAAGGCTGGCTTGCCGGCCGACTATGTGCAGTTCGTCAAGCTCATGCCGCTGGATGCGGCCAGCGCACTGCCGGGTGGCAGCATCGACGCCTTCCCGGTCTGGGAGCCCTACATCTCGCAGCAGATCGTGCAGTCCGGCGCGCGGGCGCTGTTCACGGCCGAAGGCGTGATCCCGGCGCTCAGCACCATCGCGGCCTACGGCCCCTCCATCGAGACCAAGCGCGCGGCCATCGCCGACTTTCTGGTGCGCCTGAAAACCGCCAGGGCCTGGGTCAATGCCAACACCGACGCCTATGCCGACGCCTGGGCCCAGCGCGCCAACCTGGACCGTGAGGTGTCGCGGCACTGGTTGCGCCAGGCGGGGCTCACCGTAGGCCCGGTCGATGCGCAGGCCGCCCGCGACATCCAGGGTACGGCCGACTTCCTGCACAAGGTAGAGGTGCTGCCCGCAGCCTTCGACACCCGCAAGGTGATCGACACCTCGTTCACGCAAGCGCTCTCGCAGTAGGCACACATGGCAGCCAAGAAGAAGCAGATCCTGCTCAACGCGTTCAACATGAACTGCGTGGGCCATATCAACCACGGGCTGTGGACGCACCCGCGTGACCACTCCGGCGACTACAACAGCATCGACTACTGGACCGGGATGGCGCGCACGCTGGAGCGTGGCCTGTTCGATGGCCTGTTCATCGCCGACATCGTGGGCGTCTACGACATCTACCAGGGCAATATCGATACCACGCTGCGTGAATCGATCCAGTTGCCGGTGAACGACCCGCTGTTGCTGGTCTCGGCCATGGCGGCAGTGACAAAGCACCTGGGATTCGGCGTGACGGTGAACCTCAGCTACGAGCAGCCCTACCTGCTGGCGCGCAAGTTCTCTACGCTCGATCACCTCACCCGCGGGCGCATCGGCTGGAACATCGTCACCGGTTACCTCGACAGCGCCGCGCGCGCCATGGGCCGCACCGAGCAGATCCCGCACGACGAGCGCTACGACCGCGCCGACGAGTACCTGGAAGTGCTCTACAAGCTGTGGGAGGGCAGTTGGGAAGATGGGGCGGTGCGCCGCGACAAGGCCGCGCGCGTGTTTACAGACCCGGCCAGGGTGCACAAGGTGCAGCACCAGGGGCGCTACTACCAGCTCGACGGCTACCACCTGAGCGAGCCCTCGCCGCAGCGCACGCCGGTGCTGTTTCAGGCGGGCAGCTCGGGCCGCGGGCAGCAGTTTGCGGCGCGGCACGCGGAGTGCGTCTTCATCTCGCCGCCGAGCAAAGAGGCCGCGCGAAAATCCGTGCAGGTCCTGCGCGAGCAATTGGTCCGGGCAGGCCGCCGGCCGGATGACATCAAGGTCTTTGTGGGCGCTGCCGTGGTGCCGGGCGCAACGGAGAAGCAGGCGCGCGAGAAGTACGCCGACTACCTGAGCTATGCCAGCCGCGAGGCCGGGCTTGCGCATTTCTCGGCGAGCGTCGGTATCGACTACGCGCGCTACGGGCTGGACGAACGCATCGAATACGGCAAGACCAATGCCATCGAGTCGGCTGCGCGCACCGCCGAGCAGAACGGCTGGACGCGGCGCAAGCTGCTCGACCTGTTCGAGATTGGCGGGCGCTACCCGGCCATCGTCGGTGACGCAGGGCAGGTGGCTGACGAGCTGCAGTCCTGGGTCGACGAGGCCGGTGTGGACGGCTTCAACATCAGCCGCACGGTAGTGCCCGAGAGCTACGAGGACTTTGTCGACCTCGTGGTGCCCGAGCTGCAGCAGCGCGGCGTCTACAAGACGGCCTACGCCGAAGGCACGCTGCGCGCCCGTATTGGTGGCGAGGGCGACCGCCTGCCGGCACGGCATGCGGCGGCGCAGTTCCGCAACCCTTCATCGCTGGGGGCGCCGGCCCCTTCCCTTCCCCAACTGTCGCAGGTTTGATCCCATGAAACTCCCTCGCCTCTTGTGGGCCGTCGTCTCTTCGCTCCTGCTTGCCGCCACGGCGCAGGCCCAGCAACTCAAGATCGGCGTCACGCCGGGCTCGCTCGCCGACTCGGTCGAGGTGGCCGCCAAAGAGGCGCGCCAGCAGGGCCTGGACGTGAAGGTGATCGAGTTCACCGACTGGACCACGCCCAACACGGCGCTGGCTGCGGGCGACATCGATCTGAACTACTTCCAACACCAGGCCTTTCTCGATAACGCCATCAAGGAGCGCGGCTACAAGTTCACCAGCGTGGCCACGGGGCTGCTGCCCAACATCGGCTTGTATTCGCTCAAGCTCAAGCGCTTTGATGAACTGAAGGAGGGGGCCCGCGTAGGCGTGGCCAATGACCCGGTCAACCAGGGGCGCGGCCTGCAATTGCTGGAGAAAGCCGGCCTCATCAAGCTGCGCGACGGCGTGGGCGCGCGCGGTGGGCTGAACGACATCGTGGCCAACCCGAAGAAGCTCAAGTTCTCTGAAATAGAAGGCCCGCAACTGGTGCGCGCGCTCGACGACCTGGACCTGGCCCAGGGCTACCCGGCGCACTACGTCAACGCCGGCAAGCCGCAGATCGCCGGCAGCGCGCTGCTGTACTCGGGCATCGATGACGTGTACTTCGCCATTCGCTTCGTCTCGCGCCAGGACAACGCAAAAGACCCGCGCGTGCTGAAGTTCGTGAAGATCTACCAGGATTCGCCAGCGGTGCGCGCGCAGATCCATAAGTCCTTTGCCGACAACGACAAGCTCTACAGCTTGCCCTGGGTGAACCAGTAATCCGTTTCTCCATGAATCTACTGACCACTCTCCGCGCCGGCGCAGCCGCGCTGGTTCTGCTTGCCGGTGCCGCCTGGGCACAGGCGCCCCTCAGGATTGGCGTCACGCCCGGCCCATTGGCCGATTCGGCCGAGATCGCGGCTGCCGAGGCCAGGAAGCAGGGGCTCGACGTCAAGGTGGTGGAGTTCAGCGACTGGACCACGCCCAACACGGCGCTGGCGGCCGGCGACCTCGATGCCAATTACTTCCAGCACCAGGCCTATCTCGACAACGCCATCAAGGAGCGTGGCTACAAGTTTCGCAGCGTGGCCGTTGGCCTGCGCGGCAGCCTGGGGCTCTTCTCTGCCCGTTACCGCCGTACTGAAGACATCCCTGCGGGCGCGCGCATTGCGCTGTCGAACGACCCGGCCAACCAGACACGGGCGCTGGCCTTCCTGCGCGATGTGGGGCTGCTCACGCTGCGCCCGGGCACGGGGCGCTCGTTCACGCTCGACGACGTAGCGGGCAACCCACGCAAGCTGAAATTTGTCGAGGTGCCAGGGCCGCAACTGGTGCGCTCGTTCGAGGATGTAGACGCCGTGGTGACGCCGCCCAGCGCCTTTGTCACGGCCGGCCGCAAGGATGTGGCGGCTGCAGGCCTGCGCTATTCGATCGATGAAGACAGCTACTGGGCCATCCAGTTCGTGGCCCGCAACGACAACGCGGCCGATCCACGGCTGGCCAAATTCATCGCGATCTACCAGGCCTCGCCCGCCGTGCGCAAGCAACTGCACGAGTCCTATGGCAGCAACGAGAACTTCTACAGCCTGGCCTGGTTGAAGAGGGCCGCACCATGAAGCTGCTCCACGTGCAGGCCCGCCCGTGAATGCACCGCAAGCCTTCCAGCGGCAGGGAGAAAGCACCATGGCCGGCACGGTGGCGTTCGAGGGCCTGGGCAAGATCTATCACTCCTCGGCCGGGCCGGTGCATGCGCTGCAGGACATCAGCCTGGATGTTCCTGCGGGCAGCATCTTCGGCATCATCGGGCGCAGCGGTGCGGGCAAGTCGAGCCTGCTGCGCACCATCAACCGGCTGGAGCGGCCCACCCAGGGCCGCGTGCTGGTAGACGGCCAGGACGTGGGCCGGCTGGATGACGAGGGCCTGGTGGCGCTGCGCCGGCGCGTGGGCATGATCTTCCAGCACTTCAACCTGCTGTCGGCCAAGACCGTCTGGAACAACGTGGCATTGCCACTGAAGGTGGCCGGCGTGCCACAGGCGCAGATCACCCAGCGCGTGGCCGAGGTGCTTGAACTGGTGGGGCTGGACGGCAAGCACCACACCTACCCCAGCCGGCTCTCGGGCGGGCAGAAGCAGCGCGTGGGCATTGCCCGCGCGCTGGTGCACCGCCCCGAGATCCTGCTGTGCGACGAGGCCACCTCGGCGCTCGACCCGGAGACCACCCAGTCCATCCTGGCGCTGCTGCGCGACATCAACCGGCGCCTGGGCCTGACCATCGTGCTCATCACGCACGAGATGGCCGTGATCCGCGAGATCTGCGACCAGGTGCTGGTGCTGGAGGACGGGCGCATCGCCGAGCGCGGCCCCGTCTGGCAGGTGTTTGGCAACCCGCGCCACGACGCCACGCGCGCGCTGCTGCGCCCGCTGGAGCATGCCCTGCCCGACGACTTGGCGCGCCGGCTGCTGCCAGCGCCGCCCGCCGGCCAGGCGTACGAGCAGGTGCTGGAGCTGCGCTACACCGGCGAGGACGGCATCGAGCCCGACCTGGCCCGCATTGCCGAGGCGCTCGGCGCCCCGGTGCGGCTGCTGCACGGCGGCGTGGGCCGCATCCAGGGCCACACGCACGGCCGCCTGCTGCTGGCCACCACGGCCGACGAGGCCGCCATCGCCACCCTCGCGGCGCGCCGCGTCGCCCACCACGCAAAGGTTCTCGGCCATGTCGGCATTGATGATTGAACGCATTCTTGAGGGCCTGCTCGATACGCTGACCATGGTCGGCGCGTCGGCGCTGATCGCGCTGGTGGCGGGCATCCCGCTGGCGGTATGGCTGGTGCTGTCGGCACCGGGCGGCCTGCTGGAGGCGCCGCGCACCCACCGCGTGCTGGGCAGCATCGTCAACGGCTTTCGCGCCACGCCCTTCATCGTGCTGCTGGTGGCGCTGATCCCATTCACGCGGCTGGTCACCGGCACCACCATTGGTGTGTGGGCTGCGGTGGTGCCGCTGGCGGTGAGCGCCACGCCCTTCTTTGCACGCATCGTCGAGGTGAGCCTGCGCGGCGTGGATGCCGGCCTGGTCGAGGCCGCGCAGGCCATGGGCTGCCGGCGCTGGCACATCGTGCGCCACGTGCTGCTGCCCGAGGCGCTGCCCGGCATCGTCGGTGGCTTCACCATCACCCTGGTATCGATGATCGGCGCCTCGGCCATGGCTGGTGCGGTAGGGGCGGGCGGGCTGGGTGACATCGCCATCCGCTATGGCTACCAGCGCTTCAACACCGAGGTGATGGTGACGGTCATCGTCGTATTGATCGCGCTGGTGTGCCTGATCCAGTTCATTGGCGACCGCTACGTGCGCTGGCTCAAGGACCGCTGAGCCCGGCAGCCCGCTTCCTTTCCCATCACCAAGATCACCAAGGCCAGAGCACATGACTTCATCGACACCACGCCGCCGCTTTCTCCAAACCACCGCCGCCGTGGCTGCGGGTGGCCTCGCGGCCAGCTGGAGCGCGGCAACCCATGCCGCCACGCCCGCGCTGATCCGCGTGGGTGTCACCTCCGGGCCGCACGAGCAGATCTTTGGTGCCGTCAAGCGCGTGGCGGAGCGCGACTATGGCCTGAAGATCCGCATCGTTCCGTTCAATGACTACGTACAGCCCAACGCCGCGCTGGACGCTGGCGACATCGAGGCCAACAGCTTTCAGCACCGGCCCTTTCTGGCAGCGGCCATACGCGCGCGTGGCTACAAGCTGGTGGGCTTTGGCAAGACCTGGGTTGGCCCCATCGGGCTGTACTCCAAGCGCTACAAGACGCTGGCGGACCTGCCGCAGGGCGCACAGATCACCTTCCCCAACGACCCGGCCAATGGCGGGCGGGTGCTTTTGCTGTTGCAACAGGCGGGACTGCTGAAGTTGAAGACCGGCATCGACCCGGTGGCCGGTGTGTTTGCTACCAAACTGGACATCGTGGACAACCCACGCAAGCTGCGCCTGGTGGAGATCGATTCGCCCCAGCTCCCGCGCTCGCTGGACGACGTGGACGCCGCGGCCATCAATGCCGACTTTGCCAACAAGGCGGGCCTGAACCCGGTGCGCGACTCCATCCTGCTGGAGGACAAGGAAGGCCCCTACGCCTGCCTGATCGCCGTGCGCGAGAAGGACAAGGACGAGGCCTGGGTGCAGCAACTGGTGCAGGCCTACCAGACCGATGAGGTGCGCAACTTCATCCTCAAGGAGTTCGATGGCGTGGTGATTCCTGCCTTCTGACCATCAAGCCATATCCGTCCATGCAAGACCTGCTCTCATCCCCATCGCTGCCTGCATCGGAGGTCTCGCGCCGCCACTTGCTGGCCTTGACCGGCATGCTGATCGGTGGCACCTGGCCCGGCCACGCGCAGGCCGCCACCGGCAGCCTGCCCGACACCGTGGAGGGCGCCGTGCGCGGTGGCACGCTCAGCGCGGTGATCCACCCTGAGCCGCCATCGCTCGCCTTCTTCGTCAACACCGCATCGCCCACGCGCGCCGTGGTCAGCAAGATATTCGATGGCCTGCTCGACTACGGGCCCGACCTCAAGCCACGCCCGCAATTGGCCGAGAGCGTGGAGGTCTCGGCCGATGGCCTGACCGTGCGCCTGAAGCTGCGCCAGAACGTGCTCTGGCACGACGGCAAGCCCTTCAGCTCGGCCGACGTGAAGTTCTCTGCCGATGAAGTCTGGCGCAAGTACGCCCCCACGGCGCGGCGGGTGTTCCAGCACCTGAGCAAGGTGGAGACGCCCGACGCCCACACCGTGGTGTTGACGCTGGCCAAGCCCACGCCGGTGATCCTCAACGCCTTGGATGTGGTGGCGGCGCCGGTGCTGCCCCGGCACCTGTACGAAGGCACGGACATCCCCAACAACCCCTACAACAACAAGCCGGTGGGCACCGGGCCCTTCTTGTTCAAGGAGTGGGCGCGCGGCAGCCACATCGCGCTGGAGCGCAATGACCGGTACTGGGCACCGGGCCGCCCGTTTCTGGACGGCATCGTCTGGAAGGTCATTCCCGATGTGGCAGGCCGCGCCACCGCGCTGGAGACCGGCGCCGTGCAGTACGGCGAGCGCAACCCGGTGACCTTTGCCGATGCAGGCCGCCTGGCCAAGCTGCCGAACCTGACGGTGGACACGGCCGGCTACAACGGCTTTTCTGGCTGGTTCTGGCTGCTGCCCAATTTGCGCCACCCGATTCTGGGCAAGGCCCCGGTGCGCCAGGCCATCCTGCACGCCATCGACCGCGAGGCGCTGACCAAGACCGTCTGGGGTGGCTACGCGGTGCCGGCTACGGGGCCGGTGACCTCGCAGCTCAAGACCTTCTACACCGCCGACACGCAGCAGTACCCGTTCGACCGCAAGAAGGCCGAGGCGTTGCTGGACGCGGCCGGCTACCCGAAGCAGGCCGACGGCTGGCGCTTCAAGCTCACGCACGACTTCATTCCCTACGGGGACGACTACCGCCGCACCGGCGAGTTTGTGCGGCAGGCGCTGCGCGCCGTCGGCATCGACGTGACCCTGCGAGCGCTGGACTTGCCGACCTGGCTGACCAATGTCTTCACCCGCTACGACTTCGAGCTGGCCAGCTCCTGGAGCGTGAACTGGCAAGACCCGCAACTGGGCGTGGAGCAGCACTACTGGTCCAAGGCCGAGAGCAAGGGCACGCCATGGCAGAACGCCTCGGGCTACGCCAGCCCGGAGATGGACCGCCTGATCGAGGCCGCACAGGTCGAACGCGACCCGGCCAAGCGTGTGCAGCTCTACCAGCAAGTCCAGAAGCTGGCGCAGGCCGATCTGCCCCTGATCAACCTGTTCGAGTTCCGCTGGTTCGGCGTCTGGGCGCGCAACTTGCGCAACGTCACTGACAGCTACATCCACACGCAGAACAACTTCGCCAACGTGTGGCTCGACAAGCCGGCGGCGTGATGAGCGCAGCAAACCCCATCCATACCTTGGCGCACCGCATCACCAGCGATGCCGAGGCCATTGCCGTAGCCACGCGGCTGGCGCATGACTTCGCCCCCGGCGCCGCCGAGCGTGACCGCGAGCGCCGCCAGCCCTGGGCTGAGCTGGACGCCTTCGTTGCCAGCGGCCTGTGGGGCATCACCGTGCCACGCGCCTTTGGCGGCGCGGGTGTGTCGAATGCAACGCTGGCCGAGGTGCTTGCCATCATTGCGGCGGCCGACAGCTCGCTGGCGCAAATCCCGCAGAACCACTTCTATGTGCTGGAGCTATTGCGCGTGGGCGGCACCGAGGCCCAGCAGCGCTACTTCTACGGCCTGACGCTGGCGGGAACCCGCTTTGGCAATGCGCTGTCGGAAACCGGGCGCCGCGACTTCCAACGTGCCACCCGGCTGAGCCCGCTGCCGGATGGCAACTGGACGGTGACGGGGCAGAAGTTCTATTGCACCGGCGCGATCTACGCGCATTGGATTCCGGTCTGGGCCGCACGCGAGGAGCATGGGCGCGACGTGGGCTACCTGGCCTTTGTGCCGCGCGACACGGCAGGCATCACCGTTGTCGACGACTGGGACAGCTTTGGCCAGCGCCTGACCGGCAGTGGCAGCGTGCGCTTCGACAACGTGCAGGTGCGGCCCGAGTGGATCATTCCGTTCCAGGGCGCTTTCGAGCAGCCGACCACGGTGGGCCCGGTGGCGCAGATCATGCACGCGGCCATCGACCTGGGGCTGGCGCGCGGCGCACTGGCGGCCACGCTGCCCTTTGTGCGTGAACGCTCGCGCCCCTGGATCGATGCCAAGGTCGAGTGCGCCAGCGACGATCCGCTGCTGATCCAACAGGTGGGCGAGATCGTCCTACGCCTGCGTGCTGCAGAAGCCCTGGTGCGCCGCGCCGGCCGCATCGTCGATGCCGCACAGGCCGCGCCGAATGAGCGCAGCGTGGCCGCAGCCTCCATCGCCGTGGCCGAGGCGCGTGCGCTGACCACCACTGCCTCGCTGGATGCGGGCAGCCGCCTGTTCGAGCTGGCCGGCACCGGCGCCACCTTGGACGGCCTGGGCCTGGATCGCTTCTGGCGCAACGCGCGCACCCACACGCTGCACGACCCGGTGCGCTGGAAGTACCACGCCGTGGGCAACTACTACCTCAACGACCGCATTCCACCGCGCCATGGCGCGATCTGATGCGCCGCCAAGTCCTCCCGCAAAGACAAGCCACATGAGCCCCGACATCTTCTGGTTCCTGCCCACCTCGGGCGACACCCGCTACCTTGGCAAGTCCGACTTCGGCCGGCCTGCTACCAATGCCTATCTGCGGCAGATCGCGGTGACGGCGGAAGACCTGGGCTACGACGGGCTGTTGATTCCCACCGGCAGCTCTTGCCTCGATCCCTGGGTGACAGCCGCCAGCCTGGTACCGGTGACGCGGCGCATCAAGCTGCTGGTGGCGCTGCGCACCTCGCTGGGTGGGCCCACGGCGTCGGCGCGCCAGGCGGCCACGCTGGACCAGGCCTTGGGCGCGGGCCGGCTGCTGCTGAACGTGGTGCCGGGCGGTGACGCCACCGAGTTGGCGGCAGACGGCGTGTTCTACGACCATGACACGCGCTATGAGGCTGGTGACGAGTTCCTGACCGTCTGGCGCCGCTTGTTGCAGGGCGAGAAGGTGGACTTCGACGGCACGCACGTGAAGGTGCGCGGCGCGCAGAACTACCACGCACCCGTGACGACGCCCCATCCGCCGCTGTACTTTGGGGGTTCCTCGCCGGCAGCGCACGCCTTGGCCGCCAAGCATGTGGACGCCTACCTGACCTGGGGCGAGCCACCAGCCGCCGTGGCCGAGAAGATCGCGGATGTGCGCCGCCTTGCCGCTGAGCATGGCCGCACGTTGCGCTTCGGCGTGCGGCTGCACGTGATCGTGCGCGAGACCAGCGAAGAGGCCTGGGCCGACGCAGCCCGGCTGATCAGCCATCTGAGTGACGAAGACATCGCCAACGCGCAGAGCAACTACGCCCGCATGGACTCCGTGGGGCAAAGCCGCATGGCCGCGTTGCACGGCGGACAACGCGACAAGCTGGTGGTCGGCCCCAATCTGTGGGCCGGCGTGGGTTTGGTGCGCGGTGGCGCGGGCACGGCGCTGGTGGGCAATCCGCAAGAGGTGGCGGCGCGGCTGCAGGAGTACATCGACCTGGGCGTGGACAGCTTTGTGCTGTCGGGTTATCCGCATCTGGAAGAGTCGATCCGCTTTGCGGAGCTGGTGTTTCCGCTACTGCCCGGCAAGCAGCCGGTCACGCTGCGCGACCAGGCGGTGACCGGCGGGGCTTTTGACGTTCGGGCCGCCAGCGCGGCGCCATGAGTTTGGCCGGCTAGCGCCCATCCCTTTCAAGGTCTTGTGATTTGTTTGGCAGTTTGGGTGTCTTGCTAAGGGCAGGAGCCGGGACTCGCCCCGGCGGGCGACCTACTCTTCTTTGCTTCGCCAAAGAAGAGTAGGCAGAAGAAAGGCGAGCCGGAGCCAGGGGCCCTGCGGGCTTCCCTGCGCTGCCAACGGCGTTGGACAGCCGAACAGCCGGCCCCCACCCCAGCCCTCCCCCAGCGGGGGAGGGAGTAGTACCGAGCCGAGCGCAGCGAAGGCCCGTGCGGCTGTCCCGGGGTCCCCTCTGTGGCGTTGAGGAGCGCAGGAGTCGGCAGGTTGCCCGTAGCGCAGCGAAGGGACGGCGAGGACTGTTTGAGCGCAGCGAGTTCCGCAGCCGCCTGCCGATTCCGAGCACCGCAAAGCAGTCCGGCAAAGCCGGACCGCCACAGTGGGGTCGCCTTCTCTTTGGTGACTTTCTCTTGGCGACACAAGAGAAAGTTACTCGCCCGCCGGGGCGAACTCCCGGCACCCGCCGCCCGCAAGGCAAACAAGCCCGGATATCTCAAAGGCCTTGGAGGGGAGCTAACGCCCCAACCTCGCCGCCAACGCATCCGCCACCCGCTCCGCCGTCTGCAGCGTGCGGATGGTCAAGGGCGCCAGCAGCCGCAACCCACCACCGCGCCCACTGCGCGCACGATAAGCATCGTCCAGCCGCTGCCACTGCACATAGAAGTTCTCGGCAAAGCGCAGGGTCAGACCCAGGCCTAGCGCGATGCGCTCGGTGGGCAGGCCCAGGCGTTGCAAGGGGCGCAGGCAGGCCTCCAGCACGGCCAGCAGGTCGTCGAAGCGCGTGGTCAGCGTCAGCATCAGGGCCAACAGGCCGGCGCTGGTGAGGCGCAGAGCGCTGGCGGCGCCCAGGGCTGTGGAGCCCAATAGCCAGTGAAAGCCGGTGATCAGTGCCGCCGCGATGGCCATGCCCAGCAGCATGCGCGCGCGGCGCCAGGCCGGGCGGCCTAGTGAGGCAAAGGCCAGCAGCGCCAGCCCGCAGGCAGCGCCCAGCGGGCCCAGGCGGTCGGTCAGCACCAGCAGGGTGCCGCCAGCCGACAGGGCGGCCAGCTTGGCCCAGGCGGGCACGGGATGCATCCAGGTGGGCTGCTGGGAGTACAGGCTACGCATGAGAAGGAGTGCGTTGGCGCACGTCTTCGACATAGGCGGCGCAGACCTCGCGGCCCGGGCCGTCGGCGCGTATGCGGCCCTGCTCCAGCCACAGCACGCGGCCAAAGTCCTGTACATGGGCCAGCGCATGGGTAGAGAAGATGATCTGCTGCGGCGTGCGCTGCAACTGCGCGGCCAGCCGGGCCTGGCTGGGCAGGTCCAGGCTGGCAAAGGGCTCGTCCAGCAGCAGGGTGGCGGGCTGGCTGATCTGCAAGGCCAGCAGGCAGACCTGCTGGCGCTGGCCCTGGCTCAGCTCGCCGATGGCGCGCGGGCCCCAGTCGGCCAGGCCGCGCTGGGCGAGAAATTCTTGCGCCTGCTGCCGCGCGTCCTTGCGCGGCGTGCCCTGGGCCGTGAGGCTAAAGGCCAGTTCTTCTGCCACGGTGGGGAAGATGATCTGGTCGTCCGGGTTCTGGAACATCAGGCCGACGCGGCCGGGCAGCTCGCGGCGCGCCGTGCGCGTGTCGCAGCCATGCACCAGCACCTGGCCCTGCAAGGCTTGCTCCAGCCCGCAGATCAGGCGAAACAGGCTGCTCTTGCCGGCGCCGTTGTCACCGATCAGGCCGATGCGCGGCTCTTGCAGGCTGAGCGTCAGGCCGTCGAACACGCGCTGGTGGCCGCGCTCCAGCGTGACTTCCTGCAGGTGGATGCCGCTGGTGGCGGGGGGATTTCGGAGGGGGGAATTCATCGGTGGCGCTGGGGCCCGCCTGTTGCAGGCGGGGCGGCGGGTACTGTAGCCGACGGTGTCGATGCGGCGATTTTTACGGTTTCTTTATACCGGCCCCACCAGTTTCACCCCCGTTTTTACGGGCCGCTGCCTACGCTTGGCCTCCTACGAACAGCTTTGCTGTGGAGGCTCTATGTGGTGGATTGATATTTTGGCGATAGCAGGCGTGGCCCTGCTCTGGGGTGCGGTGGCCTGGATGGCGCGCGGCTGCGACAAGCTGCATACGCCGCGAGGGGGCCGGTCGTGATCGACAACTCCATCCTCTATGGCGCCGCGGGCTTCGCCGCGCTGGCGCTGTTGGTCTACCTGGTCGTAGCGCTGCTGCGTGCGGAGGACCTATGACTGCTTCTGCCTGGAGCCTGCTGGCTCTGTTCCTTGTCGTGTTGCTGGCTTTGGCCTGGCCCCTGGGCCGTGGCTTGGCCGCGCTGTGCGGCGGACGCCTGCCGCGCTGGATGCTGCGGGCCGAGGCGCCGCTGTTCAAGCTGGCGGGTGTTGACCCGGCGCAGTCCATGGGCTGGAAGCACTATGCGCTGGCGCTGCTGGCCTTTAACGCGCTGGGCGCGCTGGCGGTGTATGCGCTGCAGCGCTTGCAGGGCGTGCTGCCGCTCAACCCGCAGGGCTTTGGCGCGGTGTCGGTGGATTCGGCCTTTGACACCGCGGTGAGCTTTGTCTCCAACACCAACTGGCAGGGCTACTCGGGCGAAGCCACCATGGGCTACCTGGTGCAGATGCTGGGCCTGGCGGTGCAGAACTTCTTCTCTGCCGCTACCGGCATTGCGGTGGCGTTTGCGCTGATCCGCGGTTTTGCCGGGCGCTCGTCTGGCGCGGTGGGCAACTTCTGGGCCGACCTGACCCGCATCACCACCTGGCTGCTGCTGCCCTTGTCGCTGGTGCTGGCGCTGGCCTTTGTGCAGCAGGGCACGATCCAGAACTTCGACGCCTACAAGACGGTGCAGATGCTCGAGACCGTGGCCTTCCAGCAACCCAAGACCACGGCCGACGGCCAGCCCGTGCTGGACGCCAAGGGCCAGCCGGTGCTGGAAGACGCCAAGGCCGACACCCAGACCCTGGCCATGGGCCCGGTCGCCTCGCAGGAGGCGATCAAGATGCTGGGCACCAACGGTGGCGGCTTCTTCAACGCCAACTCGGCCCACCCGTACGAGAACCCGACGGCGCTCAGCAACCTGCTGCAGATGCTGGCGATCTTTGCCATTCCCGCCGCGTTGTGCTTTGCCTTTGGGCAAGAGGTGGGCGACCGCCGGCAAGGCTGGGCGGTGCTGGCGGCGATGACGGTGATGTTCGTGCTGGCGGTGCTGGCCGTGATCCCGGCCGAGCACGTGGCCAACCCGCTGCTGACCCACCTGGGCATGAACGGCGCGGCCGGCAATATGGAGGGCAAGGAGCTGCGCTTTGGCATAGACGCCTCGGCGCTGTTTGCAGCCATCACCACGGCGGCATCCTGCGGCGCGGTCAATGCCATGCATGACGCCTTCACGCCGCTGGGTGGCATGGTGCCGCTGGTGCTGATGCAGCTGGGCGAGGTAGTGTTTGGTGGTGTCGGCTCGGGCCTGTACGGCATGCTGGTGTTTGCCATCCTGGCGGTGTTCATCGCCGGGCTGATGATTGGCCGCACGCCTGAGTATTTGGGCAAGAAGATCGAGAGCTATGAGATGAAGATGGCCTCGATCGCGATCCTGGTCACGCCCATCCTGGCGCTGGGCGGCACCGCTGTGGCGGTGATGGCCACGGCCGGCACGGCAGGCGTTGCCAACCCGGGGCCGCATGGCTTCTCGGAGGTGCTGTATGCGCTGACCTCGGCCGCCAACAACAACGGCAGCGCCTTTGCCGGGCTGTCGGCCAACACGCCCTTCTACAACGTGTTGCTGGCGATTGCGATGTGGCTGGGCCGCTTCGCCGTCATCGTGCCGGTGCTGGCGATTGCCGGCGCGCTGGCCGCCAAGCCGCGCCTGCCGACCACGGCCGGCACCATGCCCACGCACGGCCCGCTGTTTGTCACCCTGCTGATCGGCACGGTGCTGCTGGTGGGGCTGTTGAACTACGTGCCGGCGCTGGCCCTGGGGCCGGTGGTAGAGCACCTGATGCTGTGGACCGGCCATTGAGCCCGGAGAAACTCATGAACACGCAAACTTCCTTCTCGCTGTTCGACCCGGTGCTGCTGCGCCCCGCGCTGGCACAGGCCTTCGCCAAGCTGAACCCACGGGTGCAGTGGCGCAACCCGGTGATGTTCGTCGTCTATGTCGGCAGCATCCTGACCACGCTGCTGGCGGTGGAAGCCGCACGCGGGCATGGCGAGGCCTCTTTTGGCTTTGTTGCCAGCGTGGCGGTGTGGCTCTGGTTCACGGTGCTGTTCGCCAACTTTGCCGAGGCCATGGCTGAAGGCCGCGCGCAGGCCCAGGCGGCCTCTCTACGTGGTCTGCAAAAGGCGGCCTGGGCCAAGAAGTTCCAGCACACGGCCAAGCCCTTGCACGGCTCTGCCTGGCTGCCCGAGCAGGCCGACAACCTGCGCCGTGGCGACATGGTGCTGGTGGAGGCGGGCGACATGGTGCCGCTGGACGGCGAGGTGGTGGAGGGCGTGGCCTCGGTCGATGAATCCGCCATCACAGGCGAATCCGCCCCTGTGATCCGCGAGGCGGGCGGTGATTTCTCTGCCGTCACCGGCGGCACGCGCGTGCTGTCGGACTGGCTGGTGGTGCGCATCGCCGTGAACCCGGGCGAGGGCTTTATCGACCGCATGATCGGCATGGTCGAGAGCGCCAAGCGCCAGAAGACGCCCAACGAGATCGCGCTCAACATCTTGCTGGTGGCGCTGACCATCGTGTTCCTGGTGGTGACGGCCGCGCTGCTGCCGTATTCGATCTTCAGCGTGCAGGCCACGCAGTCCGGCCAGGTGGTGACCATCACCGCGCTGATCGCGCTGCTGGTGTGCCTGATCCCGACCACTATCGGCGGCCTGCTGTCGGCCATTGGCGTGGCCGGCATGAGCCGCATGATGCAGGCCAATGTGATCGCGACATCGGGCCGCGCGGTAGAGGCCGCGGGCGATGTGGACGTGCTGCTGCTCGACAAGACCGGCACCATCACCCACGGCAACCGCCAGGCATCGAGCTTTGTCGCGGCACCAGGCCAGAACGAGGCCGGCGTGGCGCGCACCGCGCTGCTGGCATCGCTGGCCGACGAGACGCCCGAGGGCCGCAGCATCGTGGCGCTGGCGCGCCGCCTGGGGGTGGAAGAGCCGGCCGCGGCTGGTGCCCAGTTCGTGCCCTTTACCGCGCAAACGCGCATGAGCGGCGTCGACCTGCCGGCGGAAGACGGCAGTGGCATGCGCCAGATCCGCAAGGGCGCGGCAGACGCCATTCGCCGCTATGTAGAAGCGCTGGGTGGCAGCATGCCGGCAGCAGTGGTGCGCGCATCGGAAGACATCGCGCGCCGTGGCAGCACGCCGCTGGTGGTGATCGATGGCACGCGGGTGATGGGCACGGTCGAGCTGAAGGACATCGTCAAGTCCGGCATCCGCGAGCGCTTTGCCGAGCTGCGCCGCATGGGCATCAAGACGGTGATGATCACCGGCGACAACAAGCTCACCGCATCGGCCATTGCCGCCGAGGCCGGCGTGGACGATTTCCTGGCCGAGGCCACGCCAGAAGACAAACTGGCGCTGATCCGCGGCTACCAGGCCGAAGGCCGGCTGGTGGCCATGACCGGCGACGGCACCAACGACGCACCCGCGCTGGCCCAGGCCGACGTGGCCGTGGCCATGAACACCGGCACCCAGGCCGCGAAAGAGGCCGGCAACATGGTCGACCTGGACAGCAACCCGACCAAACTGCTGGAGGTGGTGGAGACCGGCAAGGCGCTGCTCATGACGCGCGGCTCGCTCACCACCTTCTCGATTGCCAACGACGTGGCCAAGTACTTCGCCATCCTGCCGGCGATCTTTGTCACCACCTACCCGCAGCTGTCCGCGCTCAACGTGATGCACCTGGCCAGCCCCAGCTCGGCGATTTTGTCGGCGGTGATCTTCAACGCGTTGGTGATCGTGTTCCTGATCCCGCTGGCGCTGAAGGGCGTGAAGTACCGCGCCATTGGCGCCGCCGCGCTGCTGCGCCGCAACCTGGCCATCTACGGCCTGGGCGGGCTGATCGTGCCCTTTGTCGGCATCAAGCTGATCGACCTGTTGCTGGTCGCGCTGCACCTCACCTGAGATTGGAGATTGTCATGAAAGCCATCCTGCGCCCTGCGCTCAGCCTGTTCGTCGCGCTGTCGGTTTTGACCGGCATCGCCTACCCGCTGGTCGTCACCGGCATTTCCAAAGCGGCCTTTCCCAGCCAGGCGGCTGGTAGCTTGCTGGTGCGCGACGGCAAGACCGTTGGCTCCAGCCTGATCGGCCAGCCCTTCTCCGACCCCGGCCACTTCTGGAGCCGCCCATCGGCTACCGCGCCCCAGCCCTACAACGCCGCCGCATCCGGTGGCGCCAACCTGGGGCCGACCAACCCGGCGCTGGTTGATGCCGTCAAGGCCCGTATCGAAGCCCTGCGCGCCGCCGACCCGGGCAACACCACGCCGGTACCGGCCGACCTGGTCACCAGCTCGGCCAGCGGGCTCGACCCGCACATCAGCCCCGAAGCCGCGCACTACCAGGTGGCCCGCGTGGCGCGGGTGCGTGGCCTGTCGCCGGACAAGGTGCAGGCGCTGATAGCGGCGCACACAGAGCCGGCCTTTGGCGGCTTCTTCGGGCAGGCGCGGGTCAATGTGCTGGAGTTGAATCTGGCTTTGGATGGTCCTCTTCAAAAACAATAGCTAGTAGCCCAGGCGGTACCTGGGCTAGAGCCACTTTTGGCTTAAAAACAGCGCCGGTGGTAGGCTGGCCCTCGGACTCATCTCTTTGAAGGTCTTGTGATCTATTTGATAGTTCTTCCGTCTTGCCGGGTTTCGATACAGGGCCGAGCGCAGCGATGGCCCGTGTGGCTGTCCTGGGTCCCCTCGGGATGCGCCGAGGAGCGCAGCGGCAGGCGGATAAGGGATCGCCCTTGTTTGAGCGAAGCGAGTTTGGGCGATACCCCGCCTGACGCGAGCACCGCAGGTTGCCCCGAAGCGAAGCGCAGGGGACGCAGCACGTGGGGTCGCCCTTTCTTTGGTGACTTTCTTTCGGCGACGCGAAAGAAAGTTACTCGCCCGCCGGGGCGAACTCCCGGCACCCGCCGCCTGCAAGGCTCCCAAGCTCTTGAACGAAATCCGCCCGGCACCCGCCGCCTGCAAGGCACCCCGCGCCGGGATATCTCAAAGACCTTGAAATGCCTGACCGCCCCAACCCCGACGCCCTAATCGCCCAAATCCGCGGCGAAGAAGCCCAGGCGCGCCGCGGCCGCCTGCGCGTCTACCTGGGCGCCAACGCCGGCGTGGGCAAGACCTACGCCATGCTGGGCGCGGCGCAGCGTGCGCACCAGTCCGGCCGCGAGGTGCTGGTGGGCCTGGTCGAAACCCATGGCCGCGCCGAGACCGAGGCACTGCTGGCCGGCCTGACGGTGCTGCCGCGCCAGCCGCTGGAGTGGCGCGGCCGCACCCTGCCTGAATTTGATCTGGACGCAGCCCTGGCGCAAAAGCCAGAGCTGCTGCTGCTCGACGAGCTGGCCCACGCCAACGTGCCCGGCGCGCGCCACACCAAGCGCTGGCAGGATGTGGAGGAGTTGCAGGCCGCCGGCATCGAGGTCTGGACCGCGCTCAACGTGCAGCACCTGGAAAGCCTCAACGGCACGGTCGGCGCCATCACCGGCGTGCGCGTGCAAGAGACCGTGCCCGACACCGTGCTGGACGCCGCCGACGAAGTGGTGCTGGTCGATGTCACCCCCGACGAACTGCTGTCGCGCCTGGCCGCTGGCAAGGTGTATTTGCCGCAGCAGGCCGAGCGCGCCGCGCACAACTTCTTTCGCAAGGGCAACCTGATCGCGCTGCGCGAGCTGGCGCTGCGCCGCACCGCCGAGCACGTGGAAGACGACGTGCGCAGCTACCGCGTGGAATCCGGCGCCGGCCCGGGCCCGCACGGCGCGGCGCAGACGCAGGACGCCTGGAACACCTCCGGCAGCATCCTGGCCTGCGTCGGCCACCGCGAGGGCGCCGAGCAAACCGTGCGCGCCGCCGCGCGCCTGGCCGGCCAGCTCAACGTGCAGTGGTACGCCGCCTATGTCGAGACACCGCGCCTGGCGCGCCTGCCCAAGGCCGAGCGCGACCGCGTGCTGGCGGTGCTGCAACTGGCGCAAGAGCTGGGCGCCGAAACCTCGGTGCTGGCCGCCACCGACGCCGCCGAGGCGCTGGTGGCGCAGGCCCGCGCGCGCAACTGCGCCATGCTGGTGCTGGGCCGGCCCGGCACCCGGCTCGACAGCTGGAAGGCGCAGGTGCGCCAGTGGTTGCCACCGGCCCTGGCCGACGGCACCCTGGGCCGCACCGGCAGCATGCACCAGCGCATCGCGCGGCTCGCGCCCACGCTGGACCTGCTGGAGGCCGCGCCCGCCGCCAGCAGCCGCAGCCTGCGCCCGCCCTCCGGCACGGCCACTGACAGCACGGGCCCGGGCCATGAAGCGCTGCCGGAACAGGGCTGGCAGGGCTACGCCTGGGCGGCGGCCGGCGGCGTGGCGATCACGCTGCTGGCGCGGCCGCTGTCCGGCGCGCTGGAGCTGAGCAACATCGTCATGCTGTTCTTGCTGGGCGTGCTGGGCGTGGCCATGCGCTGGGGGCGCGGGCCGGCGGCATTCGCGGCGCTGCTCAACGTGCTGCTGTTCGACTTCTTCTTCGTCGCGCCGCGCATGTCCTTCTCGGTCAGCGACGTGCAGTACCTGCTGACCTTCGCCGTGATGCTGGTGGTGGGGCTTACCGCCGGCCAGCTCACCGCCGGGCTGCGCTTTCAGGCGCGCATTGCCGCCAGCCGCGAGCAGCGCGCACATGCGCTGTTCGCGCTCACACGCGACCTGTCGGCGGCGATGCAGACCGAGCAGGTCGCAGCCTTGGGCGTGGCCGCCGTGCTGCAGACCTTTGGCGGTCAGGCCCGCGTGCTGCTGCCCGACCAGGACGACCGCCTGGCCTTCCCGGCCGACGCACCGCCCGGCCTGGATGCCAGCGTGGCCGACTGGACGCTGCGCAACGGCCAGAGCGCCGGCCTGGCCACCGCCACGCTGGCGGCCCACCCCTGGCACTACGTGCCGCTGCAGGCGCCGATGCGCGTGCGCGGCGTGCTCGCGCTGCAACCGGCGCAGCCGCGCTGGCTGCTGATCCCCGAGCAGCGCCAGCAGTTGCAGACGCTGGCGCGCCAGATCGCCATCGCGCTGGAGCGCGTGCACTACGTCGAGGTCGCGCAGCAGGCCGTGGTCGAGATGGAATCCGAGCGCCTGCGCAACGCGCTGCTGGCCGCGCTGTCGCATGACGTGCGCACGCCGCTCACGGCACTCATTGGCCTGGCTGAAGCGCTGCGCGCCTCGCAGCCGCCGCTGGCGGCCGAGCAGGCCGACATGGCCGGCGCCGTGGTCGAGCAGGCGCGCGCCCTGCACGTGCTGGTGCACAACCTGCTGGACATGGCGCGCCTGCAAAGCGGCGGCGTGCACCTGCGCAGCGAATGGCAGTCGGTAGAGGAAGTGGCTGGCGCCGCCATCCGCGCCGCAGGCGCCGCGCTGGCCGGGCACGCGGTGCAAACCCGCTTCCCGCCCGATCTGCCGCTGGTGGAATTTGATGCGGTGCTGATCGAGCGCGTGCTGGTCAACCTGCTGGAGAACGCCGCGCGCTACGGCGCCCCGCCCATCGTGCTGGCCGCGCATGCCACGCCCGATACGCTGGTGCTGTCGGTGCGTGACCATGGCCCCGGCCTGCCGGCGGCAGTGCAGGGTCGTGAGCACACGCTGTTTGACAAGTTCACCCGCGGCGCCAGCGAATCGGCCACGCCCGGCATCGGCCTGGGCCTGGCCATTGCGCGCGCCATCGTCGAGGCGCACCGTGGCAGCATTGGCGCGGCCACCGTGCCCGAGGGCGGCGCAGAATTCACGGTTACGCTGCCGCGCCGCCCGCCACCGGAGCTGGACGACATCCCCGACGTGCCCGAACCCTGACCCATGCCCGCACCCACCGCCATCGTGATCGAGGACGAGCCGCAGATCCGCCGCTTTGTGCGCGCAGCGCTGGAGGCCGAAGGCTGGCAGGTGTTCGAGGCCGGCACCGCGCGCCAGGGCCTGGCCGACGCCGGCACGCGCAAGCCCGATCTGCTGGTGCTGGACCTGGGCCTGCCCGACGGCGACGGCCTGGACCTGATCCGCGACGTGCGCGGCTGGTCGGTGGTGCCCATCATCGTGCTGTCGGCCCGCATCGACGAGGCCGACAAGATCGCCGCGCTGGACGCCGGCGCCGACGACTACCTGACCAAGCCCTTCGGCACCGGCGAGCTGCTGGCCCGCGTGCGCGCCAACCTGCGCCGCCCGCGCGCCGCTGGCAGCACGGCAGAAGACGCCGGCCTGTTCCGCTTCGGCGAGGTCGAGGTCGACGCCCAGGCCCGCATCGTGCGCCGCGCCGGCAGCGAGGTGCACCTCACGCCCATCGAATACCGCCTGCTCGCCCAACTGGTGGCCCAGCCCGGCCGCGTGCTGACGCACCGCCAACTGCTGCGCGAGGTCTGGGGCCCATCGCATGCCGAGCAAAGCCACTACCTGCGCATCTACATGGGCCACCTGCGGCAGAAGCTGGAGGCCGACCCGGCGCAGCCGCGGCACCTGCTGACGGAGACCGGCGTGGGCTACCGGCTGGTGGTTTAAGGTTTTTGCTAAAAAGTGCCTCTAGCCCAGGTGCGGCCTGGGCTTATAGCTATCTATTTGATAGTTTTAGCAGGGCGAAGGCGCCTGCAGATCGCGTGCCCCACGATGGCCAGCCCCACCAGAAGCACAGGCAACTCACCAGCCCAGGACGCATGCGAGGCCGGCAGCAGCAGCTCGACAAGCCGATCGACCCAGCAACTGGTGCGGCACATGCGCTGGCCCGTCACCATCAGGGCCAGGCCTATGAGGCTGCATGTGATGCCGATGCCAAGTTCCACCTTCACTGACCCACTCCTTGCCCTTGCTGTTTTCCTACGGGCCGGTCATCGCAAACACGTTCTCAGTCCGGCGTCTTGATTGCGGACAGCATTGCGAAGACGTCGCCATAGCTGCCATTCGCCTCGGCGAAGCGCAAGAATTTGGCCCGTTCCACGATGACTTCCTTGGGCGTTTGCTCGCCATGCAAAAGCGCAAGTGCTTCGTCAAGGAAATCGTTCAAAGGCATGGCGTGTTCGGCATGTTCTTGGCCGAACAATGTCGTGCGCACGCCCGGGGGGGCAATCTCAATCACGCGCACAGAAGTGTCGGCGAGCTGAAAGCGCAGGCTTTCGGTAAACGAATGGACGGCTGCCTTTGTGGCGCCATAGGTCAGGGCTGAAGGGAACGGGACAAATGCCAAGGCCGAGCTGACATTGATGATGAAACTATTGTCCTTCGCCGCAAGCTGGGGCAAGAACGCGTACGTCATACGGATAGTGCCAAGAAGGTTGACTGCGACGGACTCCTCTGCCACCTTGAGTGAACCAGCGTCCAGGATGCTTTCGGGCAGCATGATTCCCGCGTTGTTGATGACAACATTCAAGTCCGGGTAGCGGGCGGCAACCAGCTCGCTCGCCGCGACGATGGACTGGGCGTCTGCAACGTCGAGTTCGAGGGCTTCAATACCTGGATGATCATTCGTGATCTGTTGAAGCAAGGCCTTGCGCCGGCCGGCGACGATCACCTTGTTGCCAGCTTTATGAAAACGCAGCGCAAGGCCGAGTCCTATGCCTGAGGTGGAGCCAGTGATGAGAATGGTGTTGCCAGAGGGCTTCATGTGCTTTGCGCGATTCGCGTCCGGTTAAAATTGATAAATGGACGGTTGTCCACTTAACTCAAGTCTATCGGACAATTGTCCGTTTTTTAAAAAATGACCGTATTGGGGGGAGGGCTAGTGGCGCAGGAAAAGAAAACAGATCGGCCAGCACGTTCTGATGCGCTCCAAAACCGGGAGCGCATCCTGACGGTTGCACTTGTTGAACTGGCACGATCTGCAGACGTGCCACTGAGTGCGATTGCGCAGAAGGCTGGCGTGGGGCAAGGCACCCTGTATCGTCACTTTCCAACACGGGAAGCGTTGGTGATGGAGGTCTATCGCTATGAGATGGGGCAGGTCGTGAACTTTGCCAAGCAACTGCTTGAGAAGTACCCGCCAGACCAGGCCTTGGAGCGATGGATGCATCGCCTGGCCGAATACTCGATGACCAAAGCCGGCTTGGCGGACGCGATCCGCGAGGTCTCGAGCGCCAGGGACTGCTCGGTGAACGCCGGCTACGCCCCGATGATCGCTGCTGCCCAACTGCTGCTCGATGCAAATGAGCAAGCAGGGACGATCAGGGCGGGCGTTACTACCGACGACTTTTTCCTTGCGACTGCGGGCATCTGGCGGATCGATTTCAGCAGCGACTGGCAACCGCGACTTGCTTGGCTTATAAATTTCGTCATGCAAGGACTGCGCGCTGGTTCGCCCGCAAGCTCAATTTCGGCGTGAACTGCAGGGGGCTTCACTGCGCAGCGGGATGGGCACGGCGCTCTCGAAACTGACAACCTGAAGCTCCTTGTCTTGCCGAACGCACGCAGTATTTCGGTCGCCGGACCATGGCTTTGACCATGAACTGGGGTGCCCCTGACGCAGCATTTCCATGACTGAGCCTATAGGCGCTCAGTCACCAATGGAGTTCAGCTTGCGATTCATGGCAACGACGTCGTGGTGACTTGGGTTGGGCCCGAGCTTGCCGAAATGCTCGGGCATCTGATCACGCTTTCTGGGGGCATCGCCCTGGACGGCCTCAGCCAGCGCCTTGCGCATGGTGTCCGCATCGTAGTCACAGCAATACGCTGGCGTTGATGGCTGCTGCCTCCATGACGCTTCCAAGGAGCCCGCATCGACGGGATCAAAGCCAGCCTGGTTGACCAGCGTCATTGCGGTCTGCTTGGACTGCACATCGTCCCCGGCCACGGCGATGGCCAGACGGCCAGGCGTTCCTTCTGGTTGCCCAAGCTTGGCAAGCGTATAGGCCAGCGCGTTGTTGAACGCCTTGATGACAGGGCGACCAATCCGCTTGGACACCCATACGCTTTCTGCCATTCCCTCCTCGATCTCCGCAATGCGGGCATCGCGCATGCCGGGGTAGTAGTTGCTGGTGTCGATGACCGTCACATCTGTCGGTACGGCGGCGAACAAGCCTTCGGGGAGTTCCTGCATGGCTGGCAACGGGATGGACAGAATGATGACGTCCACGCCATCAACGGCTCCGCGCACATCCACCGCTTGCGCGCCAATTTCGTCCGCAAACGAGCGAATGCCTTCTGGCCCCTTGGCGCTGGCGACGCGCACCTCGTGTCCTGCGGCACTCAGTTTGCGGGCGATGGTTCCACCAATGTTGCCAGTTCCGATGATTCCAATTTTCATGCGCTTGATCCTCGCTGCTCGATTACAAAGAATCAATCTTAGGGAGTTCATGCCAAAATGGTAAGTACACACTAAAAAGTAAGTAATGCGAGGATGCCATGCCTAGAGAACGGAAGTGGAACTGCGACGACCCTCAGATGAGGAAGCAGTGGGCGGCCGCCACAACGGAGACGCTGCGGATTCTGGAGGGCAAGTGGAAGATCATCATTCTTTGCCAGCTCTTTGCCGCGAAAGGGCCGCTGCGATTTTCCGATCTGGAGCGGCTGATCGAAGGCGTCACCCAGAAGATGCTCATCCAGCAACTCAAGCAGTTGGAAGCGGACGGCATCGTGCGAAGGACGGTGTACCCGCAGGTGCCGCCGAAGGTCGAGTACGAACTGAGCGAGATGGGGCATGCACTGGGGCCGTCAATGCAGGCGCTGATCGAGTGGGCCGAAAAGAGGCGCGAACTTCTGGCCCCAACATTGGCAAGCGGTGAACGCCTAGTGTCGCGTCAAGCGTGAGGTGAAGGATGGGTGCGAAGGCATCGGCGTGCAGCGCAAGGCGCAGGCCGCCGCCCAGGCTTTAGGCCTGGGCAAGGGCTGCAACGCGGCGATGCGCGGCGAGGGCAAGCGCACACCGGCAGATCATGCTTGACGCGACACTAGAGGCCAAGCTACGTGCAGGGGGCCTTTGCGCATACCGCTGGTGCGTTGAGGGCGTGTTTGCGATCCCTGCGCTGCTCGGCTCCATCCACGGCGTGGGACAGCCGCAGACCAACAGCCAAACACCCAATACCGGGCCGAGCGCAGCGATGGCCCGTGTGGCTGTCCCGGGTCCCCTCTGTGGCGTTGAGGAGCGCAGGAATCGGCAGGTTGCCCGCAGCGCAGCGAAGGGACGGCGAGGACTGTTTGAGCGCAGCGAGTTCCGCAGCCGCCTGCCGATTCCGAGCACCGCAAAGCAGTCTGCGCAGCAGACCGCCACAGTGGGGTCGCCTTCTCTTTGGTGACTTTCTCTTGGCGACGCAAGAGAAAGTTACTCGCCCGCCGGGGCGAACTCCCGGCACCCGCCGCCTGCAAGGCACGCAAGCCCGGATATCTCAAAGACCTTGAAAGGGATGCCACCGAGCAGGCGCCTGAACCTCTATGCGGTGTTGACGCCAGACCAGCGGCGCACGGCAGACCAGGAGCTGCCCGGCGTGCTGCCCGCCGAGCGCGCCGCTACGTCGCCAGGTGCAGGTACACCCTGAAGCGCGCGCCGCCCTCGGGCCCATTGGCGGCCTCCAGCCGGCCGCCGTGCGCCTGCACGATGGCCTGTGACAGCGCCAGGCCCAGGCCGACGCCGGGCTTGGCCTCTACCCGCGCCACCGAGCCGCGGTAGAAGCGCTCGAAGATGTGCGGCAGCTCGTCCACGCGGATGCCCGGGCCGTGGTCTTCCACCGTGATGACGGCTTCGGTCCCGCTGCTGTCCAAGTGCACTTGCACGGCGCTGCCGGGCGGGGAAAACTTCAGCGCGTTGTCCAGCAGGTTGGCCAGCACCAGGCTGGCGGCGCCGCGCGCCACGCTGGCGGTGACGGGCGGCGAGGCCTCCAGCAGCAGCCGCACCTGGCGCTCGCGCGCGATCGGTTCCAGCCGCCGTATCGCTTCCTCGACCACGTCGTTGAGCAGCACCGGCTCGGTCGCGCCGCGCTCCTGGCCGGCGTCGATGCGGGCCAGCACCAGCAGCTCTTCCACCAGCAGCGTGAGGTGCTCGACCTCTTCCAGCGCGGAGTGCAGCGTGCCCACATAGGCGGCCGCATCGCGCGGCCGGCGCAGCGCCAGCTCCAGCTCGGTGCGCAGCCGCGACAAGGGCGAGCGCAGCTCGTGCGAGGCGTCGGCGGTGAAGCGGCGCTGCGCCTCCATGCTGTTACCCAGCCGGCCCAGCATGTCGTTGAGGGTGTCGACCAGGCGCCCGATCTCGTCGCGCGTGCCGGGGTGCGGCAAGCGCTCGCCCAGCTTGGCGTCGTCGATCTGGTGCGCCTGCTGCACCACGTCGTCGATGGAGCGAAAGGCGCGCCGCGTGAGCAGCGCGCCGGCCGTGCCCACCGCCAGCAGCAGGGCACAGCCCAATGCAATAAACAGCAGGCCGGCCTCGCGCACCACCTGGTTCACGTCGTCCAGCGAGCCGGCCACCTGCACCGCCAGCAGGCCGGGCCGGCCTTGTATCGGCACCGACACCATGCGTGTGGGCTCTTCGCCAAAGCCGTTGAGGGTTTCGAACACGGTGTCGCCGGCCTTCAATTGGTCGCGCAGCAGCTCGGGGATGGGCAACTGCGCCTCGCCCAGGTTGCTGCTGCGCGCCACCACGTCGCCACTGGCATCGACGATCTGCACCAGGCGGTCCAGCCGCACGAAGGAGGGCGCGGCCGGGCTAGGCGGGGCCTCGTGCACGATGACCTTGCCGTCCGGGTTGGCGGCCAGCATGCCCAACTCGGTCTCGGCCAGCGCCAGCAGCGTGGCGTCCAGCTCGCGGTGCACGATGCGCGAAAAGGCCCAGTCGGCCACCAACGCGCCGGCCGCCAGCACCACCACGGTCGTGCCCAGGTGCACCAGCGCCAGGCGCGCGCGCAGGCTAAGCATGCTCGCCCCGCTGCGCGCTCAGGCGAAAGCCGCGCCCGCGCACGGTCTGTATCAGCGGCGGCAGCCCCGGCGCGTCCACCTTGCGGCGCAGGTTGCTGATGTGCACGTCGATCAGGTTGTCGATGGCGATCAGGTCGTCCTTCCAGACCTGCTCGGCCAGGCGCGAGCGGCTCACCACCTCGTCGATGTGGCGCATCAGCACCTCCAGGATGGCGAACTCCTTGTGCGTCAGCTCCAGCACGTTGCCGGCGCGCTGGGCGCGCTGGCCGTGCGGGTCCAGGCTCAGGTCGCCCAGCGTGAGCAGCACCGGCCGCGTGATTTCTGAGCGGCGCAGCAGCGCGCGCACGCGGGCCAGCAGTTCATCAAAGGCAAAGGGCTTGGTCAGGTAGTCGTCGGCGCCGGTATTGAGGCCGGCCACGCGGTCGCTGAGCGCATCGCGCGCGGTGAGCATCAGCACCGGCGTCTTGCAGCCGCGCTGGCGCAGGTCGCGGCACAGCGTCAGGCCGTCCTTGCCCGGCAGCATCCAGTCGAGCACGATCAGGTCGTAGTCCAGCACAAAGGCCTGCTCGTCGCCTTCCTCGGCCGAATGCACGACGTCGACGATAAAGCCTTCCTCCTGCAGCCCGCCCGACAGCAGGCGCGCGGCCTTGCGGTCGTCTTCGATCAGCAGAATTCTCATGGGTAGTTCCTTGTGGGATCAGACCGCGAAGACGGAGCCCATCATCTTGACTTCAACACGGGAGAGGTCAAGCTTTGCTGCCCGGTCTTTCCATGTGGCCACGACCTGGGTGACTTCATCAACGATGGCCTGTGCGGCCGCCGCGCTGAGGCGGTAGTACCCCGCCGTGGCCAGCAAGGTCTGCAGGGAGGGCGCTGCGGATTTTCCGTCCCACGTCAGCGCGTGCTCGCTCTTGGCGGGGTTGGGATTGATGTCGAAAGCCGGGGAGAGCCGCCAGCCCGTGGGCGTCAGCAGGAAACCATGATTGCGCAGATGGTCGTCCCGATTCCCCACCAACAGGTTGAAGACGGCGCGCCTGAACAGCTGGTGCATGTCCTCGGTCAGACCGGCGCCTCCGTAAGTCTCAATGGCTTCGAGAACGTGAAGGTAGCTTGCCCCCTCCTGGCCATCGCGGCGTTCGAGCAAGGTCATGGCTGATGCGTACATCCGGCGGCGTCCGTGGTCACCGTGGCGGTCGAATCGGCTGACGCAGTAGGTGTAGTAGCGGTCGCTCAAGAGCACCCGATCCGCCTTGGGCATCACGATGCCGGCCTCCTGCGCCAGGAGGTAGGCCAGGTATTCCCAGCTTCCCCAGTCGTATTGGTCACTGTGCCCCGGGAACTTGGCCAGCCAGAGCGTGCCGTCCTGCATGGTGAAGCTGGCCTTGGGTCGTGCGCCTCCCAGCGACGAGCCGGGCGAGATGAGCTGGGCCAGCCACTTCTCGTACTCGGGCATGGCTTCGGGGCGGGGGCCATCGAGCCTCCTGGCGACCTCGGCCAGCTCACGCAGGTCGGTTGCGGGGGGCGCGGGCATTTGGCTGTTGTCGAGGAAGGGTTCTTCAGGGCCACGCCGGAACCGAAGGGCGCCGGCCCGGGTGAGGTCATTCACGCCGAGCATGTAGAACAGCTCGTTTGTTTTCACCATGGGCCGCTGTTCCTTGGCGGCCGCATTGGCCTCGCGTCGCTCCATCAGCACCCGGCCCCAGCGGTCTGGCGCGCAGTCGGAAAAGACGCCAAACCCCTTGCCGTCGGCAGAGTGCTGCTCGCCTGCGTACAGCGGCAACTGTGGGTCTATCGGCACGGCCGCAGGGGCGTCAAGCCAGGCCTGCGTGTACTCAAAGGCGGGCGCCAGGTCGAATCGTTCGGCAGCGGGGAACAGGTTGCCGATGTGCATGGCCGGGCTGAGCTCCGGGGCGTCGAGGTGAACCTCCAGCACGGGGCGGTTCGCGCGTGCGCTTTTCGTGGCCATTGGGGTCCTTCAGGCGCTGGGGCCGTTCACGCGTCCGCGGGCGCGTAGCGAGGCGGAATCCTGCAACTTCCGGCCAAGGATGTCATCGCTCGCCACCTTGTCGATATCACCCTCGAGGCCCAGCACGCGCAGCGCCTTTAGATACGTTCCGAGCGCGACCGCAGGGTCGCCGGCCTCCAGCCGCGCCAAGGTGTTGCGAGAGATGCCCACGCGTTCGGCGAAGAGCGTTGCCGGGAGGTCGCGCCGGCAGCGGGCCAGCTCGATACGTTGGCCAAGGCCCGTGGCGAGCTTGGTCAAGGACAGCGATAGGGGGTGTTGAGTACGTGGCATGGGTGCTCCATATCTGCAACAAAAATGGGGCCTACTGCTCACTATATAGAAAGCCGCGTTTTCCATTCGAGCTAAAACGTTCATATCTTGAGCAATTATTGGATTTTTGCTCAAGATATGGGGCGTTTCTGCGTGGAGGCGACTGCGGCTGGGAGCGCTCCCAGTCAAAATAGATAGCTAATAGCCCAGGTGGGTACTGGGCAAATGGCACTTTTCATCAAAAAAAACCCCGTGGGCCGGACGCCCCTGACAAGGCTGCCGCCAAACCTGCCAGCCCATTCTGAAGACGTCTTCAGACTTTCTTGGGGCTTTCTTCAGCCACGTTTTCCTATTCTTGCGCACCGCCGCGGCACGGGTTCGTCCTGCCGCCCTTGACTCCGCCACCGCGAGGCGTTGCGCACCGTGAAAAACCTCTCTCTCAAAAACCTTTTCGTCTGGCTCGCGCTGCTTGTGTTGGCCTGTGTGGCCGCCGGCCTGACGCTGGCCACGCGCGTTTCTGCCAAGCCCGCCACCACGCCGGCCGGCCCGATGCTGGTGCGCCAGGGCGCGCGCCTGTTCGTGCCCGAGGACTCGCCCCTGCGGGCGCGGCTGGCGGTGGCTGCGGCGGGGGAGCAGGCCTCGGCGCATGCGGTGGACCTGCCGGCCGTGGTCGAGGCCAATCCGGCCAATACCGTCAACATCCTGCCGCCGCTGACCGGGCGCCTGTTGGCGCTGAAGGTGCGCCTGGGCGATACGGTGCGGCGCGGGCAGTTGCTGGCGACCGTCAGCTCGCCCGACTTTGCCCAGGCCGTGGCCGACGCGCAGAAGGCCACTGATGCGCTGGACCTGGCGCAGCGCGCCCTGGAGCGCGCCCGTGGCGTGAACCTGGCCGGCTCCAATGCCGCCAAGGATGTAGAGGCGGCCGAGAGCAATGTCACCCAGCAGACGGCTGAGCTGCGCCGCAGCGAGGCGCGCCTGCGCAGCCTGGGCACCAAGGCCAACGCCGCCGGCGCGCTGGACGTGACGGCGCCCATGGCCGGTACCGTCACGGCCCTGAACGTGGCGGCGGGCACGGTGTTGAACGACGCCACTGCGCCGCTCATGACCGTGAGCAACCTGGACCAGGTCTGGGTCACCGTCAACGTGCCGGAGAACCTCTCTGGCGCGGTGCGCGCCGGGCAGGATGCAAGCGTGACGCTGGCCGCCTACCCGGGCAAGACCTTCACTGGCAAGGTGGCCTTTGTTGGCGCGCTGCTGGACGCCGACACGCGCCGTGCCAAGGCACGCATCGCCTTCGCCAATGCCGACGGCCTGCTCAAGCCCAATATGTACGCCACGGCGCGCATCGCGCTGCCGCAGTCGGCCGAGCCGCAGTTGCCCAGCTCGGCGCTGTTGATGAACAACGACGCGGTCAGCGTCTTCGTCGAGGTCGCGCCCTGGACCTTCGAGCGGCGCGCGGTGGAACTGGGCCGCGAGGACGGCGAGCAGGTGCGCGTGCGCAGTGGTGTGACGGCTGGTGAGCGCGTGGTCGTACGCGGGGGCGTGCTGCTCAATGATTAACCTCCTCATCACGCAGTTCTTCCGCCGCCGGCATCTGGTGTGGGCGCTGTCCGTGGCACTGGTGCTGTTTGGCGCCTGGTGCTGGACGCAGATGACGGTCGAGGCCTACCCCGACCTGGGCGATGTCACCGTGCAGGTCACCACCCAGGTCAATGGCCTGGCCGCCGAAGAGATCGAGCAGCAGATCACCACGCCGCTGGAGCGCGCGCTGGGCAATACGCCGGGGCTGGTGTCGAGCCGCTCCAGCAGCACCTTCGGGCTGTCGCTGATCACGCTGACCTTCAAGGACGGCACCGAAGACTACTTCGCACGCCAGCGCGTGAGCGAGCGCATAGCAGCGGTCAGCCTGCCTTCGGGCGCCCAGCCCGGCCTGGGCCCGGTGGCGGGCCCGGCCGGCGAGATCTACCGCTACACGCTGGAATCCGACAGCAAGAACCTGATGGAGCTGTCAGAGATACAGCGCTGGACGGTAATCCCCGCGCTGCGCCAGGTGGCGGGCGTGGTGGATGTGAACAACTTCGGCGGCTTCACCAAGGAGTTCCAGCTGGAGCTGGACCCGGCCAAGCTGCAGCGCTACGGCCTGGTGCTGAACGACGTGGTCACGGCCATCAACAACAGCAGCGCCAACGCCGGCGGTGGCCGCATCGCGCGTGGCGAGCAGAGCTATGTGGTGCGCGGCATCGGGCTGGTGCATTCGCTGGACGACCTGGGCGCGGTGGTGGTGTCGCAAAGCGGCGGCTCGCCAGTGCTGGTGCGTGACCTGGGGCAACTGCAGTTTGGCCACCAGGAGCGCGGCGGCATCCTGGGCAAGGACACCAACCCCGACACCATCGAAGGCATCGTGCTGATGCTGAAGTACGAGAACCCTTCGCGCGTGCTCGAAGGCGTGCACAAGAAGGTGGACGAGCTGCAGGCGCAACTGGCGCCCATGGGCGTGAAGATCGTGCCCTACATAGACCGCGACGACCTGGTCAAGCTCACGGTGGAGAAGGTCACGCACACGGTGCTGGAGGGCATGGCCCTGGTCAGCATCGTGCTGATCCTGTTCCTGGGCAGCCCGCGCAGCGCCATCGTGGCGGCGGTGGCGATACCGATGTCGCTGATGACGGTGTTCATCATCATGCACTTCACGCGCATGCCGGCCAACCTGTTCTCGCTGGGCGCGATCGACTTCGGCATCATCGTGGACGGCGCCATCGTGGTGATGGAGGCGATCCTGCGGCGCCGCGAAGAGCACCCCCATGCCACGCTGACCGAAGCCAACATCCTGGAGACGGTCGGCCAGGTGTCGCGCCCGATCTTCTTCGCCACGCTGATCATCATCACCGCCTACTTCCCGCTGTTTGCCTTCGAGCGGGCCGAGGGCAAGCTGTTCAAGCCCATGGCCTTTACCGTGGGCTATGCGCTGGTGGGCGCGCTGCTGTGCGCGCTGACGCTGATCCCCAGCCTGGCCTATATCGCGCTGCGCAAGCCGGGCAAGCCTTTTGTGAACCGGCCGCTGGTCTGGCTCACTGCTGCTTACCGCCGCCTGCTGGGGCGCCTGCTCAACTTCCCCGCCATTGCCTATGGCCTGAGCGCGCTGGCGCTGGCCGGCGTGCTGGTGCTGGGCGCCACGGCCGGGCGCGAATTTTTGCCAGACATCGATGAAGGCGCGCTGTGGCTGCAGGTGCAGCTGCCCTCGGGCATGTCGCTGGACAAATCCAGTGAGATGGCCAGCGAGCTGCGCCGCGTGCTGCTGACCTACCCCGAGGTCTCCTACGTGGTGACCCAGCTCGGCCGCAATGACGACGGCACCGACCCGTGGACGCCCTCGCACATAGAGGTGCCGGTGGGCCTGAAGCCCTACAGCCAGTGGCCCGAGGGCGTGAACAAGGCGGCGTTTGTGCGCACCCTCAATGAGCGTTTCGCGAAGATGCCGGGCTTCAGCGTGGGCATCAGCCAGCCCATCATCGATGGCGTGAACGACGCCGTGGGCGGCGCGCACAGCCCGCTGGTGCTGCGCATCTACGGCGAAGACCTGAAGGAGAGCCGGCGCATCGGCAACGAGATCGTGGCGCTGCTGGGCAGGGTGCGCGGCACGGCGTCGGCATCGTTGTTCCAGGAGCCGCCGATCCCGCAGATGGTGATCACCCTCGACCGCGAGGCCGCCGCGCGCTTTGGCGTCAACGCCAATGACGTCGCCAACCTGATCCAGACCGGCATCGGCGGCGCGCCCGTGATCACCGTCTATGTGGGCGACCGCACCTACAACGTGAGCGTGAAGTTTCCCAAGTCGGCCAAGGGCAACACCGAGGCCATTGGCAGCCTGCTGCTCAACAGCTCCAGCGGCGCCAAGATCCCGCTGTCGCAGGTGGCGAGCGTGAAGATGCAAACGGGGGAGAGCACCATCTCGCATGAGCGCGGCGAGCGCCAGATCACCGTGCGCATCGACAACCGCGACCGCGACCTGGCCTCTTACCTGGTGGAGGCGCGCGAACGCATCGCCAAAGAGGTGCAGTTCGACGCGACCAAGTACCGCCTGCAGTGGGCCGGCCAGTTCGAGAACCAGCAACGCGCCCAGGCGCGGCTGGAGGTGTCGCTGGCCATCGTCGTGGCGATCATGGCGGTGCTGCTGTTCTTCCAGTTTGGCAAGGTGCGGCAGGTGCTGCTGATTTTGGGCGTGGTGCCCATGGCCATGCTGGGCGGCTTGATAACGGTGCACCTGGCGGGTGAGACGCTGAACGTGGCGACGGCGGTGGGCTTCATCGCGCTGTTTGGCGTGTCGATCCAGAACGGCATCATCATGGTGGCCAACTTCCGCCGCGTGCGCGGCGAGGGGCTGGAGCTGCAGGACTCGGTGCTGGAGGGCGCCACCGAGCGCCTGCGCCCGGTGCTGATGACGGCCACCGTGGCGTCGATCGGCATGCTGCCGGCGGCGCTGGCCACGGGTGTTGGCACCGACGTGCAGCGCGGCCTGGCCACCGTCGTGGTGGGCGGCCTGGTGGTGTCCACGCTGCTGACCTTGTTCATCCTGCCCACGCTGTACTTTGCGCTGGAACGCAGCTTTGAGCGCCGCGGCTGGGGCCTGGGCGCGCACCTGCGCAGCGACCGCTAGGAATGATGATGCGCTTCTGCCTTACCCCCATCGCCCGCCTGGCGCACGCGCTGCCGCTGCTGGGCTTGGCCCTGCTGGCCGGCTGCGCCGCCGGCCCTGACTACGTGCGCCCGGACCTGTCGCTGCCGCAGCGCTACACCGCCCAGCCGCTGGCCGGCGAGACCGCCCCTGCGACAGGCGCGGTGCCCGCGCAGCAGCTGTCGCCCACGCTGGATATCCCGGCGCAGTGGTGGCAGGCCTTCCGCTCTGATTCTTTAAACACCTGGGTGCAGGCCAGCCTGGCGCACAACCCCAATGTCGATGCGGCGCAGGCGGCGCTGCGTGCCGCGCACGAGAACGCCGAGGCCGAGCGCGCCGCCTTCTGGCCCAGCGCCACGCTGAACTATTCGCCCATGCGCCAGCGCGTGGCTGGCGTGCTGGCCAGCCCGCTGGCCTCCAACGCCACCACCTACAACCTGCACACGGCGCAGCTCAGCGTGTCTTACGCGCCGGATGTGTTTGGCGGCACGCGCCGTGCGGTGGAGGCGGCGCAGGCGCAGACCGAGCAGCAGCGCTTCCAGT
Organism: Xylophilus sp. GW821-FHT01B05; assembly: GCA_038961845.1. Classification (NCBI taxonomy): domain Bacteria; kingdom Pseudomonadati; phylum Pseudomonadota; class Betaproteobacteria; order Burkholderiales; genus Xylophilus; species Xylophilus sp. GW821-FHT01B05. The sequence continues at coordinate 854,870 of CP152408.1, forward strand.
TGGAGGCCACCTACCTCACGCTCAGCGCCAACGTGGTCACCGCCGCCATCAACGAGGCGGCGCTGCGCGCCCAGCGCCGGGCCACGCTGGCCATCATTGCCGAGCAGAAGGACGTGCTGCAGGGCTACCGCGCGCAGCAGGCGCTGGGCCAGATGGCACCCGCCGATGTCGATGCGCAGGCCGCCGCGTTGGCCACCACCGAGGCCACGCTGCCGCCGCTCGACAAGCAACTGGCGCAGCAGCGCAACCAGCTCGCCACCCTGGCCGGGCGCTACCCGGCCGACGATGACGCGGGCGTGCAGTTCGACCTGGACGCCTTCGAGCTGCCGGCCGCGCTGCCGCTGTCCTTGCCATCGCATCTGGTCGAGCACCGCCCCGACGTGCGCGCGGCCGAGGCGCAACTGCAGGCCGCCAGCGCCGGCATTGGCGTGGCGGTGGCGGCGCGCCTGCCCAGCTTGCAACTGGGGGTGAACGCAGGCTCGTCAGCGGCGGTGCTGTCGCAGTTGTTCACGTCATCCACCGCGTTCTGGACGCTGGCCGCAGGCGTGACCCAGCCGCTGTTCGATGGCGGCGCCTTGAAGCACCGCGAGGCCGCCGCACGCGCCAACTTCGACCAGGCCGCAGCCCAGTACCGCGCCACCGTGCTGGGCGCGTTCCAGGACGTGGCCAATGCGCTGGACGCCATCGACGCCGACACCCGCGCGCTGCGCACCGCCATCGATGCCGAGCGCGCCAACGCCCGAAGCCTGGCGCGTGCGCGCACGCAGCTGCAACTGGGCGACGCCAGCCCGCTGGCCGTGCGCGTGGCCGAGCAGGCCTGGCAGCAAAGCCTGCTCAGCCTGGCCCAGGCCCGCGCCGCGCGCTTGACCGATACCGCAGCGCTGTTCCAGGCCCTGGGCGGCGGCTGGTGGAACCGCCCGGACGCCGTGGCCCAGGCCACGGCAGCGCATTAATTCTCTTCACGCCTCGCCATGAAAATCATCCGACACGAAACCGGCCCACGCTTCAGCGAAATGGTCGCGGTGGACCTGGGCACCGCGCGCCTGCTCTACCTGTCAGGCCAGGTGGCGGAAGACGCCTCGCTCGACATCACCGGCCAGGTGCGCCAGGTGCTGCGCCGCATCGACGAGCTGCTGGCCACCGAGGGCGCCACCCGCAAGAACCTGGTGAGCGCCACCATCTACCTGCGCAGCGTGGGCGACTACGCGGCCCTGAACGCCGTGTGGGACGAGTGGGTGCCCGAAGGCCATGCGCCGGCCCGTGCCACGGTGGGCGCGCGGCTGATCGATTCGGAGTACCGGGTGGAGGTGCAGGCGGTGGCGGCGGTGGGGAAGGGTTGAAGGTTTTTTGATGAAAAGTGCCTTTTGCCCAGTATCTACCTGGACTATTTGCTATCTATTTGATAGTTTGTGTGTTTTGCTGAATTCCGGTGCCGGGACTCGCCCCGGCCGCCAGTCAAAGAGAAGGCGAGCCGGAGCTGGAGCCCGCTGCGCGGGTGCCCTGCGCTGCTCACGCCGGGCGGGGTCTCACCCAACTCGCCTGCGGCTCAAACACGGGTGAGTCCTGATCCGCCCGGCGCTCCGCTGCTCGGCTCCATCAACGGCGTGAGACAGCCGAACAGCCAAAAACCAAGCAGCCGAAAACCAATACTGGGCCGAGCGCAGCGATGGCTCGACTGGCTATCCGGGGTCCCCTCTGTGGCGTCGAGGAGCGGAGGAGTCGGCAGGTTGCCCGCAGCGAAGCGGAGGGACGGCGAGGACTGTTTGAGCCGCAGGCGAGTTCCGCAGCCGCCTGCCGATTCCGAGCACCACAGAGCAGTCCGCGTAGCGGACCGCCACAGTGGGGTCGCCCTTTCTTTGCCTACTTTCTTTCGGCGACGCGAAAGAACAGTAGGTCGCCCGCCGGGGCGAACTCCCGGCACCCGCCGCCTGCAAGGCTCACAGCGCAGAGATATCTCAAAGACCTTGAAAGGAGTGATCCCGAGACTGTCATCAAAGCTTCTCACAATCCCTGGCGACCGGCCGTATTCGCGGCCGATGGGACTGTATGAAACCACTTCTCGTCCTCAGTGTCAGCGCCGGCAACGGCCATGTGCGTGCTGCACAGGCGCTGTGCGCCGCCGCCGATGCCCGGCAGCCCGCCTGCAGCGCGGTGCACATCGACGCCATGGCGCACATGGCAGCGGGCTTTCGCAAGGTCTATACCGACTGGTATCTGCAGTTGGTAAACCGCGCGCCGGATCTATGGTCTTACCTGCACCAGAAGACCGACAGCACGCCGCACAGCGCCACCTCGCAGCGCCTGCGCCGCGGCATTGAGCGCGCCAGCGCCGGCGCGCTGCTGCGCGAGGTGCGGCGCGTCGGGCCGGCGGCCATCGTCTGCACCCACTTCTTGCCGGCCGAGCTGCTGATGCGCGAGCGCAACCGTGGCCGGCTGGATTGCCCGGTGTGGCTGCAGGTGACCGACTACGACCTGCACAACATGTGGATCGTGCCGGGCATGCAGGGCTACTTTGCCGCCACCGAAGAGGTGGCGTTTCGCATGCGCGCGCGCGGGCTGGCGCCGGGCCGCCTGCATGTCACCGGCATCCCGGTGATGCCGGCCTTCTCGCGCCCCGAAGCGCCCGCGCTGTGGCGCGACGCCAACGTGGCGCGCCTGGGGCTGGACCCGGCGCGCAAGGTGGTGCTGATGGCCTCGGGCGGCGCGGGCGTGGGCGATCTGCCGGCGATGGTGGCGCGCGCGCTGGCGCTGCAGGGGCCGGGCTGCGACTTCCAGGTGATTGCGGTGGCCGGGCGCAACGCAGCGGCGCTGGCGGCGCTGCAGGCGCTGGCCCTGCGCCATGCCGGGCGGCTGACGGCCATCGGCTTTACCAACGAGATGGACAAGCTCATGGTCGCCGCCGACCTGGTCGTGACCAAGCCGGGCGGCCTCACCATTTCCGAATGCCTGGCGCTGGGCAAGCCGATGCTGCTGGTGTCGCCCATCCCCGGCCAGGAAGAACACAACGCCGGCTTTCTGCTGGAAGAAGGAGCGGCCTGGCTGGCCTACGACATGATCGGACTCGAATACAAGCTCGCCGGCCTGATGGCCGCGCCCGACACCCTGGCCCGCATGGCGCAGAAGAGCCAAGCCCTGGGCAAACCTGATGCCGCACGGAAGGTGCTGGATTGCGTGCTGGCAGGAGCCAGCGCATGACGGCACCTGAACACAGCCTGCGGCGCACCTTTGGCTATCTGGCCTGGGTGCTGGTGATGGCCTTTTTCTTCGCCAATGCCGAGATCCAGATCGAAGGCGGCGCCGGCTGGGCCACCAGCCTGCCGACCTGGCGCATCGAGCACCACTGGCTGCTCGACATCTTCTGGGGCGGCCGCGCCATGACCGGCTACCACGCCTGGGTCTTCTCCTTCATGCTGCTGGTGTTCTTCGCGCCGCTGGCCTTCAACGGGCGCTGGAGCTGGCGCGACGTTGGCTTTGCGCTGACCGGGCTGGCGCTGTTCTGGATTGCAGAGGACTTCCTCTGGTTCATGCTCAACCCGGCCTGGGGCTGGAGCCGCTTCGATCCGGCGCTGGCCACCTGGCACAAGCACTGGCTGTTCGGCGCGCCCGTTGACTATTGGGTCGGGCTGGCGGGCGGTGCGCTCATCCTGTTCTTTCGGCATCGCAGGCCGCGCCGGTAGCGCGCCCGCGCAGATAGGCGAAAATCGGCCTCCACCCCATCTGCGCGTCGGCTACCTGCTATTGATGTAATAGCGCGTTGGCCGCCCGCAGTGCCCCGCCGCTTCATTCGCCCCACTGCCATGCCCCCGCCGCCACCCGCCGATCGCCCGCGCTTTGTCCGCGCCCCCCAGCCTGCCGCCCCGGCGCAGGCAGCGCCCGCCGGCGGCCCCGAGCGGCTCAACAAGCGCATGGCCGCGCTCGGCCTGTGCTCGCGCCGCGAGGCAGACGACTGGATTGCGCACGGCTGGGTCAAGGTCAACGGCCAGGTGGCCGAGATGGGCGTCAAGGTCACGCCGGCTGACCGCATCACGGTAGACCGCCAGGCCGAGCAGCACCAGGAGCAGCGCGTCACCATCCTGCTGCACAAGCCCATGGGCTATGTCAGCGGCCAGGCCGAGGACGGCCACGAGCCGGCGGTGGTGCTGATCAACCCGCGCAGCCACTGGCGCGAAGACCCCAGCCGCAACCGCTTCTCGCCGCCGCAGTTGCGCGGCCTGGCGCCGGCCGGGCGGCTGGACATCGATTCGGTCGGCCTGCTGGTGCTCACGCAAGACGGCCGCGTGGCGCGCCAACTGATCGGCGAAGACTCGGGCACCGAGAAGGAATACCTGGTGCGCGTGGCCTACCACGGGCTGGGCCAGCCGGCGCCCAACACCGGCCCGCTGGTGCGCATGGACGATGACGACCCGGTGCGCACCAATGTGCAGGCCGTGTTCCCGCCCGCCATGCTGGCGCGGCTGCGCCACGGCCTGAGCCTGGACGGCCAGCCGCTCAAGCCGGCCAAGGTCGACTGGCAGAACCCCGAGCAACTGCGCTTTGTGCTGACCGAAGGCAAGAAGCGCCAGATCCGCCGCATGTGCGAGCAGGTCGGCCTGAAGGTGGTGGGCCTGAAGCGCATCCGCATTGGCGGCGTGGTGCTGGGCAAGCTGCCGGTCGGGCAGTGGCGCTATCTGGGGCCGGGCGAGCGCTTCTGATCCGCATGGCCGCGCCATCGTCTTCCTCTTGGCGCGGCAGCCTGCTGCGCGGCCTGGCCTGTTTGGTGGTGTTGCTCACGGCGCTGTGGGGCGGCACGGCGCTGGCCTACCAGGGGCCTGATCTACCGGCTGGGCGCGTAGCGCTGATCGTGCTGTGGGGCGGCTTTGCCCTGGCCATGCTGGCCCTGTTGCTGCGCCGCCGCGCGGCCGCCGGGCTGGGGCTGTATGCGCTGGGCTTTGCGGCCTTGCTGGCCTGGTGGAGCGGGCTGGCGCCTTCCAACACGCGCGACTGGGCCGACGACGTGGCCCACATCGCCACCGCCACGGTGCGGGGCTCGGTCGTCAGCTTCGAGCATGTGCGCAACTTCGACTGGCGCAGCGACACCGACTACAGCGTGCGCTGGGAGGCGCGCCAGTACGACCTGGACCAGCTGCAGTCGGTGGACCTGGTGCTGTCCTACTGGGCCGGCCCGGCCATTGCCCACACCTTGGTGTCTTTTGGTTTCAGTGACGGCCGCTTTCTGGTGTTCTCGGTGGAGATCCGCAAGGAGCGGCACGAGAGTTTTTCCGAGGTGGGCGGCTTCTTCAAGGAGTTCGAGCTGGCGGTGATCGCTGCCGACGAGCGCGACATCCTGCGTGTGCGCACCAATGTGCGCGGCGAGGACGACTACCTCTACCGCATCGCGCTGCCGCCGGCGCAGCGGCGCGCGCTGTTCCTGGCCTATGTGGACGAGGCCAACCGCCTGGCGCAGGCGCCGCGCTTCTACCAAACGGTTACCGCCAACTGCACCACCATCGTCTACAAGCTTGTGCAGCAGATCGTGCCGCAGCTGCCGCTGGATTACCGGCTGGTGCTGTCGGGCTATCTGCCGGAGTATTTGCAAGAGGTCGGCGGTCTTGCCGGCCCACAGCCCCTGGAGGCGCTGCGGCAGGCGGGCCGCTTCACCGAGCGCGCCAAGGCCGCGGATGCCGACCCGGCGTTTTCGCAGGCCATACGGCGCGGCGTGCCGGGCATTGACGTCAAGGAATAGACAGCATGGATCTACGTTGGGGCCGGTACGGCAGTTGGCTTGCGGGGCTGATGGTGGCCCTGCTGCTGGGTGGCTGCGCCGGCGTCAAGGTGTCCTCCATCGAGATGAAGGACTACGTGGCCCTGCGCCGCGGCGACGTGCTCAGCACCGGGAAGATCAGCTATGCCGCGCAAGAGGCGCTGCAGGTCATTGGCCTGGACGGCAAGGCCTGTGCCGCCGATCTACCGGGCTGTCGGCAGGCGCTGGCGGCCTCCAGCGGGCTGGACGACGAGCGCCGCCTGTCTACGCTGTCGGAGCTGTGGCTGCAGACGGCGATCGCCCCGCCCGCAGAGCAGCAGGCCCCACCGCTGCGCATGGCCGCCTACCTGGAGGCGGCGCGCCATGCCTACGCCTACCTGTTCTTCACCACGCGGCGCCCGGGTGAGCGCGCCTTCGAAGAGCGCCAGACCCAGGTGCGGGACTACTACAACTTCGCGGTGCAGCAAATCAGCACGCTGCTGTTCAACATGTCCATGCACCCGGATGGCAGGCCGGAAGAGGTGGCGGGGTGGCGCATCAGCGTGCGGCTTGAAGACATGTACCTGCCCGGCACCCAGGACTTGCCGCGCGAGCTGATCCCGGCGTCCTCGCTCACCTTTGCCGGCATCCGCAACATGTACCGGCGCGACGGCTTTGGTACCGAGCTGGTGGCCGTGACCACCGTCGCCACGCGCGCGGAAGACGGCAAGGACCTGCCCTACCGCGAGAGCGAATTCCCGGCGATCTCGGCCATCGCACTCTTCGCCGGCAATAGCCTGCCCGAAGTGCTGGCCACGCACGATGTGGCCATGGTCGGCTACGACCCGTACCGGCGCGCAGCGGTGGATGTCGCCGGCACGCAGGTGCCGCTGGCCGCCAACTTCACCTCGGGCTATGGCCTATGGCTGGCGCGCTCGGGCTTTGCAACGCAGGCCGTGCGCAATTTTTTAGGTGGTGCCCGCGGCTTGCAGGCGCCGCATATCTACCTGATGCAGCCCTATGACCCCAAGCGCCGCATCGTGCTCATGCTGCACGGCCTGGCCAGCAGCCCCGAGGCCTGGATCAACGTCGCCAACGAGGTGATGGGCGACGAGGCGCTGCGCCAGAACTTCCAGATCTGGCAGGTCTACTACCCCACCAACGCACCGCTGGCCTACAACCGCGAGGAAATCCGCTCGGCGCTGCAGCAGACGCTGAAGCACTTCGATCCAGATGGCACAGCACCCGCGTCACGCCACATCGTGTTGGTGGGGCACAGCATGGGCGGCGTGCTGGCGCGGCTGCTGATGTCATCGTCTGGTGACGGGCTGTGGGACAGCTTCCTGAAAGACAACCCCATGGATAGCGAACAGCTGGAGCGCGCCCGAACCCGGGTCGGGCCCTATCTGCGCTTCGACCCGCTGCAGGATGTGGGTCGGGTCATTTTCATTGCCGCGCCGCACCGTGGCACGCCTCTGGCCGAGAACCGTGTGGCGCGCTGGGTCTCCAACCTGGTGACCTTGCCGCTGGGCATCGCCGAGCGGGTGGCCGATGTCTATGCCACCCGCCCCGGCCAGTCGCAAAGCAGCCAGCCCGCGCCCCTGCTGCGCATTCCCAACAGCATCGACAACCTGAGCGACAAGGATGACTTCGTGCGCCTGGCCGCCACGCTGCCGATGGCGCCCGTGCCCTTCCACTCCATCATCGGCAACGACGAACCCGGCGTGCCGCTGGCCGAATCCAGCGACGGCATCGTGCCCTACAGCAGCGCGCATCTGGACGGCGCGCAGTCTGAGCTGATCGTGTCCTCGTCGCACAGCGTGCAGGAGTCGCCCGCGGCGATCCTGGAGATACGGCGGATATTGCGGGAAGACCTGCAGGGCGCGCCGGTAGGACGCTAGGCCTTAGAACCATCCCTTTCAAGGTCTTTGAGATATCCCTGCGCTGCGTGCCTTGCAGGCGGCGGGTGCCGGGAGTTCGCCCCGGCGGGCGAGTAACTTTCTTTCGCGTCGCCGAAAGAAAGTCACCAAAGAAAGGGCGACCCCACGTGCTGCGTCCCCTTCGCTTCGCTGCGGGGCAACCTGCGGTACTCGCGCCAGGCGGGGTCTCGCCCAAACTCGCTTCGCTCAAACAAGGGCGATCCCTGATCCGCCTGCCGCTGCGCTCCTCGGCGCATCCCGAGGGGACCCCTGATCGCCAGTCGGGCCATCGCTGCGCTCGGCCCGCATGTACTACTCCCTCCCCCGCTGGGGGAGGGCTGGGGTGGGGGCCGGCTGTTCGGCTGTCCCACGTCGTTGATGGCGCCGAGCAGATTAGTCCACCACACCTACGCCCGCATTCTTCGGCACCACATCCGGTACCTCACCGGCCGGCATGGGCGTGACCAGGGCGTTGCCGCGATTGGCAAAGGCCGCAATCGCGCCCTGGTCCAGCGGGCGGTAATCGGTGCCGCTGTCTACCGCCTCGTTGGCCACGCAGTCGCGCCCCAGGTACTGGCGGCAGTAGGCGTATTCAGGTCGATACGGGCCGGGGAAGGGCGCATAGGCGAGCCCGGGTTGCTGGGCGTCGTCCAGCAGCGGGTGCGTCACCTGCTTGAAGTAATTGCCCTCCAGCAGCAGCTGGGACAAGCCGGTGCGCGACATGGCCGCGCCCTGGCCGCTCAGGTTCTCGAAGTAGTTGTTGACCATGTGCACCACGGGGTGCGCGTCGCGCATGCCGCCCGCATGCGGGCCGCGGCCGGAGGTGTGGTGGATGTAGTTGCGCGCCAGCGTGATGCTGTCGTTGGCCCCCAGAAACAGCCACAGCCAGTAATGGTGGCCGTCGCAGAAGGACGCGGTGGGCGTGTTGCCGTCGAACTCGTTGTTGGAGATGGTCACGCGCGAGGCCGCGCCAAAGCCGGTCACGATCATTTGCCGGCCAATGCGGGCAAAGCGGTTGTGGTCTATCCAGACGCCATCGGCGTTGTCGATGGTCAGTGCATCGCCGCCCCAGATCACGTTGGCGTTGATGTCCGAGAGCGTGACGTTCTGCACGATGACATTGCGCACGCCGCCCTTGATCGACAGCCCCGTGCCCTTGATGCCCGCGTCGCGGCCCCGGCCCTGCAAGGTCTTGTTGGCGCCCACCAGCAGCGGGCTGCGGCCGGCGTTGTCGTAGGTCACCTGCGCCGGCGTGCGGCCGCTGCAGAAATTGGAGCCATTGAGCGCCAGCTCGCTCTGCACGCCCGCCGGGCATTGCCGCATCACGCAGCCGGTTTCGGTGGTGGTGGGGCTGCCGTGGATCAGCCTGGAGCCGGTGTAGTCGAACGTGCGGTCAATCTCGATCACGCGCGGCGTGTCGTCCACGCAGTTGCCCTTGGCGTCGGTGGCATTGCACAGCGCCTTGCTCAGCTCATTCAGATCACGTGGCCGCACCACGGCCGCATTGCCGCCACCGGTGACACCGGTGGCAAAGCCATCTGGCGCGCCTTTGCCGTAGGCCGGCAGCACGGCGCAGGCAGCGCCTGCCAGGCTGAGGGCGGTGATCAGGTGGGTGAGGCGCTTCATGGAACGGGGCTGTTGGGAATGAGGCCGAAATATAGGGGCGCTCAGCGTGTGTTGGCGGGGGCGTGAACACATTTGCGAGCTTCTTACATGCAACTCAGTACCCCGCCACAGTCGGCCCATTCACCGCCTGCTCTACCTCCTGCAACAGCAGCGCACCTTGCCGCTTCTGGAAGCCCGTGCGCACACCAGCCAGCGCCGCTTTCCACTGTGCCCGCTGCTCAGGCGTCAGCTCCAGGATTTGCGTCTGTCCGGTGGCGCGGATCTGCTCCAGCGCAGCATCGTTTTCGGACTTGGCAATGTCCTGCTCGTAGTGGGTGGCTTCGCGCATGCAGTCCTCCAGCAGCGTGCGCACATGGCCCGGCAGGCTGGCCCAGAAGGTCTTGTTGACCATGACCACATAGCCCAGGTAGCCGTGGTTGGACAGTGTCAGGTAGCGCTGCACCTGGTAGATCTTCTGTGTGTAGAAATTGGAGGCCGGGTTCTCCGTGCCGTCGGCCACGCCGCTGGCCAGCGCCGGGTACATGTCGGAGACCGCCGTGGCGTCGGGTATGGCGCCCAGCGCGCGCATCTGTGCGTCCAGCACGGCCGAGGCCTGGATGCGCATGTGCAGCCCGCGAAAGTCGTCCGGTGCTAGCAGCGGGCGGTTGGCGCTCATCAGCTTGAAGCCGTTGTCCCAGAAGGCCAGGCCCAGCATGCCGGCATTGCCCAGGCGCTCCAGCATCTGCCGGCCGACCGGGCCGTTGGTGACCTTGCGCAGCGCCGCGTAGCTGTCAAAGAGAAAGGGCAGGTCGAACAGCTCGAACTCCTGTATGCCCAGTGGCGCGAGCTTGGCGAGCGAGGGCGCGACCATCTGCACCGATCCCAGTTGCAGCGCCTCCAGCTCTTCCTGGTCGCGGTACAGCTCGCTGTTGGGATAGACCAGCACCTGCACGCGCCCGCCGCTGCGCTGCTCGACGATGCGCTTGAAGTAGTCCGCCGCCTTGCCCTTGGGCGTGTCACGCGCCACCACGTGGCTGAACTTGATGGTGACCGGCTGGTCCGCGCCCGGCATGCGCCAGCGCAGCGCTACGGCGCCGATGGCGGCGGTTATGGCTGCCGCAGAGGACAGCACCCATCTTCTATTCATGGCTTTCTTGGGATCTGGAACCGTGGGTAGGCTGGCGCAGGCTCCGCAGGCGAGCAATACGTAGTTCTCACATTTCCGCGCCGTGGATTACCCTGGACGTGGAACACCCCCAGGCTTCGCACTTCGTGTCTTCGCCAACCCCCTCGAGGGGACACATCCAGCGGCCCGGCGAAGCCGGTTCCGCGGATGTCTGCGCATGGCCTGCTCCGCGGCCTTTGGTCACGTTGTTTCTCATGCGCTGTGAGCGGTGCTCAGCGAAAATGTGGCAAATGCCGAAGCTGATCGATTTCACATCGTCCCACCGCTGGCGGCTTTTCCTGCCGCTGTTGGCAATCACCACCATCGTGGCGATTGCCGCCACGCTGCTCGTCGTGTCGCAGATGTTCGAGCGCGAGCGCCAGGAGCGGCGCCTGATCTCCGACAGCCTATGGGCCGAGCAGGCCATGGGCTTCGAGGTGCAGCGCGTGGTCGAGGCGCTGCAGCAGATGGGCCGCGACGCAACGGAGTCGCCCGCCGGCACCGAGGACTTTCGGCGGCGCAGCCTGGCTGCGATGCAGCGCAGCCCCGAAGCGCTGGCCATCGAGTGGTGGCACACCGGCCCCGATGCGCGCCGCGTCTACCCGCCGCCGACCGACCAGACCGTGACCGACACCGCACCGCTGGCCGCGCAGCTGCGCCAGGCCGTGACGCGGGCCGAGCGGCTGAAGCAGGGCACCGCGCTCTACACCAATGGCGCCGATGCGGGCAGCGACACGCAGGTGGTGCTGGCCGTGCCCGGCCCGGTGCGCGCGGATGGCGGCACCGTGGTGCTGGCCGTGGTGTCGCTGGAGAGGCTGCTGGTGCACACCATCCCCTGGTGGTTTGCGCACGAGACCCAGATCACGCTGGACGACGTCAACGGCCGCCAGCTTGCGGTGCGCGATGTGAACGTCAAAGGGCACGGCGTCTACCGGCACAAGATCGCGCTGCAGGTGCTCGACCAGACGCTCTACCTGAGCACCGACAGCTCGCTTGATACACCGCTGCTGGTGCCCAACCTGCTGACCTTGTCAGTGGTCTGTTTGTCGCTGCTGCTGGCCTGGACCGTCTATGCGCTGTGGCGCGACCTGGCCATGCGCACCAAGGCCGAGTTCGCGCTGCGCGAGCAGCAGGCGTTTCAGCAGGCGATGGAAAATTCGCTGGTCACCGGCCTGCGCGCGCGCGACATGCAGGGCCGCGTCACCTACGCCAACCCGGCCTTTTGCGAGATGGTGGGCTACAGCCGCGAAGAGCTGATCGGCATGGCGCCGCCCATGCCCTACTGGGCGCCCGAGATCGCCGGCAAGGCCAGCGACCGCAATGCCCAGCGGCTGGCGGGCACGCTGCCGGTGCAGCCGTTTGAATCAGTCTTCATCCGGCGCGACGGCCAGCGCCTGGACGTGTTCATGCACGAGGCCCCGCTGCTGGACGGCGCCGGCCGCCAGACCGGCTGGATGGCCTCGATCCTGGACATCAGCCAGCAGAAGAAGGACGCTGAATTCCTGCGCCAGCAAAACGAGCGCATGCAGCGCATGTCACGCGTGATGACCATGGGCGAGATGGCCTCGGCCCTGGCGCACGAGCTGAACCAGCCGCTGGCAGCGGTCACCAGCTACATCAGCGCCGGCCTGAACGTGATCGAGGCCGGCCGTGCTGAGCCGCGGATTGAGGAGGCCGCCGGCATGTTCACCAAGGCCAAGACGCATACCGAGCGCGCCGGCATGATCATCCGAAGGGTGCGGCAGTTTGTGCAGAAGTCAGGCTCGGTGCTGCTGCCGACCGATCTGCATGAGGCCATTGCCGAAGTGCTGCCCCTGGTCGGGCTGCAGGCCGCCGGCACCCGCGAGCGCGTGGTGGTCGACCTGGAGCGCCCGGCGCCGACCGTGATGGTCGACCGCATCCTGCTGCAGCAGATACTGCTCAACCTCAGCAAGAACGCGTTCGAGGCCATGGCCGAGCAGCAGTCCGCAAACCCCACCATCGTCATATCCGCGCGCCGCGACCTGCCCGGCGACCGCGCCGTGACGGTGTCCGTCAGGGACCACGGCCCGGGGCTGGGCGCGCAGAGCGAGCAGGTCATGGGCAGCACCTTCTCCACCACCAAGCCCGAAGGCATGGGCATGGGCCTGGCCGTGTGCCGCACGGCGCTGGAGCTGATGGGCTCGCATCTGGTCTACCGCGAGGCGGCGGGTGGTGGCGCGGAGTTCATGTTTGCCCTGCAACTGGCGCAGACCCAGACCCAATAGGAGACGACGATGCAGCCCCGAATCTGCCTGGTGGATGACGACGAGTGGATTTGTGATTCGCTCACGGCGCTGTTTGGCTCGCGCAACCTGCGCTTGTCCACCTACCGCGATCCGGCGCTGTTTCTGGAATCCTGGCAGGGCTCCAACCTGCGCGAGCTGCCGGCGGCGCTGATCATCGACATCCGCATGCCGGGCATGTCGGGCATTGAGCTGTTTGCGCAGATGCGGCAGTACGGCCTGCCCGCGCACAACCCCGTCATCTTCCTGACCGGGCATGGCGATATCCCGATGGCGGTAGAGACGGTCAAGGCCGGTGCCTACGACTTTCTGGAAAAGCCCTTCTCCGACAACTCGCTGGTCGACCGCGTGCTGCAGGCGCTGGAATACGCCAAGACCATGTACCGTGAAGAAGCGCCGCCGGCCGGCGCCGAGCTGGAGGCGCTCACCCTGCGCGAGCGCGAGATTGCCGAGCGCGTGGTCGTCGGCAAGACCAACGCGCAGATCGCGGCCGAGCTGTTTATCAGCGTGCGCACGGTCGAGGTGCACCGCGCCAACCTGTTTCGCAAGCTGAACATCCGCACAGCGGTAGAGCTGGTGCCTTTGGTGCCGCGCCAGGCGTAGCGACTCCGTATAAACCCCTGGGCGGGTTTGTGGCCGCTACGTATGGGCCTGGTAAGAGGCGCGCAGGAGACTGCGGGCCGTGCGCAGCGGCACTGCGCTACGGAGCCTCTTCCCATGAAAAAACCAATCTACAAAATCCTCTACGTGCAGGTGCTGGTGGCGATTGCCATCGGCATCACGCTGGGCCACTTCTATCCTGACCTGGCGGTCAAGATGAAGCCCCTGGGCGATGGCTTCATTGCGCTGATCCGCATGGTCATCGGGCCGGTGATCTTCTGCACCGTGGTGTCTGGCATTGCCGGCATGCGCGACATGAAGAAGGTCGGCCGCGTGGGCGGCAAGGCGCTGCTGTACTTCGAGGCCATGTCCACCGTGGCCTTGCTGGTCGGCTTTGCGGCGGCGCACCTGCTGCGGCCGGGCGCGGGCTTTAACGTGGACCCCGCCACGCTGGACGTAAAGGCGGTGGCCAGCTATGCCACGCAGGCGCAGTCGCAGAACACGGTGGACTTCTTGCTGCACATCATCCCAGGCACGGTGGTCGATGCCTTCGCCAAGGGCGACATCCTGCAGATCCTGCTGGTGGCGCTGCTGTTTGGCAGCGGCCTGTCTTTTGTGGGTGAGAAGGCGCAAGGACTGTTCGACGTGATCGACCAGGTGTCCAAGGTGTTCTTTCGCATCGTCCACATCATCACCAAGGTCGCGCCGCTGGGTGCCTTTGGTGCCATGGCCTTCACCATCGGGCGCTACGGGCTGGGCTCGCTGCTGCCGCTGCTCAAATTGATCGGCACCTTCTACATCACGGCCATCTTCTTCGTGCTGGTGGTGCTGGGCGCGGTGGCGCGGGCCACGGGCTTCTCCATCCTGCGCTTTATTGCCTACATCAAGGAAGAGCTGCTGATCGTGCTGGGCACCAGTTCGTCAGAGGCCGCGCTGCCACAGCTGATCGAGAAGATGGAGGGCCTGGGCTGCTCCAAGTCGGTGGTGGGGCTGGTGGTGCCCACGGGCTATTCGTTCAACCTGGACGGCACCAACATCTACATGACCCTGGCCGTGATCTTCATCGCGCAGGCGCTCAACATCGACCTCACGCTGACGCAGCAGGTGACCATCCTGGCCGTGGCCATGCTCACCTCCAAGGGCGCCAGCGGCGTGACCGGCTCCGGCTTCATCACCTTGGCCGCCACGCTGGCCGTGGTGCCTACGCTGCCGGTCGCCGGGCTGGTGCTGATCCTGGGCATTGACCGCTTCATGAGCGAGTGCCGCGCGCTCACCAACATCATCGGCAACGGCGTGGCCTGCGTGGTCGTGTCGGCCTGGGAGCGCGAGCTGGACCGCAAGAAGCTCAATCGCGTGATCCGCGAGGCCGAGCCTGAACTGGCCTGATCTGCGGATTTTTTCGAGGAAATTGGCCTCTAGCCCAGGCTGTACCTGGGCTATAAGCTATCAAAAAAATAGCGGACGACTTTTCAGTCGCCCGCTTGCATTGGCAGATGGTTGTTAGTGCTAGCCGCTGCAACCCTTGTTGCGTGCGCCGTGGAAGCCCTTGGCCTTGGCGTCGGCCTCGCTCAGGTACTCGCCGGCCTTGGTCTTGCCGTAGTAGCGGTCGCCCTCGCAGTGGTAGACCTTGGTCGAGGAATTGACCCAGACCTTGCCGGCGCCGCCGCCCGGGGCTGCGGTGATGGTGGCGGGATTGGGCGCTGCCGGCGTCTTGCTGGCCGCGCCGGTAGGTGGCGCCACACCGGTCTTGTTCACCGAGGACGACTGGGTTTCCACCGCCGCCGTGGTGCCCGCGGCACCGGCCGCTGCCGCTGCAGCCGGCTTGGCGCCGCTGGCGGCGGTGCCGCCGTACCAGGTCTGAATGCCCTTGTGGCCACGGCAGGCGCCGGCCTTTTTGTCGGGGGAAGCGTAGCTGCCGTCCTTGCACTGGACTGTGGTGCCGGCCGGCGCATCGGCCGTCAGGGCTTGCGCCTGGACGGCGAATGCACCCAGCAGGCTGGCCGCAGCCAGCAGTACCTTGAGGGAGGAATTCATGGAAACGCTCCTGAAACGGTGTGGTGAGGTCGGGATCGTAGTAAGCCCCGCGCGCCGGGGCAAGTCAGCCAAAGGCGCAAGTTATTGCCAGCCGGGATGGGCGGCGCGGCGGTCTGGCGCGTTCGGGCTCCAGGGAAAGCACTAGGATGCGGGACCTTGAAGGCATGGCTGGCAACCCCAGATGGCCTGCCATGCGTCCCGGGAGCCCCGCGCGCCCATCTTTTCGTTTTTCTTTTTTCTATCGATTCCATGGCAACGACCAAGACCACGCTTTCCTTCCAGGCCGAAGTCGCGCAACTGCTGCACCTCGTCACCCACTCGCTCTACTCCAACAAGGAGATCTTCCTGCGCGAGCTGGTGTCCAACGCATCGGACGCCTGTGACAAGCTGCGCTTTGAGGCGCTTGACACCCCCGCGCTGTACGAAGACCAGCCCACGCTGGAAGTCCGCGTGTCCTTCGACAAGGACGCCAAGACCCTGACCATCGCCGACAACGGCATTGGCATGAGCCGGCAAGAAGCCATCGACCACCTGGGCACCATCGCCAAGAGCGGCACCAAGGACTTCATGGGCAAGCTCTCGGGCGACCAGAAGGCCGATGCACAGCTGATCGGCCAGTTTGGCGTGGGCTTCTACTCGGGCTTTATCGTGGCCGACAAGATCACGGTGGAATCGCGCCGGGCCGGCGTGCCGGCGTCCGAGGGCGTGCGCTGGATCAGCGGCGGCGCCGGTGATTTCGAGGTGGAAGACATCGCCCGCACCCAGCGCGGCACCGCCGTCACCCTGCACCTGCGCGAAGACGCAGCCGACTACCTGAACAGCTGGAAGCTCAAGCAGATCATCGGCAAATACTCCGACCACATCAGCCTGCCCATCCTCATGGAAAAGGAAGAGTGGAAGGAAGGCGAGAACGAGCAGCCCGGCGACATGGCCAAGACCGGCGAATGGGAGCCGGTGAACCAGGCCAGCGCGCTCTGGGCCCGCCCCAAGAAGGACATCACCGAAGAGCAGTACACCGAGTTCTACAAGCAGATCAGCCACGACCAGGACGCGCCGCTGGCCTGGAGCCACAACCGCGTGGAAGGCAGCACCGAGTACACGCAACTGCTCTACATCCCCGGCGCCGCGCCGCATGACCTGTGGAACCGCGACAAGACCGCCGGCGTCAAGCTCTACGTCAAGCGCGTCTTCATCATGGACGACGCCGAGGCCCTGCTGCCCAACTACCTGCGCTTCGTCAAGGGCGTGATCGATTCGGCCGACCTGCCGCTCAACGTCAGCCGTGAGCTGCTGCAAGAAAGCCGCGACGTGCGCGCCATCCGCGACGGCAGCACCAAGCGCGTGCTGTCCATGCTGGAAGACCTGGCCAAGAAGGACGCCGCACCGGCCGAAGCCGCTGCCGAAGGTGTGACCGATGTGGTCGACAAGGCCGACGCCGCCGCGCCCGCCGACAGCGGCAAGTACGCCAAGTTCTATGCCGAGTTCGGCTCGGTGTTGAAAGAAGGCCTGGGCGAAGACTTTGCCAACCGCGAGCGCCTGGCCAAGCTGCTGCGCTTTGCGTCCAGCACGACTGACAGCGTGAGCGTCTCCTTTGCCGACTACAAGGCGCGCATGAAGGACGGCCAGGACGCCATCTACTACATCACCGCCGACACCCTGGCCGCCGCCAAGAACAGCCCGCATCTTGAAGTCTTCAAGAAGAAGGGCATCGAGGTGCTGCTCATGACCGACCGCGTCGACGAGTGGGCGCTCAACTACCTGAACGACTTCGACGGCACACCGCTGCAGTCCGTCGCCAAGGGCGCGGTAGACCTCGGCAAGCTGCAGGACGAGTCCGAGAAGAAAGCCGCCGAAGAAGCCGCCGAAAGCTTCAAGCCGTTGCTGGCCAAGCTCAAGGAAGCCCTGAAGGACAAGGCCGACGACGTGCGCGCCACCACCCGCCTGGTCGACTCCCCGGCCTGCCTGGTGGTGCAAGAGCACGGCATGAGCACCCAGCTCGCCCGCATGCTCAAACAAGCCGGCCAGAAGGCGCCCGAGAGCAAGCCCGTGCTGGAAGTCAACCCCGAGCACCCGCTGGTGAAAAAGCTCGAAGGCAGCGTGCACTTCCACGACCTCGCCAACATCCTGTTCGACCAGGCCCTGCTGGCCGAAGGCGGCCTGCCGGACGACCCGGCGGCGTATGTGAAGCGGGTGAATGCGCTATTGGTGTGATTGGGGTCGAAAAGTGGCTTTAGCCCAAGTACTTCCTGGGCTTTTAGCTACTGAATAAGTAGCAAGCAAGAGCCCCGGCAGCGCATGCGCTGCCGGGGCTTTTCCATAGGGCCTGAGCTGTCTCCAAGTAGCATTCATCGCCATGCACACCTCGACCGAACAACTCCAGCAATGGCTGCTTGAGCCCGAAGGCTTGCGACTTGAGTTCAAAGAGGCCAAGCAGCGCTACGACTTCGAGAAGCTGCTGAAGTACTGCGTGGCCCTGGCCAATGAGGGCGGCGGCAAGGTCGTGCTGGGTGTGACCGACAAGCGCCCGCGCCGCATCGTGGGATCGCAGGCATTCGAAGACCCAGGCCGCACGGAGGCTGGCCTGCACCAGCGGCTGGGCCATCGCATTCCGGTGGAGGAGTTGCGCTTGCCGCAGGGGCGTGTACTGGTGGTGCACGTGCCAGCGCGCTTGCCGGGCACCGCCTGGGAGATCGATGGCTGTTACTTCAAGCGAGCGGGGGATGACCTGGCGCCGCTGGGCCATCAGGAGTTGCAGGCGATGTTTGCGGAAGCGGGGCCTGACTTTTCGGCGCAGCCCTGTGCCGGCGCTTCCATCGCAGACCTGGCGCCGGCAGCCATCGCGCTGTTTCGCGAGCGCTGGGCACAGAAGTCGGCGGACCCGCGCAAGGCAAAGTGGACGGATGCCGAAACCCTGGGTAACGCGGAATTGCTGGTCGATGGGCAACTCACCTATGCGGCGCTGATCCTGTTTGCTACCCGCGCCGCGCTGGGGCGCTGGCTGGCGCAGGCCGAACTCATCTTTGAATACCGGTCTTCCGAGGCTTCCGGCCCTGCGGCTGATCGGGCGGAATACCGCGAAGGCTTTCTGCTCTGGCAGGACGCCTTGTGGGCGCAAATCAACCTGCGCAATGACAAGCAGAGTTTTCAGGATGACTTCTTTCGCATCGACATCGCCACTTTCGACGAGGTGCCTGTACGCGAGGCGGTGCTCAACGCGATTGCGCATCGGGACTACCGGCTGGGTGGCTCGGTGTTCGTGCGGCAATACGCCAAGCGGCTGGAGGTGGTCAGCCCCGGTGGCCTGCCGCCGGGCATCACGCCCGAGAACATCGTGGACCAACAGAACCCGCGCAACCGCCGCCTTGCCGAAGCGTTGGCCAAATGCGGGCTGATCGAGCGTTCTGGCCAGGGCCTGAACCTGATGGTGGAGACCGCCATTCGCCAGGGCAAGCCCTTGCCCAGCTTTGCTGGCACTGCCGCCCATGAGGTCCGCCTGACGCTGGAGGGCGGCGTGCGCAACCCAGGCTTTGTGCGCTTCATGGAGCGCCTGGGTGATGAGGCCTTGCGCTCTTTCACCACGCGCGACTACCTGGCGCTGGAATGCCTGCAGCACGAGCGCGAGCTGCCGCCGCCGCTGAAAGACCGCCTTCCGGGACTGATGGCGGTGGGAGCCGTGGAGTCATTGGGTCGTGGCAAGGGCGTGCGCTACATGCTGTCGGAAGCGCTCTACGCGGCGCTTGGAGCCAAGGGCACACACACCCGCCAGCGGGGGCTTGATCGGGAAACCAACAAGGCTTTGCTGGTAACGCATTTGTCCAGGCAAAAAGAGCGGGGCGCTCCGTTGGCGGAGTTGCGGCAGGTGCTGCCGGCCTTGCCGGAAAGCGCGGTGCAGGATTTGCTGAGCGAGTTGCGTGCAGAGGGCAAACTCGTGTTGCAAGGAACTCGCCGCTGGGCAAGATGGCATGTCAGCGGGCACCGGGCTGCTAAAGCCCTGGACTGAAAACGCAGCTTTAGACAGCGCTTTGGAAATTTAAAAAATCAATAAAAACAATGGCTTATAAAGGTTCTAACTTCGCCTTTCCGTCGCTGGGCTGGCTTTAGAACGTGTTTGCAATCTGTATGGGGACCCCATAGAGATCGTAAACACGTTCTTAGACCGCTTCGATACGCCATAGCCGCGAACAAAAGGCGGCCAGTTTCTTTTTCAACCTGACGGTTCTCAACGGTATCCCCATGTCCCACACACTGCTCCTCTTCGCTCTGGTCGCCTTCATCGGCATTGCCACGCCCGGCCCTACGGTGCTGCTGGCGCTCTCCAATGGCTCGCGCCTGGGCGTGCGGGCTTCGCTGCCGGGAGTGGCGGGGGCCGTGCTGTCGGACTTTGTGCTGATTGCCGCAGTCGCCATGGGCCTGGGGGCCTTGCTGGCGGCGTCGGAGTTCTGGTTCTCCGTGGTCAAGTGGGTGGGCGTGGCCTACCTGGCCTATCTGGGCCTGCGCATGCTGCGCTCCAAGGGCACGCTGGCGTTGCCAGATGCGGCGGCACCGGCTGGCCGCGCCTCTGCGCGCGCGGTGTTCCAGCGCAGCTTTTTGGTGGCCGTGACCAATCCCAAGGGCTATTTGTTCTTCTCGGCCTTTTTGCCGCAGTTCATCGTGCCGGGGCAGCCGCAGTTGGCGCAGTACGTGGCGTTGGCCCTGGTCTTTGCCAGCATCGATGCCATGGTCATGCTGGGCTACGCCGCTGCCGGCGCGCAGGCCATCCGCCTGCTGCGCGCGCATGGCGTGTTGTGGCTGGACCGGGTATGCGGCGGCGCCTTGCTGGCGCTGGCCGGCTCATTGGCTTTCTATCGTCGTCAAGCCTGATACCTTTCCCCACCATGACCGTCATCCGCCATTTCCAAGAACAAGACTGGGCCAGCGTCTGGCCCCTGCTGCAATCGACCTTTGCCAGCGGTGACACCTACGCCTACGCACCCGACGCCACCGAGGCCGCCATCCGCACCGCCTGGATCGAACTGCCCCTGGCCACCTACGTGGCCTGCGCAGACGACGGCACGCTGCTGGGCACCTACACCCTCAAGCCCAACCAGCCCGGCCTGGGCGGGCATGTCAGCAACTGCGGCTACGTGGTGGCGCCTGCGGCGCGGGGGCAGGGGTTGGCCTCGGCCATGTGCGAGCACTCGCAGGCCGAGGCGCGGCGCCTGGGCTTTCGGGCCATGCAGTTCAACCTGGTGGTGTCCACCAACGAGGGCGCGGTGCGGCTCTGGCAGAAGCTGGGTTTTCGCATCGTCGGCACGCTGCCGGGGGCGTTCCAGCACCAGCGGCATGGCGATGTTGATGCTTACGTCATGTTCAAGTCGCTGGTAGCCTGAACCCATCACCCAAGGAGCACCCCATGTCCGTTGAACTCTGGCTTGCCTTTGTCGCCGCATCCGCGGTGCTGCTGATCATTCCCGGCCCGACCATCCTGACCGTCATCAGCTATTCGATGGCGCATGGCCGGCGCGCCAATGTGCCGCTGGTGGCGGCGGTGGCCTTGGGTGATTCGACCGCACTGGTGGTGTCGCTGCTGGGCCTGGGCGCGTTGCTGGCCACTTCGGCCTTCTGGTTCACGGCGGTGAAGTGGGCGGGCGGCCTGTACCTGCTGTACCTGGGCGCGAAGATGCTGCGCGCGGGCGTGTCCGCGGCCGAGCTGGCTGCACCGGCGGTGCCGGGCTCGCGCTGGCGGCTGTTTGCCAACACCTATCTGGTGACCGCGCTCAACCCCAAGGGCATCGTGTTCTTCGTGGCCTTTTTGCCGCAGTTCATCCAGCCTGGTGCAGCCGTCACGCCGCAGCTCTGGGTGCTGGCCGCCACCTTCGTCACCATGGCCACGCTCAACGCCACGCTGTATGCGGTGTTTGCCGGCTCGGCGCGCCGGCTGCTGGCCTCGCCGCGTGCGCAGCGCGGCTTCAACCTGGGCGGCGGCTCGCTGCTGTCGGTGGCGGGTATCTGGGCGCTGCTGGCTCGGCGCGCGGTGTAGATCAGCCTTCCATGGAAACGCGCCACATGCGCTACCTGGTCGCGGTGGCCGACAGCGGCAGCCTGACGCAGGCGGCCGAGCGCCTGGGCGTGGCGCAGCCGGCGCTCACGCAAAGCCTGAACCGGCTGGAGGCCGAGCTGGGCGTGCGCCTGTTCGAGCGCTCACGGCGCGGGGCGGCGCTGACCGACGCGGGCCGCGCCGTGATCGACGACGTGCGGGCCAGCCTGGCGTTGGCCGAGTCCGCCACCCTGCGCGCGCAGGCGATCGCGGGCGGCAAGGCCGGGCGCTTGCACATCGGCTTTGTCACGCATGCGGTCTATGACGTGCTGCCCGAGGCGCTGCGGCTGCTGCGCAGCGAGTTCCCCGGCGTCGAGGTGGTGCTGAGCGAGATGAGCAACGCCGACCAGCTAGAAGCCCTGGCCAAGGGCACGCTCGACCTGGCGATGCTGCACACGCCGGTGCCGCTGGCCGGCCGTGCGCGCGAAAAGCTGGTGCGGCGCGAGCGGCTGATGGCGGTGCTGCCGGCGGGTTATCCGCTGGGGCCCGATGGCCGCGCCGGGCTGGCCGACCTGGCGGCGCTGGGCCTGATCTGGTTTCCCGAGCGCCAGTTGCCGGCGCTGCGCGCAGGCATCGTCGGCGCCATCCGCCGTGCCGGCCACACGCCGCGCATCGTGCAAGAGGCGAATCGCTCGCTCACCGTGCTGTCCTGCGTGGCCGCAGGGCTGGGCGCCTCGCTGCTGCCGCAGTCGGCGGCGGTGCTGCAGCGCCAGGGCGTGCAGTTTGCCGAGCTGCGCGACGGCGAAGGCCTGCCGCATTTCGAGCTGAGCGTGCTGTGGCTGGCCGGCTCGCGCCCCACGCTGGCAGGGCAGCTTGCGGCGCGGTTGTAGGCCGCCTGTGCCGATCGGGGGCGAACCTCGCGCCACCCGGACAGAAGGCCGCGGAGCAGGCCATGCCAGGACATCCGCGGAACCGGCTTTGCCGGGCCGCTGGATGTGCCCCCTGCAAGGGGGTTGGCGAAGACACGAAGTGCGTAGCCTGGGGGTCAATCCAGTTGGATATTGGCCTGCTGCGCCAGCTTGCTCCACTTGGCGATCTCGGCCCGGCGGAACTTGTCCATCTCTGCCGGCGTGGAGCCGATCACCTCGGCGCCCAGCGCGATCAGGCGGGCGTTGACTTCGCGGTCGGCCAGCACGGCGGCGATGTCTTTCGATATCTGGGCCACGATGGCCGGCGGCGTGGCGGCAGGCGCCAGCACGGCATTCCACTCGTACATCTCGTAGCCCGGCACGCCGGCCTCGGCCACGGTGGGCACGTCGGGCAGCACCGGCGAGCGGCGCTGGCTGGACACCGCCACCGCGACCAGCTTGCCACCCTTCACGTAGGGCAGGGCCGAGGCCATGCTGGCAAAGAACAGCGGCACCTGCCCGGCCATCACATCCACCATGGCCGGGCCGCCACCCTTGTAAGACACGTGGGTCATCTGCGTGCCGGTCATCACGGCGAACAGTTCGCCCGCCAGATGCTGCGCAGAGCCATTGCCGGCCGATGCGTAGTTGAGGCGCCCCGGCGCGGCCTTGGCGAGCGCAATGATGTCCTTGACCGTCTTGGCCTCGAACTGCGGGTTCACCACGATCAGGTTGGGCACCTTCACCAGCAGCGACACCGGCGCCAGATCGCGCAGCGTGTCGAAGGGCATGTGCTTCTTCAGCGCCGGGTTCTGTGCGTGGTTGGAGGCATCGAACAGCAGCGTGTAGCCGTCGGCCGGGGCCGCCAGCACCGCATTGGCACCGATCAGGCCACCGGCGCCGGCGCGGTTGTCCACGATCACCGGCTGGCCCCAGCGCTGCGACAGCTTGGGCGCCAGGATGCGCGCCACCGCATCGACCGTGCCGCCAGGCGGGTAGGTCACCACCAGGCGCACGGCCTTGGTCGGGAAGGTCGCGGGCGCCTGGGCTGCAACGGGCAGGGCGGTGCCGCCCAGGGCAAATGCCAGCGCGGCGGTGGCCGCCAGCGCGTGGATGGATCGTTGGAATGGCATGTCTGTCTCCTTGGAAAATAAAGGCGGCGGTACGGCCGCGCTAGCGAAAGCGGAACAGCGCGGCCGGTGTGTCCACCAAGATGGCCTGGCGCTGCGCCGCGTTGGGCACCCAGTCGTCCAGCAGCGCGCGGCTGTGGGCGAAATCGGTCAGGTCCTGGTGCTGGGTGTGCGGCCAGTCGCTGCCCCACAGCAGCCGCTCGGGGCCGAAGGCACGCAGCAGCGCGGCGGCAGTGGCGCGCACCTGGGGGGCGTCCTGCAAGGCGAGCGCGGCGCTGCGCTCTGCCAGCGGCAGGCGGCCGCTGCGGGTGTGGCGGTAGGCGGCAGACAGCTTGACCCACACGCGCCCGCTGCCGGCCGCGCGCAACAGGGCGGCAAAGGCCGGGTCGTCCGCGCCGCGCAACGGGTCGGGCCGGCCAAAGTGGTCGACCACCAGCGCGCAGCCGCTGGGCAGCAAGGCATCCAGAATGGCGGGCAGGTCTTGCGCGTCGCGGTGCAGCTCCACATGCCAGCCGAGCGCGCGGACCCGGGCGAACAACGTCTGCCAGTGGGCCGCGGCAAAGTCCGGCAGCGCCAGCCCGACCAGGTTCAGCCGGATGCCGACCACGCCCTGGGCATGAAGCGCCGCAAGCAGGTCTTCGCCGGCCTCGGGCGCCACCATGGCCACGCCACGCAGGCGCTGCGGGTGCTGGCGGATGGCGTCAAGAAAGTAATGGTTGTCGGTGCCCAGAAAGCTGGGCTGCACCAGCACGCCGTGCGAGATGCCGTGGCGGTCAAGATGGGCCAGGTAGTCGGCCAGCAGCGCGTCGTAGTCGGGTGCGTGGCGGCGCTGCGCGGCCAGCGGCAGGCCGCGTATGAACACGTGTGCGTGGCTGTCGATGGCCGTGATGTGGGCCTGGGGCATGGCGCGTGCGCTAGGCATGGGCGTGCGCGTGCGCGTGCAAAGGTCTTGTGGGGGCTTGTGCCATGTCGTCTCCGGTGTCGTGGATGCGGCGCTCGGGGCCCGCATGGCGCGGAGTCTAGGAAGATGACGCTGCGGCCGTCAGTGCGACGCCGGCCTGTTGGCATAAGCCTGCGTTATGACCGTGTGTGCGTGGCGGTGGACTACGATCTGCGCCCCGTCACCGAAACCCCGCCATGGCCTCTTCACCGCTTCTTCTGCAGCTGTTCGTCATCCTGGTGACGGCCCGTGCCTGCGGGCTGCTGCTGCGCTACGTGGGGCAGCCGGCAGTCATCGGCGAGATGGCAGCCGGGCTGGTGCTGGGGCCGATCGTGTTCGGGGCGCTGTTCCCTGCGCTGCATGCGCAGCTTTTTGCGCCGGGCTCGCTGGGCGGTTTGTCATCCCTGTCGACGCTGGGGCTGGTGCTGTTTGCCTTCATCGTCGGGGTGGAGATGCGGGCGCCGGACGGCGTGCGGGCACAGGTCCGGGCGGCCGGGATGGTGGGGTTGTTGAGCGTGCTGGTGCCGGTGGTGCTGGGCCTGGCGGCGTCGCCGCTGCTCTACCCCACGCTGGCGCCGCGCGGCGTGGGCTTCTGGCCGTTTGCGCTGTTCATGGCGGCGGCGATGTCGATCACGGCTTTTCCCGTGATGGCGCGCATCCTGAAAGACCGCCAGATGACGCACACCCGGCTTGGCCAGTTGGCGCTGAGCTCGGCCGCCATCGCCGATGTGTTTGCCTGGGTGTTGCTGGCGCTGGTGGTGGCCCTGACCGGCTCGGGCGATGGCTATCGCGGTTTTCTGCTGACGGCCGGCGGATCGCTGGGCTTGGCGGCCCTGGTCTTTCTGGTGCTCAAGCCCCTCTACGCCGGCCTGCTGCGGCGCCATGCGCCAGAGGGAAAACCTTCACCGATGGTGCTGGCGGCCCTGATGGCGGGCTTGCTGGCCTGCGCCGCCGCGACCGAATGGCTGCACCTGCATGCGGTGTTTGGCGCCTTCCTGTTCGGCGCCTGCCTGCCGCGCGACGAGCGCTTGCTGCGGGCATTGACCGAGCGGCTGGAGCCGGTGGCCCTGGTAGTGCTGATGCCGATCTTCTTTGCCCTGGCGGGGCTGGGCACCACGCGTGACGCCTTTGTCGGCGCGGGCATTGGGGCCATGGCGCTGATCCTGGCGGTGGCGGTGATTGGCAAGCTGGTTGGCGGCGCAGTGGGCGCCCGCCTGGCGGGCTTTGGCTGGCGCGACAGCCTGGCGACCGGCACGCTGATGAATGCGCGCGGCCTGATGGAGCTGATCGTGATGAAGGTCGGGCTGGACGCGGGGCTGATCGGCCCAGAACTTTTCACCATGCTGCTGGTGATGGCGCTGGCCACCACTGTGATGACCGCGCCGCTGATCACACTGCTCACCGGCCGGGCGCCGCGCGCGGCGGCGGCCCCGCAAGCGGCGCGCTAGCCCGTTAGCCAGCCAGCGGCGGAATGCGCAGCTTCTGGCCCGGGTAGATCTTGTTCGGGTCGCTCAGCATGGGCTTGTTGGCCTCGAAGATCTTGGGGTACTTGTTGGCGTCGCCGTAGTACTGCTTGGCAATGGCCGAGAGCGTGTCGCCGCGCACCACGTCGTGGTACTGCGAGGCATCGGCGGCGGCGGCCACGACCAGTTGGTTGTCGACCTGGGTCACGCTGCTGACGTTGCCGGCGGCCAGGCTGGCCTTTTCGCTGGCGGCCTGGGTGGGCGCGCCGCCCGTGATCGTCACCTTGCCGGAGCCGCCGTCGTAGGCGACGGCCAGGTTGGTGAGGCCAAGGTTCTGCGTCTCGATATAGGTGCGAATGGCGGCGCCGGCCTTGGCGTTGAGATCCTCGGACGAGGCCGCCGGTGTGGCGGCGGCGGCGCTGCTGCCGCCGAAGAGTTTTTCGCCCGCGTCCTTGATGAAGCTGATGAGACCCATGCTGACATCCTCCAGGTGTTGTGGAAAAGCCGAATGTAGGCGACGCAAGGGCAAGAAATGTCAGCGGTTGTTTATTGCCCGGCCAGGGCGGGGCCAAGGCAGCGTGATGGCGGCGCGCGCAGCCTTCGGTTACCACGGCTTTGCGTGGCTTTCACACGCCGCGCGCAGGGCGCCCCCTACAGTGCCAGAGGCCTCTGGCCAAGGCTTTTTTGGCCTGCCTGCGCACCATTCCATCCATGTCTTTTCTGCTGACCACCCTTGCCCTGCTGGCCCTTGTGGCGGGCGCCGGAACGGTGTCGCGCTTTCTGCCGCGCGTGCCTTTGCCGCTGCTGCAGATGGCGCTGGGCGCGGCCTGCGGCTGGCCGGCCGCGGGCCTGCATGTGGCGCTGGACCCGCAGCTGTTCATGCTGTTGTTCATCCCGCCCATGCTGTTTGCCGATGGCTGGCAGATCCCAAAGCGCGAGCTGGGCGCGCAGTTTGCGCTGGTGCTGTTGTTGTCGGTGGGCCTGGTGCTGGGCACGGTGCTGGTGGTGGGTTATGCGATTGCCTGGATGGTCCCGAGCATGCCGCTGTCGGTGGCATTTTTGTTGGCGGCGGTGCTGTCGCCCACCGACGCGGTGGCGGTGTCGGCCCTGGTGCAGCGCCAGCGCATGCCGGCACGGCTGCAGCACATCCTGGAGGGCGAATCGCTGATGAACGACGCATCGGCGCTGGTGGCGGTGAAGTTCGCCATCCTGGCCGCGCTCACCCAGCGCTTTTCCCTGGCCCACGCCACGCTGGACTTTGTCTGGATGGCCGCCGGCGGCGTGGCGGTGGGCGTGCTGTGCAGCCTGGCGTTGGACCGGCTGCAGCTGTGGATGCTGCATGGGCGCGAGAGCCGCGTCGAGATGCCGGGCGTGCTGCTGTTTCTGCTGATGCCCTTCCCGCCCTATTTGCTGGCCGAGCACTACGGCCTGTCGGGTGTGCTGGCGGCCGTGGCTGCGGGCATCACCGCCAGCCTGCTGGCGGTGCGGCGCAGCCGCTTCAATGCCAGCCATGTGCAGTCGCAGGCCACCTGGGGCGTGCTGCGCTACACCTTCGACGGGCTGGTGTTCCTGCTGCTGGGCCTGCAGTTGCCGCGCATCGTGCAGGCGCTGCCGCAGCAGCTCAACCTGCTCGATTCACCCTTCAGCCCGTACGCGCTGCAGTTGTGGGGCACGGGCCTGGCGATTGCGGCGCTGCTGCTGGTGCTGCGCTTTGCCGGCTTCTTCGTGGGTGGCCAGCTCAAGCGCCGCGTGCCCTGGCTGCGCCGGCGGACCTCGCCCGAGCCCTTGACGCTGGCCCTGGCCGGCGCCGGCGCGGTCGGCGGCATTCGCGGCGCCATCACCCTGGCGGCGGTGCTGAGCGTGCCGCTGACGTTGCCGGGCGGCACGGCCTTCCCGTTGCGCGGCCTGCTGGTGTTTCTGGCGGCGCTGGTGATTGTGCTGAGCATGGTGGTGGCGGCGCTGGCCTTGCCGCCGCTGCTGCGCCGCGTGGCGGCGTCGGCGCAGCGCGAGGCCGGCCACGGCGCCGGCCGCGAACGGCTATGGGCGCGCCGCCGGGCCTCGCGCGCGGCCCTGCGCAGCATCGCCGCCGCCGCATTGCGGGCCGAAACCGTGGGCCGTCTGGCACCGCGCGGCACGCACGCGGCGCAAGAGCCGGCCGACGCGGCATCGCACGCCGCGGTGTGCGCCCGCATAGACCACAGCTACCGGCACCGCCTGCAGCGTGACGGTTCGAATGTGCAGGCGCGTTCGGCCTCGCACCAGACGCTGGAGCTGGAGCGCCTGCTGCGGCTGCAGGCCTTGCAGGCCGAGCGCGACGAGCTGCTGCGCCTGCGCCTGCGGCACCGCATCAACGACGACACGCTGCGCTCGCTGGCGCATGAGCTGGATCTGGTCGAGGCGGTGCTGCGGCACGAGATGCAGTAGCTCACGCTGAAAGTGGGGCCTCTTGCATCGCTTCCGCCTGTTCCTCCAGCATCTGCACCTGGCCGCGCCAGTAGTCGCTGCTGCCAAACCAGGGGAAGTTGGCGGGGAAGATCGGGTCGTCCCAGCGCCGCGCCAGCCAGGCGCTGTAGTGGATCAGGCGCAGCGTGCGCAGCGGCTCGATCAGCGCCAGCTCGCGCCGGTCGAAGTCGCGCACCTGCTCGTAGCCGTCGAGCAGGGCCGACAGCTGCAGGGTGCGCTGGCGCCGGTCGCCCGACAGCAGCATCCACAGGTCCTGCACGGCCGGGCCGGTGCGGGCGTCGTCCAGGTCGACAAAGTGCGGGCCGCCGCCGGGCAGCTCGGTCGGCGTCCAGAGGATGTTGCCGGGGTGGCAGTCGCCGTGCAGGCGCAGCAGGCGTGGCGCGCCGTCTTCTGCCGGTTTATCTGAGGGAAAAGTGGCTTTAGCCCTTGCTGATAGGGGGCTTGCAGCTATTAAATCAAGAGCGACCGTGCAGGCGCGCTGCCAATCGCCCTGCACGTCCAGCGGCACCATCTTGTGCCCCAGCAGCCAGTCGCGCGAATCAAGGCCAAAGCTCTGCAGGTCGAGCGCCGGCCGCTGCGCAAAGGGCTGCGCGGCGCCCACGGTGTGCAGGCGCGCAAGAAAGCGGCCTATCCATTCCAGCACCTCGAAATCATCCAGCTCGGGCGCGCGGCCGCCGCGGCTCGGGCTCACGCTGAAGGCAAAGCCGGCGTGGTGGTGCAGCGTGGCGCCGTCCAGCACCAGCGGCGCCACCATGGGCACCTCGGCCGCGGCCAGCTCGGCGGCAAAGCTGTGCTCTTCGGCAATCTGGGCGTCGCTCCAGCGGGCCGGGCGGTAGAACTTGGCGACCACCACCTGGCCGTCTTCCAGGCGCACCTGGTAGACGCGGTTCTCATAGGAGGAAAGGGCCATCAGCCGGCCGTCGCCGTGCAGGCCGACGCTGGCCAGGGCGTCCAGCACGGTGTCCGGGCCCAGGGTTTCGAAAGGGTGGCGCGCGTTGGCGCCTGAATCTGAATGCATGCCGGCATTGTGGGGCTCGAGAAAAAAGGCCCCCACGCTCGTCACTGCGTGTACTGCGCTGCCCCCCGAGGGGGCGCTTTTTGTCTTGGGGCGGTCCGGCGACAAAATCAGATACAAAAAAGCCGGCGCGAGCGCCGGCTGGTACTGATGCCGAGTTGCATCCATCAGACAAGAACCATTCGGGCTGAGCTTGTCGAAGCCGGGGAGCCCTTCGACAGGCTCAGGACATGCCTTTCGACAGGCTCAAGGCGAACGGTTCTATCTTCGAGCGCAACGCAGCATGCGAGCGCCTGGTCGCTCAGGCGATGCTCAGGTCCACCTCGATATTGCCGCGCGTGGCGTTGGAGTAGGGGCAGACTTGGTGCGCAGCGTCCACCAGCTTCTTCTTCTGCTCATCGTCCAGGCCCGGCAGGCTGATGGCCAGCTTGACGGCGATGCCGTAGGCTGCGCCGCCATCCGTCGGGCCAAGCGAAACGCTGGCGTCCACGGCCACGTCTTCCGGCACCTTGACGCCGACCTTGCCGGCCACGGCCTTCAGCGCGCCGATGAAGCAGGCGGAGTAGCCCACGGCAAACAGCTGCTCGGGGTTGGTGCCGGGCTTGCCGGAGCCGGGTGGGTTCAGCTTGACGTCGAGCGCGCCGTCGCTGCTCTTGCCAGCGCCGCCGTCGCGGCCGCCGGTGGTGTGGGCTTCTGCGGTGTAGAGGACTTTGTCGAGAGGCTTGGTCATGGTGCTTCCTTTGGTGGTTGGGGGAGGGGAGGTGTCAACTGGCGTTGCGCAACTGGTCGCGCAGCGCCTGCAGTTGTTGGGTGAGTGCCTGCAGATCGGGCAGCGAGCACTGGCTGGCCTGCAGCAGGCATTCCGGCACGGCGCGGGCGCGGGCCTTCAGGCGGCGGCCGGCGGGGCTCAGGCTGACCAGCACGCGGCGCTCGTCGCTGGCGTCGCGCAGGCGGGCCAGCAGGCCCGCCGTCTCCATGCGCTTGAGCAGCGGCGTGAGCGTGCCGGAGTCCAGCGACAGCCGCGCGCCCAGCGCCGACACTGTCACGCCATCTTCTTCCCACAGTGCCAGCATCACCAGGTACTGCGGGTAGGTCAGGCCCAGCTTGTCGAGCTGCGGCTTGTAGAGCTTGGTCATGGCCAGCGACGCGGAATAGACGGCAAAGCACAACTGGTGGTCCAGCCGCAACAGCTCGTCGGTGGTCGTGGTCGTCGTGGGCATGGCTGGTAATGTAGCTCTCAATTAAATTGTGTGCAATTGAAATGGGAAGGCCGCGCAGCAAGCGCGGTCTTGCCCAGATGCATCAGGATTTTGATGAAAAGTGGATTTTGCCCAGGCGGGGACTGGGCTTATAGCTATCTATTTGATAGTTGCTGCGCCTTGAAGGGCGCATGCCTCAGTAGCTGTACACGCCGCGCCCGGTCTTGCGGCCCAGGCGGCCGGCGGCGACCATTTCCTTCAGCAGCGGGCAAGCGCGGTACTTGCTGTCGCCAAACTCGGTGAGGTAGACCTCCATCACTGCCAGGCACACGTCCAGCCCGATCATGTCGGCCAGCGCCAGCGGGCCGATCGGCTGGTTGCAGCCGAGCTTCATGCCGGCGTCTATGTCTTCGGCCGTGGCCACGCCCTCGGCCAGCACAAAGAAGGCCTCGTTGATCATGGGCACCAGGATGCGGTTGACGACAAAGCCCGGCGCGTTCTTTACCGTGATGGGTGATTTGCCGAGCTTCTCTGCCAGCGCCTTCACGGCGTCGTGCGTGGCGTCGCTGGTCTGCAGGCCGCGGATGATCTCCACCAGCGCCATCATCGGCACCGGGTTGAAGAAGTGCATGCCAATGAAGCGGTCGGCGCGGCTGGTGGCGGCGGCCAGCTTGGTGATGGAGATGGACGAGGTGTTGGAGGCCACGATCACCTCGGGCGCCAGCAGCGCGTCGGCCTGCTTCAGGATCTTCAGCTTGAGCTCGTAGTTCTCGGTGGCGGCTTCGATCACCAACTGCGCGGCCTGCAGGTCTTCGTAGCGGGTGGAGGTCTTGATGCGCGCCAGCGCCGCGTCCTTGTCGGCGGCGGTGAGCTTTTCTTTTTTGATGAGGCGGTCCAGGCTGCCGGCGATGGTGGCCAGGCCTTTTTGCACGGCGGCGTCGGAGATGTCGACCATGACGACGTCCACGCCCGACACGGCGCACGCTTGCGCGATGCCGTTGCCCATGGTGCCCGCGCCGATGATGCCTACGGTGGTGATCTGCATGACAGTGATTGGTCCAGGTGAAACGAAGAAGAAAGATGTCAGTTATCCATAGCACTATGCATCACCTGCAGCGCGCACAACACAAAGGCACCGAAGGCCGCGGAGCAGGCCATGCCAAAAACACCGCGGAACCGGCTCAGCCGGGCCGCTGGTGTTGCCCCCTGCAAGGGGGTTGGCGAAGACGCGAAGCGCGTAGCCTGGGGGTGTGCCATTTCAACCCCGGAAGCGCTTGCGCGTCATGGCCAGCGCAATCCAGAACGCCGCCAGCGCGTAGGCGGCCAGCACCGCCAGGTGCTGCAAGGGCGCGTCGGGCCAGCGGTCCATGAACAGCGGGCGCACCAGCGCCACCGCATTGGTCAGCGGCAGCCATTGCGCCACCGCCTGCACCACGCGCGGCAGTTGCTCCAGCGGGAAGAAAACGCCGGAGAGAAACATCATCGGCGTCATGAACAGCGTGAAGTAATAGGTGAAGAAGTCATAGCCCTTGGCCAGCGCATTGAAGATCAGCGCTATGCACGAGAAGGTGATGCCGGTGGCGGCCAGCACCAGCCAGGCCACGGCCAGCTTGGGGCTCAGGCTGATCTGCAGCGCCATCATCACGCACAGGATGGCGCTGGCGGTAAACAGCGCCTTGAAGCCGGCCCACAGCATTTCGGCCAGCAGGATGTCGTCCAGGCCGACTGGCGCATTCATGATGCCGTCCCAGGTGCGCTGCACATGCATGCGCGAGAAGGCCGAGTACAGCGCCTCGAAGGAGGCCGCCTGCATCGCGCTCATGCAGACCGAGCCGCTGGCCAGAAACAGCAGATAGGGCACCTTGGTGCCCTGCACCGACACCTGGCCAACCAGCGCGCCCATGCCGTAGCCAAAGGCCACCAGCCAGATCAACGGCTCGGCGATGTTGCCGATCAGGCTGGGCAGTGCCAGCTTGCGCCAGACCAGGAAGTTGCGCAAAAACACCGGCCACCAGCGCGTGCTGATCTCGGGGGCGCGCCAGATGCTGGGGGCCTTGGCTTGGCTCATGCATCCTCCCGGATCTGCCGGCCGGTGAGCTTGAGGAACAGGTCCTCCAGGTTGGCCGGCCGGTGCAGGGTGCGCTGCTGCGGGTGCGCCGCCAGGGCGTTGAGCAGGGCGCGCGCATCCTGGGTGTAGAAAAACACCGTCTCGCCGCTGACCTCGGTGCGCGCGGCGAGCGCGGTCAGCGCCGGGTCCTGCGCCAGCCGCAGCGCGCCGTTGCCATAGACCTCGACCACGTCGGGCTCCAGGTGCTCGGCGATCAGCGCGCGTGGCGCGCCTTCGGCGATCTTGTGGCCGTGGTCCAGCACCAGCAGGCGGTCGCACAGGCGCTCGGCCTCGTCCATGAAGTGCGTGGTCAGCAGTATCGATTTGCCCTGCTGCAGCAGTGTCTGCAGGCGCTCCCACATCAGGTGGCGTGCCTGCGGGTCGAGGCCGGTGGTGGGCTCGTCCAGCAGCAGCAGGGCCGGGTCGTTGACCAGCGCGCGTGCCAGCGACAGCCGGCGCTTCATGCCGCCCGACAGCGCGCCGGGCTTGGCGTCGGCCTTGTGCGCCAGCGCGGCGAAGTCCAGCAGTTGCGGCACGCGCGGCCGCATCGCGGCGCCGCCCAGGCCAAAGTAGCGGCCGTAGACCAGCAGGTTCTCGGCGCAGCTGAAGTCCGGGTCCAGCGTGTCGAACTGGCTCACCACGCCCAGCCGCGCCTTGATGGCGCGCGCGTCTTGTGGCATCTGCAGGGCGGCGCCGCTGGCATCGGGAAAGTAGTGGATGCTGCCTTGGTCGGGCGCGGTCAGCCCCAGGCACATGCGGATGCTGGTGGTCTTGCCCGCGCCGTTGGGCCCGATCACGCCCAGGCATTCGCCGGGGGCAATGGCAAAGGAAAGGCGGTCGACAACGGTGCTGTCTGCGTAGCGCTTGGTCAGGTCCGTGGCCTGGAGCAGGGGGGCGGCGGGCATCGGGGCATTGTTACGCATGTCGTTTAAAGTCCGGCTCTCGTTTTCCCCCCTCTTTTGCTTCGTAAAGGCCCCTGTTCATGACCACCCTCGGTACGCCCCTGTCCCCCAACGCCACCCGCGTGATGCTGCTCGGCTCCGGCGAACTGGGCAAGGAGGTGCTGATCGCACTGCAGCGCCTGGGCGTGGAAACCATCGCCGTGGACCGCTACGACAACGCCCCGGGCCAGCAGGTGGCGCACCATGCGCGCACCATTTCCATGAGCGATCCGGCGCAACTGAAGGCGCTGATCGAGGCCGAACGCCCGATGCTGGTGGTGCCCGAGATCGAGGCCATCGCCACCCCCGTGCTGCAAGAGCTGGAAGCCGCCGGCGTAGTGCGCGTGGTGCCCACCGCCCGCGCTGCGCGCCTGACCATGGACCGCGAAGGCATCCGCCGCCTGGCCGCCGAAACCCTGCGCGTGCCCACCAGCCCCTACCAGTTCTGCGACTCGCTGGCCGAGCTGCAGGCCGCCATTGACGGCGGCATTGGTTACCCCTGCATCGTCAAGCCGGTCATGAGCAGCTCGGGCAAGGGCCAGAGCAAGATCGATGGCCCGGCCGATGTGCAGAAGGCCTGGGACTACGCCATGGCCGGTGGCCGCGTGAGCCACGACCGCGTCATCGTCGAAGGCTTCATCGACTTCGACTACGAGATCACCCTGCTGACCGTGCGCGCACGCGACTCGGCTGGCGATATCCGCACCCGCTTCTGCGAGCCTATCGGCCACGTGCAGGTGGCGGGCGACTATGTCGAGAGCTGGCAGCCGCACCCCATGCACCCGACCGCGCTGGCACGCGCCCAGGACATTGCCTTGGCGGTTACCGGCAACCTCGGCATCGGCCACGACGGCGAGCCCGCCGGCCTGGGCCTGTTCGGCGTGGAGCTGTTCGTGAAGGGCGAAGAGGTCTGGTTCAGCGAGGTCAGCCCGCGCCCGCACGACACCGGCATGGTCACCATGGCCACCCAGTGGCAGAACGAGTTCGAGCTGCATGCCCGCGCCATCCTGGGCCTGCCGGTAGACACCACGCTCAAGAGCCCGGGCGCCAGCGCCGTGATCTACGGCGGCGTCGATGCCCATGGCATCGTCTTTGACGGCGTGGCCGAGGCACTGGCCCAGCCGGGCGTGGATATTCGCCTGTTCGGCAAGCCCGAGAGCTTCGTCAAGCGCCGCATGGGCGTGGCGCTGGCGCACGCGGCAGATGTGGACACGGCGCGGCGCGTGGCCAAGGCGGCTGCGGCCAAGGTCGTGCCGCGCAAAGCCTGATCCCGTAACTGCTCAGCCCCCACACCGTTCGGGCTGAGCATGTCGAAGCCCTGCCACCCATTGCCAAGCCCTTCGACAGGCTCAGGGCGAACGGGGGGAGTAGTTACCTGATCCCTGCAAAAAAACAATGAAAGCCGTTGCCAGTCAACGGCTTTTTGCTATCTATTGGGTAGCAATGGGCGAATGCCGCCGGGCATGATCGGCTGCCAGCTCGCGGCGGCATGTACCTAGTTCTAGGGACAGACAAGAGCCTTTTGTCTCCCTAGCATGGAAGACATCGTCTGCCTGGAGTCTGCGCATGCTTCTTCCTACCGCCATCACGGCCCTGCCTGGCCCATCTGCCTGCGGTCTTGCGCACAGCGCAGCCGCCGGCCGCTAAACCATGCCGCGCTCATCGCCTCCCCTGTTGCTGAGCCTGCGTGGCCGGGCAAGCCTGCACGCAGGCGCTGCGGCTTGCCTGCTGCCCTGCCGCTACCGCAAGGGCCTGGCCGTGCTGGGCTACCTGGCGGCCCAACCGAACCGGGTGTTCCCGCGCGAAAGACTGGCCGCCTTGCTGTGGCCCGATCTGGAAACCACGGCCGGGCGTGCCAACCTGCGAGTCGTGCTGTCGGACCTGGTCGGGGCCCTGCGCAAGCGAGGGCTGGAAGAGGCGCTGGATGTCCAGCGCGAGACGCTGGCATGGCGCCCCGGGACGCGCGTGCTGCTGGACCTGGATTGGCTCGCGTCCGCGGGTGTGCAGGAGACCGGGCCCTTCGATCGGGCGTTCCTGGCCCGCGAGGCATTGCAGGGCGCCTGGCTGCCCGGCGCGGGAGAAGGGTGCTCCGAGGAGTTCGTGGCCTGGCTTGCATGCCAGCGAACGCAGGCCGACGCGGCGCTGCAGCGGGCCATGCGTGCCAGCCGGGGAGAGGCGCCAGTAGTGGCCGCAGCCGACCCCGCAGGGCATGCGCTGCAGCCTTCCTCGCCCCCGCCGGTGGTCTATGCCGCGCTGGCGCTGCTGCGCGTCGAGCTGGCAGAGGTATCCGCCGGAGACAAGCAGGCCTGCGCGCCGGGCATGGCGCCCTTCCTGGACGCCTTGCGTACCGAAGCTGCTTTCTTCGACGGACTTCTGCTGGAGGCCGATGACGTCGGCTGCACCTTCGGCTTTGGCGTCCATGGCCACCACACCGGCCAGCGCTGGCAGGCGCTGCGTTGTGCCGCAGCACTGGCGGCCTTGCCCATGATGCGGTCCGGGCAGTTGCGGGCAGGTATCACTTTCGGCCGCGTATTGCTGGCGCGCGAAGGCGGGCTGCGTGTCGCGGGCTGGCGCACCCGGCTGGTGGAGCGCCTGGCCCAGCGCGCCGGGCCGGGCGAGATTGCCTGCGATGAAAGCCTGGCCGATCTGGCGGCCTACATCGGTTGCCGGGCAGACGGTGTACGCAGAATTCGCGGCCTGAGCCGTGACTTCTCCGTGTTCCGGCGCTTCCTGCCGGCGCCACAGGAGCTCTGGCGCATGCTGCCGCCGCCCGGCGATTTTCCCGACGCCCACTTCGGGCGCGACGCGCTGGTGGCTGCCGTGCTGCAGGACTTCAGCCGCATCGCTGGTGCGGCCTGCTGCCTTGTTGGAGAGGCCGGCACGGGCAAGACACGCACTGCGTGGGAATGCGCGCAGCGCCTGCGGCAACAGGGCCGGCGCGTGTTCTGGCTGGCCGGGCGGCCCGAAGGCCGCGCCGTGCCCTGGCGCGGGCTGCAGGACCTGGCCCGCGCGCTGGTGGGCGCCAGCCCCGCCAACCTGGTCATTGCCCCGGCCGCGTGGCAGGCACTGTGCGACTTCGCCTCTACCGGCAAGCCGCCCCTGGAGGGGCGCGCCACCCTGGTCGATGCGCTGGGCTTGCTGCTGAGCGGCAGTGGCCGCGCGCCGGCGCTGGTGGTCATCGACGACGCGCACTGGCTCGACGAGGCGAGCGCCGGCTTCCTGCTGGAAGCCGCCCCGGCATGGGCCGCCACATGGCTGCTGACCTGCCCCAGCGGGCAGTCCCAGCCGCTGGCGCTGCCGCGCTTGCGCACGGCCGCCCTGCTGCCGCTGGATGACCACGCGGCACGCGCCGTGCTCGACAGCCTGCCCGGGACCGCAGCGCTGACACCGGCGCAGCGGCGTGGCCGTATCGCCAGTGCGCGCGGTATTCCCCTGTACCTGCTGGCCGACGCGGTCGTGCAAAGCCAGGGCAGCCATTTCTCGGAGTTCTGCGGCGCACTGTTTGCGGGGCTGGAACAGGCGCAGCCGGCCATGCTGGCTGCGGCAGCGCTCGGCATGCTGTTCTCCATGGAAGACTTGGCAAGTCTTTGCGGCAGGGAGCGTGCGCAGCAGGCGGTTGCGCGGGCGACGGCCGCCGGCCTGATCGTCGCGCGCGGGCCTGAGCATGCGGCTTTCTTCCATGCGCGCCTGCGTTGCCGGCTGCTGGACGCGGCCCCGCGCGACGCGCTGGTCAGCTATGCAACCGAGGCCGCTGCGCTGCGCGCCCGGCAGCAGTTGCATGCGCAGGCCGCCGCCTTGCTGGAGCTGGCAGGAGAGCCGCAGCTGGCATGCCGGGCCTGGCTCGACGCGGCGCAGCAGGCACTGGAGCAGGACGATGTCGACGCCGCCAGCAGCCACTGCGCGCAGATGGCTCGGCTGGGCCTTCCGAACGGGGCCGACGGCATGCGTGCGCGCCGGCTGCAGGCGCAGTGCCAGCAGCGCAGCGCCGAGTACGCGCAGGCAGAGGACTGTCCCCTCACCAAGTGATACCTACACCACCGGCTGCGGCGCGCGGCACAGCGGCAGCCAGAGCGTGAAGCGCGTGCCGGCGGGGCTGGAGGTCCAGCGGACCTCTCCCTGGATCGCCTGGGCCCGGCGCTGCTGGTTGTGCAGGCCGCGGCCGTGGCTGGCGCCGGGGTGCAGCGCGGCCTGGGGATCGAAGCCGCGGCCGTTGTCCTCGATGGCCACCAGCACGCCGCCATCGGGCGCCAACCCCGTCTCCACCCGGATCTCGGTGGCCTGGGCGTGGCGCAGGATGTTGGCAAAGGCCTCTTGCAGGATACGCAGGATGTGCAGCGCGCTGGCGGGTTCGAGCCAGGGCAGTGCGGGCAAATCCTGCACCTGCCAGGACAGGCGTATGCCGGCGCTCTCGATGCGCGCAGCCAGGCGAAAGCGCAGCGTGGCCAGCAGCAGCAGCAGGTCGGCCTCGACCGGCTCCATGGAGTCGATCGCGAGCTTGAGGTCGTCCATGCAGTCCTGCAGCAGGCTGCTCACCTGCGTGTCGTCCAGGCTGCCGTGCTCGACCGAGTGGATCGCCATGGCCAGCGAGGAGCCAACGCCGTCATGCATGTCGCGCATCAGGCGCTGGCGCTCCTGGCTGAGCATTTCGCGCTGCTCCACATCGCGCAGGCGCTGGTAGCTTTGCGCCAGCTCCGTCTCGCGCGCCTGCAGGCGCTCGGCCAGCCCGGCGTTGACCTGCTCGACCTCGCGGATGGCCCCCACATAGCGCGTGAACATGATGTGGCTGAATATGTAGAACAGGCCAATCATGGCGTAGGGGAAGACGTACATGTTCTCCGGGCCGATCCAGTTGTTCTGCAGCGAGACGTCGTGGAGGCCGCAGGCGGCGCTGGCAAAGATCCAGGCCGCCATCATCCATACCTCGCGCGAGCGGGTCTGCCAGGCGTTGCGCAGCGCGTAGGCAAAGACCAGCATCGCAACCGGCGTGAGCATCAAATAGAACAGCGGCGCCGTCAGGATCACGCTCGGCAAGGCTGACATGACCGGCAGCATGACCACGCTGCAGGCCGTCGTCAGCACCAGCAGCGCCGCTGTCAGCCAGCGCTGAGGCCGCTTGTGCAGGCGTTGCAGGAACAGGTGGAACAGCACGACCAGCCACAGCAGCGAGGCGATGGTGATCCACTCGAACCAGTCGTCTGCCACCGGCAGGCGCGCGATCCCCACGTAGTAGTGCAGCGTGCGTATGTAGGCCACGACCGAGGTGACAAAGAACAGCAGGTACAGCGTTTCACGCCGCCGCCCCAGCCATGCGGCCAGGGAGAACGCCCCCACCGCCAGGAAGGCGGCGCTGCTCATGTAGGGCAACTGGGTCTGCAGCCATTCGCGCACCTGGTAGCGCCAGACCAGCGTGCGGGCATCGCCGGCCCATACCGTGGACAGCGCGCTGCCGCTGCCGCGCAGGCGGTCGATGCGGATCAGCACGGAGGCGGGCACGCCCGCCTCCGCCGTATCGTCCAGCCGCAACAGCAGGGGATGGTTGTAGCCGTTGTGCACAAAGCTGCTGTCGGAGCGATAAAGCAGCCTGCCGTCGCCATACACGGCGATCTGGCCAATGGTCTTCCAGCGCGGGATGTAGAGATAGTGCTGGCCCGGCGCCGGCGGCAGCCGGGGCATGTCCAGCCGGTACCAGTCGGTGGCGGTGAGCACATCGGCCTCGGCCTTGGGCACCAGGTCGCGCGATTGAACGTGGGGCAGTGCTATCGCCGCCCACGGCCCCGCGGGCAATTGAGCATCATCGGCCCGCTGGGGTGGCGGCGTGAAGCCCGTGCCGGCCACCGAGGCGAACTGCGCCTGCATCAGGCGCACGGCGCCATCGCCCGTGACGCGCCCGGTGCAAGCGCTGAGCGCCAGCAGGCTGGCCAGGACGATGCCCCACAGGCAGCTACTCCGCCAGCAGGCCCCGGTTCCTGGCTTCATAGATGGCTTCCGCCTTGGAGGTGACTTTGAGCTTGGCATAGATGCGCCGCACGAAGGTCAGCACCGTGTGCCGGGACACCTGCATGAGGTGGGCGATTTCTTCGGCGGTAAAGCCCTTGGTGATGAAGGCCAGCACTTCCTGCTCGCGGCCCGACAGCGTTGCCTGTGGGTCGGCCACGGCAGTGGGTGCGGCCGGCGGCGCGTAGCGAAAGCGCTGCAGCACCTGCCGCGCGATCATTGGGCTGATCGGGCTGCCGCCCGCAGCCAGGCTGCGGATCTCGTCCGTCATGCGCTCGGGCGTGCTGTCCTTGATCAGGTAGCCGGCGGCCCCGGCCTCGATCGACTGCATCACATGCGTCTCGTCGCCAAAGGTGGTGCTGACCATCACCCCGCAGTCCGGCCAGCGCGCGAGCGCCGCCCGGATCACGTCGATGCCCGAGCCGTCGGGCAGGCCCAGGTCCACCAGCAGCACGTCGGCGGGGGCCTGCTCCAGCAGCGCCAGCCCGTCGGCCCGGGTGTCGGCCACGCCCGTCAGCCGCATGTCCGGCGCCGACTGTATGGCCCTGACGAAGGCATTCTGGAAATGCGGATCGTCTTCGACCACCGCAACGCGAATGCACGCGCCGTGATCCACGGGGCAGGAGGGGGAGGACATGGGGGCTACTGGAACGCCACTTCCGCAAAGCTGCGCAGCTTGCGGCTGTGCAGCCGGTTGACGCCGCCTTCGCGCAGGATGTCGATGGCGCGCATGCCGATGCGCAGGTGCTGGTCCACGCGCTCGCGGTAGAAGTGGTTGGCCATGCCCGGCAGCTTGATCTCGCCGTGCAGCGGCTTGTCGGACACGCACAGCAGGGTGCCATAGGGCACACGGAAGCGGAAACCGTTGGCGGCGATGGTGGCGCTCTCCATGTCCAGCGCGATGGCGCGGCTCTGGCTGAAGCGGCGCTGCGGCTCGTTGTCGGGCAGCAGCTCCCAGTTGCGGTTGTCGGTGCTGGCCACGGTGCCGGTACGCATGATGCGTTTCAGGGCTGGGCCGTCCAGGCCGGTGACCTCGGCCACGGCCTTCTCCAGCGCCACCTGGATTTCTGCCAGCGCGGGAATCGGCACCCACAGCGGCAGCTCTTCGTCCAGCACGTGGTCTTCACGCACATAGCCGTGGGCCAGCACGTAGTCGCCCAACTGCTGGCTGTTGCGCAGGCCGGCGCAGTGGCCCAGCATCATCCAGGCGTGCGGGCGCAGCACGGCGATGTGGTCGGTAATGGTCTTGGCATTGGACGGGCCCACGCCGATGTTGACCATGGTGATGCCGCTGTGATCGGCGCGCACCAGGTGGTAGGCCGGCATCTGCGGCAGCCGGGGCGGGGAGGCGCCCTGGGTCTGCTCCAGCAACTGGCCAAACTCGTCGCCCGGCGCGGCGGGCGGCAGGCCGCGCCGGCGCGTGACCACGTTGCCCGGCTCGATGAATGCGATGTATTCGCTGCCGGGGTCGTTCATGGCCTCGTGGCCCAGGCGCACGAACTCGTCTATGTAGAACTGGTAGTTGGTGAACAGCACGAAGTTCTGGAACCACTCCGGCCCGGTGCCGGTGTAGTGGCGCAGCCGGTGCAGCGAATAGTCCACGCGCGGCGCGGTGAACAGCGATAGCGGCAGGGCCTCGCTGGGCGTGGCGCGCTGCGTGCCGTTGGCAATGCCGTCGTCCATCGCGGCCAGGTCGGGCAGGTCGAACAGGTCGCGCATCAGCATGCGGCGGGTGGGCGACAGCATGCCTTCGACATGGTCGTTCTGCGCAAAGGAGAAATGCAGCGGGATCGGCTGGGCGCTGGTGCCAACCTCCAGTTCCACGCCATGGCTGCGGCGCAGCAGGCGGAACTGCTCGGCGTAGTAGTGGGCAAACAGGTCCGGGCGGGTCAGCGTGGTTTCGTAGGTGCCAGGGCCTTCCACGAAGCCGTAGGCCAGCGGCGAGTCGGCGCGCACCACGGTGTCGGTGTGCACCCGCACGAACGGGTAGCAGGCGCGTACGTGGCCGGGCAGCTCTTCGCCGGCGACAAAGCGCTGCATGGCGTCGCGCAGATGCGCAAGGCTGGCGTCGTAGATGGCACGGACCTGGGCCAGCGCGGCATCGACATCGGTGAAGCGCTGGCTGGCAATGAAGGGCGGCATGTAGGGCATGGCGCCATTGTGCATCCGTGTAACAGCCGGAAACGTCCTACACGTTGGCGCGCCGCCCC
The DNA here is from genome assembly GCA_038961845.1 of Xylophilus sp. GW821-FHT01B05. Taxonomy (NCBI): domain Bacteria; kingdom Pseudomonadati; phylum Pseudomonadota; class Betaproteobacteria; order Burkholderiales; genus Xylophilus; species Xylophilus sp. GW821-FHT01B05. The sequence continues at coordinate 896,562 of CP152408.1, forward strand.
CTGACCCGGAGCCTTGGCGCACCTGCTTACATTTTGTCCGTCGCCTCTGTAAATGGTCTCGAAAGGCCCGGTTTGCAAGGCACCCCAAACCCGCCGGCACTGTCCGGTCATTTCTGGAAGGACCCAGCATGAGCACGACCGCCACGGCCACCAACCCCTTCGCCCTCATCATGGACCCTGATGCGGTGCTGCAGGCGATGGAGCATTCCGATGCGCTGCGTAGCCTCAAGCTGCGTCGCATTCAGCCGCTTGACGAAATGCCAATGGCCCGCAAGGGCGTGGTAGCGGCGGTGATCGACAAAGACATCGATCAAGCCAACTTCCCGCTGTGGCGTGACCTGATCTCCAGCACCGATCCAGATTTTTTCTCGCAACTGTTCAACTGAGACCGAGCTTCAAGGGCCGCTGAGACGGCACCTGGGATAACTCCAGACTGGCCCGCAGGGTTCGCGCTCTGCGGGTTTTTTTTGGCCGGCTCAAGCCGTGGGGGCGACGGGCGTGCGCAGCGTCACCAGCTCTTCGGCCAGCGTCGGGTGGATGCCCACCGTGCTGTCGAACAGCGCCTTGGTGGTGCCGGCGCGCAGGGCCACGGCAAAGCCCTGCACGATCTCGCCCGCGTCCGGTCCGACCACGTGCAGCCCCACCACCCGGTCGCTGGCCGTGTCCACCACCAGCTTGACCAGCGTGCGCTCATCCCGGCCCGACAAGGTGTGGCGCAGCGCCCGGAAGTCGCTGCGGAAGATCGTCACCTGGCCATAGCGCTCACGCGCGGCGGCCTCGGTCAGGCCCACAGTGCCGATGTTGGGGTGGGTGAAGACGGCCGTCGGGATGTAGTCGTAATCCATGCGGCGCTGGCCGTTGCCAAACAGGTGATCGACCAGCGCCATCGCCTCGCCCAGCGCCACTGGTGTGAGCTGCAGGCGCGAGGACACATCACCAATCGCGTAGATCGAGGGCACGCTGCTGCGGTACTGCGCATCGACCTCGATCGCACCGCCGGCGGTGGTGCGCAGGCCCACGTTCTCCAGCCCCAGGCCCGCAGTGTTGGGCACGCGGCCGGTGGCATACAGCACCGCGTCGGCGCTGAGCTGGCTGCCGTCGGCAAGTGTCAGCTGCAGCGTGCCGTCGGGTGTCTTTGTGATGCTGCTGACCTGGCTGTGCAGGCGTATGTCCACGCCGGCCTTGCCCATCTCGGTGGCGATAAAGGACTGCACGTCATGGTCGAAGCCACGCAACAGCGCGCCGCTGCGCTGCAACTGCGTGACCTGCGCACCCAGGCCGTGAAAGATCGAGGCGAACTCGCAGGCGATGTAGCCGCCGCCCACCACCACCAGCCGGCGCGGGAACGGGTCCAGGTCGAACATGGCGTCTGAGGTCTGTATCCATTCGCGTCCCGGCAGCTCAGGCACCTGCGGCCGGCCGCCGGTGGCGATCAGGATGGTCTTGGCGCTGAAGCGCTGTTCGCCCACGGCCACCTCGTGCGGGCCGCGGATCTGCGCCCAACCCTCGATGATTTGCGCCCCGGCGCCTTGCAGCAACTGGCCGTAGATGCCGTTGAGCCGCGCGATCTCCTTGGCCCGTGCGGCTTTCAGTGCGGACCAGTCGAACACCGGCGGCTCCAGCCGCCAGCCAAAGCCGGCGGCCTCCTCGAAGGCCTCGGCATAGCCAGCGGCATAGCTGTAGAGCTTCTTCGGGATGCAGCCCACGTTCACGCAGGTACCGCCCAGCGCGCCTGCCTCGGCCACCGCCACGCGGGCACCGCGCTGCGCCGCCATGCGCGCCGCGCGCACGCCGCCGCTGCCGGCGCCAATCACGAAAAGGTCGAAGTCGTAGCGCGTCATGGAATGCCTCGTGCCTGGCACCAATACGGCACCGTGGGCCGTGGTGCGGATAATCGGACGATGAACGATACCCGCGATTCCTCCCCCGCCGCTGCGGCAGGGGCTTCTGATTTCTCACGCCTGGCACTGGCGCCGCACGTGCTGGCCAACCTGGAGGCGCTGGGTTACCGCAGCATGACGCCGATCCAGGCCGCCAGCTTGCCGCCCGCGTTGCTGGGCAAGGACATCATTGCCCAGGCCGCCACCGGCAGCGGCAAGACGGCCGCCTTTGGCCTGGCGCTGCTGGCCCAGCTCAACCCGCGCCGCTTTGCCATACAAGCGCTGGTGCTGTGCCCCACGCGCGAGCTGGCCGACCAGGTCAGCACCGAGATCCGCCGCCTGGCCCGCGCCGAAGACAACGTGAAGCTGGTCACGCTCTGCGGCGGCGTGCCGCTGCGCGCGCAGACCGCCAGCCTGGAGCACGGCGCCCACATCGTGGTCGGCACGCCCGGCCGCATCATGGACCACCTGGACCGCGGCCACCTGGACCTGTCCGCGCTCAACACCCTGGTGCTGGACGAGGCCGACCGCATGCTGGACATGGGCTTTGTCGATGACATCGCCAAGGTGGCCAAGCAATGCCCGGTGAACCGCCAGACGCTGCTGTTCTCCGCCACCTACCCCGAGGGCATCGCCCAGCTCGCGCAGAAGTTCATGCGCGACCCGCAGCAGGTGACGGTCAAGGCGCAGCACAGTGCGGCCAAGATCCGCCAGTACTGGTACGAGGTGCGCGACAGCGAGCGCCTGCACACCGTGTCGCTGCTGCTGGACCACTTCCGCCCGGCCAGCACGCTGGCCTTCTGCAATACCAAGCAGCAGTGCCGAGACCTGTCTGACGTGCTGCAGGCGCAAGGCATCGTGGCGCTGGCGCTGCACGGCGAGCTGGAGCAGCGCGACCGCGATCAGGTGCTGGTGCAGTTCGCCAACGGCAGTTGCTCGGTATTGGTGGCGACCGACGTGGCCGCGCGCGGGCTGGACATTGCCCAGCTTGAAGCGGTGATCAATGTCGACACCACGCCTGATTCTGAAGTGCACATCCACCGCATCGGCCGCACCGGCCGTGGCGACGCCGAAGGCCTGGTACTGAACCTGGCCAGCCTGAACGAGATGGGCAGCGTCGGCAAGATCGAGCAATTGCAGGGCCGTGAATCGGATTGGCATGCGCTGGCCGAGCTGACCCCCGCCGGCGGCGCGCCGCTGGTGCCGCCCATGGCCACGCTGCAGATATCCGGCGGCCGCAAGGAAAAGATCCGCGCCGGCGACGTGCTGGGCGCACTCACCGGCGATGCCGGCTTTGCCAAGGAGCAGGTCGGCAAGATCAGCGTGAATGACTTCTCCACCTACGTGGCGGTGTCGCGCGGCATTGCGCGTGAGGCGGTCAAGCGCCTGTCGGCGGGGCGCATCAAGGGCAAGAGCGTCAAGGTGCGGCTGCTGGAGTAGGCCGTGCAGCAGTGCCGCGCAAATATTTTTCGCGCCACTGCATCCAGAGGGCCCGCTCGCGGGTAGTACCCACAGCGGCAGAGATTGCCGCTGCACCATCAACCCTCTGGAGAAGACCATGCAACGCTCGTCCCTGTCCCGCTCTGCCGCCGTCCTTGGCACGGTGTCTGCCGCCGCGCTGCTCGCCGCCTGCGGCTCCATGAACCCCACGACGCGGGCCAGCAGCTATTCGCAGGCCAGCCTGCCGCCCACGATCCAGGTGCCCGATGGCCACAAGGTGGCCTGGGAAACCGTGGGCAGCGGCGACATCACCTATGAATGCCGCGACAAGGCCAATGCGCCGGGCCAGACGGAATGGGTCTTTATCGGCCCGGACGCCGTGCTGAAGGACCGCAGCGGCAAGCAGGTCGGCCGCTACTACGGCCCGCCCGCCACCTGGGAGGCGCAAGACGGCTCCAAGCTCACGGCCACGCAACTGGCCGTGGCGCCATCCAGCCCGGGCAGCCTGCCCTATCAATTGGTCAAGGCCAACCCGGCCGTGGGCAGTGGCGCGCTGACGGGCGTCACCTACATCCAGCGCGTGGCCCTGCAGGGCGGTGTGGCGCCTGCGGCGCTGCCTTGCGGCGCGAGCAACAAGGGCCAGAAGACCATCGTCAAGTACCAGGCCGACTACATCTTCTGGAAGCCCGCCTGATTGCAGACCCGTTTGAAAGCTGGGGGCGGCTACCATCGGCGGACTCGCCCCCTGCCGCCCACGCGTGGCGCAGGGCCGATTCCTTCCGACGCCGCCGCCGACCGTGCCCATCACCGACGACGCCTTCGACCACAACGCTGCGCTGCAGGCCTGTGCCCGCGGCGACCGCCTGGCGCTGCAGCGCATCTACCAGCGCGAGGCGCGCTTTCTGCTGGGTGTGGCGCTGCGCATCGTGCGCGAGCGCCAGCAGGCAGAAGACGTGCTGCACGACGCCTTCGTCGCCATCTGGAGCCGCGCCGCCAGCTTTGATCCGCAGCGCGGCGATGGCCGCGGCTGGATCTACAGCGTGGTGCGGCATGCGGCGCTGAACCATGTGCGCGACGGCGCGCGCGAGGTGGCGCTGGACGAAGACGCCGCCGCCGCGGTGGATGACGAGGCCGCGCTGCAGGCCTACCGGGCCGGCGATGCCTTCGAGCTGCATGCCGACCTGGGCCGCCTGCACGATTGCCTGACGCAACTGGCGCCGGCGCGGCGCGATTGCATCCTGTATGCCTATGTGGAAGGTTGTTCGCACGGCGAGATCGCGGCGCGCCTGAAGACGCCGCTGGGCACCGTCAAGGCCTGGATCCAGCGTGGCATGGGCGCGCTGCGGGAATGCATGGCATGAGCACCACAACCAATACTCCTGAAGCACTGCAGGCACTGGCCGGCGACTACGTGCTGGGCACGCTGCCCGCCGCGCGCCGGCGCGAGGTCGAGGCGCGCATGGCGCAAGAGCCCGCGCTGCGTGCCGCGGTGGACGCCTGGGAAGCGCGCTTGCTGCCGCTGACGGCGTTGGCGCCGGCGGTGGAGCCCTCGGCGCCGTTGTGGGGCCGCATTGCGCGTAGCGTGGGCGCGCCGGCACCCGTCCACCGCGTGCGCGACTGGTGGAGCAGCCTGTTCCTGTGGCGCGGCATGGCCGGCGCCGGTTTTGCCCTTGCGGCCATCCTGGCGGCGGTGCTGCTGCGGCAGATGGCCGTGCCGCCCGCCACGCCGCAGTACCTGGTGGTGCTGGTCGCGCCACAAGACAAGGCGCCGGGCTGGGTGGTGCAGGCGCGCTCGCCACAGACGCTGGACCTGATCCCGCTGGCCACCACGGCGGTGCCGGCGGAGAAGACGCTGCAGTTCTGGACCAAGGCCGACGGCTGGTCTGGCCCCAAGTCGCTGGGCCTGGTGCAGCCGGGCCAGGTGATCCACGTGCCGCTGGACCAGCTGCCGCCGCTGGAGCCCAACCAGTTGTTCGAACTGACGCTGGAGCCCGCCGGTGGCTCGCCGCTGGACCGCCCGACCGGGCCGATCCAGTTCATCGGCCGCGCGGTGAAAGTCACCTGAGCCGCTTGCTTACAAAATTATGGGTCAAATGGGCCTTTAGCCCAGGTGGGGCCTGGGCTTATAGCTATCAAATACGTAGTGGGCTTTAGCGCACGATGATTTCGACGCGCCGGTTGCGCTGCTCGGCCACGGCGTCGCGTGTGGGCACCGCCGGGTCGCGCTTGCCGCGGCCCGAGGCCTCCAGGCGCTCGGCCGGGAACTGGCGGGCGATCAGCATGTCGCGCACCTCGTTGGCGCGCTGCAGTGACAGCCGGTCGTTCAGCTCCAGCGTGCCCAGGGTGTCGGTGTGGCCGATCACCAGAATCTCGCCGCCCGGATGCTGGGTGGCGGCGTCCAGGATGGCGCTGAGGGTGTGGGCCGATTCCAGCGTGAGCTGGGTGGTGCCGAACTGGAAGTACAGCACGAAGCGCTGGCTGGCCGGCGGCGCGGTGGCGAACAACGGCGCATAGCTGCGTTGCACCGTGTCGGCCGGCAATTGGTCGGTGCGCGGGGCCTGGCCTGCGGCGGCGCTGGCGCGCTCGAACGGGGTGTCCAGCTTTTGCTCGGTGCCGCCCGAGCGCAGTACCACGGCCGAGGCCGATCCATCGGCCTGCGGCAGCAGCAGCACGCGTGTGGTCGGGCCGGGGGGGCTGGCACAGCCGCCCAGCGCAGCCACCAAGGCCGCAGCGGCCAGCGCCTTGGCCCGCGCAGGCCTCACTGCAGTTTTCCTGCGGCTGCCGGCTCCTCGACCTCCACGATGAAATCGGTGCCGAGGATGCCTACGGTCGAGGTCGGCGTGTCGACCTTGACCGCGTCGTGCCGGGTCTTGCCGATCAGGCCGGTGACCATGCGCATGGTGCCGCGCAGCACCGATACCGCCAGGTTGCCCTCATGCGTGGTGGAGTCGAAGCTGAAGGCCTTCAGCTCCAGGCGGCTGCCGGGGCCGATCACCATCACCGTGCCGTCGCGCAGCACCACGCTGGCCGAACTGTCGGCGCCCGTCACGATGCGGTCGGCCGCAGTCAGCGCATCGCCCGACTGCAGGGCGCGCTCGCCATTGCTGTTTTGCACGACCACGCTGCCATTGACCAACTTCACGGTGCCGGCGCGCGCAGCCGGCTCTGCGGCCCTCGCGGGGATGGCCATGGCCCACAGCATGAGCAGCACAGCCGCAGTGCGGATGCCTGTAGTCTTCATTCTTTTTCTTCCAGGACAGGAAACCGCGCATGCTAAGGCAAATCGACATTCCGGCTCTTTCGTTACATCCGGCGCGGCCGGGCCTGCTGCCGTGATCGCGCTGCTGCAGCGGGTGTCGGAGGCCCGCGTGCGCATCGCGGGCGAGACGGTGGGCGAGATCGGCGCCGGCCTGCTGGTGTTGCTCTGCGCCGAGCGTGGCGATACCGAGTCCGAGGCGGACCGGCTGCTGGCCAAGCTGTTGAAGCTGCGCATCTTTGGCGACGACGCCGGCAAGATGAACCGCAGCGTGCAGGATGTGGCAGGGGGCCTGCTCGTCGTCAGCCAGTTCACGCTGGCAGCCGATACCTCCAGCGGCACGCGGCCGGGTTTCTCCAACGCTGCCGCGCCTGCGGACGGCCAGCGGCTGTACGACTACTTCGTGCAGCGCGCACAGGCCGCACACGCGCCGGTGCAAACAGGCCGTTTTGGCGCAGACATGCAGGTGCAGCTGACCAACGACGGGCCGGTGACGATTCCGCTGACGGTGCGGCCTCAGTAGGGGCTCTTGTAGCCCAGGCCCGCCAGGATCTCGATCTCGCGCGCTTCCATGGCCTCGGCGTCTTCCTCGCCGGTCTCGTGGTCCCAGCCTTGCGCGTGCAAGGTGCCGTGCACCAGCAGGTGCGCGTAGTGGGCCTGCAGCGTCTTGCGCTGCTCCTTGGCCTCGCGCGCAATCACTGGCGCGCACAGCACCAGGTCGGCGGTGACGAAGGGCGCCTGCGTGTAGTCGAAGGTCAGCACATTGGTGGCGTAGTCCTTGCCACGGTAGTCGCGGTTGAGCGCCTGGCCTTCTTCGGCATCGACGATGCGCACGGTGATCTCGCCATCGGCTTCCAGCGCGTGGCGAATCCAACGCGCCACCTTGTGCCGCGGCAGCGCGGCGCGGTGCAGGGCCGCCTCGGGGAAGCGGGCGAACTGCAGGGATAGGGTCAGGTCATTCAGCATGAAATATGGCTCTAGCCCAGGTGGATCCTGGGCTTATAGCTATTATTTTTGATATCAGGCCGCACTGCGCTTGCGCGCGGCGGCTGGCCGGCTGGCGGCGTCATAGGCATCGACGATGCGCGCCACCAGCGGGTGGCGCACCACGTCGGCGGTGGTGAAGCGGGTCACGGCGATGCCCTTGACCCGCTGCAGCACCCGCTCGGCCTCGACCAGGCCGCTCATGGCGCCCTTGGGCAGGTCGATCTGGCTCACGTCGCCGGTCACCACCGCGCGCGCGCCAAAGCCGATGCGGGTCAGGAACATCTTCATCTGCTCGGCCGTGGTGTTCTGCGCCTCGTCCAGGATGACGAAGGCATTGGTGAGCGTGCGCCCGCGCATGAAGGCCAGCGGCGCGATCTCCAGCGCGTTGCGCTCGAAGGCCTTGACCACGCGGTCAAAGCCCATCAGGTCGTACAGCGCGTCGTAGAGCGGGCGCAGATACGGGTCCACCTTCTGGTTCAGGTCGCCCGGCAGAAAGCCCAGGCGTTCGCCGGCCTCTACCGCCGGGCGTGTGAGCACGATGCGCTGCACCGCGTTGCGCTCCAGCGCATCGACCGCGCAGGCCACCGCCAGGTAGGTCTTGCCGGTGCCGGCCGGGCCGATGCCAAAGGTGATGTCGTGGTTGGCGATGTTGTCCAGGTACAGCGCCTGGGTCGGGGTGCGCGCGCGCAGGTCGGTGCGGCGCGTGGCCAGCGGCGAGCCGCCGTCCTCGCCCATGCCGCTGTCGCCGGCCAGCATCAGCTGTATCGTGCGCGGCTCGATCGGGCGGTCGGCCAGTTCATACAGCGCCTGCAGCAGCTCCAGCGCCTGGTTCGCCTTGGCCTTGGGGCCATCCACCTTGAACTGCTCGTGCCGGTGGGCAATGGAGACATCCAGCGCCGCCTCGATGCTGCGCAAGTGCGCATCGGTCGGGCCGCACAGATGCGACAGGCGGTTGTTGTTGAGGGGGGTGAAGGTGTGGCGGACGATCATTGGAGTGGCGGCAGGTAGGCGCCTATTGTCACCAGAACGAGCCCACCCCCAGGCTGCGCGCACTGCGTGTCGCTCCGCCTCCCCCCTTCGAGGGGGCACATCCGGCGGCCCGGCGGAGCCGGCTCCGCGGATGTCTTGGCATGGCCTGCTCCGCGGCCTTCTGTCTCTTTATGGGGCGCACGCCGCTAACATGCCCCCATGCTGATGCCCCATTCCTCCCCCCGCTTCGCTCCCACACCAGGAGCCCGCCCATGATCGGCCGCCTGCAAGGCGTGCTCGCCGAGAAGAACCCGCCGCAGGTGGTGCTGGACGTGCAAGGCGTGGGCTACGAGGTGGATGTGCCCATGAGCACTTTCTACAACCTGCCCGCCACCGGCGAGCGGGTGACTTTGCTCACCCACTTCGTGGTGCGTGAGGATGCGCAGCTGCTCTACGGCTTTCTCACGGCACAGGAGCGCGATGCTTTCCGGCTGCTGGTGAAGATATCGGGCATAGGCCCGCGCATGGCGCTGTCGGTGCTGTCGGGCATGAGCGTGCCCGAGCTGGCCCAGGTGGTCTCGCTGCAAGAGGCCGGCCGCCTGGTCAAGGTGCCCGGCATCGGCAAGAAGACCGCCGAGCGCCTGCTGCTGGAGCTCAAGGGCAAGCTCGGCGCTGACATCGGCGTGCGCGCCGACGCCGCCAACGACGCCCAGATCGACATCCTGCAAGCCCTGGTGGCCCTGGGCTACAGCGACCGTGAGGCCAGCGCCGCCCTCAAGGCCTTGCCGCCAGAGGTGGGCGTGAGCGAGGGCATCAAGCTGGCGCTGAAAGCACTGGCAAAGTAGGGCGTTTGCGGCGATGCTGTCCGCGCCTGTAGGGCGCGGGTTTCATGGTTGGTTGTTTCAAATTGTGTACATTTCTGTCTTCATTTGAAGGGAGAGAACAATGCTGCGCAGGTTTGGGCAATGGTGGGCGACAGGGGTACTGGCCGGCGTGCTGGCTGCATGCGGTGGCGGCGGAGACGGTGCAGGCACCGCAACCAGCCTGGCGGCACAAAGCGCCCCAGAGGCAACATCGCCGGCCACACCGCATGTGGCGGTCGACCGCGCGGAATCCTTCGTGCAGACCGATGCCGGCGCGTCCGAGCTGCACGCCCCGCGTGCGCGCAGCCTCCGCGCTGCGCCACGGGCCAGCGCCGTTGCGCTGCAACCGCTATCCACCGCCCGCGCCGCCGCTGAAGCACCGGTGCCGGGTACGCCCCGCCGCATCGGCGTGGGCCGTGTCCTGTCTGAGACCGCCGACAGCGCCGGCACCCGCAGCCGCCTGCGCTGGTCGCCTGCCGCCGGCGGCGGGCAGATCGCGGCGCTGAGCTTTACCTCGCCCGGCGCGGTTGAGCTGCGCCTGGGCCTGCTGGTGCGCCAGCTGCCTACCGATGCCGTGCTGCGCATCTACGCCCAGAAGGCCGACACCGCCTACGAAGTGTCGGGCCGTGAAGTTCTGGCCACCATCCAGCGCAACCTGGACGCTGGCGACAGCGGCGACGCCGCCCGCACCTGGTGGGCGCCCGCCGTCACCGGCGAGGAAGCCACCGTGGAAATCCTGCTGCCTGCCGGGGCCAAGCCATCGGCGGTGGAGCTGTCGGTGCCGCGGCTCTCGCACCTGTATGCCTCGGCGGCTGACAGCGAGGTCAACCTGGCCAAGATCGGCCAATCGGCCAGCTGCGAGATCGACGTGACCTGCACCAGCGGCAACGACGACCAGAGCAATGCCACGGCGCGGCTGTCCTTTGTCGACTCCAGCGATGGCGGCAGCTACCTGTGCACCGGCACCCTGGTGGCCGACAGCGCGGCCAGCGGCATTCCCTATCTGCTCACGGCCAACCACTGCATCTCGAACCAGTCGACCGCCTCGACCCTGACCACCAATTGGTTCTATCGCGCGGCGTCTTGCGGGCGCCTGGTTACCAGCGCCAGCGTCCGCACCTTGACCGGCGGTGCGGCACTGCTCTACGCCACGTCCGATACCGACACGGCTTTTCTGCGCTTGAACGCCCAGCCGCCGGCCGGCGTGGTGTATGCGGGTTGGTCGTCCAGCGTCCAGTCGCTGAACACCTCCGCCGTCAGCGTGCACCATCCGGAGGGCGACCTGCAGAAGTTCACCAGCGGCTATCTGCAGTCCTTCCTGAGCTGCGGCACGGGGCTGAGGTTCTCTTGCTACCCCGCCACGTCGCAGACCGGCAACTACCTCAACGCCATCTGGACCTCGGGCACCACCGAGTCGGGCAGCAGCGGCTCGGGCCTGTTCTCGGTCATTGGTGGCAAGCGCTACCTGGTCGGCCAGCTCTATGGCGGCAGCGCCAGTTGCAGCTTGCCCAGCGGCTCGAACATCTACGGCCGCCTGGACGTTGCCTACAACGCGGCACTGAGCCAGTGGCTCAACCCGGTGCCCGCAGCGACGACCACGGCCACGCGCACTCCGGTCTACCGCTTCTACAACGGCAGCACGCGCGCCCACTTCTACACCACCAACGCGGCCGAGCGCGACTACGTCATCGCCAACTATTCGGCTTTCAGCTATGAGGGCCCGGCCTTCTATGCCTATGCCAACACGGGTTCAGGCCTGTCGCCGGTCTACCGTTTCTTCAACACCCGCACCGGGGCGCACTTCTTCACCATCTCCGCCAGCGAGCGCGACTACGTGGTGGCGACCTACCCCGAATATGCATACGAAGGCCCGGCCTGGTATGCGCAGACCGGCGAGGGCAATGGTGCGCAGGCGGTCTACCGCTTCTACAACACCGGCTCGGCCACGCACTTCTACACCATCAACCAGGCCGAGCGGGACTACGTGCAGCAGAACTATTCCGCCTTTAACTACGAAGGCGTCGGCTACTACGCCTGGACGGCGCAGTAAGTTTTCCGGCATGGGTGAGGGCAGGGTGTCAGCCTCGGTATAGTGGCCGGCTGCCCCGAGTAGCCCGCCCCGCCCGTGCCATGACCATCCAGACCGACGACTTCGCCCCCGCGCCGGCACCCGCCCGGCGCGTGGTCTCTGCCGCGCCCGCCTCTCCCCAGGAAGAGGCGATCGAGCGCGCGCTGCGCCCCAAGCTGCTGGACGAATACATCGGCCAGGCCAAGGTGCGCGAGCAGCTCGACATCTTCATCGGCGCCGCACGCAAGCGCGGCGAGGCACTGGACCATGTGCTGCTGTTCGGCCCGCCCGGCCTGGGCAAGACCACGCTCAGCCACATCATCGCGGCCGAGCTGGGCGTGAACCTGCGCCAGACCAGCGGCCCGGTGCTGGAAAAGCCCAAGGACCTGGCCGCGCTGCTGACCAATCTCGAGAAGAACGATGTGCTCTTCATCGACGAGATCCACCGCCTGAGCCCGGTAGTGGAAGAAATCCTCTACCCCGCGCTGGAGGACTACCAGATCGACATCATGATCGGCGAAGGCCCCGCCGCGCGCAGCATCAAGCTCGACCTGCAGCCCTTCACCCTGGTGGGTGCCACCACCCGCGCCGGCATGCTCACGAACCCGCTGCGCGACCGTTTTGGCATCGTCGCGCGGCTGGAGTTCTATACCGCCGAAGAGCTGGCGCGCATCGTCAAGCGCAGCGCCGGCCTGCTCAACGTGCCCACGGACGAAGAGGGCGGCTTTGAGATCGCCCGCCGCAGCCGCGGCACGCCGCGCATCGCCAACCGCCTGCTGCGCCGCGTGCGCGACTACGCAGACGTAAAGGGCGACGGCCGCATCGACAAGGACATCGCCAACCGCGCGCTGGCCATGCTTGACGTAGACCCGCAAGGCTTCGACGTGATGGACCGCAAGCTGCTGGAAGCCGTGATCCACCGCTTCGACGGCGGCCCGGTAGGCCTGGACAACATCGCGGCCAGCATCGGCGAAGAGGCCGGCACCATCGAAGACGTGATCGAGCCCTACCTGATCCAGCAAGGCTACCTGCAGCGCACCCCACGCGGACGCATCGCCACGCTGGCGGCGTTCAAGCACCTGGGCGTGGCGCCGCCGCAGGGTGGGGTGGATTTGTTTGGGGGATGAGCTGGGCTGCCTATCTGGCAGTGAACATGCCGTCGTCGAGGCAGTGTTGGCTGGAGATTTTCTGAGCTGCCTATCCGGCAGTGAACCTGCGGGGATTTTTGGCGGCGGCGGTGGGCAGTTTCTGAGCGGCCTATCCGGCAGTGAACCAGGCTCAGGCCGAGGCCCTGCAGATGCAGCATTTCTGAGCTGCCTATCCGGCAGTGAACAAACGCGGGGTTAGCTCCCAGCGCAGCGAGTTTTTCTGAGCTGCCTATCCGGCAGTGAACCCAGGAGATTGCCCGCGAGGCGCTGGTGGTTGATTTCTGAGCTGCCTATCCGGCAGTGAACGGCGACTGATCGGGTTTCACCGATGTCCCGCATTTCTGAGCTGCCTATCCGGCAGTGAACCCATGCTTACTCCGTCCAGATGAATTCGATGCTTTCTGAGGTGCCTATCCGGCAGTGAACGACAAGGCGGTGGAGCTGGGCAATGCTGCATACTTTCTGAGCTGCCTATCCGGCAGTGAACATCGATACGGCGCCGCGCCTTGCGGCCTTCCTGTTTCTGAGCTGGCTATCCGGCAGTGAACGTAAAACGTGCCGATGATGGCGCGGCTGGAGATTTCTGAGCTGCCTATCCGGCAGTGAACTTTGCGCGCGCGCGGGCTATTGCATGCGTCGTTTTCTGAGCTGCCTATCCGGCAGTGAACGTGGTGGCAAATCCACTACCCGCCCAACGGCTTTTCTGAGCTGCCTATCCGGCAGTGAACTCAAACATGGCCGTTTTTGAGACCGAGGGTTTTTTCTGAGCTGCCTATCCGGCAGTGAACATCCGGGCCAGTTGGACCGCATGTATCCAACGTTTCTGAGCTGCCTATCCGGCAGTGAACCGCTGGTTGGTGTAGAAGTTCTGGCTCTGGGCTTTCTGAGCTGCCTATCCGGCAGTGAACGCCGAAGGGATGTAAGCGCGCGGCAAACCCATGTTGACCGCCGCTGGCGGTCATGGCTGATGATCAGATGCTGGCAGGTTGCCAGCGATGTGGCAGCAGCTCATCGATGCGGCCGGCCTTGTGCGTGGGCAGCCGGGTCAGCACATCCTTGAGGTAGGCATACGGGTCATGCTCGTTCATGCGCGCCGACTGGATCAGGCTCATCACGGCAGCTGCCCGCTGGCCCGCGCGCAGGCTACCGGCAAACAACCAGTTCGAGCGCCCAAGGGCAATGGGCCGGATCTGATTCTCGATCCAATTGTTATCCGCCGGCAGCTGCGGGTCATCGACGAAGCGCGTGAGCGCAGCCCATCTTTTGAGGCTGTAGTCCAGTGCCTTGGCCGTCGCCGAGTTGCCCGCCACCTGCTGGCGCTGCAGCACCATCCATTGATGCAAGGCATCCAGTATCGGTCGGCTGTATTGCTGGCGTACCTGCAGCCGCTCTGGTGCCGCTAGGCTCTGAGCTTGCCGTTCGATCTCATAGACCCGGGCGAACTGCGCCAGGGCCAATTCGGCGATCTGGCTCTTGCCCGCCGCGTGCAGCTCGAAGAACTTGCGCCGGGCATGCGCCAGGCAGCCGGCCTCCGTCACGCCTTGAGCAAAGCTGGCTTTGTACCCGGCGTAGTCGTCGCAGATCAGACTGCCGCGCCAGTCCCCCAGGAAGATGCGGGCATGTTCCCCGGCGCGTGACTCGCAGAAGTCATAGACCACGGCACGCGTGGCTTCAAACGCTCCTGGGGCATACGCCCACAGGTAGGCCCGGTGCGTTTTACCGTTGCCCGGCTTGAGCATGGCCACCGGGGTCTCATCACCGTGCAACACCCGGTGGCCGAGCACCTCGGCCTTCAGGGCATCGACCAGCGGTTGCAGCCGCGCACCGCAGGTGCCCACCCATTGCGCCAAGGTGGATCTTGGAATCGCCAGACCGGCGCGACCAAAGATGTTCTCCTGCCGGTACAAGGGCTGGTGATCGGCGTACTTGGCCACCAGCACCTGGGCCAGCAGGCCGGCTGTCGGGATGCCTTTGTCGATGACGTGGGCGCCCACCGGCGCCTGGGTGATCGTCTGGCACTGGGCGCAGGCCCACTTGCCACGGATGTGGCGCTCCACCGTGAAGACGCCGGGCACGTAGTCCAGCTTCTCGGCCACGTCCTGGCCGATGCGCTTGAGCTGACAGCCGCAACCGAGCGTGCCGCAGGTGGTGGATTCGGGTTCATGGAGGATCTCGCGCCTGGGCAGGTTCGCCGGCAGCGGCGTGCGCTTGGGCTGCTGTTTGTCGGTGGCAGGTTGAGCCGCTCGTAACTGCTCGATCTCGTGAGAGACGGCGGCCAGATCGCTGTCGAGCTCTTCTTCCAGCAGGCTCCTCTGATCGGCGCTGTGCCGCTCGGATTGGGCGGCGAACTTCAACTGCTTGAGCAGCGCGCACTCATAGGTGAGCTTCTCGTTGAGCGCGCGCTGGTGACGCAGTTCGGCCAGCAGGCGCTGGGTCACTTCGCGCAGTTGCTCTGCGTCCAGTTCGCTCAGGGCCTGCTCGTCGATCACCATGGCTGGCAGTGTGCCCGCTCACCCTGGGTCCGGCCATTGACGCATCTCCCGATTGCCACGGCCACGCCCCTACGCCGACGATTCAGACCACGGTGATGGCACCTTGCGAGCCCACACGCTGCCAGGGCAGGCCCAGCACCAGGGCGTTGAGCTGGGCGTGTTCCAACGCCACGTTCGGACTGCCTGCCGGTGCCCAGACGAACTTGCCCTGGTGCAGTCGGCGCGCAGCCAGCCACAGTCCCACGCCGTCGTGCACTAGCACCTTCAGGCGATTGGCGCGCTGGTTGGCAAAGACGTAAGCGTGGTGCGGCTGGGCAGAGCCGAAGGTGGCGATCACCCGCGCCAGCGCGGTGTCGGTGCCTGCGCGCATATCCAGCGGGGTGGTGGCCAGCCAAGCCGCGTCAATCCTGATCATGTGCGGATCACCGCAGTAATTCGCGCAGCATCTGGGCGCACTCGGTAGCAGCGGATAAGGGCCAGTGCACGGTCACGGACATGCCGGGGCGCTGGCATTCGATGCGGATGCCGTCCGCTGACGTTGGCAAGGGCGCTGATGGTAGCTCCCCAGTAGACGCCGGCGGTACTACGCTCAGCTCGATGGGGATAAAGGCCGGGGGTTGGGAAGCAACGACCGCAGTGCTGACGCCAACTTCAAGACGGTGAAGTCCCTGCGCCCATTCCTTGAGCCAGCGGTGCAGTACGTTGGCGTTCATGCCATGTTGCAGGGCTACCGCAGCAATGGACGTCCCGGGCTGTCGGCAGGCGGCCACCAGTTCGGCCTTGAACTGCGGGGTATAGGTGCGGTGCGTACGCCGCTGCGCATAGCGCGGTGTCTGAGGGTCTTTGAGCATCGTGTCCACGCCAATGTTGCGTGCACACGATCTTGCTCAGCCTCACCACCTCATTCAAGATGGGTTCGCCAGCCGCTTACGAAGGGATCGCCGCGGGCAACGCGCAGACATTTCTGAGCTGCCTATCCGGCAGTGAACACAAGCGTCACTCGGAGTTTGACGCCGAGCACTTTCTGAGCTGCCTATCCGGCAGTGAACATTCATGGCGTCGCCGATGGTCTGCGCCGTTTTTTCTGAGCTGCCTATCCGGCAGTGAACTGCCCGGTATCGGTGGATCGGGCCGCTCGGGCGTTTCTGAGCTGCCTATCCGGCAGTGAACCGCGCAGCCAGGCCTTCTGCGCTGGCGCGGGTTTTCTGAGCTGCCTATCCGGCAGTGAACCGGGCGCGGGCCTGGTTGGTAGCGCGATGAGTTTTCTGAGCTGCCTATCCGGCAGTGAACAGTTCGAATGTTTGGGCATGGCAAGCACTCTATTTCTGAGCTGCCTATCCGGCAGTGAACATGAATGAAATCGCCGCGACGCAGCGTGCAAATTTCTGAGCTGCCTATCCGGCAGTGAACTTCTGCGTCTCGCGTTCGTCTGCGCTGGAAATTTTCTGAGCTGCCTATCCGGCAGTGAACATGGTGGAGGGGGTGGGGAGCGGTGCGGCGCGTTTCTGAGCTGCCTATCCGGCAGTGAACCGTCCACGATGGAGGCGTCGACGGCCAGGGCATTTCTGAGCTGCCTATCCGGCAGTGAACGCAGTGCCAGGGTGTTGGCGTGGCCGTCGTACTTTTCTGAGCTGCCTATCCGGCAGTGAACATCTCGAATATCAGGGCACGCGTTCGACCCTTTTTCTGAGCTGCCTATCCGGCAGTGAACTCTTGAACATGTTGGGTTTTGGTGGCGGTGGCTTTCTGAGCTGCCTATCCGGCAGTGAACCATCACCACGGCGCGCTGCAGCCTGGGCTGGCTTTCTGAGCTGCCTATCCGGCAGTGAACCTGGATGCCGCGACGTTGCAGGACTGCCTGCTTTTCTGAGCTGCCTATCCGGCAGTGAACGCCGCCTACGGTTCTCTACCCTTTGCCGAGCATTTCTGAGCTGCCTATCCGGCAGTGAACGCGGGCGCACTTCGAAGCCCGCTGGCGCAGGTTTTCTGAGCTGCCTATCCGGCAGTGAACGCATGCTCAGGCCTCGATCTTGGCCCCGGCCATTTCTGAGCTGCCTATCCGGCAGTGAACTAGACAGGAAAACCCGCAAGCCATTGACTAGAAAAGGAAATATTGGAAATCTCCAGGTTTCCCCCTTTCACCCGCGGGATCTATAAGTCCTTGTTTTTATTGAACTTCTCGTATCGGCCGAAAAAAGGGTCAAGAAATCAGAACCAGGGAACGGTGGCGTTGGGGCTCAGTCCGTAGGCTGAGAATTTCCCGCCCACCGGGGCGGCCTGCACTGCCAGATGCTCAATGAACAGTGCAAAGTTCTGGCCTGTACTGCTGCTGCGTAGGTGGACGTGGGGCAGTGGCAGCAAGCGTTCTACCGTGTCCGGGATGTGCTGGCACGCCTCTTCATAGGTCCATCCCTTGCGGCGCATCTGTCGCCGGCGGATGCGATCGGCACTGGAATGTGCTTGCACCCGGCGGACGATGCGGTGCCGGGCGTTCTCCGGCGCAGGCCGCGCCGGGGACGAAATGACGTGATCCTGCATGCCTTGCAACCAGTCTTGGGTAGATAGCACTTGCAGCCTCTTCTGCGTACCGTGCAGGCGCAGGCTATCGCCTAGCGTGATGCGCTGGGCGTCGAACTGCGGAAAGCTGATGCCGATGTCGTCGGCCTGCAGTTGCACCAGCGCGCGGTGCAGTTTGGCGAATAGCGTCTCCATCAATTGCACTGCCGGCAACTCAGGATCCGGGCGCAGGCGGATGTCGAGGTAGTGGTCCATGGTTGGCCCCTCAGTCCTTGCCGGAGTCACCAAAGACGCCGCCGCGCACCAGTGTGGCAATCACAAAGTGCTGCTGCTCCGCAGTGGGCACCTTGTCCTTGAGGATCCAGTTGTCCAGCAGCGAGTAGAAGTCTTCATTGCCCTTGGGCACGCGATAGGCTTTGCCGTGCGTGGTGACGGAGCCATAGGGCTCTACCGCGATAGGGCCCAACTCGCCTGCGCCGGCATACCAGTTGTCGATGGTGCGCAGAGCATTGCCGATCTTTTGCGAGTGAATGGCAGCGATTTCGCTCACGTGGTACAGCGTTTTGCTCTTGTCGCCACGCCCGCGATCCAGGATCAGCTCCTGCGAGGGGAAAACTTCTTGCCCGGCGCCCAAGCGTACGAAAGCCGTCACCTCCAACAGCACATGTTGTGTACCCGACAGGCCTTTTGCGATCAGTGCGGCCACTTCGGCCAACGCTGCCCCGTGGTGAGCCGGCATGTCGAAGCCGCGCAGCGACAGCGCCAACGCGTCGAAGGTCCAGCTCGCTGCTGCCTTCCCGTCCACCAAGTGGGCAATGCGCACCTCCACTTGCTCTGCTCCTACACGGTTGCGCCACAGGAAGCGGCCATTGGCCAGATTGGTGGCATAGCGCCGTGCCAACTCGGTAAAGCTGTGCGTTTGGACATAGCCTTGTACTGTTTCCAGCAACTTCTTGCGGTAGTCGGCCTCATTGCAGGCAGAGGGGGTGCCGGTGCCGGCCAGCACACGTAGCGTGAAGCGAGTCTGCAAGGTGTCAGCATCGCTGGGAAGGGTTGCCACGTCCACCGTTTGCAGATTCGGATTCTGAATGGCGGCATCGAGCTTGGCGGGATCTTGCTGATTGGCTTTGAGGCGATTGGAGATGGTGCCGCGCACGGATTTCTCGCGCACGGCCACGGGTGTCCAGCGGGTGGCGTCGTCGCGATGGGCCCAGGCGCCGGCGAAGAGCAACGCGTCGGACGGGTCTAGCTTGCGTTCGAAGGCGAGGACGGAGGCGGTTTTGAGGGAAGTGGTGGTTGCCATGATGGTCGGTCCCGTGAAATCAGTTGAAGGAGAGCAGCTCGTCGGCCGCATGACCGGTTGGTGCGTTCTGTGGCACCGGCACCAGCGGCCGGTAGTCGTTGCGGCAGCGGTACAAGCCGGCATCGGGCTGGTGGTTGGCGTACCACAGCAAATCAGCCAGTCGCGTCAGGCGGTGTGGTGCGATCCACTGGCCGGTGGAGTACAGGCTTTCCACAAAGCGCATGCGCGTGGTCTGGTCGCGGCCATGGCGAACGGCTCCGGCGGGGTAGAGACTTGACAGCGCGCCGTACCCGACGGGGATAGGCACGATCCAGCCATCGTCATGGTCGTGCTGCCATTCCACCTTGCCGTCGGGGGGCGGCGCGCCACCAGAGGCAGGGCGTGGCCGCCAGTTGAACCGCGCCAGATCGAGCCATGCATCCAGCGCATGCGCCTGGGGATCCTGGGCGCGAAGCTGGGCCAGGCGTTGCTGCAGCAGGTCATCGCGGCTGACCAGCGCGAAGCCCGGTAGCCACTGCCGACGCAGTGCCCTGAACTGCTTCGCCGCATCTTCCGGGTCTTGTGCAATGCGAACCAGCTCAGGGCGGATGCGCCGCCCAGGGCCGCGTACAGGCGGAAGCACGCTACCGCCAGCCACCCGCATGGATGCCACGATTTCCCCCACCCGCCGGGCCAGTGCTTCTTGCGCAGCTTCCTCCCGCAGCAAAGGGTTGTCCGACGGGCTGCCGTTGACACCAATCACTAGTGTGATGTCCAGGTGGATACGGCCTTCTTCCACGATGGCGGCCGTGCTTCCATCCTTGCCCACCGGGTTGCGGCTTAGGTGGAAAGTACGCACGTAGCCCGCGTCGTTGACCTGTTCCTGGTGTGCATGGCAGATGGCGCCAATACCGACCGGTCGCAGTGGAATGTTCTCTGCGGCCAATTTGCGCCCCAACGCCCATGCAAAGCCCAAAAAGGCGCTCATGGCGGGAAAGCCATGCGTCATGGGGCTGGATATGGCATTGGCGTTCTGGATACGCAGGTGGGGCAGCACGAGTAGGCCCCCACAGTGCGGCAGAACTGCTGTGGTGCCAGTCATGCTTTTCCCTCCCGTGCAGGGATGTAGGTGGGGGCGCCGAGCCGGCCGCGCATGCCATGCAATTCGCTGGCCCAGCCCGTATCGCGCTCGTCCACCAGCAAAGCCTTCTTCCACTCGCGCTGAGTCACTTCGCTGCCGTGCAGCAAGTTGTCCAACTGCTTGTTGAGCCAGTTGCCGAAGCGGTGGCCAATCTGTGCAGGCCAGTCCTGCTGCATCCACTGGGCAAGAAAGTCGGCTTCGTCCGCCAGCGCTGCACGCTCCGGGTCCAGCCATAGCCGCTCGGCTTCGTGCAAGTCGCAGCGCTTGTCCGCACTCCAGCCGGCCTCAAGCCCGTGCTGGAATCGGCCGGCCATTTCCAGCAGCTCATCAATCAGTGCCTCGATGGCTTCGTCCACCCGGTTACGGGTGTCTTTGTTGGGGGACGGGTCGGATTTCAAAAAATAGAGGAGGTCTCGCACGATGGTGCGGACTTCCTTGCGGTACCCGTACACCTTCTCGAATACCGAGTCCATGTGCCACGGTGTGCTCACGTCCTGCGATTTCCACGACGGTGGCAGCGATCCCAACAGATAGTTGCTGCCGCCCCGTTCGCTGTTGAGCTGCGAGATGTTCTGGGGCTTGGTACCCCCGAGCTTTTGCACGGCCAGGTTGGGGTAATCGTGGTAGGCGCGACCATGCGCCCGTTTGTCGCGGCGGGCCTGCCGCGCTTCCTTGTTGGCATCGCCAAAGCGGTCGTCCTGCAGTGTCAGGAACGCAGCATGGGCCAGAGAGCTGGCATACAGCGGAGCCAGCAGATGGTAGGCGTCGTCGTATGTGGGATCGGTGCCTTCGGCCAGCCAGTACAACTGCTTGGCCTGCGTGTGGCTGGAGACCGCATCGCCGCGTGGTTGAGTAAGGCCCACAAACGCGTCACGCCACGCCGTGGCCTGCGCGGCATCGTCGCTCAATGCGGCCTGCGCGTCGGCATCGCCCGTCAGCAGCCATTCGAGCAACGTGCGGCCATCCACGTCCAGCTTGAGCAGCTTGTAAACGTCGAGCGCGGCGGCGTTGCCCACCACGTCGCTGGCGAACTGCGGGCCCAGTACGTGGCTGCCCAGTTCTGTGCGCTGAGGCAACTGGCTGGGCGGAACATACAGGTTGGTGCCCCGCGCATCGGGATGGATGGGCTTGAGCGAATGGGTCACCGCTTGGATCTGCGCCACACGGCGAGCCGCGTCAGCCAGCCATGTACTGCGCTGATGCTGTGCCGTCAGTGCTGTACGTTGAGGGTCGTCGGGCGGGAGCTTGTCGGTCTTGGTAGCCAAGCGTACTTGCAAGAACGCTTCAATGGCCGCGTGGACGCGCTCACGCCGCCCTGAAGAAGGGGGGGCAGACATAAGATTCCTTTGCTCTTGACGAGCAGAAAGTAGAATCCCCTGAGCAACCAATGCCCAGGGGCGTTGAGAAAACGGGTTAAGCCGTGATCAACGTAATAACTTTTCGTGTTTGATAAACACAGGGTCCTCCTATCGGCGCAGCTACGCAGCTATTGGTTGTAGAACTGCCCAGACCGCTCCAACGGTCTGGGCAGTTTGCATTGTGGGGGTCTTCGGCTGATTGGTCAATACCACTGCTCTTTTTCTTTCAGACCACTGCTCTTTCGCTTGATGGTACATGCGGCAGCTACACTGTGCGGCACTGCCGCATAGGCAGCTCAGAAAACTGCCCTTTTGCTTTCGGGTACTTTGTTCACTGCCGCATAGGCAGCTACCGTTCCTTGGAGAACCCTAGCAGGGGGTGGAATCTCCACCCTTGCGTCGCGTCCGGCAAACTGACTACCGCAAAGCGGCGCGCGCATTCATAGAGCGAAAGATCCAGTGCCTCGGCATGCTCACGCAGCGCCGCCATGAAATCGACCTCGCCCCATGGCGCAATGCGTTCGCCTTGAACCGCCGTTGGTGGCACACGGTGGTTCTGGCTACCATCCACCAGCACATAGTCCAGTTCTCCCCGGCGATCCCCTTTGACGACCCGGTGTAGCTCATAGTCTTCTTCATCCTCATTGGGGAGCAACACCAGGTCCAGACGGAGAAGCGGGTCGTACCGGAAAGGCTGTTGCTGCGCCAACACGCCGGACAGATGCGCATCGGGCGAAAGCCAAGAGGTGGCGGCGTTGAGTGGTGCAGCAAGGGCCGACGGTGTAATTGCTTGCGGCAGCATGCGCGCTGCCAGCCGCGCATGTTCCAGGTCGACCAATCGCTCCCGCGGGGCCAGCGGCGCATCGGTGCGCGGCAGGATGCGCGGGCGGGCGTCGATGACGTCGCGCTCTTCAGGTGCCAACAGGCGTTGAAGGTCATGGTGCATGAGGCGGAAATCGTGGTCGTTCTCAAACCCCGGTTTGCAGAATGCAGCTTGCCCTGGGTGATCGAAGTGACGCAGGTTGTGATTGAAGATCAGCAGGTTGGGTTTTTCCACGGGCGCGGGCCGATGGCGTCGGATACGGCCGGCCAACTGGATCAAGGAGCGCATGGAGGATGGCTCTGCCACGGCCCAGTCGTAATCATGGTTGCGGCCCACGTCCGCAATAGGAGACCCCAGCACGATAAAGAGCTGATCCTGCTCCGCATAGCCATCCAGCCGCTGCCGGATGTCGGGCAAGTCGAATACCGAAAATTCCTTTTGGCGGTCGAGTGCTGTGTCGAGCCGGTACTCGATGGCCGAGCGCATCAGCAGTGGAAATTGCGAGTGGTACACGCACAGATGGATGCGCGTGTTCTTGAGGGCGTCTTGGGCATACAAGGCCAGCGCCACGTCAAAGAGCGGATCGATGTTGGCCATGCGTACCAACCCAAAGCTCACGCGCTTGCCGCTGTGCGGGTCGATGCTGCGGTGTTGTTGGTGCAGGTGCCATGCCGCTCCACGCACTTGGTGCGCGAACTGGCCGCGGCGCTCGCCGCGCTCCAGGCCGGAAAACGGCGCATCGATGAGCTGGGCTCGCCGACGCACGGTTTCCTGCCCCAGTCGTGTGTGGCGCGCCTGTGCAAATTGCAAATGCGCGACCCGGTAGGCTGTGGCGTCTGCACAGTTGTGTGCCGCGGTGCCGAACTCATCGAACCACGCGCAAACGATGGCGGGTTCTCGTCTGGCCCGCTCACCTCGGTGGCGCTGAAAGGCCCGCCGGCCCTCCAGGTAGGCCAGGAACAGGCCCTCGACCAGCGCCGGTGGCAAGGTGGCCGACGACAGCAGCACGCGGCTGCCCAGCAGGCCAGCCCAATGCACGAGCCGGGTCAAGGCGGGCAGGTCGTCGATATCGAAGTCGTCGATCTCATCAAGCACCAGGTCGCTGCTCATGAGTCGCAGCATCGGCGCTATCTGGTGCCCGCCACGCAGGCTCTCGGTAGCTGGGACCAGGTGGTCCACGGTGCATACCAACATAGGCGCAGCCAGCAGCGAGCGTACCTGCGGATCGGCACTGAGCCGTTGCAGCAAAGGGTGCTGGTCATTGCCTTCGAAGAGCACGCGGCCATCCTCGGGCAGCAGGTCCTGGCGCGATGCGGAGCCTTGCTGTTCGGCCTGTTCCGCGTAGAGATTGAACAAGGCGCGGCTGGCGGCGCCGCCCACCTTGATGGCCAGCTCGTCACCCGACAAATTCAGCATGTCCCGGAAGGCGCGTCCTGTCTGCAGTGTCAGGGTGCGCAGGCCCATGGCGAAGGCGCAACGCATGCCTTGCTGAGGGTTCGACAGCGCGTGCATGATGCGCGCGTTGGCCAGCGTCTTGCCGCAGCCGGTGGACGCCATGTTGACCAGGAATGCTCCCTGGCTGTCCGCACGTTCGCGCAGCGATGCCGCCAGATCGGTCGCCTTGTCCTGCCAGCGAAAGTGTTCGCTGTCGCTGCGCTTCTTGAGGCCCTTGTGGCGCAGCCGGGGCAGGTGACGCTCGATGCTCGGCAATGCATGGATGGCCAGGCCCGCCTGCCGCTCCACACCGAGCAGATGCTCATCCAGCGTCTGGCAGAGGATCGATTGCTGGCTGGTGCCACGGCGGGTATTGGCCCAGAGCGGGTACGACGGGTTGAGCAAGGGCTTGCGTTCAGGCGCTGTGTCGTTCTGGAGGCTGGAGTAGTGGTGGTCGGCCAGCATCAAGCCCAGTCTGGCAATGTGGGCGATGTATGGATCGTTCTGCCAATCGCTCGCTGCTGGCTGGTCCGCGAAAGCCAGCAGCCTCTTTGCCAGGCTCGCTGCGCGTTTGCGCCATGGTGTTGTGGTTACTGGCAAGCCATGGGGGAAGTCCCAGTAGGGCTCGATGGCTGCTCGGTCAGTGGTGTCGCAAGGCTCATTCCAGTGAGCGTCAATGCGTGCGGGCAGGTTGTGCAGCAATTCGGACTGAAAGTCGGGCACTCGTGTGCCCTGCCGCTTGTAGCCGCCATTTGTTCTATCGGGCACGGGGATCACCGGCAGGCGGTGGTGCGTCAGCACCAGCCAGCCGACGAGGCGCGCCAACGGCGGCATGGCTGCCAGGGGTCTGTTGTTCGCCGCCAGGCTGTCCAGCCCGTCGCGCAGCAAATGGTCTTCGGCTAGCCAGCTTTGGTCGTCTCCCGGTGTGGGGGCCATCAGCCGCTGCAGCCACTGGGCATCGCTGTCCTTTCCCACGAAGGCCTGAAAAAGACGGAGCGAAATCCATTCGTGGCGGTACAGGTTCTTGCTGCGGGGGCCGGTTGCTATCAGCATGCTCTGGAATACTTGGCAGGCTTTGCCCAAGTCATGCAGCAGTGCAGCGAGGGCCGTCACCAGGTAGATCAGGTCCAGACTGTGCCAATCGTTCTCGCTGTCTCGTCGCAGCACGTTGCGTGCGGTGGTATTAGTTGGCACCGCGCCTTGCGCATTGAAACGCCCCGTGTCCCCCACCACCCAAAGCAACTCGCTGTGATCCAGACCGCGGATCCAATGGCAGGCCACGGCCGTGTTCTTGCGCGCGGTCTTGCGCAGCAGTCGGCGCAGCGTGTCCAGACCATCCTTGGTGATGGGCGTTTGCCAGGTACGGTCGCCGCGCCGCTCGGCGAACTGGTCGAGGATGCGGCGCGTTTCGGTCAACGCCCGCTTGTCGCACTGGGAGATCAGCAGGATGTTCATGGTGCGGGTGGCGGGGGCGTGGCGGCGGCCTGCGCCTGGCGGCCGACCTGCAGTGCCACGGCCTGGATCGTCTCGATCATGAAGTCCAGCGCTTCGCCGCGCGTCAGGCTCTCGATGCAGGCGCGGCGGAAGTCCTGCTCTTCTTCACCGCGCACCGCCGAGAGGAAGGCCTGCGGCAGGATGTGCGCGTCCTTGACGAGGTCTGCCACGTCGAACACCAGGCCGCCGCGTCGTGTCTTGCCGTGCAGTACGGCCAGGCCATGGGGCAGGCCCAGCACCCAGGTGGCTGTGGCGCCCAGTCCGTAGGCCAGGTAGTTGCCATGGTCCAGGAAGCCGTTGGCGGGATCCGTGCCGGTGCCACGTTTGGCACGGGTGAAGTCACCGTACTTCGTGGCTTGGGTTGCGAGCTTGAACAGGAGCTTGGTCAGGCGTGCCTCCTCGGTCAGCAGCGCGGTGTTGTCTGGTGCTGCTGCTACGTTGTGAGCGGAGGCATCCAGCGCTTTCTGCAGCGATTCGGCATCGATCGCAAAGCCGGCATCGCGCAATGCCCGGTTGCTGGTCCATTGCTGGCGGATACGCTGTAGTCGCGCTTGCTGGAAGGCCTTGGCGGCTGCCAGCCGCAGCGCGTCGTCGAACCAAAAGCGTACCCAGTGCTGTAGGTATTCCGTGGGGCGGTATTCACTTTGCGGAGAGAACCACGCCACTTCCACATCGACCTCATTGGCGGTGAAGAGCGGGGTACCGCCACCGCCGCAAAACCCGACCAGCACGCCGGCCTTGGCCAGATCGCGCATGGCGGCCTGGGTGACGGAGGTGCCTGTGCCCAGCAACACCGTGGTGGTGTTGGCAATGGGAATGTTCCAGTAGAGCGAGCGCTTGCCCTCGTCCGTCACATACTCGACACGGCCGCCGTTGACCAGTACACGGCAGTGTTCAAGGTAGTAGAGGTTGGCTCGTTTGGAATGCAGGATGGTCTTGAGGTCAGAGGCGGTGATGTCTTGCATGGCGACTGCCAGTCTGCCACTACCGCCGCTATGTGCTCAAGCCGTCGAATCGTCCAGCTCACCGCGCGCCAGATGCGCGTCGTCGGCCCAGCCGACCAATGACAGCCCTTCGGGTGTCCACAGCAGTCGGTTGATGGCGGCGTTGCCCAGTTTCCAGGTGCGGGGGGCTTGCAGTTCCTGGCCGGTGGCGGCGCGGTAGAGCACGTCCATCACGCCGCCGTGGCCGACCACCACGATCTGCTCGCCCACATGGCGTTCTGCCACGGCATGGACGGCGGTGGTTACGCGCTCGCGGAACTGCAGCAGGGATTCGCCGGTGTCGCCAGGACGGAAGGCGGGTTCCCGCGTGCGCCAGAGGCGGGCCTGCTCGGGCAGCTTGGCTTCTATGTCGGCGAAGGTCAGACCCTCGAAGCTGCCAAAGGCGCGTTCGCGCAGGCCGGGGGTTGGTTGCAGTTGCAGGGCGTGCACGTCGGCCACGGCGCGGGCGGTTTCGAAGGCGCGTTGCAGGTCGCTGGCGTAGACCGCCGTGATGGGCTCGTCTGCCAGTGCCCGCGCGAGCTGCCCGGCCTGCCAGACGCCAGTGGCGTTGAGCGGGATGTCCAACTGGCCCTGGATGCGGGTGTCCACGTTCCAGGCCGTTTCGCCGTGGCGGATGGCAATGATGCGGGTGGCGTCCATGGGGTCAGGCCGCAGTGGCCGCGCTGGCCAAGCGGTGGCCACCGTCTGCTTGCCGCCGCGTCATTGGGACGGCAGGGTGGTGCTGACCTGGCGCACGCCCTGTGGTGCAACCGGGAAGCCATGCAGTGCGGCGTCGAGCATCACGGTCAAAACGGTGTTGTTGGCAGGCCGCAGGTCTTCGCTGCTGGCGTGGGTCTCGTACACGACCTGGCCGGTGGCAAGGTCGCGCAGTACGACGTTGACCTGCTGCTGGTAGAGCACGCGATCAGGGAAGCCCCCGCCGCCCCAGCCGCCGTAGTAGCCCCAGCCGCCTCGCCGCCAATAGCCGCCGCCCCAGCCTGGCCCCCAACCGGGGCCCCAGCCTGGACCGCCCCACGGGTCATAGCTGACCTGGCGCTGGCCGTTGAAGCTGACCTGCACGCTGTACTTGGCGGCCGCGTCGTCGCGCCGCAGGCCTACGCGTTCCAGCGCGCCTTGGGCGACCTGCTCCAACTGGTCCTGCATTTGCGGCCGGGTTTGCTGGGAGGGCAGGCGCTCGAAGCGGTAGCTGGCGTTGGCGGGGACTGTCGTCAGCGTGGAGAAGGCCTGGACATCGCTGTCCACGACGCGGGTGGTGGCGCAGCCGGCCAGCAGCAGGGCGGCACCCAGGGCGCCGGCAAGGAGGATGGCTTTCTTTGGTGTCATGGGCATGCTCCGGTAGTCTTGGATGGGCTTGGGGCCCTGTAAAAAGCTTAGACCCGGTTGGCTAGCGCAGTTCCTGCGTGGCGGGCGGGGAGTGCGCTATTTGTACGCGCCAAGCGTAAACCACGTGTATCTCGCGGCTTCAGCCTAACAACAGCGCGTCGTCCGCCAGCACCTCGCCGCGGGTCTTCTCGAACATGCGCAGCAGGTCGGGCACGTCCAGGCCGGCGCGTTCGGGGCCGGAGACATCCAGCACCACCCGGCCCTGGTGCAGCATCACGGTGCGGGTGCCGTAGTCCAGTGCCTGGCGCATGCTGTGGGTGACCATCATGGCGGTGAGCTGGCCCTCGGCCACGATGCGCGCGGTCAGCTCCAGCACGAAGGCAGCGGTTTTGGGGTCGAGCGCGGCGGTGTGCTCGTCCAGCAGCAGGATGCGCGAGGGCTGGAGCGAGGCCATCAGCAGGCTGACCGCCTGGCGCTGCCCGCCAGAGAGCAGGCCGATGCGGTCGCTCAGCCGGTTCTCCAGGCCCAGGCCGAGGATGGCGAGCTTGTCGCGGAACAGCGCGCGCATGTCGCGCCGGATGGCGAAGCGAAAGCCGCGGCGCCGGCCGCGTGCCAGGGCCAGCGCCATGTTCTCTTCGATGGTCAGCGCCTCGCAGGTGCCGGCCATTGGGTCCTGGAACACGCGGGCCACTTTGTCGGCGCGCTGCCAGGCGGACAGGCGGGTGACATCGGCGTTGTCGATGGCGATGCGGCCCTCGTCCACCCCGAGGTCGCCCGACACGGCATTGAGCAGCGTCGACTTGCCCGCGCCGTTGGAGCCAATGACCGAGACGAACTGCCCCGTGGGGATTTGCAGCGAGAGCCCGCGCAGCGCCCGGTTCTCGATGGGCGTGCCGGCGTTGAAGGTGATGTGCAGGTCTTGGACGTCAAGCATGGCGTTCAGACTCCCTTGGCGGCACGCGGTGCGCGCCGGCGTTTCAGGCGCGGCAGTACCAGCGCCAGGGCCACCAGCACGGCGGTCACCAGGTTCAGGTCCTGTGCCTTCAGGCCAATGAATTCGCTGTTGAGCGCCAGCGCGATGAACAGGCGGTAGAGCACCGCGCCCAGCACCACGGCCAGCGTGGTCAAGACCAGGCGGCGCGCCGGCAGCACGCTTTCGCCGACGATGACTGCGGCCAGCCCGATCACGATGGTGCCTATGCCCATGGAGATGTCGGCGCCGCCCTGGCTCTGCGCAAAGACCGCACCGGCCAGCGCCACCAGGGCGTTGGACAAGGCCATGCCGACCAGCGTGGCGGTGCCGGTGGCCACGCCCTGGGCGCGCGCCATGCGGGCGTTGGCGCCGGTGGCACGCAGTGCCAGGCCGATCTCGGATGAGAAGAACCAGTCCAGCAGCAGCTTGGCTACGGCGACCAGCGCCAGCATGGCCAGCGGCCGCTCGATGTAGTCAGGCAGCCAGCCCGGCAGCACCGAGAAGATGGTGGGCTCGGTGATCAGCGGCACATTGGGCTTGCCCATGATGCGCAGGTTGATCGAGTAGAGCGCGATCATGACCAGGATGCCCGCGAGCAGGTCCATGATCTTCAGCCGCACATGCAGCCAGCCGGTGAGAAAGCCTGCGGCCGCGCCAGCGGCGATTGCTGTGGCGGTGGCCAAGAACGGGTTGACGCCGCTGGCGATCAGCGTGGCCGCGACTGCGGCGCCCAGCGGAAAGCTGCCGTCCACCGTCAGGTCGGGGAAGTTGAGGACGCGAAAGGTGATGAAGACGCCAAGCGCGACCAGGCCGAAGATCAGCCCGATCTCTAGCGCCCCCCAAAGGGAGTACAGCGACACTTTATTCGAGCACCGTCTTGGCGGATTGGCGCAGTTCGGGCGACAGCTTCACACCCTGTTTGGCGGCGGCCGATGCGTTCAGCACCAGTTCGAGCTTGCTGCTGGTCTCGCTGGCGATGGCACCGGGTGCCTCGCCCTTCAGGATGCGTACCACCTGGCGGCCGGTCTGGCGCCCCAGGTCGCGGTAGTCGATGCCCAGGGCCGCCACCGCGCCGCGCTTGACGCTGTCGGTATCGGCCGCGATCAGCGGAATCTTGGCGTCATTGCCGACCTTGACCAGCGCCTCGTAGGCCGAGACCACGTTGTTGTCGGTGTTGGTGTAGATCACATCGACCTTGCCCACCAGCGTGCGTGCCGCAGCCCCCACGTCGACCGAGCGCGGCGCAGCGGCCTCGACCAGCGTCATGCCGGATTGGCCGAGCAGTTCCTTGAGCTGCTTGACGACCACGGCCGAGTTCGCCTCGCCCGGGTTGTAGACCATGCCCACGCGCTTGGCGTTGGGCACCAGTTGCTTGATCAGGGCCAGTTGCTTGTCCAGCGCCAGCAGGTCCGACACGCCGGTGACATTGGTGCCCGAAGGCTTCCAGTCCTTCACCAGTTGCGCCGCGACCGGGTCGGTCACGCCGGAGTACACCACCGGAATGGTCTTGGTGGCGGCCACCACGGCCTGGGCCGAGGGCGTGGCGATGGCGACGATGACATCGGGCTTGTCGCCGATGAACTTGCGTGCGATCTGCGCGGCCGTGCCCGGGTTGCCCTGGGCGCTCTGGTATTCCCACTTGAGGTTCTTGCCGGCCTCGTAGCCGGCGGCCTGCAGCTCGTCCTTCACGCCGTCGCGGATCGCGTCCAGTGCCGGGTGCTCGACGATGGCGGTGATGGACACGGCCTTGGTCTGCGCCAGGGCGGGCAGGGCGCTGGCGGCGAGCAGCAGGGCGGCGCCGGCGGACAGCAGCGGGCGGCGGCGAAGGGCGGGAAGGCGGATGGTCATGCAGTCTCTCCTTGGGATAGCGTTTGTTATGGGTTCAGAACCAATGCTGCTCTGTGGGCGCCGTTCGCCCTGAGCTTGTCGAGGGGCTGCTGGCGGTGGCGCCAAGGCTTCGACAAGCTCAGCCCGAACGGGGCTTTACGGTGTGGGGCTTAGAGCGCCACGATTTGCAGCGCGGGCAGGCCGGAGGCCGCGGGCGGTGCCGCAAAGCTCTCCGGGTCGAAGGCCTTGTCGCCGTCCTCGCGGGCGACGCCATCGGCCTTCAGGCCGGCGAAATCGTACAACGCGCGGTCGGCCAGGTGCGAAGGCACCACGCTCTGCAGCGCGCTGAACATGTTTTCTACGCGGCCGGGGAATTTCTTCTCCCAGTCGCGCAGCATTTCACCGACCTGCTTGCGCTGCAGGTTCTCCTGGCTGCCGCACAGGGTGCAGGGAATGATGGGGAACTGGCGGTGCTGGGCCCAGCGCACCAGGTCTTTCTCGGCCACGTAGGCCAGCGGGCGGATGACGATGTGCTTGCCGTCGTCGCTCACCAGCTTGGGCGGCATGCTCTTGAGCTTGGCGCCAAAGAACATGTTGAGCAGGAAGGTCTGCAGGATGTCGTCGCGGTGGTGGCCCAGCGCGACCTTGGTGGCGCCCAGCTCGTCGGCCACGCGGTACAGGATGCCGCGGCGCAGCCGGCTGCACAGGCCACAGGTGGTCTTGCCCTCAGGAATGACGCGCTTGACGATGCTGTAGGTGTCCTGGTTCTCGATGTGGAAGGGCACGCCCAGCTTGGCCAGGTACTCGGGCAGCACGTGTTCGGGGAAGCCGGGCTGCTTCTGGTCGAGGTTGACGGCAATGATGTCGAAGTGGATGGGCGCGCGCGCCTTGAGCTTCAACAGAATGTCCAGCATGGCGTAGCTGTCTTTGCCGCCAGACATGCAGACCATGACCTTGTCGCCTTCCTCAACCATGTTGAAGTCGACGATGGCGCGGCCCATCTCGCGGCACAGGCGCTTTTCGAGCTTGTGGGTTTCGCGCTCGATCTTGAAGTTGGTGGCGGCGGCCGTGTCGGCAGCGGTTTCGTTTTCGGTTTCAGTCCAGACGGCGCTCATGGCAGATCTTTCGGGGCGGCAGGCATCAGGCCGGGTTCAAGGCGAGCCATTGCTCGGGGGTGTAGGCGCGCACCGGACTGGCGGCAAAGTCGCGCAGGTTGCGGGTGACGATGGCAGTGGCGCCGCTGGCCTGTGCGGCATGGGCCAGCACGGCGTCTTCGAAGTCGGCCATGCCGCTGGCGAGGGCGGTATCGACCACGGTGCGGCCTACGGCGGCGACGTCGAACAGCTTGAGCAACTGCCGCAGCGCACCCCGGCTGGTATCGCGGTCAAATTCGCGGCTGAGGTAGTAGTCGATGGTGGTTACCGTCGTGGCGCACAGCAGGGCGCGTGCTGCTCCAAGCTCGACCCGCTTGAACACCAGCCGTGCGGAATCGATGAAGGCCGCGCGCTGCAGCAGCACATCCAGCACGATGTTGGTATCGACCAGAATGCTCATCGAACCGAGCCGTGCAGGTGTTTTGCGCGGATGTGCTGGTAATAGCCGTCGTCTGCCAGCGCCTCGGGCGGCTGCTTTGCGGTCTTCAGCAGACCGACCAAGCCGTCGGTGATCGGGGTGACACCGGCTTCCTGGGAGTCGGCGGGCGATTGGCGCACGGCCAATGCCGCGAAGTAATCCGCGACCAATTGCGAGAGCGAGCGGCCGTGCTCGGCCGCGTAGGTCTTGGCGCTTTCGATCAGCTCTTCATCCAGGCGCAGGGTGAGTTTGGTGTTCATGGCATGCCATCACAGACGGGTGACGTACAAATTCCATATATTGTACGTCTCTGTGATTTTCCCCTACCACTGCCCGGTTTCCATCCGTATCGCCACTTCGCAGTCGTCAAAAATCTCCAGCTTGGCGATCTTCACCCGCACGCCCAGCACGCCGGGCAGTTGCATCAGCCGGTGCGCGACCTTGCCGATCAGGCTCTCCAGCAGGTTCACGTGCACGGCGTTGCACTCGTCGATGATGATCTTGCGCACCTTGCGGTAGTCCAGCACGTGCAGGATCTCGTCGTCGCGCGGCAGTAGGTCTTGCGTGCCGAGGTTCAGTTCGGCGTCCACCTGGATCGGCTGGGGCGAGGTCTTCTCAAAATCGAGGATGCCCAGGTTGGCGTCAAAGCGCAGGCCGGCAAGGGTGAGGATCTGGGTGCCTTTGGTGGTGGACATGGTGTGGGCTTAAAAAGGGGCTTACATCAAGGAGAAGTCGCGCTCGAACTTCATCAGGTGCTGGCCGCCGTCCACCAGCAGCGTGGTGCCGGTGATGGATCGGTTCTCCAGCGCGAACCTGACCGTGGCGGCCACGTCTTCGGGCGAAGACGAGCGGCCCAGCGGCGACTGCTGGTGCAGCACGGCAAATTTCTCTTCCGACAGCATGTGGCTGGTGAGCGTGAGTCCCGGTGCCACGCCCACCACCCGCAGCAGCGGCGCCAGCGCCTGGGCCAGCAGCGTGCCGGCGGTTTCCAGCGCGGCCTTGGACAGCGTGTAGCTCAGGAAGTCGGGGTTGGGGTTCCACAGCTTCTGGTCCAGCAGGTTGACCACCGCGCCCAGGCCGGGCTCGGCGCCGCGCGCCTGCAGGTGGGCGTGCAGCGCCTGCGCCAACAGGATGGGCGCAGCGGTATTGCTGCGCAGGTGGCGCTCCAACGCGGCAAAGCCAAAGCTCTGCACGTCGTCATGCTCGAACAATGAAGCGTTGTTGACCACCGCGTCGAGCTGGCCGAACTGCGCCACCACCTGCGGCACCAGGGCGCGCACGGCGGCTTCGTCTTCTAAATCTGCATGAAAAGTGGCTGAAGCCGAGGCGTGGAGCCGGCATTCAGCTATTGTTTTGGTAGCGTCGTCTGCAGAGTACCGGTAATGCAGGGCCACCTGCCAGCCGCCTGCGGCCAGCGCCAGCGCGATCTCGCGGCCCAGGCGCTTGGCGCCCCCGGTGACGAGGACGGTGCGTGGCGATGGGGTGGCGGTGGGGTGGGGCACGGCAGGGGACAATCCGGGGATGACGACGAGACCCGAGAGTTTATCGAGCGCCCCGCACGGGGCTTTGCATGGCCAGATCGCCAGCGCCATTGCCCAGGCGGGCGGCTGGATCGGCTTTGACCGCTTCATGGCCATGGCGCTGTATGCGCCCGGCCTGGGCTACTACGCGCGCAGCAGCCCCAAGTTTGGCGCCATGCCGCAATCGGGCAGCGACTTTGTCACCGCCCCCGAGCTGTCGCCGCTGTTTGGCCGCACGCTGGCGGCGCAGGTGGCCGAGGCGCTGCAGGCCACCGGCACGGACGAGGTCTGGGAGTTTGGCGCCGGCTCCGGCGCGCTGGCCCAGCAACTGCTGGAGGCGCTGGGCGACCGTGTGCGGCGCTACGTCATCGTCGATGTGTCTGGCAGCCTGCGTGCGCGCCAGCAGGCGCGGCTGGCGGCCTGGGGCGACAAGGTGCAGTGGCTGGCCGAACTGCCCGCGCGCATCGAGGGCGTGGTGGTCGGCAACGAGGTGCTGGACGCCATGCCGGTGCAACTGCTGGCGCGCCACGGCGGCCAGGCGGATGGTGTGTGGCACGAGCGCGGCGTGGTGCTGCAAGACGGCGCCTTTGCCTGGGCCGACCGGCTGACCGATTTGCGCCCGCCGCTGGACATCGAAGGCCCGCAGGACTACCTGACCGAAATCCACCCGCAAGGCCAGGCCTTCGTGCGCACCCTGGCCGACCGGCTGGCGCGCGGTGCGGCCTTTTTGCTGGACTACGGCTTTGGCGAATCCGAGTACTACCACCCGCAGCGCCACATGGGCACGGTGATGTGCCACCGCGGCCATGTCGCCGACAGCGATCCATTGGCCGATGTGGGCGAGAAGGACATCACCGCCCATGTCGACTTCACCGGCATTGCGCTGGCGGCGCAAGAGGCGGGGCTGGAGGTGCTGGGCTACACCACGCAGGCGCACTTTCTCTACAACTGCGGGTTGGGGCCCTTGCTGGACCAGGCCAGCCCGGTGGAGCGCGCCGCTGCCGCCAAGCTGGTGCTGGAGCACGAAATGGGCGAGCTGTTCAAGGTGATCGCCCTGGGCCGGGGCGAGGCCTGGGAGCCCATGGGTTTTGCGCAGGGCGACCGCAGCCATCGGCTGTAGTCGGGGGTTTTTAAGGGAAATAGGCCTCTAGCCCAGGTGTAGCCTGGGCTAGTAGCTATCTATTTGATAGTTAATCAATAGCCCAAAGCCAAGCCGGTATTGCGCCGCGGATCATTCGCCCCATAAAACCGGTTGTTCCCCACCGGCTTGCCCCCCAGCGAGGGCGCGCCGACGATGATGGCGGCCAGGTGGTTGGCCGGCTGCGGGGCGCCCAGCTTGTGGCCCATCTGCTCCAGCAGCTTGCGCGTGTCGGGCGACAGCGCATAGGGCTCGACATTGGTCAGGTCGGGCAGCCATTGCTGGTGGAAGCGTGGCGCGTCCACCGCCTCTTGCACGTTCATGCCGTAGTCGATGGCGTTGAGCATGGTCAGCAGCACGGCGGTGATGATGCGGCTGCCGCCCGGCGTGCCCAGCACCATCACCGGCTTGCCGTCTTTGCTGACGATGGTCGGGCTCATGGACGACAGGGGGCGTTTGCCCGGGGCGATGGCATTGGCCTCGCCCTGCACCAGGCCGTAGATGTTGGGCACGCCGATCTTGGCGGTGAAGTCGTCCATCTCGTCGTTCAGCAGCACGCCAGTGCCGCCGGCCGTCACGCGCGCGCCAAACCAGTCGTTGAGCGTGTAGGTGACCGACACCGCATTGCCCCATTTGTCGGCAATCGAGTAGTGCGTGGTGTTGCTGCCCTCATGCGGCGCCACGCCGGGCTTGATGTCTTGCGAGACGCCGGCCTTGGCCGGGTCGATCACGGCGCGGATCTTTTCCGCATAGGCCTTGTCCAGCAGGCGGTCGAGCGGGTTCTTCACGAAGTCCGGGTCGCCCAGGTAGCTGTTGCGGTCCACGTAGGCGTGGCGCATGGCCTCGATCTGGTAGTGCACCGCCTGCGCAGCGCCCCAGCCCAGCTCCTTCAGCGGGTAGCCCTCGAGGATGTTGAGCATCTCGCAGATCACCACGCCGCCTGAGCTGGGCGGCGGCGCCGACACCACGCGGTAGCCGCGGTAGTCGCACTCCACCGGCGCCATCTCGCGCGTGCTGTATTCGTCCAGGTCGGTCTGGGTGATGATGCCCTTGCCGGCGCGGCTGGAGGCGACGATGGCGTGGCCCACGCGGCCTTTGTAGAAGCCGTCCGTGCCCTTCTGGCTGATGGCCTGCAAGGTCTTGGCCAGGTCCTTTTGCACGATGCGGTCGCCCACGGCGAAGGGCTGGCCCTTGTTCAGGAAGATCGCCGCCGAGGCCGCGTCCTTGCGGAAGTCCTCGTTGGCGGTGTTGAACATGTCGATGTCGCCCTGCTCCAGCACGAAGCCGCGCTCGGCATAGCGGATGGCCGGCGCCAGCAGCGCGGCGCGCGACAGCGTGCCGTATTTCTCGCGTGCGTACTCCATGCCCGACACGGTGCCCGGCACGCCCACGGCCAGGTGGCCGCGCGTGGACAGGCCCTTGACCACATTGCCGTCTGCGCCCAGGTACATGTCGGCGGTGGCGGCCAGCGGCGCCTTTTCGCGGAAGTCGAGGAAGGTCTTGCGGCCGTCGGCCAGCTGCACCGTCATGAAGCCGCCGCCGCCCAGGTTGCCGGCCGCCGGGTAGACCACGGCCAGCGCATAGCCCACGGCCACGGCGGCATCGACCGCGTTGCCGCCGCGCTTGAGCACATCCACACCCACGCGCGTGGCCAGGTGCTGCGCGCTCACGACCATGCCGTTCTCGGCCGCAACAGGGGCCGCCGATGCAGCGTACGCGGTCGGCGCCTGCGCCAGGAAGCCCGCTGCGGCCGTGGCCAGCACGGCCATGCGCAGGCCCTGCGGTATCTGATGAGTTGTCCAGCAAAACAGCGCCATGGTTTTTTCCTCAAGAGGGGTTTTGACGAGGCGGAATGATGACATGCAGCGCTTTTTGCATAAGCATCTGCGGAAACAGCGTTTCCCAAAACAAGCGGCGCTTCATACATTGAGCGCATGTCTGCTGCCCTTGCTCCCCCGCCTTTCGCTGCCGCCAGCGCGGCCCCGCAGGATTTCGCCGTGCGGCCCTTGTCCGACGCGCTGGGCGCCGAGGTGCTGGGGCTGGACCTGTCGCGGCCGGTGTCGGATGAGGACTTTCGCCGCCTGCACCGCGCCCACCTGGACCACCATGTGCTGGTGTTCCGCGAGCAGCGCATCACGCCGGCCGAGCAGGTGGCCTTCAGCCGCCGCTTCGGGCCGCTGCAGATCCATGTGCTCAAGGGCTTCCAGCTTGCAGGCCATCCAGAGATATTGATCGTCTCCAACATCAAGGACGACGCCGGCCAGCCAATTGGCCTGGGCGACGCCGGCCACTATTGGCACTCGGACCTGTCGTACAAGGACAAGCCCAGCCTGGGCTCGCTGCTGCACGCGCAAGAGCTGCCGGCCGAAGGCGGCGACACGCTGTTCGCCAACCAGCACAGCGCCTATGACGCGCTGCCCGCAGCGCTCAAAACCGCCATCGCGCCCCTGCGTGCCGAGCACAGCTACCTGGCCAAGTACGAGGAACTGCGCGCGCGCAGCCCGTGGCGGCCCAAGCTCACGCAGCAGCAGATCGATGAAGTGGCGCCCGCCGTGCATCCCGTGGTGCGCACGCACCCGGAGACCGGCCGCAAGGCGCTGTTCGTCAGCGAGCATTTCACCACCCGCATCGTCGGCATCCCCGAGGACGAGAGTCGTGCGCTGCTCGATGAGCTGTTTGCGCTCAGCGTGCAGCCCGAGCACGTCTACCGCCATGTCTGGCAGCCGCATGACATGGTGTTCTGGGACAACCGCTC
Source organism: Xylophilus sp. GW821-FHT01B05 (assembly GCA_038961845.1). NCBI lineage: Bacteria > Pseudomonadati > Pseudomonadota > Betaproteobacteria > Burkholderiales > Xylophilus > Xylophilus sp. GW821-FHT01B05. The sequence continues at coordinate 933,826 of CP152408.1, forward strand.
GGTGATGCACCTGGCCGCCGGCACGCCCGACCATCTGCGCCGCAAGCTCTACCGCACGACGGTTGAAGGTAGCGGCACTTCGTAACACCCCCAGGCTTCGCGCACTGCGTGTCGCTATCGCCTTCCCCCTTGCAGGAGCCTGTCCTGAGCCTGTCGAAGGGGGCAACACCTGCGGCCTGGCGAAGCCAGTTCCGCGGTGTTCTTGAAAAAGAAACAACCTGGAGTCCTTGCATGAATCGCTTCACTCGCCGCGCCGCTGCGCTCGTCACTGGTCTGGGCCTTCTCGCCAGCAGCCTTGCTGCGCATGCAGAGGGCCAGTTGCGCATTGCCGAGCAGTTCGGCATCGTCTACCTGCTGCTCAACGTGGCGCAGGACCAGAAGCTGATCGAGAAGCATGGCAAGGCCGCGGGCGTGGACATCAAGGTCGAATTTTTGAAGCTCTCGGGCGGCTCCGCCGTCAACGATGCGCTGCTGTCGGGCAATGTCGAGATCGCCGGCGCCGGTGTCGGGCCGCTGTTCACGCTGTGGGACCGCACCAAGGGCCGGCAGAACGTCAAGGGCGTGGCCTCGCTCGGCAACTTCCCCTACTACCTGGTCAGCAACAACCCGAGCGTGAAGACGATTGCCGACTTCACCGACAAGGACCGCATCGCGGTGCCGGCGGTGGGCGTGTCGGTGCAGTCGCGCGTGCTGCAGTTCGCCTCGGCCAAGCTCTGGGGCGACAAGGAGTACGCCAAGCTCGACAAGATCAGCGTGGCACTGCCGCACCCTGATGCGGCAGCGGCCATCATCAAGGGCGGCACCGAGATCAGCGGCCACTTTGGCAACCCGCCGTTCCAGGAGCAGGAGCTGGCCGGCAACCCCAACGCCAGGATCGTGCTCAATTCCTATGACGTGATGGGCGGCCCGGCCTCGGCCACGGTGCTTTACGCCACGGAGAAGTTCCGCGCCGAGAACCCCAAGACCTACAAGGCCTTCGTCGACGCGCTGGATGAGTCGGCCAAGTTCATCGCCGCCAACCCAGAGAAGGCGGCCGACATCTACCTGAAGGTGAGCGGCGCCAAGACGGACCGCGAGCTGCTGCTGAAGATCATCAAGAACCCCGAAGTGCAGTTCAAGGTCGAGCCGCAGAACACGCTGGCCCTGGGCCAGTTCATGCACCGCGTGGGCGCCATCAAGAACGAGCCCAAGTCGGTCAAGGACTACTTCTTCGACGACGCGCATGTGGCGTCGGGCAACTGATCCCCTCCATCTGACGGTATCCACCATGACACCTTTGTTTTCCCGCTTCCTGCGCGCAGCCGGCTCGGCACTGGCCGTGGCCAGCCTCATGGCCACGGCTGGCACCGCGCATGCTGAAGGCCGCATCAGCATCGCCCAGCAGTTTGGTATTGCCTACCTGATCCTCGACGTGGTGCGCGACCAGCAACTGATAGAGAAGCACGGCAAGCAGGCCGGCGTGGATATCAAGGTCGAGTGGAACAGCATATCGGGCGCCACCGCCATGAACGAGGCGCTGCTGGCCAACTCGCTGGACGTGGTGTCGGCCGGCGTGCCGCCGATGCTCACGCTGTGGGACCGCACCAAGGGAAAGCAGAACGTGAAGGCGGTGGCAGCGCTGGGCTCGCTGCCCAACTACCTGCTCAGCAACAACCCGGCGGTAAAGACGCTGAAAGACTTCAGCGACAAGGACCGCATCGCGGTGCCGGCGGCGGGCACCGGCTTTCAGTCGCGCACGCTGCAGATCGAGACCGCGCGCGTGTTTGGCAAGGACGACTTCAAGCGCTTTGACCGGCTCTCGGTCAGCCTGCCGCATCCGGAGGCAACGGCCGCGCTGATCGCGGGGGGCTCGGAGATCAACGCGCATTTCTCCAGCGCGCCCTTCTATTACCAGGCGCTGGATGCCAACAAGAACGTGCACAAGGTGCTCAGTTCCTACGACATCCTGGGTGGCCCGGCGACCTTCAACGTGCTCTACACCACGCAGAAATTTCACGACGAGAACCCCAAGACCTACAAGGCCTTCTACGCCGCGCTGACCGAGGCCGCGCAGTGGATTCGCGCCAACAAGACGCAGGCGGCAGAGACCTTCATCCGCGTGCAGAAGTCCAAGCTGCCGCTGGATTTTGTGCGCCGCATTGTCGAAGACCCGGAGAACGATTTCACCGTGTCGCCGCAGAAGAGCTTTGTCTATGCCGAAGAGCTGTCCAAGCTTGGCGTGCTGAAGAACAGCGCCGCTTCCTGGAAGGACTATTTCTTCGAGGAAGCCTGGGCCCAGCCCGGGAGCTGAGCGCGTGGCTACCAATGCCTTGCTGCAGGTCGATGGCGTCAGCATCGACTACCGCACGCCGCAGCGCGTGGTGCGCGCCACGCACCGCGTGTCTTTCGACGTGCATGAGGCGGATCGCTTTGTGTTGCTGGGGGCCTCGGGCTGCGGCAAGTCGACGCTGCTGAAGTCCATTGCCGGTTTCATCGCGCCAACCGAAGGGCAGATCCGCCTGGCCGGCCGCAGCGTGACCCGGCCGGGGCCGGACCGGGTCGTGGTGTTCCAGGAGTTTGACCAACTGCCGCCCTGGAAGACGGTGCGCGAGAACGTGATGTTCCCGCTGCTGGCCTCGCGCAGCTGCAGCCGGCGCGAGGCGGCCGAGCGCGCGGCGCTCTATCTGGACAAGGTCGGCCTGTCGAAGTTTGCCGACGTGCACCCGCATCAGCTCTCAGGCGGCATGAAGCAGCGCGTGGCGATTGCGCGCGCGCTGGCCATGCAGCCGCAGGTGCTGCTGATGGACGAGCCCTTTGCCGCGCTGGATGCGCTCACGCGCCGCCGCATGCAGGAAGAGCTGCTGGCACTGTGGGACGAGTTCCGCTTCACGCTGATCTTTGTCACCCATTCCATTGAAGAAGCGCTGGTGGTGGGCAACCGCATCGCCATCCTGTCGCCGCACCCGGGCCGCCTGCGGGCCGAGCTCAACAGCCACCAGTTCGATTTGCAAAGCCTGGGCGGCGTGGAGTTCCAGGCCACCGCGCAGCGCATTCACCGCCTGCTGTTTGATGAGCCGGGCGCGGTAGTGCCGGGCTCGGTCGAGGCCGATCTGCGCGCCGGTGGCCGACTCACCGGGCCGGCCGTCATCCGTCCATCCGGCTCGCCCCCTTTTCAGATCGCCGTATGACTGCACCTGTTTCCACCCTGGCCCCGGCCCGCGTACCGCCGGTGCGGCCTGAAGTCGAACACGCGCTGCCACCGCTGGTGGGCGTGGCGCCAACGCAGCCACTGCCGTTGGGCGCGCGCATCTGGCAACAGGCCTGGCTGCGGCGGCTGGTGATCTTGGCGGTGCTGGCCGTGTTGTGGGAGCTGCTTGCACGCTGGCAGGACAACGACCTGCTGCTGCCCACCTTCCTGCAGACCGCGCGGGCGCTGGTGGAGGGCCTGGCCTCAGGCGAGCTGATCGACAAGACCGCCATTTCGCTCTCGGTGCTGCTCAAGGGCTATCTCGCGGGGATCTTCGGCGCCTTTGTGCTGACCACGCTGGCGGTGTCCACCCAATTGGGGCGCGACCTGCTGTCGACCCTGACGGCCATGTTCAACCCGTTGCCGGCCATTGCGCTGCTGCCGCTGGCGCTGCTGTGGTTTGGCCTGGGGCAGGGCAGCCTGGTGTTCGTGCTGGTGCATTCGGTGCTGTGGCCGCTGGCGCTGGCGACCTATGCCGGCTTTCAGTCGGTGCCCGAGCCGCTGCGCATGGCCGGGCGCAACTACGGGCTCACCGGCATCCGCTACGTGCTGCAAATCCTGGTGCCGGCCGCGCTGCCGGCGATCCTGTCGGGGCTGAAGATTGGCTGGGCCTTTGCCTGGCGCACCCTGATCGCGGCCGAGCTGGTGTTTGGCGCCTCGTCCGGCAAGGGCGGGCTGGGCTGGTACATCTTCCAGAACCGCAATGAGCTGTACACCGACAAGGTGTTTGCCGGCCTGGTGATGGTGATCCTGATCGGGCTGCTGGTGGAAGGCCTGGGCTTTCGCACGCTGGAGCGGCTGACGGTGCAGCGCTGGGGGCAGCAGCGCTAGGCCTACGCGCTCGCCCGCAGCAGGCCTTCGTCGAGCAGCTTTTGCACGATGGAAGCCTGACGCTCATCGCGCCGGCGCTTGCCTGGCGGCCGGTCCTGTAGTCCAGACATCCAGCGCTTGAAGTCGACGAAGACTTGCGGGTCTACCGTGCGCACAAGCGCCATGCGGCCCGTCGTGGAAATGACGGGCTGCTCGAAGCGCGGGGCGCTCAGGAATTGCTCGGCGCGCCGAGCCTGGACCGGCCAGAGGTCCTCTTCGTCGTCTGTGAAGCGGAAGGGGTGTTGGTCACCCTCCGCGGTCTCCCGGCGCAGGAAGTCGACCTGGAAGCCCTTGGCGTCGATGGCGGTCTCCAACTGGTCGTCCATGCGGCGGAACGTTGGCTCGACCTCCTGCAGCACGCTGAGCACCGAGCGATGCAGGCGCTGCATGGTGGCCAGGAATTGCACGCGCTTGCGGGCGTCCCAGAGCAGGTCTACGTCTTGTGTCGCAAGCGCACCCTGCACGATTCGCACGGATGCTGCGGTCTCGTAGACGTACAGCGCATGCGTGCCTACCACGGTGAAGTGTTGGCCCAGGTCCGCATCTTCGAGCGCATTGAGCACGGAGACGACGATGTTTGGTGCGCGACCGACTTTCAGCGCCTTGTTCAGCCGAGTGGCTTCGATCAGCGCTTCATCAAGCGACTTGCGGCGCTCTTCGGTGCTGCGTTTATTGCGTGTGAAGGCGTCGAGGGTGGCTTCCGTATCCGGCGTGCGCCGGCCCAGGCGCTGCTGCTGGTTGTTCGGCGCTGTCTTCACCAGATACTCGTAGGCGCCTTCTTTCTTGAAGTACATCCCGCCAGCGTACGGGCGTGCAGCCATGACCGCCTTGCGCCATTCCGTGAAGATGGTGAAAGAGTCGATGGCCTGGCGCGCAGCGTTGTCAGGGAGAGGGATGTAGTCCATTCACCGTGCCAATTTAAAAATTGAATTTTATACGGTGAATTTTGTAGGCAGGCCTTCGACAAGTCCAGCCAGAACGGGTGTTTAGGCTGGGTGCATTGCTCGCACCAGCGCGGCCGGCGCCCCCAAGGGCGGCATACCCCGGTACACCAACGGCACGCGCTGCACATGGCATAGCAGCTCATAGGCAAGCGTGCCTGCGGCTTCGGCCACGGTGTTGACGGAGACTTGCGCGCCCCACAGCTCGACCCGGCTGCCAATGCCGGCCGAGGGCAGCAAACTCAGGTCTACGGTGAGCATGTCCATGGAGACGCGGCCTATGGTGCGGGCCAGGTGGCCGTCGATGGCCACCGGCGTGCCGGTGGGCACGCGGCGCGGGTAGCCGTCGGCGTAGCCAATGGCCACCAGGCCGACGCGGCAGGGCTGCTCGGCGGTGAAGCTGCCGCCGTAGCCCAGCGCATCGCCGGGGTGCAGCACGCGCGTGGCGAAGACCTCGCTCTCCAGCGTCATCACCGGGCGCAGGCCGTGCTCGGCATTGGCGATGGGGTCGGCGCCGTACAGCAGCACGCCGGGCCGTGCCCAGTCGCGGTAGGCGGCCGGCCAGGCCAGCACGCCGGCCGAATTGCACAGGCTGCGCGCGCCCGGCAGGCCGGCGGTGGCCTGGTCGAAGGCGGCGATCTGGGCCGCGGTGGTCGGGCAATCGGGCTCGTCGGCGCGGGCGAAGTGGCTCATGAGCACGATCTCATCCACGCCCTGACAAGCGGCCAGGCGCGCATGCGCCTCGTGCGCCGCGTGCAGCGGGAAGCCGGCGCGGCGCATGCCGCTGTCGAGCTTGAGCCAGATCTGCAGGCCGCGCACGGCGGCGGGCGCCTGCTCCAGCATGCGCAGTTGCTCGTCGTGGTGCACCACCAGCCACAGGCCCCAGGCGCGCGCGGTTTCCAGGTCGTGCGCGGCGAACACGCCTTCCAGCACCAGGATCGGCTGACGGATGCCGCCTTCGCGCAAGGCCAGGGCCTCGTCCAGGAAGGCCACGGCAAAGCCGTCGGCGAAATCTTCCAGCGCGCGGGCGCAGGCCAGTGCGCCGTGGCCGTAGGCATCGGCCTTGAGCACCGCCAGTGCGCGGCCGCCATGCCGTTGCCGCGCAAGCGTGTAGTTGTGGCGCAGCGCGGCCACGTCGATCAGGGCGCGGCTGGGGCGGCTCGATGGCGTCACGCGGCGGCTCCGGCCACGGTGGGCAGGGGTGCGCTGCTGGCGCGGCGGTAGCGGGCTATGGCCAGATCATCAGCGCGGATGCCGGGGCTGCGCCCGCCGACCAGGTCGGCCAGCAGCCGGCCCGAACCGCAGGCCATGGTCCAGCCCAGGGTGCCGTGGCCGGTGTTGAGGAACAGATTGGGGTAGCGCGTGGCGCCGACGATGGGCGTGCCATCGGGCGTCATCGGGCGCAGGCCGGTCCAGAACTTGGCTTGCGGCAGGTCGCCGCCGGGGAACAGGTCGTTGGTGACCCATTCCAGGGTTTCGCGCCGGCGCGGGTCCAGCCGCAGGTCGAAGCCGCCCAGCTCGGCCATGCCGCCGACGCGGATGCGGTCATCGAAGCGGGTGATGGCAATCTTGTAGGTCTCGTCCAGCACGGTGGATTGCGGTGCGCGGCTGGCATCCAGCAGCGGCACGGTCAGCGAATAGCCCTTGACCGGATACACCGGCAGGTCGAGCCCCAGCGGCAGCAGCGCGTCGCGCGAGTAGCTGCCAAAGGCCAGCACATAGCGATCCGCCGTCAGCACCTGGCCACCGCTGCGCACGCCGGTGATGCGGCCGCCTTCGGTGAGCAGGCCATCGACCGCGCTGCCAAAGCGGAAATCCACGCCCAGGTTGCGCGCCAAACCGGCCAGGCGCTCGGTGAAGAGCTGGCAGTCGCCGGTCTCATCGCCGGGCAACTGCAGGCCGCCGGCGAGCCGGTCACGCGCGGCGGCCAGGGCTGGCTCGACGCTGGCGAGCTGGTCGCGGTCCAACAGCGCAAAGGGCACGCCGCATTCCTTCAGCACGGCGATGTCGAGTTGCGCCGCGTCTACCTGCGCCTGGGAGCGGAACAGCTGCAGCGTGCCCTGGGTGCGCTGCTCGTACTCAATGCCGGTGTCTGCGCGCAGCTCGCGCAGGCAGTCGCGGCTGTACTCGGCCAGCCGCATCATGCGTTCCTTGTTGATGGCGTAGCGCCCGGTGCTGCACTGCGCCAGCATGGCGGCGATCCAGCGCAACTGGAACAGGCTGCCGTCGGGCCGTACCGCCAGCGGGGCGTGGCGGCGCTGCAGCATCCACTTCAGCGCCTTGAGCGGGATGCCCGGCGCGGCCCAGGGCGTGGAGTAGCCGGGCGACACCTGGCCGGCGTTGGCAAAGCTGGTTTCGCGCGCGGGGCCGTCCTGGCGGTCGAGCACGGTGACTTCCGCACCCGCACGGGCCAGGTAGTAAGCGGTGGAAGTGCCGATGACGCCGCCGCCAAGGACAAGGACTTTCATGGTGTGTGCTCTGGATTCAGTGGATTCCGCAACTTTAAGAAAGGTGATGCAGTGGATTCCATGGTTATTCTGGTGAAATGCTGGCCAAGCCACTGTTTTTGCGGTGCATCCGCCCGCCTGGAAGTGAAATGCCCGAACTCGACCGCACCGACCGCAAGATCCTCGACCTGCTGCAGCGCCAGGGCCGCATGTCCATGACCGAACTGGCCGAGCAGGTGGGCCTGTCGGCCTCGCCTTGCACCGAGCGTGTGCGGCGCATGGAGCGCGAGGGCGTCATCACCGGCTACCACGCGCGTGTCGCCCCAGAGGCGCTGGGCAAGACGCTGCTGGTGTTTGTCGAGATCAAGCTCTCGGCCAAGTCTGGCGACGTGTTCGAGAAGGTGCGGCGCGAGCTGCTGCACATGCCCGAGGTGATGGAGTGCCACCTGGTGTCGGGCGACTTCGACTACCTGGTCAAGTTCCGCCTGCGTGGCATGGGCGAGTACCGCCACCTGCTGGGCGACATCCTGAAGAAGCTGCCAGTGACGGCCGAGTCGCGCAGCTACGTGGTGATGGAAGAGGTCAAAGAGAGCCTGTTTCTGGCGGTGGACCGCTGAGCTTCTGTTTTACTGTCGCCTTGCAGCCCTCCACACCTTTTTGACAAGGACACTGGTATGAGCATTTCGATCCACCGCGACGGTACCTCCGGCACGCGCCACATCCTCAAGATCCGCAACCATGAGATCGCGGTCGATGTCCCTGCGGCGCTTGGCGGCGAGGACGCCGGCCCCGAGCCGCATGATCTCTACGACGCATCGCTGGCGGCCTGCAAGGCGCTCACCGTGCTGGTCTACGCGCGCCGCAAGGGCATCCCGGTGGAAGACATCGAGGTCGTGGTCGACCGCGACGACAGCGAGGAGCGCAAGGGCGTCTACCGCCTCAGGTCCAGCCTGCGCCTGAGCGGTGATTTGACCGAGGCGCAGCGCGAGGAACTGCTGCGCGTGGCGGGCAAGTGCCCGGTGCACAAGCTCATGACCGAGGTGAAGACCGAGATAGAAACCGGCTGGCTCTGACGCTCAGAGCAGCGGCGCGTCAGCCTTGCCAGGCTCCGCCGACGACACGTCGAACATCCTGGTGAAGTCGCAGCACTCCTGCGCCAGCATGACGATGGAGGAAATCAGCGTGCTTCGCTGCTCGCCCTTGTACATGGCCACGTACTTCATTGGCGGCGGTGCGGGAGTGCTGGGCACCACCATCAGCGAGCCGTTCGCCACCATGGGCGCCAGGCATTTCTCAGGCATGCAGCCAATCCCCAGGCCGGAAGCCGTGAGGCCCATCATGGCCACCAGGTTGTTGACGATGATGACATTGGACGGCTGCACGCCCAGGGCTTTCATCCAGCTGTTGTGGGCCGTGCCGGCGCCTGATTTGCTCCCCTGCAGCAGCAGGCGGCGCGTGGCCAGCTCATGCAGGCGAAACACCTTGCCGGCCTCGACAAAGCCCGGCTTGCACATCCAGACGTTGGAGAATTCCCCGATGACCTGGCTCGGCAGGTGTACCTCTGAGAAAACGTCCGGCACCAGCACCATGTCCAGCTCATCCGCCAGCAGCTTGTCTTTCAGGCTGCCGCTGGCGTCCACATCGGGCTCGATCGTGACCTTGGGGTAGTAACGCTGGATGGCCTCGACCAGCCGGTGCAGCCAGGTCATGGCGGTGAATTCCGTCACGCCGATGCGCACCCTGCGCTCGATGACTTCGGGCTTGCCGATCTGGTCGATGGCCAGGTCCCTTTGCTCCAGCAGCTTCCTGGCCAGAACAAACATCTCTTCCCCCTTTTCCGTCAGGCGCGCCGTGCGCTGCGTGCGGTCGAAGAGCTGAAGGTCGAAGCTGGTCTCCAGCTCTTGCACCCGCTTGGACACGGCAGAGATGGATGTGTGCAGTTTCTGGGCCGCCTGGGAGAAGCCACCCAGTTGCACCACCCAATAGAGGGCCTCTAACTGCTTGAAGGTCATCATGGCTAGGCAATACCCTGGTTGGTTTCCTTTTTTTCCACAAAACCGAGTGGAAAAAATCGCTTTTTGAAATTTTAGGCAACTTTCACAATGCCGTCGTTGAATTGAACGAGGCATTGGCGAGATGGTTTCTTCTGGTTTTTCAGTCCACCCGGCGCCGGCCCTGGCACCGGAAGAGGTGTTGGCGCGCTTCGCGCAAGTGGCCACTCCGCATGTCAGCGACAACCTGCAGCGCCTGAGCGGCATCGTGGGCCTGCGGCGCTTCCACCGGCAGCGCAAACTGCTGGGCACGGCCATCACGGTCAAGACCCGCCCTGGCGACAACCTGCTGGTCTACAAGGCCCTGATGGGCGCCCGCCCGGGCCATGTGCTGGTGATCGATGGCGGTGGTGACACCACCAATGCCCTGGTCGGTGAACTCATCATGCTTTATGCGCAGCAGCGGGGTTGTACGGGCATCGTCGTCGACGGCGCCATCCGGGACACAGCCGCCTTCCGTGACGCGGACTTCCCCTGCTATGCGCGCGCGGCCAGCCACCGCGGGCCCTACAAGAACGGGCCTGGTGCGGTCAACGTCCCTGTCTGCGTGGGCGGGCAACTGGTCCAACCCGGCGACATCGTGCTGGGCGACGAGGACGGCATCGTGAGCTTTCCGCAGTCCGATGCGCCGCGCCTGCTTGCCGCCATAGAACAGACCGCGCGCTTCGAAGAGGCCATCAAGGCCGAGATCGCCAATGGCCGGGTCGAGCAATCCTGGCTCACCAAGGCGCTTGGACCACACGGGCTTTGAGCCTGCCGGCCATCCCGTTGTCTTCCCCCATTTTTTGGAGCACTTGTGAGCACTTTGTTGGCCCAGCGCCTTGGTGGCGTCAAACCCTCGCCCAGCATGGCGGCCAAGACCCGCGTGGATGCGCTGCGCGCCGCCGGGCGGCACATCATCGATTTCACCATTGGCGAGCCTGATTTCCCGACCCCACGCCACATCGTGGACGGCGGCGTGGCGGCCCTCATGGCGGGGCATACCCGCTACACCGCCTCCAGCGGCACGCCCGCCCTGCGGCAGGCGATTGCCGACAAACTGCTGCGCGAGAACGCACTGGCGTTCAAGCCCGAGAACATCGTTGTCGGCAATGGTGCCAAGCACATCATCTACAACGCCTTTGCCGCCACGCTGAACGAGGGCGATGAGGTCATCGTGCCCGCGCCGTACTGGGTGTCTTACCCCGACATGGTGGCGCTGCATGGCGGCAAGCCGGTCGTCGTGCCAAGCCAGGCGAGTGATGGCTTCAAGCTGACGCCCGCGGCGCTGGAGGCGGCCATCAGCCCGCGCACGCGCTGGCTGGTACTCAACACGCCCAACAACCCCACGGGTGCGGTCTACACCCGCCATGAACTGGCAGCGCTTGGGGATGTGCTGCGGCGGCATCCGCAGGTCTGGCTGCTGACGGATGAGATCTACGAGCACTTCGTCTACGGCGATGCCGAGCATGTCTCACTCTTGAACGTGGCCCCGGAGCTGGCCGGGCGCACCCTGGTGATCAACGGTGTCTCCAAGGCCTATGCCATGACGGGATGGCGCATTGGCTATGGCGCGGGCCCGGTGGCCTTGGTCAAGGCGATCACCATGCTGCTGTCCCAGAGCACCTCCTGCCCCAGCGCGATGTCCCAGGCGGCTGCGGTGGTGGCGCTCGATGGCCCGCAGGATTCGGTAGCGGACGCCGCGGCCTTGTTCGGACGGCGCAGGGACCGCATGGTGCAACTGCTGCAGGCGCTGCCGGGTGTTGACTGTTCGCCGCCGGATGGCGCCTTCTATGTCTTTCCCAGCGTGGCCGGATTGATCGGGCGCGTCACGCCCACGGGGACCGTGCTGGCTTCCGACGTTGATGTCGTGCACTACTTCCTGGAGCATGCCAGCGTGGCCACCATCGATGGTGCCTCGTACGGGATGCCCCAGCACCTGCGCATGTCCTTTGCCACCTCGATCGAGGTCATCGAGCAAGGCTGCAGCGCCCTGCAGGCCGCACTGCGCGATCTTTCCTGAAGCCCCCTCGTTCTCAAAAAGCTGTCTGGAGCGTACCCATGAAGAAAACCGTTTCGACCCTTGTCGCCGGCGCCTGCCTGGCCTTGCTGGCCAACATGGCCTGGGCAGACCAATTGGCGGATATCAAATCCAAGGGCGTGTTCGTCTGCGGCACCCTGGGTACGGCGGAGCCCTTCAGCTTCTCCAATGCGCAGACGCGCGAGGTCGAAGGCTATGACGTGGACTTCTGCCGGGCACTGGCGAAGTCGCTCGGCGTTAAGCTGGAGCTGAAGCTCATCTCCGTGGCGGCGCGCGTCCCCGAACTGCAGCAGGGCCGGGTCGATGCCGTGATTGCCAACCTGGGATGGAGCCCCGAGCGGGCCGAGCAGATCGCCTTCAGCGACCAGTACTTTGCCAGCGAGCAGAAGGTGGCGGCGCGCAAGGACAGTGGCTTCAGCAGCCTCAAGGACCTGAGCGGCAAGCGCGTCAGTGCCGTCAAGGGCTCCAGCTCAGAGCAACTGGTGCGCAAGCTGATTCCGGGGGCGAGCACCATCACCTTCCAGGACCCTCCAAGCGCCTTCCTGGCGATGCAGCAAGGCAAGGTGGAGGGGTTTGCCTTGTCCGAGCTCAACCTTGTGAAGTTTCGTCAGCAGTCCGAAAGCACCGTGCCCATCGTCATGCTCGAACCCTCGCTGGTGCTGGAGCCCTGGGGTGTCGGCATGCGCAAGGAAGAGACGGGCTTCATTCAGCACGTGAACACCACGCTGCGGGCGATGGAGAAGTCCGGCGAAGCGCTGCAGATCTTCAACAAGTGGCTGGGCGCGGGGACTGCCTACAACATGCAGCGCGGCTTCAAGATCGAGCCGATCAAGGGTTGATCCGCGCGCTGCAACAAGGGAGCAACTGTGGGTAGCAAGCTCGACTTCTCGGTGCTGTTGCGGGGTGAATACCCGCAGTGGATTCTGAACGGCGTTCTCACCATGTTCGAGCTCACGCTCCTGGCATGGCTGTTTGCGATGGCCCTGGGGACCGCGCTGGCGCTGGTGCGCATGGGCGGCGGCCGCGTGGCAAAAGCCGCCGTGGCGGGCTATGTCGAGTACCACCAGAACGTGCCCATGCTGGTGCAGGTGTTCCTCTGGTACTTCGGCATGCCGGCGCTGTTGCCGCCATCCTGGCAGCAATGGCTCAATGCACACAACAGCGAGTTTCTTCTGGCCTTCATCGCCATTGGCATGTGCATGGCGGCCTATGTCTCTGAAGGCTTGCGCGCGGGCATACGGTCCATCCCCAAGTCGCAGCTGGAGGCGGCGCGCGCCATGGGCCTTTCGTATCTGCAGGCATCGCGCCTGGTGGTGATCCCGCAGGCGCTGCGGATCGCACTGCCCACCCTGGTGAGCCATACGGTTCTGCTGTTCAAGAACACCAGCCTGGCCATGACTGTGGGCGTGGCCGAGCTGACCTACGCCACACGGGAGATCGAGAGCCAGTCGTTCAAGACCGTGGAGGTGTACTTGCTCTCGACCATGATTTATCTGGGCGTATCGGTGCTGATCATGATCGCCGGTGCTGGCCTGGAAAACCGCTACCGCATCCGAGCGAGGTAAGCCGTGGACAGCCTCTTTTCCATCCTGCGCGAGTACGGCGTGCTGCTTCTGGTTGGCCAGTATCCGAGCGGGCCGCTGGGCGGACTGGCAATCACCCTGGTTCTGTCCGTGCTGGGACTGCTGTTGGCGTTTCCCCTTGGGGTTGCGATCGCGCTGGCGCGCATCAGCGCATTCGGCTGGCTGCGCAGGCCTGCGGCGGCGCTGATCTATGTGGTGCGCGGCGTGCCGCTGCTGATGTTCATCTTCTGGGTCTATTTCTTCGTGCCTGTGCTGATCGGGCGCACGGTGAGCGGTTTCACCACCATGGTGATCACCCTGGTGATCTACCAGGCGGCCTATCTGGCCGAAATCGTGCGCGCCGGTATCGAGGGCCTGCCCAAAGGCCAGACCGAAGCCGCGCGTGCGGTAGGGCTGAGCTATATGCAGACCATGGTGAAGGTGCTTCTGCCGCAGGCGCTCTACAACATGGTGCCGGCGCTGGTCAGCCAGTTCGTCTCGACCATCAAGGAGACCTCGCTGGGCTACGTGATCAGCGTGAACGAGGTGACCTTTGCGGCCAACCAGATCAACAGCTCGCTCATGACGCAGCCGTTTCAGGTGTACTTCATCCTGGCGCTGATCTATTTCTGCCTGTGCTTCTCGCTGACGCAACTGGCGCGTTTCCTGGAGCGCCGCATCACCGCGCGGCGCGAGAGCAACTGCCGCATTGCGCCAAACCAATCCACTGTTGCCATATGAACATGCCGCAGAGCAAGCCGCCCCTGATCGCCTTCCAGGACGTCAACAAGTGGTACGGCGAGTACCGCGCCTTGCACGGCATCAGCGCCGATGTGCGCAAGGGCGAAGTCGTCGTGGTGTGCGGGCCTTCGGGCTCGGGCAAGTCAACGCTGATCCGTACCGTGAACCGCCTGGAAGACATCCAGAGCGGCAGCATCCACTTCGACGGCCAGGACGTGAACGAGCCCTCGCTGGACATCAACAGCTTTCGCAGCCAGGTCGGCTTTGTGTTTCAGAGCTTCAACCTGTTCCCGCATCTGTCGGTGGCGCAGAACATCATGCTGGGCCCTGTCAACGTGCGCAGGCAGAAGCGCGCAGAGGCCCGCGCCCGCGCGTTGGAGCTGCTCGAGCGTGTGGGCCTGGCCTCGAAGGCCGATGCGTTTCCCGGGCAGTTGTCCGGCGGCCAGCAGCAGCGCGTGGCCATCGCCCGGGCCCTGGCCATGGACCCACCGGCCATGCTCTTCGATGAACCCACGAGTGCGCTTGATCCAGAAATGGTGGGCGAGGTATTGCAGGTGATGAAGTCGCTGGCGCGCGAGGGCATGACCATGATGTGCGTCACGCACGAAATGAACTTTGCCCGCGAGGTGGCAGACCGCGTCTGGTTCATGGACCATGGCAGCCTGGTGGAAACCGGCTCGCCGCAGGAGTTCTTCTCAAACCCCAGTAGTGAGCGGGCACGCAGGTTTTTGGCCGATCTGCGCTCGCACTAGTGTCGCGTCAAGCGTGAGGTGAAGGATGGGTGCGAAGGCATCGGCGTGCAGCGCAAGGCGCAGGCCGCAGCCCAGGCTTTACGCCTGGGCAAGGGCTGCAACGCAGCGATGCGCGGCGAGGGCAAGCGCACACCGGCAGATCATGCTTGACGCGACACTAGTGTCGCGTCAATCCTAAAACGTCGGGAGAAGACAATAGAGGGATGGAGCATTACACAGTCAATCTGAGCCCGGAAGAGCGGGAGCAACTGAGCGCGCTGACACGCAAGGGAGCGCACAAGACAAGCGGAGTGATCAATGCCTTGATCCTGCTCAACTGCGACCGCTCGCACAGCAGCCGCGAGCACAAGACCAACAGCGAGATCGCCCAGTTAATGGGCGTGAGCGAGCGCAAGATAGACCGGCTCAAGAAGCGCATGGTGGAAGAAGGTCTGCCAGCCGCACTGCAGCGCAAGCGGCCCGAGCGCAGCTACCTGCGCAAGATCGATGGCGAGCTAGAGGCTCGCCTGATCGCCCTGAGCTGCGGCGAGCCTCCGCAGGGCAGCGCCCGTTGGAGCCTGCGACTGCTGGCCGATCGGGCGGTCGAGCTCTCCTACGCAGACAGCCTGTCGCACGAGACGGTGCGCAAAACCCTTCAAAAAACGAACTCAAGCCCTGGCGCAAGATTGGCTGGGTGATCCCGCCCAAGGACAACGCGGCCTTCGTGGCGGCGATGGAGCAAGTGCTTGACGTCTACTGCCGCCCCTACGACCCCGCACACCCGGTGGTGTGCATGGACGAGACGCCGCGCCAACTGATAGGCCAGACGCGCCAGCCGATAGAAGCTGCACCTGGGCGGCCTGCGCGCGAGGACTACGAATACGAGCGCCAGGGCCACTGCAACGTCTTCATGGCCTGTGAGCCATTGGCGGGACGGCGCATCACGCAGGTCACCGAACGCAAGACAAAACCCGACTGGGCGCACTTCGTCAAGGAAATAGCCCAGGCCTGGCCCGAGGCGCAGCGCATCACCCTGGTCATGGACAACTTGAACACCCACACTGCGGGCGCACTCTACGAGACGTTTGTGCCCGAAGAGGCCAAGGCATTGTGGGATCGCTTCGAGTTTGTCTACACGCCCAAGCACGGCAGTTGGCTCAACATGGCCGAGATTGAACTCAACGTGATGATTGGCCAATGCCTGGACCGGCGTATCGACTCTATCGAGACCATGCGCTCGGAGGTTGCCGCCTGGCAGCAGCGCCGCGACAACCTCAAGGCCAAGATCAACTGGCAGTTCACCTCTGAGGATGCTCGGGTCAAGTTGCTCAGGCTCTATCCGACTATTGAGGCTTGACGCGACACTAGGGCCTGGCTGCGCGCGCACGGCCGGCCCGCAGCGCCTTGCGGTTCTTTCTGTCCTCGCCCAGTCCTTCGGCCAGCACATCCGCAAACTGCCGGTGCAACTCCGGCAATGGCCGGCCCTGCACGGCCAGCACCTGCAGCATGCGCTGGCGCATCGAGGCATCGGAGAAAGGCACGGCCACCAGCTGGCCGCTGGCCACCAGGTGCATGCCGGTGTGAAAGCCGGCGATCATGATCTCGTCCGCGCGCAGCTGCGCCAGCAGCAGCGATGACGAGTTGCAGGTGCAAGAGGTGCGGTACTGCAGGCCCTGCACGCTGCAGGCCATGTCGAACAGCTGGCGCCCGGTCATGCCGCGCGAGCCCAGGGCCAGCGGGTGCCGCACCGCCTCGGCCACGCTCAGCTTGGGCTGCCGCGCCAGCGGGTGGCCGGGCAGCATCAGCGCGTAGAGCGGCGCGCGCATGCTGTGCAGCACGGCCAGGCCGGGTTCGGGCTCTACGCAGTACTTCAGGCCCAGGTCCAGCTCGCCTTGCTGCAGCCGCGCGCTGACCTCGGCTGGCGGCAGCACGTGCAGCTCGACCTGGATCTGCGGGTGCGTACTGCGAAAAGCCTGCAGCACGCGCGGCATCAGGCCGGCGGCAAAGCCTTCGGTGCAGGCCACGCGCACCTGCTGCGCGGCCTGCTCGGCCAGGCCCTGCAGCCGGCGCGCGACGCGGTCGGCTTCTTCATGGCTGGCGCGCAGGTGGGCCAGCAGGCTGGAGCCGGCCTCGGTCGGCGCCATGCCGGAGGCCTGACGCTCGAACAGAGGCAGGCCCAGCGCGTCTTCCAGCTTGCCGATTTGCCGGCTCACCGCAGACGCCGCCACGTGCAGCCGGCGCGAGGCGCCACTGACCGAGCCGGCCTCTGCCACTTCCAGAAAGTAGCGCACCGGGATGCTGAAGAACTGCAGCTGCATGAGGGTGTCGTTCTCTTTAAGGCAACGAGGCTTGCTTAATCTCTCATTGTTGCATGGCCTATCCGGTCCCAGACTTGCTTGTCTGCTCATCAAAACCTGCCCCACATGCACCGCGACCACTGCCTGTCCCTTGCCGCCGCCTATTTCGACGACGGCCGTTTCCGCCACGATCTGCAGCGCCGCGTGGCCCTGCGCACCGAGAGCGATACCGGCAGCGCGCCGCCCGCGCTGGCGCACTACCTGCACGAAGACATGGTGCCGGACCTGCAGCGCCTGGGCTTTGAATGCAACGTGGTGGACAACCCGGTGCCGGGCGGCGGCCCCTTCCTGATTGCGCGCCGCATCGAAGACGCGGATTTGCCCACCGTGCTCACCTACGGCCACGGCGACGTGGTCAGCGGCCAGGACAGCCAGTGGCGCGCCGGCCTGAACCCGTGGGAACTGACGGTGGAGGGCGAACACTGGTACGGCCGCGGCACCGCCGACAACAAAGGCCAGCACACGGTCAACCTGGCGGCGCTGGAGCAAGCCATTGCCGCGCGCGGCGGGCGCCTGGGCTACAACGTGACGGTGCTGCTGGAGATGGGCGAAGAAGCCGCCTCGCCCGGCCTGCGCGAAGTCTGCACGCTGCACCGCAAGGCACTGCGCGCCGATCTGTTCCTGGCCTGCGACGGGCCGCGCGTGCAGGCCGGGCGGCCAACGCTGTTTCTGGGATCGCGTGGCGCGATCAACTTCAGCCTGCGCCTGAAGAGCCGCGATCGCGGCTACCACTCGGGCAACTGGGGCGGCGTGCTGGCCAACCCGGCCACCATCCTGGCCCATGCCGTGGCCACGCTGGCCGACCGGCATGGCCGCATCACGGTGGATGCCTTGCGGCCGCCGGCCATACCGGCATCGGTGCGCCGCGTGCTGGCCGATGTGCCGATCGGCACTGACCCAGGCGACCCGGCCCTGAGCGAAGGCTGGGGCGAGCCGGGCTTAAGCCCGGCCGAGCGCCTGATGGCCTGGAACACGCTGGAGGTGCTGGCGCTGGGCGCCGGCACGCCGCAGCGCCCGGTCAACGCCATCCCGCCCGAGGCCGTGGCGCACTGCCAACTGCGCTTTGTGGTGGGCACGCGCTGGCAAGAGCTGCAGTCCATCGTGCGCGCGCACCTGGACGCCCATGGCTTTGATGAGGTCGAGGTGCAGATCACGCTCACCGGCGCCGCCACGCGGCTGGACCTGGACAACCCCTGGGTGGCCTGGGCCGAGGACTCCATCGCCCGCAGCAGCGGCCAGCGGCCCACCGTGATCCCCAACCTGGCCGGTTCGCTGCCCAACGATGTGTTTGCCGAGCTGCTGGGCCTGCCCACGCTGTGGGTGCCGCACTCTTACCCGGCCTGTGCCCAGCACGCGCCCAACGAGCACCTGCTGGCGCCCATCGCGCGCGAAGGCCTGCAGATCATGGCCGGCCTCTACTGGGACCTGGGCGAGGCCGGCACCGCGCCCTGGCCCGTAGCCGCTTGAGCCCACGCTTCTCTCCCACCATTCCCGCAGGAGTTCCCATGACCCGTTCCATGCCTTTGAACCGTCGCCAGCTCTGCATGGCCGTTGCCACCCTGGCGGGCAGCGCCGCGCTGCCCGCGCTGGCGGCCGACGCCTGGCCGGCCAAGCCGATCAAGCTGGTGGCGCCGTTCTCGCCCGGCGGCGGCACCGACATCGTGGCGCGCGCCCTGGCGCAGAAGCTCACCGTGCGGCTGGGCCAGCCGGTGGTGGTCGAGAACAAGCCCGGCGCGGCCACCGTGATCGGCACCGACGCCGTGGCCAAGGCCGAGCCCGATGGCTACACGCTGCTGGTGTCGGGCTCGACCAGCTACACGGTGAACCCGGCGCTGCGGCCCAAGCTGCCCTACGACCCGACCAAGGACCTGGCGCCGCTGGCCATGATCGCGCGCACGCCGCTGGTGCTGTGCGTGAGCGCGTCCTCGCCCTACCACTCGGTGGCGGAGTTGATCGCTGCCGCCAAGGCCGCGCCCGGCGCGCTCAACTACGCCACCTTTGGCGCCGGCTCTGCGCCGCACCTGGCGGGCGAGCTGTTGTCCATCACCGCCGGCATCAAGCTGCAGGATGTGGCCTATCGCGGCAGCTCCAACGCCATGATGGCGTTGATCGGCGGCGAGCTGCAGCTGCACCTGGACTCTGCCGCCAGCGTGGTGCCGCAGGTCAAGGGCGGCAAGGTCCGCGCGCTGGCCATCCTTGGCCCCAGCCGCGCCAGCGCACTGCCGCAGGTGCCCACCATGGCCGAGCTGAAGATGCCCGAAGCCACCTTCGACGCCTGGTACGCCATAGCAGCCCCCGCCCGCACGCCCAAGGCCGTGCAAGACCGCCTGCTGCGCGAGATCACCGCCGCCATGGCCGAGCCCGACATGAAGACGCAGCTGCAGACCCAGGGCATGGACGCCGTGCTGCTAGGGCCGCAGGCGTTGCGCCAGCAGATCGACGATGAGATCGCGCGCTACCGCGCACTGGCGCAGCGCGCGCATATCGTGGTGGATTGAGTGCGGCGGCACTTTTGAATAAAAAGTGCCTTTTGCCCAGGTGGGGCCTGGGCTTCTAGCTATCTATTTGATAGTTATGAATTCAAGGCCCCACGCGCCACAGCCTCCGCCACCTTGATGCCGTCGACGCCGGCCGACAGGATGCCGCCCGCGTAGCTCGCGCCTTCGCCGGCGGGGTACAGGCCGCGCACGTTCAGGCTCTGGAAGTCTTCGCCGCGCGTGATGCGGATGGGGGACGAGGTGCGTGTTTCCACACCGGTCAGCACCGCGTCGGGCAGGTCAAAGCCCTTGATCTTGCGGGCGAAGGCCGGGAAGGCTTCGCGCATGGCTTCGATGGCGTAGGCGGGCAGGGCGGCGTGCAGGTCGCCCAGGCGCACGCCGGGCTTGTAGCTGGGCTGCACCGTGCCGAATTCGGTAGAGGGCCGGCCGGCGACGAAGTCGCCCACCAGTTGGCCCGGCGCCTCGTAGCTGCCGCCGCCGAGTACGAAAGCATTGGATTCGAGCTGGCGCTGCAATTCGATGCCGGCCAGCGCGTGGGGCTTGCCTTGCGCCTCGGGTGGTACATCGATGTGCTGGTAGTCGCTGGGGTAATCGCTGGGCTCTATGCCCACCACGATGCCGGCATTGGCGTTGCGCTCGTTGCGTGAGTACTGGCTCATGCCGTTGGTGACGACGCGGCCGGGCTCGCTGGTGGCGGCGACCACGGTGCCGCCCGGGCACATGCAGAAGCTGTAGACGGATCGCCCATTGCTCGCGTGGTGCACCAGCTTGTAGTCGGCCGCGCCCAGCAGCGGGTGGCCGGCATGCCGGCCCCAGCGCGCGCGGTCGATCAGGCCCTGCGGGTGTTCCACCCGAAAGCCGATGGAGAAGGGCTTGGCCTCGATGTGCACGCCGCGGCGGTGCAGCATCTCGAAGCTGTCGCGCGCGCTGTGGCCCAGCGCCAGCACCACGTGGTCGGCGCGCAGTTGCTGTACGGCACCGGTGGCCTGGTCGAGCACGGTAAGGCCGCGCATCTGCCCGTCTTCGATCTGCACGTCGGTCACCTTCTGCTCGAAGCGGATCTCGCCGCCCAGCGCCACGATTTGCGCGCGGATGTTCTCCACCACCTTCACCAGCTTGAAGGTGCCGATGTGCGGGCGCGCGACGTAGAGGATCTCTGGCGGCGCGCCGGCCTTGACGAACTCCTCCATCACCTTGCGGCCCAGGTGGCGCGGGTCCTTGATCTGGCTGTAGAGCTTGCCGTCGGAGAAGGTGCCGGCGCCGCCTTCGCCAAACTGCACGTTGGATTCCGGGTTGAGCGTGTTCTTGCGCCACAGGCCCCAGGTGTCGCGGGTGCGTTGGCGCACGGTCTTGCCGCGCTCCAGCACCAGTGGCTTGAAGCCCAGTTGCGCCAGCACCAGTGCGGCAAAGATGCCGCAGGGCCCGAAGCCGACCACGATAGGCCGCAGCGGCAGGCCAGCCGGCGCGGCTGGCGGCGGGTACCAGGCCATGTCGGGCGTGGCGGCAATGTGCGGGTGCTTGTCGTGGCGGGCCAGCAGCGCGGCCTCGGCGGCCGGGTCGGTCAGGGTCACGTCGACGATGTAGACCTGCAGCAGGTCCACCTTGCGCGCGTCGAAGCTGCGCTTGTGCACGTGGACCTGGGCAATGGCCTCGGGCGCAACGCCCAGTGCGGTGGCAACGGCCTGGGGCAGGGCCAGCTCGGCGTGGTCGAGCGGCAGCTTGATTTCTGAGAGGCGGATCATGTGCGGCGGGCCCGTGGTGATCGGGCAGAAGGTTCGCAAGGGGCGCACATGATACGGGAGCGCGGACGGCGCCGTGGCTACCGAAACAGGTCGAACAGGTCGTCAGGAATGGCGTCGGCTTCGGCTGCCAATTGGCGCTGGTGCTTGAGCCAGTGCTTGAGGCCTTTGATGTCTTCCAGCGCCTTGCGCTGCAAACGCATCTGCTGGATGTCACGCTGCAGCTGCAGCGTCTGGCTGCGCAATTGGCCTGGCAGTTTGGCCGGCGTCAGCCGGTCGTAGGGCGATAGCCCAAAGCGGTAGATGAAGGACCGCTCGGTGTCCAGCGCTTCCTGCTGCAGCTCGGACAACTGCTCGGCCAGCACCTGGTTGTAGCGCCGCAGCCGCTCTTCGCCCAGGCCCTGGATGTGCTGCTGGTCGATCTGCTCGACCTCCAGCTGCAACTGCAGCATGTCCAGCAGATTGTTGCTGGCATAGGCCTGGTTCACGCGCTGCATCAGCGCGGTTTTGCGTTCGCGCTCTTGCGGGTCGGTTTCGCGGTCGGGGTGCAGGGCGCTGGCCAGCTTGCGATAGACCTCGCGCACCGACTGGCCGATTTGTTGCTGCTCTTGCTGCTGGGCCTGCTCTTGCTGGATCTGGCGCGCGGTTTTCTTGCGCTTGCTGCGGTGCTGCTCTTGCGCGGCGGCAGCCTCTGCCTGCCGGGCCTGCATTTGTTCCTGCAGGCGCCGCAGCATCTCGTCGGGCGAATCCAGGTCCAGGTCGTCGCCCAGCTCCACGCCAAAGCTTTCCTCGACCTGGGCCTTGATCGCTTCCCGCGCCTCTTGCTCGCGGGCGTCGAAGTCGCCGTCGGCGCTGTGCCGGTTGTAGAGCGCCTTCATGGCCTCGTCTTCTGCGCCGCCCATGAGGCTCTCGGCCAGCTCGCAGACCAGTTCGCCCAGGGTTTGGCGGTCGGCTTTGCTCAGTCCTTTTTGGTCAGAGGCCTGATCCAGAAAATGCACCAGGTCGATGTGCAGTGCGCGGTAGGTGCCCGCCAGCGGTTCGAAGTTCTGGGCCCGGCGCTGCTGGTAGGCGGGAATGGCCTCTTGCCAGTCGGCCAGCAGCTTGCGCTGCACCTCGATCTTGCGGATCAGGGTGTTGAATTTCTTCTGCGCTGGGGACAGCGTGGCTTGCCCGGGCTGCGGGGCAATGCTGAGGTGGGAAAGCGATGTCATGTCAAAGGGGCGGGCGCTTCTGTGCCGCCAAAGTTTGCTTCGAAAATAATAGCTATAAGCCCAGGTGGGTATTGGGATAGAGTCATATTTTCTTCTTAATCCGGCAAAAAGCCTTCCACCGACAGGTAACGCTCGCCGGTGTCGTAGTTAAAGCCCAGCACCACGGCCTTGGCCGGCAGCTCGGGCAGCTTTTGCGCAATGGCGGCCAGGGTGGCGCCGGACGATATGCCGACCAGCAGGCCTTCCTCACGCGCAGAGCGGCGGGCGTATTCGCGGGCCGGTTCGGCATCGACCTGGATCACGCCATCCAGCAGCGAGACATCCAGGTTCTTGGGGATGAAGCCCGCGCCTATGCCTTGAATGGGGTGTGGTGCCGGCGCGCCGCCAGAGATCACGGGCGAGGCGGTGGGCTCCACCGCAAACACCTGCAGCCTGGGCCACTTGGCCTTCAGCACGCGGGCCACGCCGGTGATGTGGCCGCCGGTGCCCACGCCGGTGATCAGCACGTCGATGCCATCAGGGAAGTCGGCGATGATTTCTTGCGCCGTGGTGCGCACGTGCACCTCGACGTTGGCCGGGTTTTCGAACTGCTGCGGCATCCAGGCGCCGGGCGTGGCCGCGACGATTTCTTGCGCGCGGGCGATGGCGCCCTTCATGCCATTGGCGCGCGGCGTCAGGTCAAAGCTGGCGCCGTAGGCCAGCATGAGCCGGCGGCGCTCGACCGACATGCTGTCGGGCATCACCAGCACCAGCTTGTAGCCCTTGACGGCCGCCACCATGGCCAGGCCGATGCCGGTGTTGCCCGAGGTCGGCTCGACGATGGTGCCGCCGGGCTGCAGCGCGCCGCTTTGCTCGGCGTCTTCCACCATCGCCAGCGCGATGCGGTCCTTGATCGAGCCGCCGGGGTTGCCGCGCTCGGACTTGATCCAGACCTGCTGCGGTGCACTACCGAACAGGCGGTTGATGCGGATGTGCGGCGTGTTGCCTATGGTCTGGAGGACGGTGCTGGCCTTCATGGGTCTCCTGTGCGGTGGCTGAATGGAGCGCCATTGTGGCGCTACGCGCGTGCCGACAGTCCTGGCCGCAGTGGTGTTCTCCAGCGCTCGGCCAGCAACACGCCGGCGATGGTCAATGCGCCACCAACCGCGTGATAGGGCGCCAGCGCCTCGCCCAGCGTGAGCGCGGCGATCAGCGCGGTGAGCAGCGGCATCAGGTTGAAGAACAGGCTGGCGCGGCTGGGGCCGATGCGGGCGATGGAGTGCATCCACAGCAGCGTGGCGCCCATGGATGCCATCACGCCGGCATACAGCACCAGCGGCAGGTTGGTGGCAGACAAGCCCGTGCGCGACGACAGCAGATACAGCGGCAGCAGGGCAATGATGGCCACCACGATCTGCGCATAGAGCAGTTGCAGCGCGGGAATGGCGCGCAGGTCCCATTTCTTGAGCAGGATGGCGTAGGCGGCATAGGCCAGCACCGCCAGCAGCATCAGCGCATCACCCGCGCCGGTGCCGCTGGCCACCAGGCTGTGCAGGTGGCCACCCGATACGACGATCAGCACGCCGCCAATCGACAGCAGCGCGCCCACCACCGCGCCCGCGGTCAGGCGCTGGCCCAGCAGCGGCACCGACAGCGCCAGCACCATGACCGGGATCAGCGCATTGATGATGCCCATGTGCGTGGCCGTGGTCAGGTAGGCCGCGTAATAGGCCAGGCTCTGGCAGATCACCATGCCGAGCAGGCCCAGCACCACGATTCGGCCGGCGTGCGGGCGTATCGCCGGCCAGTTGCGCAGCACCGGCCGCAGCATGAAGGGGGTGAACAGCAGGCCGGCCACCAGCCAGCGGTAGAAACTGATTTCGGCAGCGCCGATGCTGCCGGCCGCCATCTTGCTGACGACGGTGTTGCCAGACCAGATCAGCACGGCCAGCAGGGGAAAGGCGTATTGCCACATAGCGCAGAGTTTTGAGAGTCGGCCGCTATCATCGCCGTGTCTGTCCTGATGGGTATAGCTCATTTGGGACATATCGCCTGGAATGTAGGACAGCCATGGACCCCTTGAGCTTGAAGATCCAGGACCTGGAAGGCGTGCCCGGGTCGGTCTACTTTCGCTATGACGAATTTGGCACCGGCAGCCATGCGGCGGCGCACAGCCATGCCTGGGGGCACCTGAACTACGCCGCCCACGGCATGCTGCAGATCGACGCCGATGGCCAGCGCCTGCTGTCGCCACCGCAGTACGCGATCTGGATACCGCCGCAGGTGGTGCACAGCTGCTATGTGCCGCACGCCGTGGTCTACCGCGCGGTCTACCTGGCGCCGGATCACTGCGCCGATCTGCCGGCCGAGCTGTGCACGCTGCAGATACGCCCCATCGTCAAGAGCATCCTGGCCGACTTTGCCGAGCGCCAGTTGCACGTGCCCGAAGACGCCGCCGACCTGCGCCTGGCCCAGGTGCTGGTGGACCAACTGGCGCGCTCGCCGGTAGAGCGCAACTACCTGCCTTTTGCCAGCACACCGGCGTTGGCCCATGTACTGACCGCGCTCATGGCCGAGCCCGGCGACCACCGCTCGCTGGCCGACTGGGCGGCGCATGCGCACACCACCGAGCGCACGCTGGCGCGCCACTGCCAGCGCGAGCTGGGCATGTCGCTGGGCGACTGGCGCCAGCGCCTGCGTTTTCTGCGCGCCATCGACGCGCTGGAGGCCGGCCGGGCGGTGCAAGAGATCGCGTTTGACCTGGGCTACGGCACGGCCTCGGCCTTTATCGCGATGTTCCAGCGCCAGTCCGGCAGCACGCCGGAACAGTACCGGCGCGAGTACGCGGTCTGATGCGCGCCGCGGCCTACCAGCGCCGCATCGCTGCGCCAGCTCGGCAGGTGGCCGCCATTCTGGTGAGTGGAGAGTTATTCGCATTTGCGATGGGCCGGTTTCTCAGGGAGCTGCAGCCCTTCGCCTGGCATTCCCCCGCCGCCGTTTCGCTGCGGCCACACGTGTTCGAGGCGTGAGCGGGCAATCAGCCACTTGCCGTCGATGCGCCTGTATTCATCCGAATAGATTCCCAGTAGCAGCAGCGGATTGGGGTCGGCCTTTGGCGCGGTCTCGAAGTCGATGAGGTAGCAGCGGCCTTCGGCACGGTCCGGGCTGAGCACCTTGATCCAGTGGTTCGTCACCGCGTGCATGAATGGATAGCTGCCCTGCTTGTCGCGGTCGTACTCCTTGAAGGCGGCGGCCAGACCTTGCTTGATCTCCTGGCGGCCGTTCCATTGGCCGCGGCCGGTGTCGGCCACAGCATCCACAGCAAAGATTTCGTCGAGTTTCTCCGGAAGGTTGCCATCAAGAAAATGGGCGTAGAGGTTGCGCAGGTTGCGGATTTCTTCGTGGTCCAGAAGTGCGTTCAGTTTGTCGTTCATGGCTTTTTCCAAGGTCAGTTGCGTGCCGATTGGCGGGTGGTTCGATCGGGCTAGCCAAGCCTTGCCGCGATGGATGGGAAAACCGGCAAGACGTCGTCGACCAGGTCGGACATCAGCTCTGCATAGGGGCGGCGACTGATCTTGGGGTTGAAGGCGACGTGATTGACCCCGGCCGCTTGCGCGCTGCGCAGGAACTCGACGAGTGCCTTGCTGCCGCTGCGAAACCCCGCCCTCATTTGTCGAAATGGGTGATGCCGGTCTTCCACAAGGTCCAGGTACCCCGCGATTCCGATGGGCCTGAAGGCGCCTTCTCCGTGGGCCGCCTGGACGGTCGAACGCCAGCCGGAAACGAAGTCAGAAAGCTGCGCCAGGGGCGGGGAGGGCGCGATAAAGCCGTCCATGTTCTGTGCAATCCACGGGATCGATTGCTGCGCGCGCCCGATGGAAATGGCGGGAGTCCGGTCGAACGGGGGCTTTGGCACCAGATCGAGGTTTCCACTGGATCGGCCGAAGTGGGTCGAGCTGAACTTCGGGAAGTCGCCCTCGGTCACTGCCCGGTAGACCTCAAACCCTTCGCGGAATCGTTCGCCCCGGCTTTCGAAGTCGACACCGAACAGCGGGTATTCGGCTGGCCGGTCGCCGCTGGACAGGCCCAGCAGCATCCGCCCGGCGGACAGCTGGTCAAGCGTGGTCACCTGCTTTGCCAGGATCTTGGGCTCCCGGATCGGCAACACGATGCCTGCAGTGCCCAGTGCGATCCGGCGTGTGGCGACAGCCAGGGCCGCGATGTAGACCAGAGGCTCGAAGATTTGGCCGACGTCGCCGTAGTGCGGATCGTAGAAGGGCACGTCACGCATCCACAGCGCGCCGAAACCACTTTCGTCCGCCATTTGTGCCATCTGGATGTGGTCGGCCATCGTTGGCGCCGGCCGGTCGGGGTAGGTCTCCAGCGGCATGATGAGGCCCACCGTGAGGCGGCCGGGCGCGAACAGGCGCCGGTTGCCGGGATGCCTTGCGATGTGAGGTGCCGACAACTGGATTGCCGGATCGGCGAGGGATGCGGTGGGCATCAGGGATCTCCTTGGTTGGCAGCTATCGTAATTACCAATTTCTCCATTGATAATCAGGATGAAATTCAATTCATTTCATCCTGGGGTTCTTTAATGTCAGAGGTCTCGCGCCGATTCGATGGCTTGTCCGAGTTCGTGGAGACAGCGCGCACCGGGAGCTTTACCGCAGCCGGGCTGGTGCTGAACCTGACCGCGTCGGCGGTGGGCAAGAGCGTTTCGCGCCTGGAGGCGCGCGTCGGCACGAAGCTGCTGCACCGCACGACACGGCGGCTAACGCTCACCAATGACGGTGAGGCCTATCTGCAGACCTGCCTGGCAGTCCTGGGTGAACTGGACGGGGCAGAGAAAAGCCTGGCGACCGGTCGAGCGTCGCCGGTGGGCAAGGTGCGCATTGACCTTCCCGCCGCGTTTGGCCGGCGCCATGTGATGCCGATCCTGACGGACCTGGCCCTGGTGCACAGCGGCCTGAACTTCTCGGTCATGTTCAGCGAACGGACCATCAACGTGGTCGACGAAGGCGTCGACCTGGCCGTTCGCATCGGCACCCTGGACGATGACAGCGATTTGGTCGCGCGCCAGATAGGGGTGCAAAGGCTGGTGATCTGCGCCTCGCCCTCTTACATCGAGCGCCATGGCCGTCCGCAGGATGCCGCGGAGTTGGCAACCAGAGCCTGCATCATTGGATGGCGCCGGACGGCTCGGCCCACTTGGCTGCTGAAGAACGCCGATGGGCGCTCCCAGAAGCAGGAAGTGAACGTCCGGCACGAATTCAGCGATGGTGACGCAATGGTCGACGCCGTTCTGGCGGGATGCGGGCTGTGCCAGCTACCGACCTGGTTGATTGCCGGGCATCTGCAGACGGGGCGCCTGGTCTCGGTGCTGGACCCGTTCGCCGGCGCGGAGATGCCGATACACGCAGTCTGGCCCAGGTCCCGCTACGTGCACCCGAAGCTGCGGGTGGTGGTGGATGCCCTCGCACAAGCCGCGGCCGCACCCAACTCGGGTTTCGCTTGAGCCGATGGGCGGGGCCCGCGCAAGGCCGCGTGCACGAAGCAGCGATAATCCGCCCCGTGAAGCCTGCTGGACCGCCGCTGGTGCAAGTGCCGAAAGGCCGCACTGGAGGAACGTCCGGACTGCACAGGACAGCGCAGGAGTTAACGACTCTCCACCGTGAGGTGAGGATCAGAGCAACAGAGACGAGTTTGGGTGTGTTCAGCCACAGGGTGTTCTGTGGGTCGCCAGCGCAAGCTGGTGCCGGACGGCGCAAGCCGGCCGGTTCGCGGTGCAAGCCGCGAAAGCCCACAGCCACCTTGAGTGCGGAGCACTCAAGGTGAAACGGGCAATCTCTGCGCGCAGCAACACCAAGTAGGCCAGTATTGAGGTGGTTCCGCTGAGCTGGCGGGTAGGTGGCATCGAGCCGTTTGGTGACAAACGGCCCAGAGTAATGGCGGTCACGCCGGCGCCTCGCAAGAGGCGCCGGTGCACAGAATCCGGCTTACAGGCGGGCTTCACACTTTTCTTCCCGGGCAATCCTTCCAAGGGTTTGCCATGCGGCACTTTTGAGAGAAAAATGCCTCTAGCCCAGGCTGCGCCTGGGCTTTTAGCTATCTATTTGATAGCTCCTGTGGTGTGCCAAACCCAGGCCTCTCAGCCCTCCCTCGACATCGGGTTTCCCCTTGGTCTAAAATACATAGCAAGCTAACTATTTTTATCTACCCATGTCCACACCCAGCACCCCCTTCACCGAGCGCGAAGCCGCGTTGATGGCCCTGGGCGTGGCGCTGCCCCGGCTGCAGCGCGGCTACCGGGCGGCGGCGGACAGGGCGGGAGCGCATGTCGGGCTGTCGCAGGCCATGGCCTGGCCGCTGGTGATGATTGGCCGCGCGGGCGACGGCGTGCGCCAGGGCGTGCTGGCCGACATGCTGGCCATAGAGAGCCCATCGCTGGTGCGGCCGCTGGAGCAACTGATGGAGTCCGGCTTTGTCGAGCGGCGCGAAGACCCGTTGGACCGCCGCGCCAAGACCCTGCACCTGACGCCCGCCGGCACCGAGGCCCGCGCCCAGATCGAAGAGGCGCTGTACGCCATGCGCACCGAGCTGTTCCAGGGCGTGTCGGACGAAGACGTGGCCAGCTGCCTGCGCGTTTTTGCGGTGCTGGAGGCGCGATTGGGGCGCGGCGCCACATTGCAGGCATCGCAGGAGACGGCGGGATGAACAGCTTCACGCTGCCGCGCTTCACCCGCGCGGAGTGGCTTTTTTCTGCCAAGAGTTTTGGCGCCGCCATGCTGGCCATGTACCTGGCCAGCCGCGCCGGCCTGCCGCGGCCGTTCTGGGCATTGATGACCACCTACATCGTGGCGCACCCGCTGGCCGGCGCGGTGCGTTCCAAGGCGCTGTACCGCTTTTTCGGCACGCTGATTGGTTGCGTCGCCACGGTGCTGATGGTGCCGGCTCTGTCCAACGCGCCAGAGCTGCTGGTGCTGGCACTGGCGCTGTGGGTCGGGCTGTGCCTGAGCATCTCGCTGCTGGACCGCACGCCGCGCTCCTACATCTTCATGCTGGCCGGCTATACGGCGGCGCTGATCGGCCTGCCCTCGGTGCAGGCGCCGCTGCAGCTGTTTGACATCGCCGTGACGCGGGTCGAGGAGATCGGCCTGGGCATCTTCTGCGCCACGCTGGTCCACAGCCTGGTGCTGCCGGCGGGTTTGGCACCGAGCGTGCTGGGCCTGCTGGACCGCACGCTGCGCGATGCGCGCAAGTGGTTGGCAGACCTGCTGCAGCCGGCCATGCGCAGCGGCGATGCCGATGCACCGCTGCTGGTGGCTGACCGCCGGCGCCTGGCAGGCGACATCACGCAGTTGCGGCTGTTGTCCACCCACGTGCCCTTCGACACCACGCACCTGCGCTGGACGGCCGGTGCCATTCGCGCCATGCAGGACCAGGTGGCGGCGCTCACGCCCGCGCTGTCGGCGGTGGAAGACCGGCTGCAGGCGCTGGAGCAGGCCGAAGGCGCACTGGCGCCAGACGTGGCCGCCGTGCTGGCACAGGCCAGCCGCTGGCTGCAGGCCGAAGGCGCAAGCGAGGATGCGGCGGCCCAGGCCGAGCACCTGCACGCGCTGCGCCAGGGCGTGCGCACCTTGGCCGCTGGCAGTGCGCCGATGAGCGCCTGGAGTCGCGCGCTGCGCATAGGCCTGGCCGGCCGGCTGGAAGAGCTGCTGGACGGCTGGCGCGCCTGCGCCCGGCTGCGGCGCGACATCGACACCGGCCTGCGCGGCACGGCACTGCCGCCGCAGCGCACGGCGGCGCTGGGCAACCGCGTGCTGCACCGCGACCACGGCATGGCGCTGCTGTCGGCCCTGGCGGCGGCGCTGGCCATCTGTTTGTGCGGTGCCTTCTGGATATTGACTGGCTGGGCCATGGGCTCCATCGCCACCATGATCGCGGCGGTGTCCTGCTGCTTCTTCGCCACCATGGACGACCCGGTGCCGGCCATGCAGGGCTTTCTCAAGTACACGCTGTGGTCGGTGCCCCTGTCAGCCCTGTATGTGCTGGTGCTGATGCCGCTGGTGCAAGACATCGGCATGCTGGTGCTGGTGTGTGCGCCGGCCTTCCTGGTGATGGGCCTGTACATGGCGCGGCCGGCCCAGTTCATGGCCGCGATGGCGCTGATCTTTGGCGTGGCCGGCACGCTGGCCATGCACGACACGGCCACGGCCGACCTGGTGAGCTTCATCAACGCCACCCTGGGCCAGGTGCTGGGCGTGCTGGCGGCGGCCGGGGTCACGCGGCTGGTGCGCTCGGTGGGCGTGGACTGGAGCGCGCGCCGCATCCAGCGCGCCACCTGGCGCGAGCTGGGCGACATGGCCGCCGCGCCGCGCCTGCTGCCGCAGGGCGAGGCCTATGCCGTGCGCATGCTCGACCGCATCGGCCTGCTGGCGCCGCGCATTGCCCAGGCCGGCGGCACCATTGCCGGCGTGCCCGCAGACGACGCGCTGCGCGACCTGCGCATGGGCGCCGACATCGTCGCGCTGCAGCGCGTGCGTGCCGAGCTGCCGCAGGCGGCCACCGCCAATCTGCTGGGCGGCATCGCCGGCTTTTTCCGCGCACGCGGGCAGGGCGGCGGGGCGGCCGCAGAGCTGCTGCCGCAGATCGATGCCGCGCTGGCCGTAGCGCTGCAGCCGCGCGATCCATCTCCCGACGCGCGCAGCGCCATCACCGCCCTGGTGGGCCTGCGCCGCAACCTGTTCCCAGACGCGCCCACAGCGCTGTCCACAGCCCACGGAGGGGCCGCCACATGACCGGACAAACGAGTTTCTACGGCCTCTTGCTGCCCTGGCTGATGGTGCTGGCCGGCGCTGCGCTGCTGGCGCTATGGGGCGTGCGGCGCGTGCTGGCGGCGGTTGGTTTCTACCGGCTGGTCTGGCATCCCGCGCTGTTCGACATGGCGCTTTACCTCTTGTTGCTCTACGGCCTGAGCCGTGTGACGTCATGACACACCCCCAGGCTTCGCACTTCGTGTCTTCGCCAACCCCCTTGCAGGGGGCACATCCTGCGGCCCGGCAAAGCCGGTTCCGCGGATGTCTGCGCGTGGCCTGCTCCGCGGCCTTCTGTGCTGTCGTGTGCCGCGCGTAGCGCAATCGAAAACTATTGAATCCGTTATGAAAACCTTGCCTTCCTTCTCCGACAACACCTGGCCGCTGCGCCTGCTGCGTGTTCTTGTCACCTTGGCCGTGGTGGCCGCCGCCGTCTGGGCCGGCCTGCGCCTGTGGGACCGCTACGAGCTGGCGCCCTGGACGCGTGACGGCCGCGTGCGGGCCAACGTGGTGCAGATCGCGCCGGATGTGTCCGGCCTGGTCACGGCGGTGCCGGTGCAGGACAACCAGCCGGTGGCGGCAGGCACGCTGCTGTTCGAGGTCGACCCTGCCCGCTACGAGCTGGCGCTGCGCCAGGCCCAGGCCGCGCTTGGCGCGCAGCGCACGGTGCTGGCCCAGGCCCAGCGCGAGAACGCGCGCAATGCCACGCTGGGCACGCTGGTGTCGCAAGAGGCGCGCGAGCAGACCCAGTCCCGTGCCGAGCAGGCGCGCGCTGCGGTGGCGCAGGCCGAGGTGGCGCTGGACGCCGCCAAGCTCAACCTGCAGCGCGCCCAGGTGCGCGCCCCGGCCGATGGCCTGGTCACCAACCTGGACCTGCGCCAGGGCAGCTATGCCGCGGCCGGCCGTGCCGTGCTGGCGCTGGTGGACGCGCATTCCTTCTACGTCGAAGGCTACTTTGAGGAAACCAAGCTGCCGCGCATCCACGTGGGCGACCGCGTGCAGGTCACGCCCATGGGCGGCGGCGCGGTGCTGGCCGGCACGGTCGACAGCCTGGCCGCCGGCATTGCCGACCATGACCGCTCCACCAGCGCCAACCTGCTGCCCAGCGTGAACCCAAGCTTTAACTGGGTGCGGCTGGCGCAGCGCGTTCCGGTGCGCGTGCGGCTTGATCCCTTGCCCGAAGGCACGCGCCTGGTCGCCGGCCAGACGGTGACGGTGCAGGTGGTGGAGGCCGCCCATGTCGCCGCCGCGCCCACCGCCAGCAAGGGGTAAGCGCCATGCTTCGCCTTGCCTTGCGTCTTTCGCCGCTGATCGCCGCAGCCACGCTGGCCGCCTGCGGCAGCGCGCCCATCGGGCCCAACTACCACCAGCCGGCCGAGGCACTGGCCAGCCAGCCCTCGGCCGGCCGGCCCTTTGCCGAAGTGGCCGCGCCTTTTGTGGATGCCCCGCTGCCGGCGTACTGGTGGCGGCTGTACCAGGACCCGCTGCTTGATCGTTTGGTGGCGCAGGCCCTGGCCCACAACACCGACCTGCGCCAGGCCGTGGCCAACCTGGAGCGCGAGCGCGCCATCGAGACCGAAGTGGCCGGCGCGCAAAAGCCCACGCTGGGCGTAAGCGGCGGGCCGTCATACGGCCATGTGTCGGGCCTGTCGCTGCTGCAAAAGAACTACGAGCCGCCCAGCACCTTCAACTACGGCGCGGGCGCCTCGCTGTCCTACCAGGTGGACCTGTTCGGCCAGATCCGCCGCGCCATCGAAGCGGCTCAGGCCGGCGGCGATGCGGCCCAGGCCGCGCTGGATCTGGTGCGCGTGAATGTGGCCGCCGGCACCGCGCGCGCCTATGCCGAGGCCTGCTCCACCGGCCTGCGCCTGCAGAGCGCAGAGAAGTCAGTGCAGTTGCAAGAAGAGGCGGTGGACGTGACCACGCGCCTGCAGCAGGCCGGCCGCGCGGGTGTGATCGACAGTGGCCGTGCGCGCAGCCAGTTGCAGCAATTGAAGGCCGCGCTGCCGCCGCTGCAGGCCGAGCGCCAGGGCGCGCTCTACCGCCTGGCCACGCTCACCGGCGCGCAGCCGCAAGACTTCCCGCGTGAGGTCGCCAGTTGCACGGCGCCGCCGCGCGTGGCCGGCACCGTGCCGGTGGGCGATGGCGCCGCGCTGCTGCGCCGCCGCCCCGACATCCGCCAGGCCGAGCGCGGCCTGGCCCAGGCCACCGCGCGCATAGGCGTGGCCATGGCGGATCTGTACCCCAAGGTGTCGCTGGGCCTGTCGGCATCCTCCGTTGGCAAGGCCAGCGACTTTGGCGGCCGCGACACTTTCAGCTGGAGCCTGGGCCCGCTGATCTCCTGGACCATCCCCAACACCGGCGCCGCCAAAGCCCGCATCGCCCAGGCCGAGGCCAGCACCCGTGGCGCGCTGGCCAAGTTCGACGGCACCGTGCTCACCGCCTTGCGCGAGACCGAAACCGCGCTGGCCACCTACGCCCGCGAGCTCGACCGCCGCGCCGCGCTGCAGGCCGCGCGCGACGAAAGCGCCACGGTGGCCGGCCAGGCGCGCCAGCTCTACCAGAGCGGCCGCACCGGCTACCTGGAGGCGCTGGACGCCGAGCGCGCACTGGCGGCGAGTGAGGCTGCGCTGGCCGCGTCGGAGGCGCAACTGGCAGACGACCAGGTCGTGTTGTTCTTGGCGCTTGGCGGTGGTTGGGAACCAGACAAGCAAGCGACTGCCAGTACCCCGGGCCCCGTCGTGCAATGAGCACCTTGACCCAGACGCGCCCGCACGCGCCGCTCTGGCTGCTGGCCCTGGCCACCTTCAGTGGCACGCTGGCCATGCACATCTTTGTGCCGGCCCTGCCGCACGCCGCAGAAAGCCTGCACGCCAGCACCGGCGCCATGCAGATGGCGATCAGCCTCTACATCTTTGGCCTGGCCATCGGCCAGCCGGTGTACGGGCCGCTGGCCGATCGCTTTGGCCGCAAGCCGGTGCTGCTGGCCGGGCTGGTGCTCTACACCGTGGCCGGGCTGGCGGCGGCGTTTGCGCAGGACGTGCCCACCTTGCTGGCCGCGCGCCTGCTGCAGGCCATGGGCGGCTGTGCCGGCCTGGTGCTGGGGCGCACCATCGTGCGCGACACCTCCGAGCCGCAAGACGCCACGCGCCGCTTGGCGCTCATGAACCTGATGGTCACGGTCGGCCCCAGCCTCGCGCCCTTGGCCGGCAGCCTGCTGGCCTCCACGCTGGGCTGGCGCGCTATCTTCTTCGCGCTGTCGGCCATGGGCGCGGTCACCATGTTCTTCACCTGGCGTCGCCTGCCCGAAACCCGCGCTCCAGTCCTTGGCGCGGCGGGGCCGACGCTGATGCGCAACTACCGCCAACTGCTGGGCTCACCGGCCTTCCTCGGCTTTGCCGTGGGCGGCGGCTGCGCCACCACGTCGATGTATGCCTTCATCGCATCGGCCCCGTTCATCTTCGCCAACGAGCTGCACCGCCCCGCGCACGAAGCCGGCTTCTACCTCGCCCTGCTGGTCTCCGGCGTGTGGCTAGGCAGCATGCTCACCAGCCGCCTCATCGGCCGTGTGTCGGTAGAGCGCCTGCTGGTGCGCTCCAACGCCATGGGCGTGCTGGCGGCCTTTGTGCTGCTGGGCGCAGTGCTGTCGGGCCAGCTGTCGCTGGCGCTGACCGTGGGCAGCATGTTCATCTTCACCGTAGGCGTAGGCATGGCCGCCCCCGCCGCGCTGGCCCAGGCCATCAGCGTCAACCCGCAGGCGATTGGCTCAGCCTCGGGGCTCTATGGCTTTACGCAGATGGCGGTGGGCGCGCTGTGCACGGCGCTGGCCGGGTTGGGGCATGGGTCTGCGTTGGCGGCGGCGGTGGTGCTGGCAGGGGCGGGAGTGGTGGCGCAGCTGTCGTTCTGGATGGCGCTGCGCGGGCGTTGAGTTCTCGCTAGGCAACGGAGCGAGCTGCAAACGCACTGCCAGCAGCGCAAGAGCAAAAAAGGATCAAAAGGCCGCGGAGCAGGCCATGCCAAGACATCCGCGGAACCGGCTTTGCCGGGCCGCTGGATGTGC
Organism: Xylophilus sp. GW821-FHT01B05; assembly: GCA_038961845.1. Classification (NCBI taxonomy): domain Bacteria; kingdom Pseudomonadati; phylum Pseudomonadota; class Betaproteobacteria; order Burkholderiales; genus Xylophilus; species Xylophilus sp. GW821-FHT01B05. Next base: position 969,075 of record CP152408.1, read on the forward strand.
CCCCTGCAAGGGGGTTGGCGCAGCGACACGCAGTGCGCGAAGCCTGGGGGTGTGTTTTTAGAACCGTTCGTATGGCATCAGGTACCGCCACTGCCCCGGCTCCAACCCCGCCAGCGCCATGCGCCCCACCCGTATGCGCTTGATCGCCGTCAGTTGCAGTTGCGCGGCCTCGCACATCTGTGCCACCTGGCCGGGCCAGTGGCCCTTGGTGGCAAAGCGCAGGCCGGTGGTTTCGGGCGAGTCGCGGCTGATGCTGACCTTGGCGGGCAGCATGGCGCGGCCGTCGATCACGGGCGTGCGGTTGAGGTAGGCCAGCGCCTCGGGCGGGACCTCGCCCTTCACTTCAACGATCAGCTCGTGCTCGACCAGGGCGGCATCTTCCAGCAACTTGCGCTGGATGCGGGCGTCTTGCGTGAACACGACCAGGCCGGAGGCGGCGGTTTCCAGCGGGGTGACGCAGACCTGGTGCGCGAAGTGGCGCGTCAGTGCTCGCTCTTGCGAGCGGTCCTTGGGCGCGCGGTTGGCGCGCTGCAGCAACTGCAGCGCCGGGCCGCGTTTGCCGGGCTGGGCGCCGGCCTCGTAGCCGGCGGGCTTGTGCAGCAACAGGGTGACCGGCAGCGATGGCCCGGGCTTGGCCTTGGGGTCGACGGTGACCTGTTGCGAGGGCCGCACGCGGCTCTCTGGCACGTCGACCATCACGCCATCCACCAGCACCCAGCCGCCGTCGATCAACTGTTCGGCCTCGCGGCGCGAGCAGCCGCGCAGGGCGGCGAGGTGTTTGGCGAGGCGGATCGGTTCTTCGGTCATGGCAGCGTGCGGGCAAAGGCGGCCAGTGTAGGCGCGCGGCGCGGCTGCCGCCGGGGCAAATGCGTGCTATCTAAAAAATAGCTGCTTGCCCGGGTACTTCCTGCAGTTCAGGTGGTTTTGTGTCTGAAATGCAGGTGTGACCTGGGCATGCTGCTATCTATTTTGTCTCAGGCCTGCGGCCCGCTCCACTCGCGCACATGGTCGGCCCGCGCCGGCCGCGCTTCGTCGCCGGGCGCCTGCTGCGCCGTGCCCACGTACAAAAAACCCACCAGCCGGCCCGGCGCCGGCAGGCCCAGCGCGGCCGCCACGCGCGGGTCGTGGCTGTTGGCGCCGGTGGCCCAGAAGCCGCCATAGCCCAGTGCGTGCAGTGCGTTGAGCAGGTTCATCGCGGCCGCGCCCACGGCCAGCAACTGCTCTTGCACCGGCACCTTGTGGCCTTCGACCACCTGCGCGCCCAGCGCGATCACCAGCGGCGCAGCCAGCGCCTTGCGGCGAAAGCGCTCGGCGTCTTCTGCCGCCTCGCCGCGCGCAATGGCGGCCTGCACAAAGACCTCGCCCAGCGCATGGCGCGCCGCGCCGCGCACCAGCACAAAACGCCAGGGCCGCAAGTTGCCGTGGTCGGGCGCGCGCAGGGCGGTGTCGAGCACCAGGTTCAGCTCCTCTTCGCTTGGCGCCGGCTCTGCCAGCGGCCAGCCAGAGCGGCGCGAGAGCAGGGCGTTGAAGACGGCGGCGCTGTCGATGGCCGCGGCCGAGGGCTGGAGGAGGGCGGGTGCGTCGCGTTGCATGGAATGCCTTTGATGAGAATTGTTCTCATCTTATGACGGTGCGAGTAAGCCCCTTATGGGAAGGGGCTTGGGTTCAGCCCGCGCTCAGCGTCGCAATATCCGCCGCTGCCAGCGCCCCGCTGTACAGCCGGAAATCATCCACCCGCCCCTGCAGGTCCGGATCGCTGCTGAACTGCGAGCGGCCGAGGTAGTTCTGCGTCGTCTCGCCCAGATCAAAGGGTGCGAGCGTCATCTGCGTGTTGCTGCCGACGGCGGTGCCGTCGATGTAGAGCGTGCCGACCGTGCCGGACAAGGTCACGGCCACGTGCACCCAGCGGCCGGTGGGCAGGGCCGGGCCGTCGATCCTTTGCTCGTTGTAGGCGTGGACGGTAGAGATGGCGTAGCGGCAGGTGCCGTTGCCGCTGCGCGGCGTCAGCATCAGGTAGCGGCGCGGGCCGGAGCCGAAGTCAAACACGCGCGACCAGGTGGCGGCGCTGTCCAGGTAGACGCGGGCGGCGATGGTGAAGTCGGCCAGGTTCTTGACCAGGCCGGTGGCCAGGCTGGCGACGGTGCGGGTGCTGCCGTCGGCCTGCCACTGCTGCAGCAGCACGGGCGTGAGCGATACCTTCTCTTCGTTGGACGGGGCGCTTTCGCCCGACGCGCCCACGGCCACCACCACGTAGTAATAGACGCCCGTGGCGCTGACGCTGCTGTCGGTGAAGGTGAGCAGATCGCTGATGCCCGTGCTGACGTTGGTGTAGGGGCCGCCGGAACTGGTCGCGCGCTTGACGGTGTAGCTCTGCGCATCGGGGCAGCCCCACCACGACAACTGCACCTGCGTGCCGCGCGCCCGTGCCGTGAGGCCGCTGGGCTTGGGCGCGGTGCTGAGCGGGTCGCGCGTGAAGGTCAGCGTGCCAAAGCCCAACTGGTCGCCATTGCTGCCGTCGCGATCGGGGCGCAGCTGCGCCGCCTGCAAGGCGGTGTAAGGCGTGGCAATGCCCAGGCGGTTGGCGTAGTGGTTGTAGGTGCTTTCCCAGACCACGCGCTGGCTGACCCGGCCGGCGTCGGACAGCACGGACTGCGTGCCCTGCTTGTTGATGTTGGTGAAGAAGGGCATGGTGTAGAAGTCGCCCGCGCTGTCGAGCAGGTTGGACTTGGCCACGTACTCGGAGCCTGCCAGGAAGCGGTTGTTCTCGTAGCCGTAGATGTCGTCGCCCTGGTTCCAGGCCATCTCGCAGAACGCGCCCGCCAGGCCGATGCCGAGCGTGCAGTGGCCCTGGTCGCGGCCGCTTTCCTGCCATTGGCCGAGGTTGCCCGGGTGCACGTGGTAGACCGCCTGCAGGCCGGCGCCGTTGCCCTGGCCGGTCTTGTAGTAGCTCATGGCTTCGTCGTAGATGTCCTGCCGGTCGCACAGCACGCCGATGGCCAGCATCGAGGCCAGCGCGCACTGGTCCCAGTTGGCCCAGTAGTTGGTGATGACGGCACCGTTGTGGTTGACCAGGAAGCTGTGGTTGAGCGGGTAGAAAACGTCCAGCATCATCTGCTGGAAGCGCGCCAGGTCGGCCGCCGCCCAGCCCGAGTAAGTACGCATGATCTCGGCCGCGTTGGCAAACTGGTAGCCGTAGATGCCGGCCGCCAGGAAGCGGTCGGCGTTGCCCTGGATCGAGGTCAGCGCGGCCGACCAGGCGTTGAGGAAAACGACCGCCTGATCTGCAAAGCGCGTGTCCTGCGAAACCTTCCAGCGCAGTGCCAACTGGTAGGCGCGTGCGACGTCGATGTACAGCTGCGCGAAGTTCTGCCCATCGCCGCCGCGGACCACGGTGGCCAGTGGGCGCGGCGGCGTGCCCAACTGCGAGCGCCCGTTCGACGTCAATGCATTCCAGCCGCTGGTCCAGGGCTGCGCGCCGGCATTGACCTTGGTGCGCATGCGCTCGAAGTCGGCCTCGGTGTGCAGCAGGCCGGGGTGGACGAAGGTCCGTGTTGTCGCGGCGGCGGCTGAGGTCGCGGGGACCTCGGCCGACAAGGCGCTGTTCGCCGTACCGGCGCCGCCATCGCTGCTGCTGCCACCACCGCAGGCCGTGGTGCCCAGGGCCACGAGTCCCACCGCGCCCATGACGAAGCTGCGGCGTTGCAAGGAAGAGTTGTTGTCGTTGTCGGAATGCATGGCGGTTTCGAACAAATGTTTGCAGAAACCGCAATATCGCAACATGTGTGCCAGTGCTCGCACACCGATCAGCGCAGGCGGGCAGGCCTGCGCGCTGCACGGCCATAAGTCATTAAGGGCGCGGATGCATGACATTTCGTGTCACGCGGCGCCCTTGTGCAATCCAAGAATGTCAGCCGGGCTGGCGGCCTCAGAAGCATCCTTTCAAGGTCCTCCAATACCGGGCCGAGCGCAGCGACGGCCCGACTGGCAGTCCCGGGCCCCCTCTGAGCACCGCAGAGCAGTCTGCGCAGCAGACCGCCACAGTGGGGTCGCCTTCTCTTTGGTGACTTTCTCTTGGGCGTTCGCCAAGAGAAAGTTACTCGCCCGCCGGGGCGAACTCCCGGCACCCGCCGCCTGCAAGACACGCCGCCAAGGGATATCTCAAAGACCTTGAAAGGGAGGGCCCTCAGAAGTTGTGGCGCACTCCAAGCACCACGCCGTTGCCGCGGTCCAGCGATGTCACCTTGTCCGTCACCAGGACGGCATAGAGGTCGGTCCGCTTGGACAGCGCGTAGTCATAGCCAATCGACACGGTCGAGCGCTTGACGTCGGCCAATGCGGTCTGGTCCTTGGTGGTGTGGCCGTAGCTGGCCAGCAGCTTGCCTACGCCGATCGGCACGGCGGCGCCCAACTGCGCCGTGGACAGTGTGATGTCCACGCCGGCCGCCGCAAGCTTGGTACGCTGGTACTGGCCGAACAGCTTCACAAACTGCAGGTCGTACGAGGCGCCGATCTGCACCGCCCGGTCGGTCTGGATCGGGATCACCGCAGGCGGCTTGGAGAAGCTCAGGCCCATGCCGGTGAGGTCTTCCAGGGATACGCCGACCGACAGCGTGCTGCTCTGGTAGCTGAGGCTGCCGCCCAGCCGGCGCCCGGCCGTGGTCCCTTCCGCCGCCGCGGCCTGCAAGGCCACATCGAAGCCGCCGAAGCTGGGCGAGTTGTAGGCCACCGAGTTGCTCCAGGCTGAATCGGTGGTGCCATGGCTGGTCATCAAGGGCTGGGCCGCGCTGGGCAGGTAGGTGTGCATGAACACCGGGCCCAGCGAAGAATCCGCAAACGGATTGAAGCGGATGGTGTTGATGAAGTTGGGCGTGGTGATGCGCCCCAGCCGCAGCGATCCATAGTCGTTGCTCTCCAGCCCGACCCAGGAAAAGCGCGCCCAGTAACCGTCGGCAGCCGAGCGGCCGGCTTCGCCCGTATCCATGCGGATGTAGCTGCTCATGTCAAAGCGCGCGCGCAGGCCGCCGCCCAGGTCTTCGGTGCCGCGAATGCCCCAGCGCGAGGCGTTCATGTTGCCGCTGGTCAGGGTCTGGACACGAGATTCGCCGCTCAGTTGCTTGGAGTAAACGCCAATGTCCAGGCTGCCGTAGATGCTGACGCTGCTCTGCGCCCACGCGGGGCTGGCGATGAGCGCGGCGGCCGTGGCGCCAAGAAGGGTGAGTCCGGCTTTGTTGTACTTGTGCATGCATGTCTCCTCGGGGTTGAAAGAATCAGGAACGGCGCAGCCTGCCCCTGCCTGCACAACGCAGATCACCAGGGCCTTTTCCGCGCGCTGCTCTCGCTGTTAGTCGATGGAAGAGCGGGTGCTTTGGATGATGTTGGCCATGGACTTCGACTCGTCCTGGATGTAGCGCGCAAAGTCCTCGCGCGAGATCGGGAATGGCTCGTAGCCAAAGCTCGTGTACTTGGTGAGCACGGCAGGGTCTGCCAGCGCCACTTCAATGTCGCGCCGGATCTTGGCGCTGATGGCGGGCGGCAGTCCGGGCGGCACGGCGATGGTGGTCCAGCCGCCGGCTTCGAAGTTCTTGGGCCCGCCGGCTTCCGTCACGGTCGGCACATCGGGCAGGGTCGCGAGCCGCTTGGGCGCGGCCACCGCCAGGTACTTGATCTTGCCGGCCTGGTAGAGCGGGATGGTGGTGCCGCTCGATCCCAGCGCAAAAGACAACTCGCCGCTGGCGACCGAGGTGTAGAGCTGGCTGGTCTCCTTGTAGATCACGTGCACCATGTCCGTGCCGGTGATGGCTGCGAAGCGGGCCGAGCCCAGATGCACCGGGTTGCCCATGGACCAGGAGCCGTAGTTGAGCTTGCCCGGCCGCGCCTTTGCGTCGGCAATCAGGTTGCCCAGGTTGGCGTACGGTGATGTCGCGGCGGTGGTGAAGAGGAAGTAGGTCTTGAACAGCGGCAGCAGCGGATCAAAGTCTTTCACCGGGTCGTAGGGCAGCTTCTTGAACAGGTGCGGGTAGGCCGTCAGGTGGACGTTGTCCAGCTGGATCAGGTCATGGCCGTCGGTGGCGCCACGCTTGAAGGCGTCGATGGCCACAAAGCCATTGCCGCCCGGCCGGTTCTCCACCACCACCGGCTTGCCCCAGGTGTGCGACAGCTTGTCGGCCAGCAGCCGCGCCACGCCGTCCGGGCCGCTGCCCACCGGGAAGGGCGTGATCAGCCGCACCGGCCTGGTGGGGAAATCCTGCGCCAGTGCTGCAGCAGCGGACAGGGCCACGGCGCTACACAGCGCCGCACGGAATACGCTTGTCAAAATCCTCATGCTTGTCTCCTCGTGAATGCCTTGGGCCAAGGCTTGTTTTAAGAAATCGGCGGGCTATTGGTTGGCGGGCTCCGTTTGCTTGCCCGCCACCGAGTACGTCATGCCCGGCGCCTGGCGGGTCTTGAGGAAGTCCGCCAGTGGCTGGTCGCGCATGGCCGCATAGATGGCAAGGTTGGGCGTGCCCACCACGGCGCCCAGCTTCTCCAGCAAAAAGAAGATCACCCCGTACTGGATCAGGCCGCGCCAGTCGCGCTGCTGCACCAGCGCGCGCTCTTGTTCGGTCAGGTCGGCGGCGGCCAATGCACCGGCTTCATCGGCCAGGAACTTCGCGCGCTCTTGCGGCTGGATCAGCGTGTGCAGAAACTTGTTGAGCCGGTAGGCCTTGACGCTGCGGTCCAGGTCGAAGGGGTAGGTGCCCTCCAGCGCCGGGCCGGCGTCTTCGCGCTGGATATGGGCGCGCTGGCGTGCCTGCTCTGCGGCAATCGGCGGGCCGGCCTGGTTCTCCAGCACGATGGTGGCTATTCCTGTCATCGAGGGCAGCGTGTAGGACTTGTGCACGCTGCGCACGCCGGCCGACAGCGCGCCACGCATCACCAGCCACATCACCACCTCGGCGCTTTCGTAGCCGCCCAGCGCGGCATATTCGCCCAGCGTCAGCGAGGCCAGCAGTTCCGGGTCGTGCTCTATCAGTTGCAGCAGCGTGGCATCCCACTCGGCATTGTTGAAGCCCGAGCGCTCGCCATGCACCTGGTGCGACAGCCCGCCCGTGGCCAGCACCACCACCTTCAGGTCTTGCGGAAAGCTCTCGATCGCGCGGCGCAGCGCCCGGCCCAGCTTCAGGCAGCGTTTGGCCGAAGGCGTGGGCGCCTGCAGCACGCCCACCTGCAGTGGCACGATGGGTGCGGGCCATTGCGGCTGGTTCGAGCACAGCATGGACAGCGGCGAGAAGCAGCCATGGTCCAGCGGCTTGTCCTGGAAGAAGGACATGTCGAACTCATCGGCCATCAGCGATCGGCCGATGTGGCGCGCCAATTCGCTGTGGCCGGCGATCGGCGGCAGCGCCCGGGCGCCGCCGCCTTCGTCCGCCACCGCGTACTGCTCGCCAATGCCCAGCGCAAAGGCCGAGTAGTGGTCGAAGAAGAAGGAGGTGACGTGGTCGTTGTAGACCACCACGATGGCGTCGGGCTTTTGTTGCTCCAGCCAGAGCCGGGCCGGCTTGAAGGTGGCGAACACCGATGCCCAGGTGGCATCGTCCTCGCTTGCGCGGTCAAACGCGAAGCCGATGGTGGGCGTATGCGATGCCGCGATGCCGCCGATGATTCTCGCCATAACTTTCCTGACGGAGCTGCCCGTTGCCTCTGAGGGGGCCGATTCTGTTGGGCAATCGCGGCGCGGTGCAGATGCGGAAAAACCGCGCGTGAGAACCTGTGGTTATCGCGCCTCGGCGCTACGATGGCCGCATGAAACTGACCACCATCCAGGCCCTGATCGCGGCGGTGCAAGAGGGCAGCCTGCGCGCCGCCGCGCGGGCGTGTCGCAGCCGGCCCTGTCGAAGATGGTGCGCGAGCTGGAACTGGAGCTGGGTGCGCCGCTGCTGATGCGCACCTCGCGCGGCGTGGCGCCCACCGCGCAGGGGCGGGTGCTGTACGAGCATTCGCTGAAGGCGCTGCGTGAATTTGGCGAGGCCGTCAGCGAGATCCGGCAACTGGGCGGCGACATGGTCGGCGAGCTGCACATCGGCGCCGTGCCCATGGCGGTGATGCTGCTGGTGCCGGAGACGCTGCGCACCTTCACCCAGAGCTTTCCCGACGTGCGCCTGCGCGTCAGCGAAGAGTTGTACGTGGCGCAACTGCAGCGGCTGCGCGCCGGCGAGGTCGACATCATGCTCGGCGGCATCCCCGACGACCTGCCGCGTGGCGAATTCACCATCGAGCGCCTGGCGCACACGACCATGGTGCCGACTGCGCGCAAGGGCAGCGCCTGGCTCGGCGCGAAAACCCTGGACGACCTGAAGGACGCGCGCTGGGTCTACACCGGCGCCAGCACGGACGCAGGCTACGCGCGCCAATGGTTCGAGGCCCACGGCATGGCGCCGCCGCGCGTGGGGGCCGTGGTCAACTCAACGCTGACCTTGCTGTCGCTGGTCGCCACCGGCGATTGCATCGCCCTGATGCCGCGCCAGATCGCCCTGCAGGACGTGGCGAAATCCTTCATCTCGGTGATCGAGGTCCAGGAGCGCGGGCTGGACCTGGAGATCGGGGCCATGGTGCGCAGTGACGTGGCGACCAAGCCGCTGATCCGGCATCTGGTGTCGCACTTGCACCGGGCGGCGCATCAGCTCAGGAGTGGGACGGTTGCGGCATCCTGAGATGCATCCCTTTCAAGGTCTTTGAGCTATCCCTGCGCTGTGTGCCTTGCTGGCGGCGGGAGCCGGGAGTTCGCCCCGGCGGGCGAGTAACTTTCTCTTGTGTCGCCAAGAGAAAGTCACCAAAGAGAAGGCGACCCCACTGTGGCGGTCCGGCTTTGCCGGACTGCTCTGCGGTGCTCGGTGTGGGCAGGCGGCTGCGGAACTCGCCTTCGGCTCAGACAGTCCTCGCCGTCCCTCCGCTTCGCTGCGGGCAACCTGCCCCCACCTCCGCTCCTCGACGCCACAGAGGGGGCCCGGGACTGCCAGTCGGGCCGTCGCTGCGCTCGGCCCGGTATTACTCCCGCCCCCGTTGGGGGGGGCTGGGGTGGGGGCTGGCTGTTCGTCCGCCGGGGCGAGTCCCGGCACCCGCCGCCTGCCAGGCGAACAGCGCAGGGATATCTCAAAGACCTTGGCGGGGATGAGATCTAGACCGCCACAGAACCTCGCGTTCAGGCGCGCACCACCGCCGCCTCCAGCGAGGCCATGGCCTGGTGCACCGTGCCCATGCGGGTGCTTTGCGATTGGGCCGCCTCGACGATGCCGCCCATGATGTCCGAGGCGCGGGCGGCCGATGCGTGGATGCCGTTCATCACCTGGCCGGTGAGCTGCACGTGGCCGTCGCCCTCATGCACCCGGATGGCCGAGGCGGCGATCAGCGACTTGATCTCTTGCGCGGCACTGGCGCTGCGCTGGGCCAGGTTGCGCACCTCGCCGGCGACCACGGCAAAGCCCCGGCCTTGCTCGCCGGCGCGCGCGGCCTCGACGGCGGCGTTGAGCGCCAGCAGGTTGGTCTGGAAGGCGATGCCGTCGATCAGGCCGACGATCTCGGCGATGCGCTGCGAGTCACGGCGGATGGCGCCCATGGCTTCCACCGCGCGCCCGGTGGCGGTTGTTCCCTCGCCCACCACGGCCATCACCTGCCGCGTTTGCGCGTGGGCTTCATGGGCCTGCGAGGCGCTTTCGCTCACCAGCGCATTGAGCTGCTCGAAGGCCTGCTGCAGGGTGCGCGTGGCCTCGAAGCGGGCGGTGATGTCGGTCGCGTACTTCACCACCTTGAAGGGCCGGCCTGCGTCGTCCAGCACCGGGTTGTAGCTGGCCTCGATCCATACCGCGTTGCCGGCCTTGCCGACCCGGCAGAACTGCCCCTGGTGGAACTGCCCCGCAGCCAGGTCGCGCCAGAACGCGGCGTAGGCGGGCGAGCCGCGCTCTTGCGGCGACACAAAGATGCGGTGGTGCTGGCCCACGATCTCGCCCGCGTGGCGGTAGCCCAGCGCCGCCAGGAAGTTGGCGTTGGCCTGCAGGATGGTGCCGTCCAGCCCGAACTCGATCACCGCCTGCGCCCGGCTCACGGCCGCCAGCTGGCTTTGCGCCTCGGCATCGCGCAGCGCCTGGGCCGTGATGTCCATGGCGTACTTCACCACCCGCACCACCTTGCCGTCGGCACGCGTGATGGGGCTGTAGTTGGCCTGCAGCCAGATGTCGCTGCCGTCGCCGCGAATGCGGCGGCAGCGGCCGACAAAGGCCTCGCCCGAGCGCAGGCGCTCCCAGAAATCGGCATAGGCCGGCGCGTTGGCTTCGTCCGGGTCCACCAGCAGGCGGTGGTGCCGGCCCTTGAGCTGCGCCAGCGTGTAGCCGAGCGCTTGTTGAAAGTTGTCGTTGGCGGCCAGGATCTGGCCCTGCGCGTCGAATTCGATCACGGCCTGGTTGCGATACAGCGCTTCCAGTTGCCGCCGCGATGCGGGTCCGGCACAGAGAGCGCGCAGCATGCCCTGGCCCTGCGGAGTTGATTTGCCCATGGCTTTCTCTAATTGATTCGGGTCGTGCGTATGTGCACGGGCGCCGAATCTAACGGGCGTGTCAGCGGCATGCCAGGGTGGAATGCGCGGGCGTATGCGGCTTGCAACAGCGCCAGGTCCGCTGCCGCCGGCCGACCAGAGCGGGGGCTGGTGCTTCTGCGCCGTGCCGGGCGTGCAAGTTTTTTTGCGTCAGCAGGCGGTCAGCCTGGGTGTGGAACTCAGGCGCGCGCGGGTGCGCGCACTGCAAATCCGCAGCCATGGCCAATGCGACGCAGCCGCTCCACATGCGCCAGCAAAGAGCGCTCGGCCACCGGCCACAGCGCCTCGGGCACGTCGCCGTAGGCATGCCGCACCCAGTCGGCGGTGCTGCCGTCGGGCAGGGCGCACAGCGCGGCGGCGACCTTGGCCTCGCGCTGCAGGCGGTGCGCCTTCAGGCGGGCGATGGCGGCCGGTGCGTCGTGCAGCACGTAGCCGTGGGCGGGCAGGATGTAGTCGATGCCAAATTCGGCGCAGGCCGCGCTCAGCAGGTCGAGCGAGTCCAGGTAGTCGCTCATGTTGCCGTCGGGCGGATCGACCACGGTGGTGCTGCCGTTGAGCACGTGGTCACCCGAGAACAGCAGGCCGTCCTGCGCCAGCACCAGGCACAGGTGGTTGGCCGCATGGCCGGGCGTAAAAATAACAGTCAAATCGTGCTCTATCCCAGGTACAGAAAGGGCTATTAGCTCTCTATTTTGTAGCGGTCGGTCTGGCACGAAATGGCTGCTCGGCCGCGCCGTGGCGGCCGAGGGCAGGCCCAGGATGGGCGGCGCCGCGCGGCCGGCGGCCGCGCACAGCGCCTGCAGCGGCTTGGCGCCGGGGGAATGGTCGGGGTGCGAATGGGTGCAGACGATGGCGCGGATGTCGCCGCCCGCGGCCGCATACAGGCGGGCGATGTGCGCGGCATTGTTCGGGCCCGGGTCGATGGCGATATAGCCAGTGGCCGCCTCGCCCACCAGATAGCTGTTGGTGCCGGGGCCGGTCATGTGGCCGCCGTTGGGTGCGGTCAGGCGCAGCACGTTCTTCAGCAGCGGCACGGCGTGTTCGTGCTGCCAGCCCAGCTCGTGCACGATCTGCCCGTCCGGGCAGACCAGGGCCAGCTCGCCGTAGGGCTGCTCGCCCTCCATGTAGCGCGCCTCTTGGCCGTTCAGCAGGCCGGCGCGTGGGCAACTGGTCCACAGCGGCTGCTCGTGGGCGCAGGCGGCCAGCACCGCGTCCACGCTGGTGTAGCCAGCCAGCCGCTGCAAGGTGCGGATGGTCGGGAAGATCATGAGGAAGCCACCGGCCGCATGCCGCGCCAGCGCGTCGGCCGGCCGCACCCAGACCGGCTCGAACTGCTCGGCCTCGTCGGCCACCGGCTGCTGGCCCTCGGGCATGCGCGCCACCAGAAAGGGCACATCGAAGCGGCGTGCCAGGTCGCGGTCGGTGATCCAGTGGGCCAGCACAAAGACGCCATCGGCCGCCAGCACCAGGCCGGCGGCCTCGCACTGCGGCGCAAACGGCGCCTGGCGGTCGAGCACGGCGATGTCGGCAGCACTCACCGGCCGGCCGTCGCGGTGGCGCGCCAGCAGCACGCCCAATTCCTCGAAGCTCTCGCGGATCGCGGCAATCGCCTGGGTCAGGCGCAGGTCATCCTGCGTGGCGCGGCGCGCGGCCAGCGCGTGGCTGTTGGCGTCGGCCGCATCGATGCCGCCGCCGGGAAACACATAGGCGCCGGGCGCAAAGCTGGCGGTGGCCGAGCGGCGCGTCATCAACACCTCGATGCCGGCCGGTGTGTCGCGCAACAGCAGCACGGTGGCGGCAGGGCGGGTGGGCGCGGGTTCGCGTGGCGGGTGCAGGAGCTGGGTGGGGCGGACCATGTGTGCAATTGTGCTGCGCGTGCCGTGTCAGTGGCGTTGCTCGGGCGACACGTTCTAAGAACGTGTTTGCGATCTCTATGGGGTCGCGCAAGTGTCTTTGCGGGATGGGATGCAAGGCGCGGTGCGCCGTCCATAGCTCGGCTATGGACAAGCGCCGCAACGCAGCAGACCGCCCGCAAAGACATTTGCCCGAAGGGGTTGGAGTGAAATCGGGCGATTGAGCGCCCCATCTGCTTGCATGGGCACGAGCCCATGCGGCGCAGACTGGGCCACTCACTCATCCCGATTGCACTCCAACGCGATCCCCATACAGATCGAAAACACGTTCTAAGGGCTATAGCAAAGGCAGTCCACCACATGGTCATCCACGATGCCCGTCGCCTGCATCCAGGCATAGACGATCACCGGCCCGACAAACTTGAAACCGCGCTGCTTGAGCGCGTGCGAGATGGTGTTGGACAGCAGCGTCTGCGCCGGCACCTCGCTGGCGTCCTGCCAGTGGTTGCGGATCGGCGCGCCGCCGGCCAGCGCCCAGATGAAGCGGGAGAAATCCTCGCCCGCCGCCTGCATGGCCAGGTAGGCGCGTGCATTGCCGATGGTGGCCACGATCTTGGAGCGCGAGCGCACGATGCCGGCGTCGGCCATCAGGCGCTCGACATCGTCCGGGCCAAAGCGGGCGACCGCCTCGGGGTCGAAGCCGGCAAAACCGGCGCGAAAGGCCTCCCGCTTGTAGAGGATGGTGCGCCACGACAAACCGGCCTGGAAGCCGTCGAGCATCAGCTTCTCCCACAGGCGGCGGCTGTCGTATTCGGGCACGCCCCATTCCTCGTCGTGGTAGGCGGACAGCAGCGCGTCGTGGCGGGCCCAGGCGCAGCGTTGGGGCGTGGTCATGGTGTTCCTTTGTGATGGCTTGTGACGATAGCGCATGGCCCCGGGCAGGCGCGGATAATCCGGCCCATGCAGATTCGCTTCACCAAAATGCAGGGCGCCGGCAACGACTTCGTCGTGCTGGACGAAACCGCCGGCCCGCTGGGCCTGACGACCGCGCAGTACCGCTTCCTGGCCGACCGCCACTTTGGCGTCGGCGCCGACCAGATCCTGAGCGTGCGCCCCGCGCCCACGCCCGAGGTTGATTTTGAATACGTGATCCACAACGCCGACGGCGGCGAGGTGGAGCAGTGCGGCAACGGCGCGCGCTGCTTTGTGCGCTTTGTGCGCGAGCAGGGCCTGACCAGCAAGGACACCGTGCGGGTGCAGACGCTCTCGGGCGTGATCGCGCCGCGCATGGATGCCGACGGCCGCGTCACGGTCGACATGGGCCCGCCGGTGTTCGAGCTGGCACGCGTGCCTTTCGACGCCGCCGGCTGCGGCCCGCAGGCCGCCGGCAGTTGGGAAACCTGGCCGCTGGCGCTGGGCACGCATGCGGGCGACGCCATCGTGCCGGTGGCCGTGCTGTCCATGGGCAACCCGCACGCGGTGCAACTGGTGGATGATGTAGACACCGCCCCGGTCGCGCAGCAAGGCCCGCTGATCGAGCGCCACCCGCGCTTTCCCAAGCGCGTCAACGCCGGGTTCCTGCAGGTCGTCGACCGCACGCATGTGCGCCTGCGCGTGTACGAGCGCGGTGCGGGCGAAACCCTGGCCTGTGGCACCGGCGCTTGCGCGGCGGTGGTCGCGGGCATTCGCATGGGCCTGCTGGACGCGCGCGTCAACGTAGCAACCCGCGGCGGCACCCTCACCATCGCCTGGGACGGCGGCGACAGCCCCGTTGCCATGACCGGCCCCGCCACCACGGTCTTCCAAGGCCAGATCGACATTCCGGACACCCTATGAGCCAACTCCCGCCCAACACCAGCGTGCCGCCCATCACCGAGGACGACATCGCCAACTACCTGGCGAATTCGCCCGATTTTTTTGAGCGCCACGCCGAGGTGCTGGCCAGCGTGCAGCTCACCAGCCCGCACGGCCAGCGCGCCGTCAGCCTGCAAGAGCGCCAGGCCGAGATGCTGCGCGAAAAAATCAAGGCGCTGGAGCAGCGCGTGATGGAGATGGTGCGCAACAGCAGCGAGAACACCGTCATCGCCGACCGCCTGCAGCGCTGGGCGGTGCAGCTCGCCGGTACCCGCAACGCGGCCGACCTGCCCGCGCGCATCGCCGCCGAGGCGCAAGAGCAGTTCCTGGTGCCGCAGGCCGCGATCCGCCTGTGGGACCTGGCGCCCGAATACGCCAGCGCCGATTTCACGCAAGGTGTAGACGCCGACACCCGCAGCTTTGCCGCCTCGCTTGGCGCGCCTTACTGCGGTCCCAATCGCGGCTTTGAATCGGTGCGCTGGCTGGCCGAGCCGGCCCGCGCCGCCTCGCTGGCCCTGCTGCCGCTGCGTGAAGGCCCGGCCTCGGCTGGCGGCCCGGTGTTCGGGCTGCTGGTGCTGGCCTCGGCCGACACCAGCCGCTTCGAGACCACCATGGGCACGGACTTCCTGGAGCGCATGGCTGAACTGGCCGGCGCAGCCCTGGGGCGCCTGCGCGCAGCCTGAGCACCATGGAGCAAGCGCCGCCAGCGTCCGACGTGGACCCGCTGGTGCGCCGCTACCTGGACCACGTGCGCTTCGAGAAGCGCCTGGCCGAGCGCACCGTGGCGCTGTACACGCTGGACCTCGGCAAGCTCGCCACGGCCTGCGCCGGTGTGGGCGTGGCGCTGGCGGATGCGCGCTACCAGCACATCCGCCGCTTTGTCGCGCAAATGCACAGCGCCGGCCGCAGTGGCCGTGGCATTGCGCTGATTTTGTCGGGCTGGCGCGGCTTCTACACCTGGCTCGGGCAGCAAGGCCTGATCGCGCAGAACCCGGTGCAGAACGTGCGCGCGCCCAAGTCGCCCAAGCCGCTGCCCAAGGCCCTGGGCGTGGACGACGCCATGCACCTGGCCGACCACAACCCTGAGCCCGCAGACCCGCAAGACGCCTGGCTCGACGCCCGCGACGGCGCCATGGTCGAGCTGTTCTACGGCTGCGGCCTGCGCGTGGGCGAACTGGTGGGGCTCGATGCCGTCACCTCCGCCGCCGCGCAAAAGGCCGGCCACGGCTGGGTTGATCTGGACGACGGCATGGTCCACGTCTGCGGCAAGGGCCGCAAATGGCGCAGCGTGCCCATCGCCGGCAAGGCGGCCGAGGCGCTCGCCGCCTGGCTGCCGCAGCGCCTGCTGGCACTGCCGGCCGATGCGCTCAGCCAGCCGGCCATGTTCCCCGGCCGGCGCGGCACGCGGCTCACCGCCCAGGCCGTCTGGCAGCGCCTGCGCCAGCGCAGCCAGGCGGCGGGGTTGGCCGCGCCGGTACACCCGCACATGCTGCGCCACTCTTACGCCAGCCACCTGCTGCAATCCAGCGGCGACCTGCGCGCAGTGCAAGAGCTGCTGGGCCACGCCAGCATCACCACCACCCAGGTCTATACCCGGCTGGATTTCCAGCACCTGGCCCAGGTCTACGACGCCGCCCACCCGCGCGCCAAGCGGCGCGGCGGCTCCAACCAATAATCTTGGTGAAATATGCCTCTAGCCCAGGCGCTGCCTGGGCTATTAGCTATCTATTCAATAGCTGCTGCCATCTGCATGTCTCTTGCCCATCCCCCGCAACTGATCCGCTTCAACAAGCCCTACGGCGTGCTCAGCCAGTTCACGCCGGAAGGCCGCTGGCGCGGGCTGAAGGATTTCATCGACCTGCCGGGCGTCTACGTGGCCGGCCGGCTCGACGCTGACAGCGAAGGCCTGCTGCTGCTCACCAGCGACGGCCAGCTGCAGGCCCGCATCGCCGACCCGCGCTTCAAGATGGAAAAAACCTACTGGGTGCAGGTGGAAGGCGTGCCGGACGAGCGCGCCCTGGCCGCCTGGCGCAGCGGTGTGCAACTGAAAGACGGCCCCACGCTGCCAGCCCGCGCGCGCCTGCTGGCACCGCCGCCCGCCGTGTGGGAGCGCGACCCACCCATCCGCGTGCGCCAGGCCATCCCCACCAGCTGGCTGGAGCTGGTGATCCGCGAAGGCCGCAACCGCCAGGTGCGGCGCATGACGGCGGCGCTGGGCTTTCCCACGCTGCGCCTGGTTCGCGCCGCCATCGGGCCCTACAGCCTCGACGGCCTGGCGCCTGGTGCCTGGCAGGCTGCGCAGCAGGCCTGACAATCCCCACCCATGAAAACCTTGCGCCTGCGCGAAGGCAAGGAGCGCTCGCTCCTGCGCCGTCACCCCTGGATATTTGAATCGGCCATCGCCAAAGGCGGCGGCGACAGCGGCGAGACCGTGCGCGTGGAGTCGCACGAGGGCCAGTTCCTGGCCTGGGCCGCGTTCAGCCCGGCCTCGCGCATCCGCGCCCGGGTCTGGAGCTTCGACGAGGCCCAGCGCATCGACGCCGCCTTCCTGCACGCCACGCTGCAGCGCGCCATTGCCGCGCGGGCGCTGTTCGACATCCCCAGCGACAGCCTGCGCCTGGTGCACGGCGAATCCGACGGCCTGCCGGGCCTGGTGGTGGACCGCTACGGCGACGTGCTGGTGGCGCAGTTCGGCTCGGCCGGCGTCGAGCGCTGGAAGGCGCAGATCGCCGACGCGCTGCTGCAGATCACCGGCTGCAGCCAGCTCTACGAGCGCTCCGACGCCAGCGCGCGCGGCCTCGAAGGCCTGCCCGCCGTCACCGGCTGGCTGCGCGGCGACACGGCCGCGCCCACCGAGCTCACCATCCACGAGAACGAATGGCGCCTCACGCTGGACGTGGCCGAAGGCCACAAGACCGGCTTCTACCTGGACCAGCGCGACAGCCGCCGCCGCTTCTATGAAGTCAACCGGCGCCGTGGCTTCCAGCGCGTGCTCAACTGCTATTGCTACACCGGCGGCTTCACCGTGGCCGCGCTGGCCGGCGGCGCCGCGCATGTCACGTCGATCGACTCCTCCGCCCCGGCGCTGCAGCGCGCGGCTGCCCACGTGGTGCTCAACGGTTTCGACACGGCGCGGGCCGAGTTTCTGGACGCCGACGTCAACGCCTCGCTGCGCCGCTTCGGCCAGGAAGGCCGTACTTTCGATGCCATCGTGCTCGACCCGCCCAAGCTCGCCCCCACCGCGGCCCACGCTGAGCGCGCCGCACGCGCCTACAAAGACATCAACCGCCTGGCACTCAAGCTGCTGGAGCCCGGCGGCGTGCTGTTCACCTATTCCTGCTCGGGCGGCATCCCGCCAGAGCTGTTCCACAAGATCGTCGCCTCGGCCGGCGCCGACGCTGGTGTCGACGGCTACATCGGCGAGCGCCTGGCCGGCGCGCCAGACCACCCCATGACTCTCAGCTTCCCCGAGGGCGAATACTTGAAAGGCCTGGTGGTGGTCCGCAAGTAGGGCTTTCGCGCCCCGGCAGGGCAGCGTCGCGCGACCTCGCTACACTGCCCCCCTTTCGATGCCCCGCACCCAGCACTGGACCGTTCCATGAGCCTCATCCCCGCCACCATCCTCACCGGATTCCTCGGCTCCGGCAAAACCACGCTGCTCAAGCGCATCCTGTCCGAGGCGCATGGCCAGAAGATCGCTGTCATCGAGAACGAGTTCGGCGAAGAAAACATCGACAACGACATCCTGGTGAGCGAATCCAAGGAGCAGATCGTGCAGATGAGCAACGGCTGCATCTGCTGCACCATCCGCGAGGACCTGCGCGAAGCCCTGCAACTGCTGGCCGCCAAGAAGCGCAAGGGCCTGCTCGACTTCGACCGCGTGGTGATCGAAACCACCGGCCTGGCCGACCCCGGCCCGGTGGCCCAGACCTTCTTCATGGACGAGGAAATCGCCGAAAGCTACCTGCTCGACTCGGTGCTGACCCTGGTCGACGCCAAGCACGCCGCCCAGCAGCTCAACGACCGCCAGGAGGCGCGCCGCCAGATCGGCTTTGCCGACCAGCTCTTCATCAGCAAGACCGACCTGGTCGCCAAGGAAGAAACCGACGCGCTGATCCACCGCTTGAAGCACATGAACCCGCGCGCGCCGATCCAGGCCGTGCACTTCGGCGAGGTGCCGATCAAGGACGTGTTCGACCTGCGTGGCTTCAACCTCAACGCCAAGCTGGACATCGACCCCGACTTCCTCAAGGAAGACGGCCATGAGCACCACGACCACGAGGGCCACGATCACGCCCATGGCGAGCACTGCGACCACCCCTCGCACCAGCACGAAGGCGGCCACGGCCACCACCATCACCACGATGACGACGTGAAGAGCTTCGCCTTCAAGTCCGAGCGCGCCTTCGATCCGGCCAAGCTGGAGGATTTCCTGGGCGCCGTAGTCAACATTTACGGCCCGCGCATGCTGCGCTACAAAGGCGTGCTGAGCATGGTGGGTACCGACCGCAAAGTCATCTTCCAGGGCGTGCACCAGCTCATGGGCAGCGACCTGGGCCCCGCGTGGGGCGCGGACGAAAAACGCAACAGCAAGATGGTTTTTATCGGCATTGATCTGCCCAAGGACATCTTCCTGCAAGGCCTGGAACAGTGCCTGTCGTAAATTCATAGCGTACGCCCCGCGCGACTCTATACAATCGCGCCCCGGCGACGGCCCGGGGGTGATCTGCCACCGGGCAACTGAAGCCCATCCTGCGAGGAGACCGTGAGTGAAAGCCAAGTCGAACCCCCCCAAGTCAGTGGACAGTTCCACGAAGGCAGCGCCCGCTCCGATTACCCCTGTTGCGCCGACGTCTCCTGACGTGCCGCGCAGCACCCGACCGTCTTCGCGCCTGGCGCAGTTGACCGTACCTTCCATGGCACAGGCGGTGGCCTCCACCGCCGCCAAAGCAAGCTTTTCTTCTTCGACCATGCCGACAACCGTGAATCCCCCCGCGCCCGCAGCGACCAAGAAGGACCCCAAGCTGGCCCAGAACTGGAAGACCAAGGCCGTAGGGGAATTGAGCGACGCTGAAGTGCTGGCAATGCCCGACAGCGAGTACATGAACGAGAAGCAGGTGGCTTTTTTCCGCCTGAAGCTGGTTCGCCTGAAGGACGACATGCTGGCCAACGCCGGTGAAACCACCGAGCACCTGCGGGAAGACACCGTGGTCGTGCCCGATCCGGCTGACCGCGCCACGATCGAAGAAGAGCACGCCCTTGAGCTGCGCACCCGCGACCGCGAGCGCAAGCTGCTGAAGAAGATCGAGCAATCCATCGTCCGCATCGACGCTGGCGACTACGGCTACTGCGACGAAACCGGCGAGCCCATTGGCGTCGGCCGCCTGCTGGCGCGTCCCACCGCCACGCTTTCGCTTGAGGCGCAACAGCGCCGCGAGCTGAAGCAGAAGATGTTCGGCGACTAGCCTGCGATCGGCGCTCCTGCTCGACGCTGTCCCATGGCGAAAGACGACAGCCCCGGTTTTCTTTCCAAGGTGGTGCGCTTTGTGCGCAACTCCGGCACGCCCTGGGCGGACCTTGAGGCGCCCGACACCGAAGCCGACGGCAGCTACAGCAAGCAGGTGCTGAAAGAGATGGTCGAGCGCCGTCGCCGCAACGACTTCGTGCGGCGCCGGGAGTTCGACCAGCTACGCAAGCTGCGCCGTCGCGGCGCCTCTGCCGATCCATCGGAAGAGGCCCAGCCCTCCTTCTTCGCCACCAGCCTGCTGAGCCGTCCGGACGACCGGGCGGTAACGCTGCGCAAGATCGACGAGATCGAAGAGCAGATGTCCCGGCAGTGGTGGCAGACCCGGCCGCCCGAGCCTGGCGACCTGGGGCTGTCAACGCCCCCGGCGGGAGAGGCGCCTTGGCGGCCCGGTACCTCCATCTTCCGGGCCAGCATGATGCGGACCTCGCGCCTGCCGGCCTATGCGGCGACGGTGCCGCTGCACGAGGCGGGCCTGACGCTGCCGCCCCGGCCACATCCGCCCGCCCCGCCTGCCGGCGCGCGCCCGCTCGACCTGGAGCTGTCCGATGCGGACGCCGATGCAAGCGATGTGCTGCTGCCCTCGCTGGCCCTGCCAGCCGCAGCCGAAGAAGCGCCGCTGCCTTCCTATCGCCATGATCCGCAGCTGGAAGAAGCGGCAATCCGCTTTGCCAATGGCGACAACGCTGGTGCCGAGGCAGCCCTGCTGGACCTGACCCTGGTCGACACGCCGACGGCAGCGGAGGCTTGGTCGGCATTGTTTGATCTTTACCGCTGCATCGGCCAGCAGGAGCGGTTTGAGGCGGCGGCGCTGGACTTCGCGCGCCGCTACGGGCGCTCGCCGCCCGCCTGGTTTTCGCTTGCGGCGGCAGACGCCCCGCCTGGTGCCATGGCCATCGACGCGGGTTTTAGCTGGCAGTGCCCGCCTCTTCTTGGCGCCGAGGCCGTGGCCGCGCTGGAGCAGTCATTGGCCGGGGCGGCCACTCCCTGGCAGCTTGACTGGTCCACGCTGGATGCCTTCGGTGACGATGCGGCCGAGCCCTTGCGCGCGCTTTTCACGCGCTGGTGTGGCCAGGCCGTACCGCTCTGGATCGCAGGAACGGACCGCCTGGCCCGCGCGCTGCAGGAGCGCACGCCCTCCAGCGACGCCCAGGTCGATCCGGCCTGGTGGCGCCTGCGTATGGAAGCGCTGCGCGCCACGGGCCAGCCCGAGGAATTCGAAATGGTGGCGCTTGACTACTGCGTCACCTACGAGGTGTCGCCGCCTTCCTGGCAGGCGGTGCGTTGCGACTATCGCGCAGTGATGGCCGACACCCCGCAGGCCTTGCCGGCGGCTGTGCCCGCTGCCCCGCGCGCTTTGCGCAGCGACGCGGGCTTTGCCGCCGACTTCCCCGTATTGACGCAAGCGCTGACCGCGCCCGCGCCGCGCGCCGAACTGGCCGGCGAGATCCTGGGCGATGCCGATGCGGCGCTGGCGTTGCTGGACGCTGCCGCCGCCCATCGCCCGGAAGGGCTGGAGGTGGATTGCAGCCGCCTGGTGCGCATGGATTTTTCCGCGGCCGGCTCGCTGCTGAACTGGGCTGCCAATGCGCAAGCGCAGGGCCGTCCAGCCCGCCTGCAGGGCCTGCACCGGCTGGTGGCCATCTTTGCCAACGTGGTGGGCATAGGTGAGTACGCGCAGGTACTGGTTCGTGGGGATTAGGACACCCCCAGGCTTCGCACTTCGTGTCTTCGCCTTCCCCCTCAAGGGGGCACATCCGGCGGCCCGGCGGAGCCGGTTCCGCGGATGTTTTGGGATGGCCTGCTCCGCGGCCTTCTGAATCTTGTGTGCTAGAGGGCCGCGCTACATGGTGTTGCGCATCGGCCGTTGCATTCCTGGCTTTCGCCCCCATATGGCTCGCCTATGGAACAATTTCACGGCACCACCATCCTCAGCGTGCGCCGCCAGACGCCTCAGGGCGTACAGGTGGCTATTGGCGGCGACGGCCAGGTCACGCTTGGCAACATCGTCGTCAAGGGCACGGCCCGCAAGGTTCGCAAGCTGCACCACGACAAGGTCCTGGCCGGTTTTGCCGGCGCCACGGCTGACGCCTTCACGCTGTTCGAGCGCTTCGAGGCCAAGCTCGAAAAGCACCAGGGGCAATTGGTCCGCGCGGCCATCGAGTTGACCAAGGACTGGCGCACCGACCGTGTGCTGCGCCGGCTGGAGGCCATGCTGGCCGTGGCCGACCGTAGCGCCTCGCTGATCATTACCGGCAACGGCGACGTGCTGGAGCCCGAGCAGGGCATCGTCGCCATCGGCTCCGGCGGCGCCTACGCACATTCGGCGGCCAAGGCGCTGCTGGACCACACCGATCTGGCGCCGCACGAGATCGTCAAAAAATCCCTGGAAATCGCCGGTGAGCTGTGCATTTACACCAATATGCACCACACGCTGGAAACCCTCGACTGAACACTCCCCGATTTGCCCATGTCTTCCATGACCCCGCAGGAGATCGTCTCCGAACTCGACCGCCACATCGTTGGCCAGCACCAGGCCAAGCGCGCTGTTGCCATTGCGCTGCGCAACCGCTGGCGCCGCCAGCAGGTGGACGCCAAGCTGCGCCACGAGATCACGCCCAAGAACATCCTCATGATCGGCCCGACCGGCGTCGGCAAGACCGAGATCGCCCGGCGCCTGGCGCGGCTGGCCGATGCGCCCTTCATCAAGGTCGAGGCCACCAAGTTCACCGAGGTCGGCTATGTCGGCAAGGATGTCGACGCGATCATCCGTGACCTGGTTGAGGTGGCGGTCAAGCAGACGCGCGAGACCGAAATGCGCAAGCACCGAGCCCGCGCCGAAGACGCCGCCGAAGACCGCATTCTCGACGTGCTGCTGCCGCCGGCGCGCCCGGCGGCCTCCGACCAGCCGGCGCTTGCCAGCCCCGACAGCACCGCGCGCCAGACTTTCCGCAAGAAGCTGCGCGAAGGCCAGCTCAACGACAAGGAAATCGAGATCGAAGTCGCCGACCAGCGCCAGCCGCTGGAGGTGACGGGCCCGGCCGGCATGGAGGAGATGGCTGAGCAACTGCGCGGCGTCTTCAGCCAGATGGGCGCGGGCAAGCGCAAGCTGCGCAAGATGCCGATTGCCGAAGCACTCAAGCTGCTGACCGAGGAAGAAGCCGGCAAGCTGGTGAACGAGGAAGACACCAAGACCCGCGCCATCGCCAATGCCGAGCAGAACGGCATCGTCTTTATCGACGAGATCGACAAGGTCACCTCGCGCAGTGAAGGCGGTGGCAGCAATGCCGACATCTCGCGCCAGGGCGTGCAGCGCGACCTGCTGCCGCTGGTGGAGGGTACGACCGTGTCGACCAAGTACGGCATGGTCAAGACCGATCACATCCTGTTCATTGCCTCGGGCGCCTTCCATTTGAGCAAGCCGAGCGACCTGATCCCCGAGCTGCAGGGCCGCTTCCCGATCCGGGTCGAGCTGCAGTCGCTGTCGGTGCAGGACTTCGAGGCCATCCTCACGCAGACCCACGCCTCGCTGGTCAAGCAGTACCAGGCACTGCTGGCCACCGAAGGCGTCACGGTCGAGTTCACGCCCGAAGGCATCACGCGGCTGGCGCACATCGCCTACGACGTGAACGAGCGCACCGAGAACATCGGCGCGCGCCGGCTGTCCACCGTGATGGAGCGGCTGCTGGACGAGGTGAGCTTCGATGCCACCCGGCTGCAGGGCCAGACCGTGACCGTCGATGTGGCCTATGTGGATGGGCGCCTGGGCGAGCTGAGCCGGGACGAAGACCTGTCGCGCTACATCCTCTGAGAGCAGGGGCTTGGCGTCGGCATCAGACTGCTACTGTTACGAAAAGCAAGCGCTGGTGCGCTAGCAGTCTGAGGAAGCACATTGATTGCCGATCCTAAGTACTTCATCTAGAACGTTTTTCGACCGGTTACTCTGTACGGACCTGCTTCTAAGTCGTTGATTTCATTGCGAAAGTCCCTGAAGCGCCTCTTGTGGCGCTTTTTTTTCCTGCTACAGTGCAAAAAAGTGCAATTAAGTGGGGAAAAGTGGCCTGTCTGCTTGATCCTCGTACCGCGCTCGTAAGTCCAACCAGGGGTAATCAGTCGTGTTCCAAGGGGCCTCGTCGCTGAGTCTCGATGCCAAGGGGCGGCTGTCCGTCCCTACGCGGCATCGCGACGTCCTGAGCGCGACGGCGGCAGGCCAGCTCACGATCACCAAGCATCCGCACGGCTGCCTGATGGTGTTTCCCCGCCCGGAATGGGAGAAGTTCCGGGAACGCATCGCCCAACTGCCCATGTCCGCCCAGTGGTGGAAGCGCATCTTTCTTGGCAACGCGATGGACGTGGACATGGACGGCACCGGCCGCGTGCTGGTTTCGCCCGAGCTGCGTACTGCCGCCGGTATCCAGAAGGACGCGATCCTGCTGGGCATGGGCAACCATTTCGAACTCTGGGACAAAGCCACCTACGACGCGCAAGAGGCCGAAGCAATGCAAGGCCAGATGCCCGAGGTTTTTCAGGATTTCTCCTTCTAAGGCATACGTGGAGAACTTGAATCACACCACCGTCCTGCTGAGCGAGGCGGTCGACGCGCTTGTCGTCGACGCCGCAGGCTGCTACGTCGACGCCACTTTTGGCCGCGGCGGGCATTCGCGCCGCATTCTTTCGCAACTGGCGCCCGAGGGGCAGTTGATCGCATTCGACAAAGACCCTGATGCGATTGCCGAGGCTGGCCGCATCGACGATGCGCGGTTTTCCATCCGGCACCGCGGTTTTCGCCATCTGGGGGAATTGGCGCCGGCCAGCGTCGCCGGTGTCCTGTTGGACATCGGCGTCAGCTCTCCCCAGATCGATAACCCCGCACGGGGTTTTTCTTTTCGTTTCGACGGCCCACTCGACATGCGCATGGACCCCACGCGCGGCGAGAGCGTGGCCGAATGGCTGGCCACCGCCGAGGTGCAGCAGATAGCGGAGGTGATACGTGACTATGGCGAAGAACGGTTTGCTGGCCCCATTGCAAAGGCGATTGTTGCTCGCCGACAGGAACGGGGCCCAGTTTCAACCACCACCGAGCTGGCCGAGCTCGTGGCTGGCACGGTCAAAACCCGCGAGCCGGGCCAGAACCCTGCAACGCGCACATTTCAGGCTCTTCGGATTTTCATCAATGCCGAGCTTGAAGAGCTGCAACAGGCGCTAGAAGCCAGCCTGACGGTGCTGCGCCCGGGCGGGCGGCTGGTGGTGATCAGCTTTCACTCGCTCGAAGACCGCATCGTCAAGACCTTCATCGCCAAGCATTCCAAGGACGTCTACGACCGCCGCGCGCCCTTTGCTGCGCCCCAGCCCATGCGCCTGCGCGCCCTGGACCGCATCAAGCCGAGCGCGGCTGAAGTCGCGGCCAATCCGCGCTCGCGCAGCGCCATCCTGCGCGTGGCCGAACGTACCGAGGTGCCTGCATGAGCGTCAGGCCCCTCCCCAAGCAAGCTTGCGCCGTAGTGCGCAGCGAGGGAGGGGTGCGTCCATGACCCGGCTGTCGGTCATGCTGCTGATGGGCGTGCTGGCCAGCGCGTTGTACCTGGTACACGTGCAGTACGAGTCGCGCCGCCTGTTCACCGAGCTGGAGCGTGCGCGCAACGAGGCGCACCGGCTGGAAGTCGAACGCGACCGCCTGCAGGTGGAGAAGCGCGCGCAGGCCACGCCCTTGCGCGTCGAGCAACTGGCGCGCAACCAGCTCAAGATGCAGACCGCCACACCGGCGATCACCCAGTACATCGGCTATCCGAACCAGCCACAGACGCCGGCGGCTGCAGCCATCGTCACGCCGGCCGCGCCGCGCGGGGGGGCTCGATGAGCCGCAGCGTGCTCTACACCTCCAGCCCGCTGCTGGCGAGCAAGACGCCGGTATGGCGCAGCAAGTTCATCGTGGCCGCGATCGCGCTGGGCTTTGTCGGCCTGGCCGCACGGGCTGCGTTCGTGCAGGTGATCGACAACGACTTCTTCCAGCGCCAGGGTGAGGTGCGCTTTGCCCGCACGCTGGAGCTGCCGGCCAACCGTGGCCGCATCCTGGACCGCAACGGACTGCTGCTGGCCTCCAGCGTGATTGCACCCAGCATCTGGGCCATCCCCGAGGACGTGGAGCGGCAGGACCCGGCGGTGCAGGGCAAGCTGCGCCAGTTGGCCAAGCTGCTGGGCATGACGCCCGCCGCGCTCGACAAGAAACTGGCCGACGAGGACAAGACCTTTGTCTGGATCCAGCGCCAGGTGGACGAGCCCATTGCCAAGCAGATCGCCGCGCTCGACATCAAGGGCATCTACCAGCGCAAGGAATACAAGCGCCAGTACCCCGAGGGCGAGGCGGCGGCGCACGTGGTGGGCTTCACCAACGTGGAAGACCACGGCCAGGAAGGCATAGAGCTGGCCTTTAACCAGCAGCTCGCGGGCAAGGCCGGTTCGCGCCGCGTTCTCAAGGACCGGCTCGGCCGCGCCGTCGAGGCCGTAGGCGAAACCGTGCCGCCGCTGGATGGCAAGGACATCCAGCTCTCCATCGACAGCAAGGTGCAGTTCTTTGCCTACCAGAAGCTGCGCGACGCGGTGGCGGTGAACAAGGCCAAGGCCGGCAGCGTGGTGGTCCTCGATACCGTCACCGGCGAAATACTGGCGCTGGCCAACTACCCCAGCTACGTGCCCGACAAGCGGCAGAACCTGACTGGCGAGCAACTGCGCAATCGCGCGCTTACCGACACCTTCGAGCCCGGCTCCACCATGAAGCCGATCACCATCGGCGCGGCGCTGGAGCTGGGGCGCGTCAAGCCCAGCACCATCATCGATACCTCGCCTGGGCGCTATACCGTCACCGGCTCGACCATCACCGACACCCACAACTACGGTGCGCTGACGGTAGAAGGTGTGATCCAGAAGTCGAGCAACGTCGGCGCTACCAAGGTGTCGCAGAAGTTGTCGGCGCACGAGATGTGGGACTTCTTCAGCGCCGTGGGCTTTGGCCAGAAGCCGCAACTGCAGTTCCCCGGTGCCGTGACCGGCCGGCTGCGCCCGTGGAAGAGCTGGCGCCCGATCGAGCAGGCCACCATGTCCTATGGCTACGGCCTGTCGGCCTCGCTGTTCCAGATGGCGCGCTCCTATACGGCTTTTGCGCATGACGGCCAGATCATCCCGGCCACCATCCTCAAGAACTCCGAGCCTGCCGTTGGCACCCGTGTGTTCTCGGCCGACAACGCTGCCGAAGTGCGGCACATGCTGTGGCTGGCCGCCGGGCCGGGCGGCACCGGCCAGAAGGCGCAGACGCTGGGTTACTCGGTAGGTGGCAAGTCCGGCACGGCGCGCAAGCAGGCCGGCAAGGGCTATGCGGTGGGCAAGTACCGCGCCTGGTTCACCGGCATGGCGCCCATCGAGAAGCCGCGCATCATCGTCGCGGTGATGATCGACGAACCCACCGCGGGCTCCTACTACGGCGGCACGGTGGCTGGCCCGGTGTTCAGCGAAGTGGTGCAGCAGACCTTGCGCATGATGGGCGTGCAGCCCGACATGGCGGTCAAGCCGCAGATCGTCTCCACCGAGGTGGAGGAGTCGTTCTGATGGCGCTGCAAAGCTTCACCGCCGTGGCCGACGCCGTGCAATGGCTGCGCGCACGCGTGCCGGGCACGCTGCATACCGACAGCCGCCAGATCGGCCCGGGCGATGGCTTCATCGCCTGGCCGGGCGCTGCCACCGACGGCCGCAGCCATGTGGCCTCGGCCCTGGCGCGTGGCGCCGCGGCCTGCCTGGTCGAGCAGGACGGTGTCGATGCTTTTGATTTTGGCGATGCCAAGGTCGCCGCCTTTGCCGGTCTCAAGGCTGCCACCGGCCTGATCGCGGCGGAATGGTTCGGGCGGCCCTCGGACACGCTCGATGTGCTGGCCGTGACCGGTACCAACGGCAAGAGCACCACGGCCTGGTGGCTGGCGCAGGCGCTATCAAAAGTGAAGCATAAAGCCGGTGTCCCCTGTGGGTTTGTGGGCACTTTGGGCGTTGGAGTCCCGCCAAACGTGGTGGCCACCGGCCTGACTACGCCAGACCCGGTGCTGCTGCAGCACCAGTTCCGCCGCTTCGTGGACGACGGGCTGGTCGCCTGCGCCATCGAGGCGTCTTCCATCGGCATTGCCGAGCGGCGGCTGGACGGCACGCGCATCCGCGTGGCGGCCTTCACCAACTTCACGCAGGACCACCTCGACTACCACGGCAGCATGGCGGCCTACTGGCAGGCCAAGGCCGAGCTGTTCGACTGGCAGGGCCTGCAGGCGGCCGTGGTGAATGTCGACGACGCCGCCGGCGCTGAATTGGCACGCTCGCTGGCCGGTCGCGCACTGGACCTCTGGACCTTCTCGCTGCACGGCGCCGCGCGCCTGGTGGCCGAAGACATCGGCTATGTCGATGGCGGCCTGGGCTGCGTCGTGGTCGAAGGCCGCGAGCGGCATGCGCTGGCCACCACGGCCATCGGCCACTACAACCTCTACAACCTGCTGGGCGTCATCGCCAGCATGCGCGCGCTGGGCATTCCATTGGCTGCGGCCGTGGCGGCCTGTGCCGACCTGCTGCCGGTGCCCGGCCGCATGGAGCGCATCGCCCGCAGTGGCCAGCCGCTGGTGGCGGTGGACTATTCGCACACGCCCGACGCACTGGAAAAGGCGCTGCAGGCCCTGCGCCCGCTGGCTGCCGAGCGCGGCGGTGCCTTGGTCTGCGTGTTTGGCTGCGGCGGTGGGCGCGATCCGGGCAAGCGCCCGTTGATGGGCGCCATTGCAGCGCGCGAGGCAGACCAGGTCTGGCTCACCAGCGACAACCCGCGCAACGAACCGCCACAGGCCATCCTCGACCAGATCGCCCGCGGGCTGCCGCCGGGCGCCGCTGCGCGCTTCGAAGTCGACCGCGCACTGGCCATCCGCGGCGCCATTGCCGCTGCCGGCGAGCACGACGTGCTGCTGGTGGCCGGCAAGGGCCATGAGGACTACCAGGAGGTGGCCGGTATACGCCAGCCCTTCTCCGACCGGGCCCAGGTCGAAGACGCGCTGGACCGCCGTACCGCCATGGAAAGCTCCGTATGAATGCCACGCCCCGTACGTCGATGATGACCCTGGCCCAGGCCTATGCCTGGACCGGTGGCCAGCGCCTGGTGGGCAGCGGCAGCCTGCCGGTGGTGCGCGTGCACACCGACACCCGCAGCCTGCAGCCGGGCGACCTGTTTGTCGCGCTGCGCGGCGAGCATTTCGATGCCAATGATTTCCTGCTGGAAGCACGCCAGGCCGGCGCCACCGCCGCCATCGCCCACGGCGGGCTCGAAGCCGCCGGCCTGCAGGGTATCGAGGTGGCAGACAGCCGTGCCGCGCTGGCGGCGCTGGCCGCGGGCTGGCGCATGCAGTTCTCGTTGCCGCTGATCGCCGTGACCGGCAGCAACGGCAAGACCACGGTGACGCAGATGATCGCCGCCATCCTGCGCGCCGCGCATGGCGATGGCGCCTTCGCCACCCAGGGCAACCTGAACAACGACATCGGCGTGCCGCTGACGGTGCTGCGCCTGCATGGCCGCCATCGCGCCGGCGTGGTCGAGCTGGGCATGAACCACCCAGGCGAGATTGCCGTGCTGGCGCATGTGGCCCGGCCGACGGTGGCTCTGGTCAACAACGCCCAGCGCGAGCACCAGGAATTCATGCACACGGTGGAAGCCGTGGCCCACGAAAACGGCGCGGTGTTGACGGCCCTGCCGGACGACGGCACGGCGGTGTTCCCGGCCGACGACGTCTTCACGCCGCTGTGGCGCTCGCTGGCCGGCGCGCGTAGCTGCCTGACCTTTACCGACGCCGCGCAGGGCGGCGATGTGACGCTGATGGATGCCGTCTGGCAGGGCGATGCCTGGCAGGTGCGCGCGGCCACCCCGGCCGGTGCACTGGCCTTCACCCTGGCCATCGCCGGCCAGCACAACGTGCGCAATGCGCTGGCTGCCGTGGCCTGCGCGCTGGCGGCGGGCACCGACCTCACGGCGATTGCGGCGGGGCTTGGCGCGTTTCGGCCGGTCAAGGGCCGCTCGCGCGCGGTGCAGCTGTCGCCGGGCGGCCATGCGCTCACGCTGGTGGATGACAGCTACAACGCCAATCCGGACTCGGTACGCGCGGCCATCGATGTGCTCGCCGCGCTGCCCGGCCCGCGCCTGCTGGTGCTGGGCGACATGGGCGAGATCGGCGACAACGGCCCGGCCCTCCATGCCGAGGTCGGCGCCTATGCGCACGAGCGCGGCATCGAGCGCCTGTATGCGCTGGGTGCGCAGTCCGCACACGCCGTGGCCCGCTTTGCCGGTGACGGCGGCGATGGCCGGCATTTCGAGGATTTCACCGTGCTGGATGCGGCTGTTGCCGATGTCACCAGCGCCAGCGCGAGCATCCTGGTCAAGGGCTCGCGCTTCATGCAGATGGATCGGGTGGTGCAGGCGATCGAGCACCGCGCCATGCCCAAAGAAACAGAGGAGAACCGCGATGCCACATCGCCCTGATGGTTTGTTGTCCCGCGGCCTGGCCGCCGGAGTTGCCGCATGCTGCTGAGCCTGGCCCAGTGGCTGCAGACCTTGTCGCCCGAGTTCGGCTGGGCGCGGGTGTTCCAGTACCTGACCTTCCGCGCCGTGATGGCCGCCATGACCGCATTGCTGATCGGCCTGGCGGCTGGGCCGTTCGTGATCCGGCGCCTGACCGCGCTCAAGATCGGGCAACCCGTGCGCGGCTATGGCCTGGAGACGCATCTGGTCAAGAGCGGCACGCCCACCATGGGCGGCGTGCTGATCCTGCTGGCGATTGCGTTGTCCACGCTGCTGTGGGCCGACCTGAGCAACCGCTTTGTCTGGATCGTGCTGCTGGTCACGCTGGGCTTTGGCGCCATCGGCTGGGCCGATGACTGGCGCAAGGTGGTGCACAAGGACCCGGAAGGCATGCGCTCGCGCGACAAGTACCTCTGGCAGTCGGCGGTGGGCGTGCTGGCCGCTGCGGCGCTGGTGTTTGCCATCTCGGGCACCAGCACGCGCGAATCCTGGCTGCTGTTCACCGACTGGGTGAGCTCGGGCTTCCACGTCAACCTGCCGCCGCAGGCCGGGCTGCTGGTGCCTTTCTTCAAGGAAGTCAGCTACCCGCTGGGCGTGCTGGGCTTCATGGTCATGACCTATCTGGTGATCGTGGGCTCCAGCAACGCGGTCAACCTCACCGACGGCCTGGACGGCCTGGCCATCATGCCGGTGGTGCTGGTGGGCTCGACCTTGGGCGTGTTTGCCTATATCTCGGGCAACACGGCGTTCTCGCGCTACCTGCTGTTTCCCTACATCCCGGGCTCGGGCGAGCTGATGATCTTCTGCGCGGCCATGTCCGGCGCCGGCCTGGCATTTTTGTGGTTCAACGCACATCCGGCCCAGGTCTTCATGGGCGACGTAGGCGCGCTGGCGCTGGGCGGCGCGCTGGGCATCATCGCGGTCATCGTGCGCCAGGAAATCGTGCTGGCCATCATGGGCGGCATCTTCGTGGTCGAGGCGCTCTCGGTCATGGCCCAGGTGCTGTACTTCAAGTACACCCGCAAGCGCTATGGCGAGGGCCGGCGCCTGCTGCGCATGGCGCCGCTGCACCACCATTTCGAGAAGAGCGGCTGGAAGGAAACGCAGGTTGTCGTGCGCTTCTGGATCGTCACCATGCTGCTGTGCCTGGTCGGTCTTTCCACGCTGAAGCTGAGGTAGCAGGCGTGCGGCATTTGCAAGACCTTCCCGTTCTGATCCTGGGCCTTGGTGCGTCCGGGCTGGCCATGGCGCGCTGGTGCGCGCGCCACGGTGCCCAGGTGACCGTGGCCGACACGCGCGCAGCGCCGCCGCAACTGGCGGCGCTGCGGGCCGAAGTGCCGGGCGCGGCCTTTGTCTCCGGGCCGTTCAGCGCAGCCTTGGTGGAGGGCGCTCCGGTGCGCGTGGTCTATCGCTCGCCGGGCCTGGCACCGGCTGCGACCGCTGAAGTGCTGGACGCGGCCCGGGCCATCGGCCTGCCCGTGGGCGGCGAGCTGGACCTGTTTGCGCGCGCGCTGACCGATCTGCGCGACGAGGGCGACGCCGCCGCTGAAGCCGTGGTTGAAGACGAGCTTGAAGAGCCTGAAGAAACCGAAGCCACACCCGAGCCCGAACCCGACGAAGCCGCCGAGCCGGCCATCGAATCTGCCGCCGACGACTTCAGCGACCTGACACTGCACGAGCCGCCACCGGTACTCACCGGCTACCGCCCTGCGGTGCTGGCCATCACCGGCACCAATGGCAAGACCACGGTTACCTCGCTCACTGGCCAACTGGTGGAGCGCGCCGGCAAGACCGTGGCCGTGGCCGGCAATATCGGCCCGACGCTGCTCGACACCCTGGCCGCACACCTGGATGCAGGCACGCTGCCCGAAGTCTGGGTGCTGGAGCTGTCGAGCTTCCAGCTCGACGGCGTGCAGGGCTTCGAGCCCACGGCTGCGGCTGTGCTCAACCTGACGCAAGACCACCTCGACTGGCACGGCAGCATGGAGGCCTATGGCGCAGCCAAGGCGCGCATCTTTGGCACGCGCGCGCTGTTGCTGCTCAACCGCGAAGACCCGCTGGTGATGCAGATGCTGCCGGCACCGGTGAAGGTCAAGCTGCAGAAGCCTTTCGTGCGGCCCTATTTCACCTTTGGTGGTGATGCGCCGCAGCGGCCGGGCGACTACGGCATTGATCTGGTCAACGGCATGGCCTGGCTGACCCGCGCCCTGGAGTCCGACGAAACCCGCAAGAGCCGCCGCGCCGCCGCAGAAGAAGACCTGCACCTGCAGCGTTTGATGCCGGCCGATGCGCTGCGCATTCGCGGCCGCCACAACGCCGTCAACGCGCTGGCCGCACTGGCGCTGGCGCAGGCCGCGGGCTGCCCGCTGGCGCCCATGCTCTACGGCCTGCGCGAATACCGCGGCGAGCCGCACCGGGTCGAGCCCGTGGCCATCGTCGACGAGGTCGAGTACTTCGACGACAGCAAGGGCACCAATGTCGGCGCCACCGTGGCCGCGCTGGAAGGCCTGGGGGCCGAGCGCCGGCTGGTGGTGATCCTGGGCGGCGACGGCAAGGGGCAGGATTTCTCGCCGCTGGCCACGCCGGTGGCGCGGCACGTGCGGGTGGTGGTGCTGATCGGCCGCGATGCGCCGCTGATCCGCGCTGCGCTGGCCGATACCGGCGTGGCGCTGGAAGACGCCGCCACGCTGCAAGAAGCGGTGCAACTGGCGCAGCAGCGTGCCCATGCGGGCGATGCCGTGCTGATGTCGCCGGCCTGCGCCAGCTTTGACATGTTCAACGACTACGAGCACCGCGCCCGGGTGTTCTGCGATGCCGTCGAGGCCTTGGCCGATGCTTCGCTATCAGGGGTCAATGAATGAGCGCCGATACCGCCAGTCCAGGCCTGGGCGCCCGCCTTGCCAACTGGTTTGGCGGCATGACGCGCGTCGCCAGCGAAGCGCTGCCGGTGCGTATCGGCTCGCGTGAGTTCGCCCGTACCCAGTCGGCGCCGGCCCATCTGATGGGCTTTGACCAGACCCTGCTGTGGGTCACGGTGGCGTTGCTGGCCTGGGGCCTGGTCATGGTCTATTCGGCCTCCATCGCCATTCCGGACAACCCGCGCTTCGCCCGCGCCGGCTTCTCTCAGACGTCCTTCATGTGGCGCCACCTGTTGTCGCTGCTGATCGGTTTCGTCGCCGGTGTGCTGGCTTTTCAGGTGCCGCTGCGCACCTGGGAGCGCAGCGCGCCCTGGCTGTTCATTGCCTCGCTGCTGCTGCTGATCGCGGTGCTGATCCCGCACATCGGCATCAGCGTCAATGGCGCGCGGCGCTGGCTGCCCATGGGCTTCATGCGCTTTCAGCCTTCGGAGCTGGCCAAGCTTGCCGTGGTGGTCTATGCGGCCGACTACATGGTGCGCCGCATGGAGGTGAAAGAGCGCTTCTTCCGCGCCGTGCTGCCCATGGCGCTGGCCATTGGCATCGTCGGCGCACTGCTGCTGGCCGAGCCCGACATGGGCGCCTTCATGGTGATCGCGGTGATCGCCATGGGCATCCTGTTCCTGGGCGGCGTCAATGCGCGCATGTTCTTCCTGATCGCTGCGGTGATCGTGGTCGCTTTCGCCACCATGGTCATGGCCAGCCCGTGGCGGCGCGAGCGCATCTTTGCCTACCTCGACCCGTGGAGCGAGCAGCACGCGCTGGGCAAGGGCTACCAGCTGTCGCACTCGCTGATCGCCATCGGCCGCGGCGAGATCTTTGGCGTTGGCCTGGGCGGCAGCGTCGAGAAGCTGCACTGGTTGCCCGAGGCGCACACCGACTTCCTGCTGGCCGTGATCGGTGAAGAGTTCGGCCTGCTGGGCGTGCTCTGCGTGATCGTGCTGTTCTTCTGGCTGACCCGCCGCATCATGCACATCGGCCGCCAGGCGATTGCGCTGGACCGCGTGTTCGCCGGGCTGGTGGCGCAGGGCATCGGCATGTGGGTGGGCTTTCAGGCTTTCATCAACATGGGCGTGAACCTGGGCGCATTGCCCACCAAGGGGCTGACCCTGCCCTTCATGAGCTATGGCGGCTCGGCGATTTTGATGAACCTGGTGGCGATTGCGCTGGTACTGCGGATCGACTATGAGAACCGTGTGCTGATGAGGGGAGGTCGCGTATGACCGCCAAGACCGCCCTCGTCATGGCCGGCGGCACCGGCGGCCACATCTTCCCCGGCATTGCCGTGGCCGAGGCGCTGCGCGCTGCCGGCTGGCAGGTGCACTGGATAGGCGCGCCCGGCAGCATGGAAAGCCGCCTGGTGCCGCCGCGCGGTTTTGCATTTGAGCCGGTGGCTTTCTCCGGCGTACGCGGCAAGGGCCCGCTCACGCTGGCGCTGCTGCCGCTGCGCTTGCTGCGCGCCTTCTGGCAGAGCCTGCAGGTGCTGCGCCGCGTGCGGCCGCAGGTGGTGCTGGGCTTTGGCGGCTACATCAGCTTCCCGGCCGGCCTGATGGCCGTGCTGCTGGGGCGGCCGCTGGTCTTGCATGAGCAGAACTCGGTTGCCGGCCTAGTCAACAAGGTGCTGGCCAAGGTGGCGGACCGGGTCTACACCGCCTTCCCGAACGTGCTGAGCAGCGCACTTTGGGTGGGCAACCCGTTGCGCGCCGAATTTCTGGCCCAGCCATTGCCGGCGGTGCGCTTTGCCGGCCGCAGCGGCCCGCTGCGCCTGCTGGTGGTCGGTGGCAGCCTGGGCGCCACGGCGCTCAATGCGGCCGTGCCGCAGGCGCTGGCGCTGATCCCGGCCAACGAACGCCCGCTGGTCACGCACCAGAGCGGCGAGAAGCAGATCGACGCACTGCGCGCGCATTACGCGCAGGCCGGTGTCGAGGCCGAACTCACGCCCTTCATCACCGACACCGCGCGCGCCTTCGCCGAGGCCGACGTGATCGTCTGCCGCGCCGGCGCCAGCACCGTGACCGAGATCGCAGCCGTAGGCGCCGCGGCGGTGTTCGTGCCTTTTCCTTCTGCGGTGGACGACCACCAGACCAGCAACGCGCGCTTTCTGGTCGACAGCGGCGGCGGCTGGCTGCTGCCGCAACCCGAACTGACGGCAACGCGGCTGGCCGAGCTGCTGCGCGGCCTCACGCGCGAAGCGCTGCAGGCGCGGGCCGAAAAGGCCTATGCGCAGCGCAAGACCGAGGCCGTGGACGCCGTGGTCGCCGCTTGCGTGGAGCTGCAGCCATGAGCAACAAATATTTTGATGAAAAAGGGCTGAAGCCCTTGTACCACCTGGACTTTATGCTATCTATTTTGGAGCGAGGCGCGCAAGCATGAAGCACGCCATTCGCCACATCCATTTCGTCGGCCTGGGCGGCGCCGGCATGAGCGGCATCGCCGAGGTGCTGTTCAACCTGGGCTACGCCATCTCCGGCTCTGACCTGAGCGACAGCGCCACGCTGCAGCGCCTGAAGGGCCTGGGCATCCGCACCTGCATCGGCCATGACGCGACGCATATCGCGGGCGCCGACGCGGTGGTCACCTCCACCGCCGTGCAGCAGGACAACCCCGAGGTCATCGCCGCGCGCGAGAAGCGCATTCCCGTGGTGCCGCGCGCCATGATGCTGGCCGAGCTGATGCGCCTGAAGCAGGGCATCGCCATCGCCGGCACGCACGGCAAGACGACCACCACCAGCCTGGTCACCAGCGTGCTGGCCGAGGCCGGGCTGGACCCGACCTTCGTCATCGGCGGGCGGCTCAACAGCGCCGGCGTCAATGCGCGGCTGGGCAGTGGCGACTACATCGTGGTCGAGGCCGACGAGTCCGACGCCTCCTTCCTCAACCTGATGCCGGTCATGGCGGTGGTCACCAACATCGACGCCGACCACATGGAGACCTACGGCCACGACTTCAGCCGGTTGAAGGGCGCCTTTGTCGACTTCCTGCACCGCATGCCCTTCTACGGCACGGCCGTGCTGTGCGTGGACAGCCCCGCAGTGCGCGAGATCGTGCCGCAGGTGACCTGCCCGGTGACCAGCTATGGCTTCTCCGAGGATGCCGAAGTGCGCGCACTGAACGTGCGCGCCGAAGGCGGCCAGATGCGCTTCACCGTACAGCGCCGCAACGGCGTGGTGCTGCCCGACCTGGACGTGGTGTTGAACCTGGCTGGCGAGCACAACGTGCTCAACGCGCTGTCGGCCATCGCCATCGCGGTGGAGCTGAATATTCCCGATGCGGCGGTGGTCACCGCGCTGGCCAACTTCACCGGCGTGGGCCGGCGCTTCCAGCGCTATGGCGAAGTACCCGCCAAGGGCGGCGGCAGCTTCACCCTGATCGACGACTACGGCCACCACCCGGTGGAGCTGGCCGCCACGCTGGCGGCCGCGCGCGGGGCCTTCCCCGACCGGCGCCTGGTGCTGGCCTTCCAGCCGCACCGCTACAGCCGCACGCGCGACTGCTTCGAAGACTTCGTGAAGGTGATTGGCGCCGCCGACTCGGTGCTGCTGACCGAGGTCTATGCCGCCGGCGAAGCGCCCATCGTCGCCGCCGATGGCCGTTCGCTGGCCCGCGCGTTGCGTGTGGCCGGCAAGGTCGAGCCGGTGTTCGTGGACGACGTGGCCGACATGCCAGAGGCCATCCGCGACAACGCGCGCGATGGCGACGTGGTGATGTGCATGGGCGCGGGCTCGATCGGTGCGGTGCCCGGCAAGCTGGCTGAATTGCTACAAGTTAAATAGCGTAATGCCCAGGAAGGACAAGGACTTTGAGCAGTTTTGACATAAAGAATCCCGCAGAGTTCGGCAAGGTTGCCGTGCTCATGGGCGGGGCGTCGGCGGAGCGCGAGGTGTCGCTCATGTCGGGCACGGGCGTGCTCGCGGCGCTGCGCGCGCGCGGCGTTGATGCACATGCCTTCGACCCGGCCGAGCGCGATATCTCGGCGCTCAAGACCGACGGCTTTGCGCGCTGCTTCATCACCCTGCATGGCCGCTTCGGCGAAGACGGCACGGTGCAGGGCGCGCTTGAATTGCTCGGCATTCCTTACACCGGCCCCGGCGTGATGGCGTCTGCCATCGCCATGGACAAGGTCATGACCAAGCGCGTGTGGACGGCAGACGGCCTGGCCACGCCGCGCTATGTGCGCCTGGCGCCCGACCAGCAGCAGCGCGAACAGGTGCGCGCCGTGCCCGACGTGCTGGGCCTGCCGCTGATCGTCAAGCCGCCGCGCGAGGGCTCTTCCATCGGCGTGACCAAGGTGCGCGGCTACTCCGAGATGCAGGACGCCGTCACGCTGTCGGCCCGGTACGACCCCGACGTGCTGTGCGAGGAATTTATTGACGGCGAAGAAGTCACCTGCCCGGTGCTCGGCAGTGGCCAGCACGCGCAGGTGCTGCCGGTGATCCGCATCCGCGCGCCCGAAGGCGCCTACGACTACCAAAACAAGTATTTCACCGACGACGTGCAGTACCAGTGCCCCAGCGGCCTGCCCGAAGCCGAAGAGGCCGCCATCCAGCACTTGGTGCTGGCCGCCTACCGCACGCTCGGCTGCCGCGGCTGGGGCCGGGCTGACCTGATGATCCGCGCCAGCGACCGCAAGCCCTTTTTGCTGGAGATGAATACCTCGCCCGGCATGACCAGCCATTCGCTCGTGCCCATGGCAGCGCGCGCGGCGGGCATTGGCTACGAGGACCTGTGCCTGCGCATCC
This sequence comes from Xylophilus sp. GW821-FHT01B05, assembly GCA_038961845.1. Taxonomy (NCBI): domain Bacteria; kingdom Pseudomonadati; phylum Pseudomonadota; class Betaproteobacteria; order Burkholderiales; genus Xylophilus; species Xylophilus sp. GW821-FHT01B05. The sequence goes on from CP152408.1 coordinate 1,007,103, forward strand.
TGGCGTCGGCGTCGCTCGACTACTCCGAGGCGCAACGCGCGACCAAGGCATAAACATGGCCGACACCCTGCCACAGCCCTTTGACGTCAGGCTCATGAACGTGACCGCCGCGGTCCTGTTCCTGGGCGGCGTCGCGCTGGTGCTGATGGCAGCCGGTTGGTGGGGCCTGCGGCACCCGGCCTTCGCGCTGGGGCGCATCGAGGTCGAGGGCGACCTGGCGCACAACAACGCCATCACGCTGCGCGCCAATGTCGCGCATCGGCTGCAGGGCAACTTCTTCACGATGGACCTGGGCGCCACGCGTGCCGCCTTCGAGTCGGTGCCGTGGGTGCGCCGCGCCACGGTGCAGCGCGAGTTCCCCAACCGCCTGCACGTCACGCTGGAAGAGCACAAGGCCGTCGCCTTCTGGGGCCCGGAAAGCGGCTCGACCCTGCTCAACGACCACGGCGAGGTGTTCGAGGCCAATGTGGACGACATCGACGACGACGAACTGCCGCGCCTGTTGGGCCCGGACGGCCAGGCGCGCGATGTCTGGGCCATGGAGCAATGGCTGGCGCCGGTCTTCGAGCCATTGGGCGTGCGCCTGGTCGAGCTGGAGCTGTCCGGTCGCGGCAGCTGGCGCGCTACGCTGGAAGACGGTGCCACGGTGGAGCTGGGCGGCGGTACGCCACCGGACATCCTGACCCGCACCAAGCGTTTTGTGCGCACCCTGCCGGAAGTGGCGGCCAAGTACGGCCGGCGCGCCGACGCGCTGGAGTCTGCGGACCTGCGCCACACCGACGGCTATGCGCTGCGCCTGCGCGGCGTGACCACGGTCACGGCCGAAGCCGCCGCCCGGATTGCCGCCAAGCCACCCGCCCGGCCGGCACCGCGGCCCACGAGATAAGCAAATGAACGCACACAGGTACTGACATGTCCAAAGAATACAAAGATCTGGTGGTGGGACTGGACATTGGCACGGCCAAGGTGATGGTCGTCGTGGCCGAGGTCATGCCCGGGGGGGAACTCAAGCTCGCGGGGCTGGGCATTGCGCCCTCCAATGGCTTGAAGCGCGGCGTGGTGGTCAACATCGACGCCACGGTGCAAAGCATCCAGCAGGCACTGCGCGAGGCTGAGCTGATGGCCGACTGCAAGATCACCCGCGTCTATACCGGCATCACCGGCAGCCACATTCGCGGCCTCAATTCCAGCGGCATGGTGGCGGTCAAGGACAAGGAAGTCACGCCGGCCGACGTGGCGCGCGTGGTCGAGACCGCCAAGGCGATCAACATCTCCACCGACCAGCGCCTGCTGCTGGTGGAGCCGCAAGAGTTCATCATCGACGGCCAGGACGTGCGCGAGCCGATCGGCATGAGCGGCATCCGCCTGGAGGCCAAGGTGCACATCGTCACCGGCGCGCAGAGCGCGGCCGAGAACATCATCAAGTGCGTGCGCCGCTGCGGCCTGGATGTGGAGCAGCTCATGCTCAACCCGCTGGCCTCCAGCCAGGCGGTGCTGACCGACGACGAGCGCGAGCTGGGCGTGGCCGTGGTGGACATCGGCGCCGGCACCACCGACGTGGCGGTGTTCACCAACGGCGCCATCCGCCACACGGCGGTGATCCCGATCGCCGGCGACCTGATCACCAGCGACATCGCCATGGCGTTGCGCACGCCCACCAAGGACGCGGAAGACATCAAGGTCGAGGCAGGCTACGCCAAGCAATTGCTGGCTGATCCAGACGCACAGGTGGAAGTGCCCGGCCTGGGCGACCGGGGCCCGCGCATGCTCAGCAAGCAGGCGCTGGCCGGCGTGATCGAGCCGCGCATCGAAGAGATCTTCTCGCTGGTGCAGCAGGTGATCCGTGAATCCGGCTACGAGGAAATGCTGTCCTCCGGCATCGTGCTGACCGGCGGCAGCGCCGTCATGCCGGGCATGGTCGAGCTGGGCGAGGACATCTTCCTGAAGCCGGTGCGCCGCGGCATCCCTAAATATTCAAGCGCGCTGGCTGACATGGTCAGCCAGCCGCGCGCGGCCACCGTTATGGGTCTGATGGAGGAAGCCCGCCTGGCGCGCCTGCGCGGCTTCAAGGTGGCGCAGAAACATGGTTCCGTGAAGACGGCATTTGGCCGCTTCAAGGATTTCATCATCGGGAACTTTTGATGTACCCCCAGGCTACGCACTTCGTGTCTTCGCCAACCCCCTTCCAGGGGGCGACGCCTGCGGCCCGGCTGAGCCGGTTCCGCGGCGTCTTTGGGTTGGGCCGTGCGTGTGCTGCCGAAGGTGCATTCATAGGATTCGTCGCATGAGCTATCCCCGCAAACCTTGGTTGGCGCGTGGCAGTCCGCCTGGACTGCGACGATGGCGATGGCGGCGCACCGGTCCCCCTTGGCCACCGTCGTAGTCCCTGCAGAGATTCCGGTCCAGGCATTCAGTCCGTACAGATTTAGGAGATTCCCATGAGCATCGAAATGATCGAAGTCGAAGAATTCAACCAAGGCACGCAGATCAAGGTGATCGGCGTTGGCGGCGGCGGCGGCAATGCCGTCGAGCACATGATCGAGCGCTCCGTGCAGGGCGTGGAGTTCGTCTGCGCCAACACCGATGCGCAGGCACTGTCGCGCAGCGCGGCGCACCGCACCATCCAGCTCGGCCAAAGCGGCCTGGGCGCCGGCAGCAAGCCCGACAAGGGCAAGGAAGCGGCCGAAGCGGCGATAGACGACATCCGCGCTGCCATCGACGGCGCGCACATGCTGTTCATCACCGCCGGCATGGGCGGCGGCACGGGCACCGGCGCGGCGCCGGTGATCGCGCGTGTAGCCAAGGAGATGGGCATCCTCACCGTCGGCGTGGTCACCAAGCCGTTCGAGTTCGAAGGCGGCCGCCGCATGACCAATGCCGACCAGGGCTTGCTGGAGCTCGAAGCCAACGTCGACTCGCTGATCGTGGTGCTGAACGAAAAGCTGCTCGAAGTGCTGGGCGACGAAGTCACGCAGGACGAAGCCTTCGCGCATGCCAACGACGTGCTGAAGAACGCGGTGGGCGGCATTGCCGAAATCATCAACGTGCCGGGCCATGTCAACGTCGACTTCGAAGACGTGCGCACCGTGATGGGCGAACCAGGCAAGGCCATGATGGGCACGGCCGTGGCCGACGGCCCGGACCGCGCCCGCATCGCCGCCGAGCAGGCCGTGGCCTGCCCGCTGCTGGAAGGCATAGACCTGTCGGGCGCCAAGGGCGTGCTGGTGCTGATCACCGCAGCCAAGGGCAGCCTGAAGCTGTCGGAGTCCAAGCTGGCGATGAACACCATCCGCGCCTATGCATCGCCCGATGCGCACGTGATCTACGGCACCGCCTACGACGACAGCCTGGGTGACCAGATCCGCGTCACCGTGGTGGCCACCGGCCTGTCGCGCCAAGGCCAGCAGCGCCGCACCGCACCGCCGCTGCAAGTGCTGCGCACCGGTACGCACGACGTGCCCTTCGGCATGCCCGTGGGCACCGCCGGCGGCGCCCTCACCGGCGGCCAGACCAGCGTTGGCAATACCGACTACGGCAACATGGCCGTGCCCAGCGTCTGGCGCACCAACCGCACGCAAGCCGCGGCGCGCGTCGATGCGCTGGCGTCTGGCGGCATGGACGATCTGGAGATCCCGGCTTTCTTGCGCAAGCAAGCCGACTGAGGCTCGCGCCCGGCTGGGCGCGGCGGCCCCTGGCATTTTTCGGCCCGCGCTTTGCGCATGGCCGGGGAGTGCCAGGGGTTTTCTTTTTTCATCGCGGGGATAGAGATTGCTATTCCTTACGGTGCGTAGGCGGGCGCCTGCGCACCTAAAATCCCGGCATGCTTCAGCAACGCACTCTCAAGACGCTTACCCGTGCGGTGGGGGTGGGCTTGCACAGCGGCCAGCGCGTCGAACTGACCCTGCGGCCGGCGCAACCGGATACCGGCATCGTGTTCCGCCGCATTGATCTGCCCGAGCCGGTGGACATCCCGATTGCCGCCACCGCCGTCACCGATACGCGGCTGGCCTCGACCATTTCCACCGGCAGCGCCAAGGTGCACACGGTGGAGCACCTGATGTCGGCCTGCGCCGGCCTGGGCATAGACAACCTCTATGTGGACATCACGGCCGAAGAGGTGCCCATCCTTGACGGCTCTTCGTCGTCCTTCGTGTTTTTGCTGCAGAGCGCGGGCATAGAGACCCAGCGCGCGCCCCGGCGCTTCATCCGCGTCAAGCAGCCGGTAGAGGTGCGCGAAGGCCAGGGCGCGGCCACCAAGTGGGCGCGGCTGGAGCCCTATCACGGCTACAAGCTCAGCTTCGAGATCGACTTTGATCACCCCGCAGTCGACTCCACCGGCCAGCGCGTGGAGTTCGACATGGGTGCGGGCAACTACAGCCGCGACATCGCGCGTGCGCGCACCTTCGGTTTCACCAAGGACGTGGAGATGATGCGCTCCAAGGGCCTGGCGCTGGGCGGCGGGCTGGACAACGCCATCGTCATGGACGACTACAAGGTGCTCAACAGCGACGGCCTGCGCTACGACGACGAGTTCGTGAAGCACAAGATCCTCGACGCCATCGGCGACCTGTACTGCGTGGGCCGGCCGCTGCTGGCGGCCTATAGCGCCTTTCGCTCGGGCCACGCCATGAACAACCAGCTGCTGCGTGCGCTGCTGGCCGACGAGGCCAACTACGAGATCGTGACCTTCGAGGACGAGCGCCAGGCGCCGCGCGGCTTCGCGCAGATCGCCCGGGCCTGGTAGCCCGCGATGCTGCTGGTTCGCTCCATCGTTTTTCTGCTGCTGGCGGCTTCGGCCGTGTGCTTTGCCCTCTTCGCCGCCACCGGCCAGCAGCGCTACAAGCGCCTGGGGCTGGTGATCCTGAAGTGGACCATTGCGGCGGGGCTGGCCTTCTTCGCGGTGCTGGCGTTTCAGCGTTTGTTCTGAGCCTGCTCGCTGAATAGAAAAAGCCGCGGTGACGCGGCTTTTTTCATGGAGCTGGCCGTGGATCAGAACCGGTGCCGCAAGCCAATGGTGTAGCCGTTGCGGCTGCGTGTGCCGTTGGCGGTGCCGCCGGTGCCGCTCAGGCTGATGTTGCTGCTGAGGCGTGTCATGTCCATTTCCACGTAGGCGTCGGTACGCTTGGAGAAGGCGTAGTCGGCGGCCATGGTGAGGAAGTTGACCTTGGCGTCGGCGGCGGCGGTTTTGCCCGATTGCTTGGCATGGAAGTAGTGCGCGCCCAGGTTCAGCTGCGTCGTGACCTGGTAGCCCACGCCGAGCGTGACCAGATCGCGCTTGTTGGCCACCAGGAAGGCCGGCCCGCCAAAGCCGCCGTTGGCGCCGCCGCCCCAGAAGGCCGACAGCACGGCCATGTCGGTGGGCGTCAGCCCGTCGTCGACCTTGTTGCGGCCGTAGCCGGTGTTGAAGTACCAGGGGCCGGTGCGGTAAGAGCCGCCGATGGTGACGGCATCGATCTTCTTGCCGGAACCGAACTCATAGTTCTGGTAGCCGGCGCCGGCTGCAAAGCCGCCGCTGGCCCAGCGCAGGTAGCCGCCTGCGGTCTTGCCGCCGAGGGGGTTTTTTTCGCCGGCGGATATCTGCACCGCGCCGCGGAAGGCGCCGTACTCGGCCATGTACTTCACCATGTTGTCGGCGCGTGCGCCCAGGGCAAAGCCGATCTCGGGCTTGTAGGCGTCGAAGTAGGGCGAGTAGGGGTAGGACGCGTAGGTGCTGGTGACCAGGTCGAACAGCACGTTGTATTGCCGGCCCAGCGTGATGCGGCCGTAGGTGCTGCTCTGCAGCCCGACCCAGGATTGCTGGAAGTAGGGCGTGGTGGGCACGCCGGTGTCGGCGCCAAAGCGGTTTTCCATGTTGGCGATGGCCCTCAGGCCGCCGCCCATGTCCTCTGTCACGTTGATGCCCCAGCGGCTCTGCGACATGCCGCCGCCCACCATCTGGGTCAGGCTGCCGCCGGGCGAGGCGGCGGTGCCTTCATTGTTGGTATGGCGTATGGCGGCATCGACGATGCCGTATAGCTGCACGCTGGATTGGGCGTTGGCGTTGGCGGCCAGGACGGCTGTGAACACTCCGAGGGCAAGGGCGGATTTGCGCTGCATGGCTTGTCTTCTCCATCTCGTTATTGGAAAAGCCAATGTAGAACAGAGGGACATTTCGTCATATGGCTGCACATGCTCGATTTCCCGAGTATGTCTCGCCCAGGCGACGAGCGGCTAGTGTCGCGTCAAGCGTGAGGTGACGGATGGGTGCGAAGGCATCGACGTGCAGCGCAAGGCGCAGGCCGCAGCCCAGGCTTTACGCCTGGGCAAGGGCTGCAACGCAGCGATGCGCGGCGAGGGCAAGCGCACACCGGCAGATCATGCTTGACGCGACACTAGTAGCTGCGGCCGCCCTTGTACATCGCGTGCTGGCGCCGCTGCAGCGGGCTTGCGGCCTCCAGGCGCGCCATGGCCTGGCCGGCGTGGGCATGGGTGATGGCCATGCCCAGCGCGTCGGCCGCGTCGGTGCCGGGCAGGCCGGGCAGGCGCAGCAGGCGGCGCACCATCTCTTGCACCTGGCTCTTGGCGGCGCGGCCGTGGCCGACCACGGCTTTTTTCATTTGCAGGGCCGTGTATTCGGACACCGGCAGATCGCGCGACACCAGCGCCGCAATGCAGGCGCCACGCGCCTGGCCCAGCAGCAGCGTGGACTGCGGGTTGACGTTGACGAAGACGATCTCGACCGTGGCCACGTCGGGCGCGTAGCGCTCGGCCACTTCGCGCACGCCGTCCAGCAGCACCTTGATGCGCCCGGGCAGGTCGCCCAGCGGCAGGTGCGTGGTGCGTATGGTGCCGCTGGCCACGTAGCTGAGCGCATGGCCGTCCGCGTCCACCACGCCAAAGCCGGTGGTCTGCAGGCCGGGGTCGATACCAAGAATGCGCATGCTATTTATTTTGTAGCTTATAGCCCAGGCAGGGTATGGGCTTGAGCCACTTTTTGCTTAAAGATCAAAATACCAGCGCACGGCGTGGAAGAAGATGGGCGCGGCAAAGCACAGCGAGTCGATGCGGTCCAGCAGGCCGCCGGCGCCGGTGGAGGACATGCCGTGCAGGCCCCAGCTGGTCACGCCGCGGTCGCGCTTCAAGGCCTTCATCACCAGGTGGCCCATGCTGCCCGCAATGCAGGCGATCAAGGCCAGGGCCAGCGCCTGGCCGGGCTTGAAGGGCGTGATGAAGGACAGCAGCGCGCCGGCCAGCCCAGCGGTGGCAATGCCTATGCCCCAGGCCGTCCAGTGGAAGCTCTGGCTCACGTGCGGCGCAAACGGCCGGCGCGGGAAGCGCCAGCCGGCCAGGTGCTGCACCATCACGCTGGTCTGCACCACGAACACCAGGAAGAACACCAAAAAGGCGCCCTTGTCGCGGTAGCCCGGCGACTGCGGGAAGTCCAGCAGCATCAGCGCCGGCACATGCGACAGGCCATAGACGCAGACCATGATGCCCCACTGCAGCTTGGCGTTGCGCTCCAGAAAGCGCTGCGGGTCGTCGGCCAGCGCGCTCACCACCGGCAGCGCCAAAAACACATAGACCGGTATGAACACCGTGAACAGGTCGAAGTGCCGGCTCGCCACCAGCCAGAACTGCACCGGCAGCACGATGAAGAACACCAGCACCAGGCTGCGGTGGTCGCCGCGCCGCGTGGGCGAGAGCGTGATGAATTCGCGCAGCGCAAAGAAGGCCAGCAGCCCGAACAGCGTGGTCGACACGCCGCTGCCCAGCGCCCAGCCGATCCAGAACACCACGGCCATCACCCACGATGCCTTGAGCAGGCTGTGGAAGCGGCGTTCTTCCAGCGCCTGCGCGTCGTCCAACGCCTGGTTCACCGGCTGCCGCAGCGAGCGCAAGAAGGTCCAGATGCTCACGCCCGCCAGCAGGCCGAACATCACGATGAAGAGCGCGCCGACTTGTTGCGTGGCGCTGAGTTGTCGCAGGAAGCTGTTCATGGCGGCCTCAGATATCGCGCAGCGCCATGACGGCCAGGCGGGCGCGGTCCAGGAACGGGCGTCGCTCTTCGCCGGCCTCGACCTGCACTGGCGCGCCAAAGGTCACCGAGCACAGGATGGGCACCGGCACCACTTCGCCCTTGGGCATGACGCGCTGGATGTTCTGGATCCAGGTCGGCACCAGCACCACATGCGGAAAGCGCTGCGCCAGCGTGTACAGGCCTGACTTGAAGGCCTGCGGATCGTCGCCTGCTCCGCGTGTGCCCTCGGGGAAGATGATGATCGAGTCGCCGCGCTCCAGCGCTTCCTCCAGCGGTTGCAGCGGGTCGACCGCTTCTGCTGGCGGCGCCTCGCCAGCGGCGGGCTTGCCGCCGCTGCGATCCACATAGACCGCGTTGAACACGGCCGTGGTGATCCAGTGGCGAAAGCGCGTCTTGGTCCAGTAATCCTTGGCGGCGACCGGGCGGGTGATGCTGCGCAGCTCTTGCGGCAGCGCGGCCCAGATCATCACCAGGTCGGCATGGCTCTGGTGGTTGGCGAAGTAGATGCGCTGCTCGGCCTTGGGTGGGCAGCCGTACCAGCGCGCCTGGGCGCCGGTGAGCAGGCGCACCAGGCCGAGCAGAAAGAAAGCGATGAGCTTGGCAAGCATCGGGCGATGATACGGGCCGCCCCCGCAGGCCTAGGTGGTGAGTTGGTAGCGGCGAATCGTCTTGCCGGCGACCCAGCCTTTTGTCAGAGCATCGAACGCTTGGAAGTGCGGCGCCGCCAGGTGGGCGGCGAAGGCGGCCTGGTCGTCGTACAGCTCATACAAGAAGAAGGTGCCTGGGTCGGCCGGGTCGCGGCACACGTCGAAGCGGTGGCAGCCCGGTTCTTGCGCAACGGATTCTCGGGCGTTGTGGGCAATCGCCTCTGCGAAGGCCTCGGCGTGTGCCGGCTGGATCTGGAAATCGACGAGGACAGCGAGGGTCATGGGCGTGTGCGTTTAGTTGCGTGGAATCAGTCGAGGCTCAGCTTGGCCTTGGCCGCGAGCACGGAGAATTTTGCTATTTCGGCCTTGATCTGCGCGGCCATCTGCTGGGGCGTGTTGCCGACCAGCTCGGCGCCCATGTCCAGCCACTGCTTCTGCATTTCGGGCGCGGCCAGGATGCGGGCCGAGTCGGCGTAGATCTTGTCGATCACCGCCTTGGGCGTGCCAGCCGGTGCCATCAGGCCGAACCAGGTCGCGATGTCGAAGCCGCTCAGGCCGGCCTCCGACAGCGTGGGCACGTCGGGCAGCGCGGACGAGCGCTTGGCCGTGGCAACGGCCAGCGGCCGCAGCTTGCCGGCCTTGATCAGCGGCAGGCAGGAGGCGACGGTGTCGAACATCATGGTGGTCTGGCCGCCCATCAGGTCGACCAGTGCCGGGCTGCTGCCCTTGTAGGCGACATGCAGGATGTCGGTGCCCGCCATGTCGTTGAACTGCTCGCCGATCAGGTGGTGCGCGGTGCCGGCGCCGGTGCTGCCGTAGCTCAGCTTGCCCGGGTTGGCCTTGGCCTGCGCGATCAGCTCGGCCACATTCCTGGCCGGGTTGGCGGCCGACACGATCAGCACATTGGGCACGATGGCCAGCACGGTGATCGGCGCCAGGTCCTTGGCAAAGTCGTAGGGCAGCTTCTTGTAGACCGACTGGGCGATCGAGTGGTGCACCGCGCCCATCAGCACGGTGTAGCCGTCGGCGGGTGACTTGGCCACGTAGTCGGCGCCCAGCGTCAGGCCGGCGCCGGGGCGGTTCTCTATCAGCACTGGCTGGCCCCAGGCTTCCGACAGCTTCTGGCCGATGGCGCGCGCGATCTGGTCGGTGCTGCCGCCGGGCGGCGAGGGTACGACGATCTTCACTGGCTTGGATGGATAGGCCTGGGCCTGGGCCGGCAACTGCGCCAGCGCGGCTGCCAGTGCCAGGGTGGCGGTGAGGGCGGTTTTCAGGATTTTTTTCATTTTTGTCTCCGTCATGGTTATGGGGAAAGCGGGGCGGCTAGCCGGTGCGCACCGCGTCGGCCACGGCGCGTGTGATGTCGGCCGTGCCGTGCGTGCCACCGAACTCCATCGGCCGCACGCCGCCGCTGGAGAAGACCTGCTCTACCGCGCGCTCGATCAGCGCGGCGCCGTCGGCTAGCGCCGCATCGCCGCTGCGGTCGGCCAGCCACTCGAGCAGCATGGCTGCCGACAGCAACATGGCGGTAGGGTTGGCCTTGCCCTGGCCGGTGATGTCGGGGGCGGTGCCATGGGCCGGCTGGAACAGCGCATGCTTGTCGCCGATGTCGCCCGAGGGCGCCATGCCCATGCCGCCGACCAGTGCGGCGATCAGGTCCGACAGGATGTCGCCGAACATGTTCTCGGTCACCAGCACGTCGTAAGTCCAGGGCTTCATCACCAGGTTGAGAGCCATGGCGTCGACATAGCCGCTGTCGGCCGCCACCGCCTGGTGCCGGCCGGCGACCTCATCGAACACCTTGCGAAAGAAGGCCATGGAGGCAAAGACATTGGCCTTGTCGACATTGGTGACGCGGCCCGCGCGGCCCAGGCGCTCGGCCCGGCGCGCAGCCAGCTTGAATGCGAACTCGCAGATGCGGGTAGTGCCGTGGCGGGTGATGCGCATGGTGTCGAACACCTCTTCGTCGCCGCGCACATCGCCCCGGCCACGCGCGTAGAACAGGCCTTCGGTGCTTTCGCGCACCAGCACCAGGTCGATGCTGGCGGCCCGTGGGTCGGACAGCGGCGTGGGCAGGCCGCGAAAGGTGCGGATCGGGCGCACGCCGGCATACAGATCAAAGTGCATGCGCAGGTCGAGCTGCGGAATGATCTCGGTGCCGTCGGCGCCGCGCACATGGGGCAGGCCCATGGCGCCGAACAGGATCGCGTCGGCGGCCTCGCAGCTGCGCAGCGTGGCTTCGGGCAGGGCAACGCCGCTGTCCAGGTAGTGCTGGGCGCCGGCGGGCAGCCATTGCAGCGCCAGGGCGCGGCCGATGCGGGCTTGCACGGCCTGCAGCACGGCTTCGGCGGCGTGCATGACTTCGGGGCCTATGCCGTCGCCGGGCAGCACGGCGATGCGGTAGTTTTTTTCCATGGAGATGGCTTCTTCTGTGACGGGGGACGAGGGATGGCTACATCTGCTGCAGGCGGTAGCGCTCGAACAGGCCCAGCAGTTCGCGGCTGGCGCGCTGGCGGTGGGCACGGTTCACGGCAGAGGCCCCGGCGGAGTCGCCGGCGCGCAGGCACTCCACCAGCGCCATGTGTTCCTGCGTCGAGTTCACCGGCTTGGGCCGCAGCCGCAGCGTGAACATGCGGGCGCGGTGGGCGCGGTCCCAGTGGCTGAAGACGGCTTCGGTCAGCAGCCGGTTGCCGGCCATGGTGATGAGTTGGGCATGAAAGCGCTCGTCGGCCTGCGCCCAGGCGTCGAGGTCGTCACGGGCCAGTGCCTGCTCCATCGCCTGCGTGGCCTGCACCAGCGGCGCCAGCTCGGCATCCGAGGGGCGGCGGGTGGCCAGCGTCTCTACCGCCAGGCTTTCAAGCGCGGTCAGGATCTCGTAGATCTCCCGCATGTCGGTGGCCGACATCGGCAGCACCCGCATGCCGTGGCGCGGAATGACCTGCACCAGACCCTCGCGCTCCAGCCGGATCAGCGCCTCGCGCACCGGCGTGCGGCTGATACCCAGCTCCAGCGCGATCTCTTGCTCCAGCGCCTGGTGGCCGGGCGGCCAGACGTTGTCGAGGATGCGCCGGCGCAGCGCGTCGTAGGCAACGTCCTTGCGGGAAGGAGCAGTGTTTTCTTTTGCTGTGCTGGCGTGGGGAAGAGGGAGCATGGTGCGGCAATCAGTAGCGTATTTTTTAATGTATACGTTGATGCCGGCGACAGCGCTGGTGGAAACCCGTGGCGGATTAATTTTTGAAGGAAAAGTGCCTCTAGCCCAGGCTGCATCTGGGCTAATAGCTATCTATTTGATAGTTATGCCGTTCTGCCGGTTTGGGCAGCGGCCAGGCTTCGCCGCCAGCAAGGCATGCAGGCAACCGGTGTTTCAAGGACCCCTGAAGAGTGATCCTTGGTGAGCGATCAGCGCCCGGCCACCGCGCGCATCCAGCCCAGGCCATCGCTGGTGCCGCCCGGCACCGCGCCGCGCGCGGGCTTGTATTCGCAGCCGATCCAGCCGTCGAAGCCCAGGCTGTCGATCAGCGCGAACAGGTAGGGGTAGTTCAGTTCGCCCAGGTCGGGCTCATGGCGCTCGGGCACGCTGGCGATCTGCAGGTGGCTGACGCGGCCGGTGGGCAGGTACTGGCGCAGCTTGCTGGCCAGGTCGCCTTCGACGATCTGGCAGTGGTACAGGTCCATCTGCACCTTGAGGTTGGGTGCACCGACCTCGGCCAGCACGGCATGGGCCTCGTCCTGCCGGTTGAGAAAGTAGCCGGGCATGTCGCGGGTGTTGATGGGCTCTATCAGCACCTCGCGCCCCGCGGCTGCGGCGCCGGCTGCGGCCCAGCGCAGGTTGGCGACATAGGTGGTGTGCAGCGCCGCGCGGTCGGTGTCGGCGGGTACCAGGCCAGCCATCACGTGGATGCGTGGGCAGTCCAGTGCGTCGGCATAGGCCAGCGCATGGGCGAAGCCGGCGCGAAATTCCGCTTCGTGGCCGGGCAGGCAGGCGATGCCGCGCTCGGCGCGGCTCCATGCGCTGGCCACGTCATCGGCATCCGCCCCGCTGGGCGGTGCGTTGAACAGCACTTGCTGCAAGCCGTGGGCCTGCAGGCGCGCGGAAATCTCGCTGGCGGCGAAGGGGTAGGGGGCCAGGTATTCCACGGCGCGGAAACCGTCGCGCGCGGCGGCCTCGAAGCGGTCGAGAAAATCGAGTTCCTGGTACAGGAAGGACAGGTTGGCGGCAAAGCGGGGCATGGGGTTCTCGTGAGGGGTTTACCAGCGGGCGCCGAAGCTGCTGCGCAACTCGGCCAGTTGGGCGTCGTCCAGCGGCGCGGCGCGTTGGCCGTTCAACTGCCAGAGCCGGGCGGTTTCTTCCAGCTCTTCCAGCACGGCCATGGCGGCGGCGGGCGTGTCGTGCCAGACGTTCGGGCCCAGCCGCGCCAGCATGGCCGCGCGGATCGGCGTGCCGCGCTCGCCGTAGCGGGTAATGGCCTCGGCCACGCGCTGGGCCGCTTCAGGTGCACCGGGGCGGTGGTAGGGAATGAGCGGCACATGGCCGACCTTCATCACGAAGTAGGGTGTGAGCGCGGGCAGCAGCTCTGCATCGCTGCCGTGCAAGGTCAGTGCCACGCAGTGCGTGCTGTGGGTGTGGATCACGCAGGCCGTGTGCGCGTCGAACTTGCGCGCGGCCGCGTAGATGCGCGTGTGCAGCGCGATGGTCTTGCTGGCGCGGTCGCCGCCGGTCTGCTGGCCTTGCGCATCGAGCCTTGCCAGGCGCGCCGGGTCGAGGAAGCCGAGGCACGCATCGGTCGGCGTGATGAGGAAGCCGTCGTCCAGCCGCACGCTGATGTTGCCGGCGGTGGCGTGCACGTAGCCGCGCTCGAACAGGCTGCGGCCGATGCGGCAGATTTCTTCTCGGGCTTGGGTTTCGTTCATGTCGATTTCTTGTTGTGCGTTGTGTTGTGTTCGGGGCGTGTGCACAGAGCACCGGGTACTCTGTGCACAGTAAGCGCCGTCATCGTGCCGGCCGATCAACCGCTGCGTCCATCGAGCACGCCGTCGGCGTGAGCGCGCGCCGAACTCAACGGCTGCGGATTTCATCCAAGCACTGTAAATGCCTTGGTAAAGAAGTCGTCACTGCCGAAGTTTCCGGACTTCAGCGCGATGTGCACACCTGCGCCCTGCGCGGCTTCGGCGCGCGCATGGCACCACGGCACGCCGGGGTCGATCTGCGGGCCGATCTGCATCTGTGCGATACCCAGCGCCTGCACGCATGCGCCCGAGGTTTCGCCGCCGGCCACCACCAGTTGATGCGCACCGCGTTCGACCAGGCCACGCGCGATGGCGGCGATGCTGCGTTCGACCATCGCGCCGGCCTCGTCCACGCCGAGGCGGCCCTGCACCGATTTCACGGCGCCCGCTTCGGCGGTGGAATAGACGAGTACCGGCCCCTTGTCGAGCAAGGGCGCGGCCCAGGCCAGCGCTTCGGCGGCGACGTCCACGCCCGCCGCGATGCGCAGCGGATCGATGGCCAGCGCCGCACCGCCGCGCTGGATGAAGTCGAGCACCTGGCGGTTGGTTGCGAGCGAACAACTGCCAGACACCACCGCCTTGTGGCCACCGGCCGCAGGCAATGCGCTGGCCTGCGACGAAGGCGCGAGGCCGAAGTTGGCCGGCAGGCCGATGGCCACTCCGGAGCCTGCCGTGAGCAAGGGCATCTTCGCGAGCGCCGGGCCCATGCGCAGCAGGTCGTCGTTCGACACTGCATCGACGATAGCGATGGAGACGCCCTCGCTCTTCAACTGTGCAATGCGCTCATCGATGGCTGCCGCGCCGCGCGCCACTACCGTGTGATCGATCAGCCCCACCTTGCGCTTGCACTGCGCCTGCAGCACGCGCACCAGGTTGGCGTCGGTCATGGGCGTGAGCGGGTGGTGCTGCATGCCGCTTTCGTTCAGCAGCACATCGCCCGCGAACAGGTAGCCCTTGAACACGGTGCGCTTGTTGTCGGGGAAGGCGGGCGTGGCGATGGTGAAGTCGCAGTTCAGTGCGTCCATCAGCGCCTCGGTCACGGGGCCGATGTTGCCCTGCGGCGTGCTGTCGAAGGTGGAGCAGTACTTGAAGTAGATCTGTTGTGCGCCCTGGGCCTGCAGCCAGCGCAGGGCTTCGAGTGATTGGGCGATGGCCTCAGCGGGCGCGATGGTGCGTGACTTGAGGGCGACGACGACGGCATCCACATCCGCATCCAGCGGCCTCTCGGGCACGCCTATGGTCTGCACCACGCGCATGCCCGCGCGCACCAGGTTGTTGGCCAGGTCAGTGGCCCCGGTGAAATCGTCGGCGATGCAGCCGAGCAGGAGTTTTGTCATGGCTCAGCCCTTCACCGGCAGCTTCACGGCCGGCGCGTTCTCGCGCACGTAGTCGCGCAGGATGGCGTCAAAGCTCGCGTCGGCCCTCAGGCCCAGGGCCTCGGCGCGCGCCGCGTGGATGCGGCTGGGCCAACTGGTGATGATCTTCGCAATGGCGGCGTCGGGTTCCCAGTCGATCAGGCTGGCGGCCTCTTGGCCCGCGATGCGCTCAAGTGCCTGCGCCATCTCGCGCACCGTGGTCGTCAGCGCGGGCAGGTTGATGGCGGTGCGTGCACCCCATTCGGTGGCGCTGGCGGTGGCTGCACGGATCAGGCCTGCGACCGTGTTGCCGGGCGAGGCCAGCGCTACCGGCGTGTCGGGCGGCACCGGGCAGCGCGTGCGTACGCCCGCCAGCGGCTCGCGCAGCATGCCGCTCAGAAAGCTGGAGGCCGCGCCATTGGGCCGGCCCGGGCGCACCGACACCGTCATGAGCCGCACGTTGCGGCCCTGCACAAAACCCTTGCGCGTGAAATCGGCCACCAGTTGTTCGCCGATGAATTTCTGGATGCCGTAGCTGTTCTGCGGTGTCGGCAGCGTGGTGTCTTCGATCACGGCGGGCAGGCGCTGCTCGGGCGAATCGCCAAACACCGCGACCGAGCTGGAGAACACGAACACCGGCGCCTGGCCCGCGCGCCGCGCGGCTTCGAGCAGGCCGCGCGTGGCGTCGAGGTTGCTGCGCATGCCAAGGTCGAAGTCGGCCTCGCACTCGCCGCTGACGGCGGCCGCAAGGTGGAACACCAGCGCGGTGCCGGCCGCTGGAAGCTGGCCAGCATCGATCAGCGCGTTGAGGTCGCCGGCCACGAAGGCGATGCGCGGGTCTGCCGCCAGGTCATCGGGCGGCGGGGCGCGGTCGGCCAGCGTGATGCGCGTGATCGGCAGCGCCGGCGCGCCGCACAGCGACAGCGTGCCCTGTGCCAGCAGGCTGCGCGCCAGGCGCACGCCGAGGAAGCCGCAGCCTCCGGTGATGAGGATGTCCATGGGTGCTCCTTCAGGCCTTCTGTGGCAGCTCGATGCCCGGGAAGATCTTGATCACGGCGCTGTCGTCCTCGCGCGCAAAACCGGCGGTGGACGCCTGCATGAACATCTGGTGCGCGGTCGACGACAGCGGCAGCGGGAACTTGCTGGAGCGTGCCATGTCCAGCACCAGGCCCAGGTCCTTCACGAAGATATCCACCGCCGACAGCGGCGTGTAGTCGCCAGCCAGCACGTGGGCCATGCGGTTCTCGAACATCCAGCTGTTGCCCGCGCTGTGGGTGATGACCTCGTACAGCGCAGCGGGCTCCACGCCTTCGCGCAGGCCCAGCGCCATGGCCTCGGCTGCGGCGGCAATGTGCACGCCGGCCAGCAACTGGTTGATGACCTTGACCTTGCTGCCCGCGCCAGCCTGGTCGCCCAGGCGGTAGACCTTGGCGGCCATGGCGTCGAGCACCGCGCCGGCCTGCGCGTAGGCGGCGGGCGTGCCCGAAGTCATCATCGTCATCTCGCCGCTGGCGGCCTTGGCGGCGCCGCCAGAGATGGGCGCGTCGAGGTACAAAATGCCCAGCGCGGCGAGCCGGGCCTCCAGCGCCACCGACCAGGCCGGATCAACCGTGGAGCACATCACGAACACGCTGCCCGGTTGCATGGCCGCCGCGCAGCCCTGCTCGCCAAACAGCACGGCCTCGGTCTGCGCCGCGTTCACCACCACCGACACCACCACCGCGCAGCCCGCGGCCAGTTCCGCGGGCGACGCGCAGGCCGTGCCGCCGTCACGCGCAAAGGCCTCGGCGGCTTCGGTGCGCACGTCGAACACGCGCACGGCATGGCCGGCGCGCCGCAGCGACCGCGCCATGCCCGCGCCCATGGCGCCCAGGCCTATCAGTCCAATGGTGGGAAGAGGGGCAGTCATGCAGGAAATCCTTGGAAACGATACAGAAAGAGAAGCGGGCGCCGCAGCTTAGCGATTGACCAGTTGCCGGGGCGTCAGCCACACCAGCAGGGCGCCGACCAGCAGCGAGGCTGCCAGCACATACATGCCGATCTGCGTGCTGCCGGTGGCGTCCTTGAGGTAGCCAATCAGGTAGGGGCTCACAAAGCCGGCCAGGTTGCCGACCGAATTGATCGCCGCGATGCCGGCTGCCGCTGCGGTGCCCGACAGGAAGGCGGTAGGCAGCGACCAGAAGAGCGGCGCGCAGGTCAGCACGCCGGCCGCGGCCAGCGACAGGAACAGCAGCGAAATGGCGGTGTTGTGCGAGAACGAAGCCGCTGCGGTGAAACCCACCGCGCCCATCAGCGCAGGGATGATCAGGTGCCAGCGGCGCTCGCGCCGCTGGTCGGCGCTGCGGCCGAACAGGTTCATGGCCACGATGGCGCAAATGAACGGAATCGCGCTCAGCAGGCCGATCTGCAGGTTGCCGGTCACACCGGTGGCCTTCACCAGCGTGGGCAGCCAGAAGGTCAACGCGTACTGGCCCATGACAAAGGCGAAGTAGATGGCCGCCATCCACCAGATGCGGCTGTCGCGGAACACGCCCATGACCGAGTGCGGGCCCTTCTTGCCGTGCTGCTGGTCGAGCTCGATCTCGCGGGCCAGCAGGCGCTTTTCGTCGGCGTCCAGCCATTTGGCCTGCTGGATGCTGTTGTCCAGGTAGAACAGCACCACCACGCCGATCAGCAGCGCCGGGGCGGCCTCGATCAGGAACATCCACTGCCAGCCGCTGAGCGCACCGGTGCCGTGGAAGGCATCCATGATCCAGCCCGACAAGGGGTTGCCGAAGATGCCCGCCACCGGTATGGCCGACATGAACACCGCGATGATCCGGGCGCGCCGGTGGGCCGGGTACCAGTAGGTCAGGTAGAGGATCACGCCAGGGTAGAAGCCGGCCTCGGCCGCGCCCAGCAGGAAGCGCAGGATATAGAAGCTGGTGGGCGTCTTCACGAACATGAAGCAGGCCGACAGCAGGCCCCAGGTGATCATGATCCGCGCGATCCAGATGCGCGCGCCGACCTTGGTCATCAGCAGGTTGCTGGGCACCTCGAACAAAAAGTAGCCCAGGAAGAAGATACCGGCGCCAAGCCCGAACACCGTCTCGCTGAAGGCCAGGTCCTGCGCCATCTGCAGCTTGGCGAAGCCCACGTTCACCCGGTCCAGGTAGGCGATCACGTAGCACAGCATCAGGAAGGGCACGATGCGCCAGAACACCTTGCCGTAGGCACGCCGTGCCAGATCGTGGTCGCCAGCGGGGATGCCGGCCAGGATGGAGGAGGTCATGCGTTGTCTCTTTAGGTGGTTTTGGGGTGATGCATTTGCCGCGCGGTGCCAGGCCATGTGGCGCTGAACGTGGACACCCGCCCATGGCGTTTGCGCCGGCATTGCCTATGGCCCGCGCCGTCGACGCAATCTCTATAAATTCCTATAGTGATGTGGTCATCATACAAATTTAGGCGTAAAAATGACCTGCGGGTTTTCCCGGTAGTGGTGGTGTTGGCGGGGCTGACGGCGTGGCGCCGGCCGTGGCACTGCCCCTGGCCGCCCGGATGCAGTCAGGCCTGGGCGCCGCCGCCCCAAAGGGAGAAATCAGCCGCCGGGTGGGCGGGTGGTCAAGGCGCGGGCCAGGGCTTCACCCTCTTGTGACCAAAACGCCGGGTCGGCCTGCTCTATGCGCTGTATGGCGTTGCGCATGTGCTGGGCGGCGGCCTCGCGCGCCAGCTCGGGCTCGCGGTCGGCGATGGCCTGCACGATCTGCGCGTGCTCTTCGCTTACCGCGCGGGCAAAGTCCACGCGCCGCGCCTCGTTGGCGCGCGTGACCCGGGTGGCGCCGTGCAGGAACTGGCCCAGGTAGTCCAGCGTGCCCATCAGGAAGGGGTTGCGCGCCGCCTCGGCAATGGCGCGGTGAAAGCGCACGTCCTCGTCCACGCCGTCCTTGCCGGCGGCCACGGCCTTGTTCAGCGCGGCGATGCAGCGCCGGATCTCCTGCAGGTCGGCCGCGCTGCGGCGTTCTGCCGCCAGGGCCGCCACCTCGGATTCGAGCGCGCGGCGCACCTCCACCATCTGCACCACGGCTTCGCGCGAGCTGGCATGGCGGGCATCGAAGTTCAGCGGCTGGAAGCCCGCTGCCTGTACATAGACGCCGCTGCCCTGGCGCGACTCCACCAGGCCCAGCGACTTCAGCCGCGACACAGCCTCGCGCACCACCGTGCGGCTCACGCCGAACTGCTCGGCCAGCGCCACCTCGGTCGGCAGGCGCTCGCCAGCGGCGATGCGGCCCGCCTGCACCTCGGCCGCCAGCGCGTCGGCCACCCGGTCGGACAGGCGCGCGCCGGGTACAAGAGACTGAAAGCGGGAAACGGTCATACGGTATGGGGCTCGAAATTCATCGTACGACTCTACCCCGGTCACGGGCCCTAAAACGCATCGCTTTCGAGGTCTTGTGATCTGCTCAGTAGTTCTCGTGTCTTGCTGACGGCGGGAGCCGGGCCAAGCGCAGCGATGGCCCGTGTGGTTGCCCCGCAGCGAAGCGCAGGGGACGCAGCACGTGGGGTCGCCTTCTCTTTGGTGACTTTCTCTTGGCGACCACAAGAGAAAGTTACTCGCCCGCCGGGGCGAACTCCCGGCACCCGCCGCCTGCAAGGCAAGGAGCGCAGGGATATCTCAAAGACCTTGAAAGGGATGGCCCTAAAACGTCGCCTGCGGCAGATCCTTGGTGGTGAAAACCAGCGATACCTTGGAGTCGTCCGGGATCGGTGGCAGGGTGGCATCCCAGGCATCCCAGGCGGCACGCAGCTCGGCCAGGCGCGCGGGCTCGCGCTCGCGCAGGTTGGCGCGCTCGCGCGGGTCCTCTGCAACGTTGAAGAGATATTCCACGCCCTCCACCTGCAGGTACTTCCAGTCGCCGCGCACCAGCGCGCGCTGGGCCCGGTGCTTCATGCGCCAGCACAGGTCGCGCTCGGGCATCCACTGCGGCTCGGCCAGCAGCGGCAGCAGGCTGTGGCCGTCCAGCGGGTAGTCGGCGGCGGCCTGTGCGCCTGCGGCTTCCAGGAAGGTGGCGGTCCAGTCCATGGTCAGGTTGGGCGTGTCGCTGACGCCGCCAGCGGCGATGCGCGCCGGCCAGCGCGCCACCAATGGCACGCGTATGCCGCCTTCCAGCAAATCCATCTTCTGGCCGACGAAGGGCCAGTTGTTGGAGAAGCGCTCGCCGCCGTTGTCGCTGGTAAATACCACCAGCGTGTTGTCGGCCAGGCCTTTCTTCTCCAATGCATCCAGCACCCAGCCAATGCCCTCGTCCATGTGGTGGATCATGCGTTGGTAGATAGCGAGCGAGCCGCCGTCGGTGTGCTTGCCAAAGCCGCCAATGCGCAGGGATTCTTCCCGGTCGTCGCGCGTGAGCCAGGGCCAGTGCGGTGCGCTGTAGTGCAGGCTCAGCAGAAAGGGCTTGTCGGCGGATTGGCGCTCGACGAAGTCGGCCGCGCGGCGGCTCAGCAGGTCGGTGAGGTAGCCGTCTTCCTCGATCGCGGTCTCGTTCTCCCAGAAATCCGGCCGGCCGCGCGGGTCGCAATGGGCAAAGTAGTCGGCACCGCCTGCATGGAAACCATAGAACTCGTCGTAGCCCGACTTGCGCGGGCCGAAATGCGGCGGGTAACCCAGGTGCCACTTGCCCACCAGCGCCGTGGCGTAGCCGGCTGCGCGCAGCAGGGAGGGGAGCGTGGGGTGCTCTGGCGGCAGGCCCAGGATCTTGTCGCCATGGGCGCTGGCCAGCGGCTCTTCCGCCGCGCCGCGCAGCCGGTACTGCCAGCGGCCGGTGATCAGCGCAAAGCGCGTGGGCGAGCACACCGCCGAATTGGAATAGCCGCGCGTAAAGCGCAGCCCGTCCGCCGCCAGTTGGTCCAGCCGGGGGGACACATCGACCGGCTGGCTCAGCGCATCGCGTGCGCCAGTACAGCCCAGGTCGGCATAGCCGATGTCATCGGCCAGGATGAAGATCAGATTGGGTCTTTGCATAGCTGAAGGATAAGAGCAGACGGTCGCCGGTCAGCCAAGCTTGAATGCTGCACCGAGCCCCTTGCTCGCTGCTGCCGCCCTTTGCTGCAGCGGACACAGATGGTCGGCGGTGTGGCCGTTACGGGCCGAAACGTTTACCGATAAAGCCGTTCCCCCGTTACGTAACGGCAGGCCTCAACGGCCCCTGAAAACCGGCGCTTGCGCCGCCCGCATTTGCGATCGATAGCGGGATTCTTCATATGAATCAAGTGCTTGCGGCTTTGTGCCGGGCTTGGCACAGGAGGCCGTCCGGGCCGGCACACAAGTTGCCCTTTGTATCCGTATCACGCCCCTGCCTGTCGTTTCGACGGGCCCGCGTGGGTCACCACTTTCAAAGGAAAGCATCATGGATAACGCATCCTCTGCCGGCGGCGCAGTTCTCTCAAGCAGCCAGGTAGCGCCCGTGGTTGTGGCGCAAACGGTACCGGCTTCAGCGGCGGGTGTTGCGGCACCCGCTGTTGCCAGCGGGCCTATCGGGACCCTATCGAATGCAACGCCCGGGGTGGCGATTGTGCGCAATGGTGTCCATATCCCGGTCGAGGGCAGCCAGGCCTTGCAGATCGGTGACCGTGTCATCGTGCCTGACGGCGGCAAGGCCAATGTGGTGTTTCCCGGTTCAGCCGCCAACCAGGCGCCGCTGACGGGCGTGTTCACCGGCGGCACCGACGCAACCATTGGTGCGACCCGACTGCCTGGCGGCCTTGAGCAGGTCAATGTGGATCTTGCGTCAGGCAACCTGGAGGTCACCCCACCTGATGACGACGGAGGTGCCGCAGCACTCGCCGTGACCAAGAAGCTGGCACCCGCCGCTGGTGGTGGCCTGGGCCTGGGCGAATTCGCCCTTGGCGCTCTTGGCGCGGCAGGCTTGGTTGCGGCACTCAATAACAGCGGCGGTAGCGATTCGGGTGTGCCAGGGGGAGGCCAGAACGAAGGGGATGCAGACGCCGATGCAGACGCCGATGCGGATGCGGATGCCGACGCCGATGCCGATGCCGATGCGGATGCCGATGCCGATGCCGATGCCGATGCCGATGCGGATGCCGATGCCGATGCGGATGCGGATGCAGACGCGGATGCAGACGCAGACGCAGACGCCGATGCAGATGCAGACGCAGACGCAGACGCAGACGCAGACGCAGACGCAGACGCCGATGCCGATGCCGATGCAGATGCAGATGCCGACGCCGATGCCGATGCAGATGCAGATGCAGATGCAGATGCCGACGCCGATGCCGATGCAGATGCAGATGCAGATGCAGATGCCGACGCAGACGCCGATGCAGATGCAGACGCAGACGCAGACGCAGACGCAGACGCCGATGGCGACGGCCTGCTAACCCCCACCGGCACGCTGGTGAACAACCTGGTGAACATTTTGAACGGTGGGTCTGCATCCAGCAGCCCTGCCGCAGACACCGTCAGGACGGCCAGCGCGGCCGAGGCCAATCCCCCGTTGCTGAGCGGGATCCTGAGCGAGCTGGGTCTGGGTACCGCGCTGGTTCCGGTCGCCGCAACGGTCGGGGTCGTCATAGACCTGGGCAACAACTTGCTCGCGCCGCTGACGGGCGGCGTCTTCAAGCCTGACAACCCCAATGCCCTGGACCCCGTGGACAACCTGGTGGGCCACGTCACCGATACGGCGGGCGGCTTGCTCAGCCCCCTGGTGGATGGCTTGCTGGGCCAGGGCGCCACCAATGCCTTGCTGGCGCCGGTGCTGGGCCAGGTTGATTACCTGACCGATGGTGTGAACCACCTGCTTGGCCTGCTCGGGCTCACCCCGGTCAGCGAACTGGTGGGCGGACTGGTTGGCGGCTTGACCGGCGGCCTGCTGAACGGCAATCCAGGCACCGGCGACAGCGTGCTGGCGCC
Source organism: Xylophilus sp. GW821-FHT01B05 (assembly GCA_038961845.1). Lineage (NCBI taxonomy): Bacteria > Pseudomonadati > Pseudomonadota > Betaproteobacteria > Burkholderiales > Xylophilus > Xylophilus sp. GW821-FHT01B05. The sequence continues at coordinate 1,030,035 of CP152408.1, forward strand.
GGTGAACACCGTGGTCGACAGCGTGGTCGGCCTGCTGAACAGCGGCCCCCTCGGCGACCTGGGCCTGGGCACGGCGCTGGCACCGGTCACGGGCCTGGTCGGGCAGGTCACGGACCTGGCCAATGGCTTGCTAAGCCCGGTGCTGGGCAGCGACTTCGCGGTTGACCATCCCAATGCACTTGACCCTGTGGATGGCCTTGTCGGCAATGTCATCGATACCGCCAGCGGGCTGCTGGCCCCGGTGGTCGATGGCCTGCTTGGACAGGGCGCCACCGGTGCTCTGCTGACCCCGGTCATGACCCAGGTCGATTACCTGACCGATGGCCTGGCGCATGTGTTGACGGGCGATGGCCTGGGTGGGCTGCTTACGCCGGTGACGGGCCTTTTGGGCGGCACTGGGCTTGACGGCTTGCTGGCGCCTGTGACGGGTCTGTTGGGTGGCGATGGCCTCGACGGGCTGCTGGCCCCCGTAACAGGCTTGCTGGGCGGCGACGGCCTGGATGGCCTGCTGGCTCCGGTGACTGGATTGTTGGGCGGCGACGGCCTTGACGGTCTGCTGGCGCCCGTGACGGGGCTGCTTGGCGGCACGGGGCTCGATGGCTTGCTGGCGCCTGTGACCGGCCTGTTGGGTGGTGATGGCCTGGACGGGTTGCTGGCACCGGTCACGGGTTTGCTCGGCGGGGACACCGGTGGCCTGTTGGCGCCCATCACCGGCCTGCTGGGTGGCGAAGGCACGGGTGGCCTGCTGGCACCCGTAACCGGTCTGCTGGGCGGCGACGGCCTGGATGGCCTACTGGCGCCAGTCACGGGCCTGCTGGGCGGCGACACAGGCGGTCTGTTGGCGCCCATCACCGGCTTGCTGGGCGGTGAAGGCGCGGGTGGCTTGCTGGCGCCAGTCACGGGCCTGCTGGGTGGCGAAGGCACGGGCGGTCTGCTGGCGCCAGTGACGGGCTTGCTGAGCGGCGAGGGCCTGGGTGGCCTGCTGGCACCTATTACGGGTCTGCTGGGTGGCGAAGGCACGGGTGGTTTGCTGGCCCCGGTGACGGGTCTGCTGGGTGGAGACACTGGTGGCCTGCTGGCACCTGTCTCGGGTCTGCTGGGTGGCGAAGGCACGGGTGGCTTGCTGGCCCCGGTCACGGGTCTGCTCGGCGGCGAAGGCACTAGCGGCCTGCTGGCACCAGTGACCGGCGTGTTGAGCGGCGAGGGCCTGGGCGGCCTGCTGGGGTCTGTGACGGATCTGCTGAACGGGACCGCTGGCACAGTCGGCGGCGTAGTGGCTCCGGTCACCGGGTTGCTGGGGAACGTGCTCACGCCGGTGCCAGAACTCATCAGCAGTTCGATCGAACCCGGTGGCTCGCTTGCTCCAGTGACCGGGCTGCTGGGCGGCGTCACCTCCACCGCCGGCAGCGTCGCCGCCGGCGTGGGCAGTGTGCTGGCTCCAGTGGGCGATCTGCTGAGTTCGGTGAGTGACACGCTGGCCCCGGTATCGAGCCTGCTTGGCGCCGGGCAGGGGACATCGGGCAGTTCGTTGCTGGGCGCCGTGGGCAACCTGCTGGGCGGCCTGCATCACTGACTGACTGGGGCGGTGCTGCCGGCCCTGGCGCCGGCACCCGTCCCGCAAGGAGAACACCATGACAAGCACTCTGTTTTCACTCACCTGCCGGGGCAGCTTGGTGCTGGCCTCCCTGACGCTGGCGGCCTGCGGTGTCGTCAGCCGTGGGGGCGAGCGCAGTACCGAGTACTACTACTCCAACCAACGCGCTGCGGCCGGTTCATCGACCGCGCCCGCGGTCGTGACGCGCAGCGCGTCGGCACCGGCAGCGCAGAACGGTCCGGCCGGCGTCTCCCGGATCGTCTACTTCGATTTCGACAAGTCCGTGGTCAAGCCCGAGTACCGCGATGTCGTGCGTGCGCACGCCGACTATCTGCGCGCCGCGCCACAGAGCAGCGTCGTGCTGGAAGGCAACACCGATGACCGCGGTGGCCGCGAATACAACCTTGCGCTGGGCCAGCGCCGGGCGGATGCGGTGCGCCAGTCCCTGGTGCTGCTGGGGGTGTCTGACCGGCAGATCGAGGCCGTGAGCTTCGGCATGGAAAAACCCGCATCCACCCTGCGAACGGAAGAGGGCTATGGGCTGAACCGACGTGTGGAGTTCCGCTACCCCTGAACGCTCCGATTCCCAATCCCTCTCCTGATGACGGGACCGCCATGACCTTGTCCGACCAACTCGACCAATGCCGCGCGGCCTTGGTGCCGTGCAGCACGCAACTGGACGCGCCCGGTGTGGCATTTGTCCTGTTCTTCTCCGTCAGCGATGGCGAGCACCGAGCCGAGGTGTTCCATGTGCGCGAGGACAGCTTCGACGCGGCCTGGCTGGCCGGCGTGCAGCGGCTGCGCCAGCGTTGGGGGGCGGCGCTGGCCGGGCGCAAATCCCTGTGGCTGCGGGTCGACGCGGTGGAGCGTGTGCAGCAGCTCGACTGGGCCCATTTCACGGCCCAGTTGGCGCTCACCAAGCGCAATTACTTCCGCTGGGGCCTGGCCCTGGACGCCGGTTTCAAAGAGGCGTTCACCGAGCAGGAGCTCAATGCCAACGCCATGCTCTATGGCGGCAGCGAGGTCGAGCACGCCGTGGTGCACCCGCGCAATTTCGGGCGCTATGCGCAGCAGCGCTTCGAGAACGATCCCGACGTGGCGAAGTTCGCGCCCGACCGGCCGGTCTTCCTGTTTGCCACCCGCAGCGTGTACTGCGGGCCGCAGGACCATGCGGCGGTGCGCCTCGTTGGCACCGGGCTGGGAGCGGGCCGGCGCATGGCTGCAGCCATGACGGCGCAGGACGCCCATGGGCTGGTGGAGAGCGGCGCACGCTACCTGGCGCGGCAGGTGCTGCCGCAAGGGCGTTTCACCTATGGCTGGTTTCCCTGCTTCGGCCGGCCCATATCAGGCTACAACAGCCTGCGCCATGCCAGCTCCGTCTATTCCATGGTCGAGGCCTGGGAGCTGACGCGTGACCAGGAACTGCTCGACGCCATCGAACGTGCGCTGGCCTATCTGGTCGAGACGCTGATACAGGTACGCACCCTGCCCGATGGCCAAAGTGCCGCGTTCCTGATCGACGTGGGCGACGAGATAAAGCTCGGCGGCAACGCCTCCTGCGTATTCGCCCTGGCCCGCTACTGCGAAGCCACGGGCACGCGGCGCTACCTGCCGCTGCTGGAGCAATTGGCCGTCGGCATGCTGCACATGCAGGACCCGACGACCGGGGGGTTCGTCCACGTGCTGAACGCTGGCGACCTGTCGGTGAAGCAGGAATTCCGCATCATCTACTACGACGGCGAGGCCGCGTTCGGGCTGATGCGCCTCTATGGCCTGACGCATGACCCGCGCTGGCTGTCGGCGGTGGAGCGGGCGTTTGACTACTTCATTGCCAAGGAGCACTGGCGCGCGCATGATCACTGGCTGAGCTACTGCGTCAACGAACTGACCATGTACCGTCCAGAGGAACGTTATTTCCGCTTCGGCATCCAGAACGTGGCTGACCACCTGGACTTCGTGCTGGCGCGGCAGACCACCTTCCCCACGCTGCTGGAGCTGATGATGGCTGCCCAGAAAATGATTGCGCGGCTGGGCAGCATGCCGGCCCTGCAGCACGTTCTGGCCGGCCTGGACATGGAGAAGTTCCTGCGGGCGCTGCACCACCGGGCCAACTGCCTGCTCAACGGCTTCTTCTGGCCCGAAGTGGCGATGTACTTCGACAAGCCGTCACGCGTCGTCGGCTCCTTCTTCATTCGCCACCACGCCTTCCGGGTGCGCATCGACGACGTCGAGCATCACATCTCCGGGCTGGCGGCCTACGGCCGCTTCCTGCAGTCGCAATCACAACCGGCACAGCAGCAGGTGCTGGACGCGGCCATTGCGTCGCGCCCGGCGCTTGACGTGCCGGCGCGTGCGCGCGTGGTCTGGGGTGGCGACGTCAACCTGGGCCGGCGCCTGCATTTCCGCCTGCGCGAACTCGGCGGCGCCCGCCAGATGCTGGGCCATCTTGCCGTGCTGCGCGAGGCCGACATGCGCATCGTCAACCTCGAATGCGTGGTCGCCACAGAGGGCGAACAGGGCGCGGACAAGGGCGAGGGCGGTCCCTACTACTACCGGGCGCGCCCCGAGATGCTGGCCGTACTGACAGAAGCCGCCATCGACGTCGTGACCACTGCCAACAACCACAGCGGCGACTACGGGCCACAGGCCCTGATGGAGCAGCGCACGCTGCTGGCCGCCGCCGGCATCGCGCAAGCGGGCAGCGGCAGCTCGTGGGACGAGGCCTGCGCGCCGGTGGTGCGCGTGGCCGCGGGCGTGCGCGTCGCCGTGTTCTCGCTCGATGCCACCCAGCCCCAGTTCGCGGCGGACCAGGACCACGCCGGCACCGCCTGGCTGGCGCCCGAAGACCCCGCCGCATGGCACAAGGCGTTGGCACCGCGGATCGCGGCCGCGCGGCGCCAGGCCCATGTGGTGCTGGTGGCCGTCCATTGGGGCGCCAACCTGGCCGCGGCGCCCAACGCGCAGACCGTGGCGCTGGGGCACGCCATCATCGACGCTGGCGCCGACGCGGTGCTGGGCGCCTCGGCGCACGTGCTGCAGGGCATAGAGATCTACCGCAGCCGGCCCATCCTGTACGACGCCGGAGACCTGCTGTTCGACGCCGTGCGCACCGGCCTGGCCGACGGCGGCGTGTTCACGCTGGAACTCACGCCGCAAGGGGTCGAGAACGTGATCTTCACGCCCATCGGCGTGGGCTATGGCTTCAGCCAGTCCCTGGACGGGGAACGGGCCAGGGACGCCGCATCCGACTTTGCCGGCAAGTGCCTGGCATTGGGAACCGTGGTGTCGCTGCTGCCCGGTGGCCGCTGCGCTGTTGCCCTGACGCCGCCGGCCCGGCCGGTGCCGATCACCGTCGGGCCGGCGCCAGTCTGCATTCCGCCCATGGCGCTGCGCCGCGCCGCGCTGCAGCCGCCGCCGTGCCGCACAGTGCGCGCGCAGTGGCAGGCCGCAGAAGTCCCGGAAGACGCGCGCATCACCCCGGTGCAGGTCGGGCCGCTGCGGCTGCTCGGGCTGCGCTGCTCGCCCGAGCAGCTCAAGCGGCGCGAGATGCTCTGGATCGAATCCTTCTGGTCGTCGGATACCGCGCTGCCGCAGGACCTGCGCCTGCAGTTCCGTGCCATACCCGCGCGCAGCCGCAGCATGCCGGCCTGGGGCGAGGGCATGGACCACGACCCCTGCGACTGGATGTGGCCCACCAGCCGCTGGGAGCCCGGCGTGGTCTACCGCGACCGCTACGGCCTGCGTCCGCCGCCGGCCTCGCGGCTGGAGAGCGACGTGCTGCGGCTGGAGGTGCGGGTGCTGGGTGAGGGCGTAAGCGCCACGCCGGTGCTGCTGCCGCTGTGGTACGGCCTGCGCGTGCCAGCACCGGCCGCCGCCGCCATGCCGGCGCAGGCACGCAGCGAGCCGCCCGGCCACACCTGGACCGCCGCGCAACTGCAGCAGGCAACAGGTGGCCGCTGGCTGGTGCAGCCCCCGGAAGACTGGTATGTGCGCTCCGTGGTGCGCGGCCCCTCGCACATTGCCATGCTGCCCGGCCCGACCCTGTTCGTGGCCTCCGACTACCGCACGCTGGCCGCGCATGAGGCCTACCGCCACCCCAAGGCGCTGACCTGGGACCGGCACCGCGACCTGATCCGGCTGCAGGACCAACTGGCAGGCGCCATCGTCGCGCGGCCGGTGGAAGGGCTCGATGCCCGCTTCCCGCTGCTGCAGGTAGAAGACCCGATCACCGCCATGATCGCGCTCGGCCTGACCGCGCGCGAGCGCTTCCGCGGCAAGGTCGCGGCCGTCACCGGCACGGCGGGCAAGTCCTCCACCGTGGCCATATTGCGCACCATCCTGCCGGAGCGTGCCAGGGTGCTATCGACCATCGACAACTACAACTCCCGTGTCGGCGTGCCAGCCATGCTGGCCAGCCTGGCCGCAGACGACGACGCCTGCATTCTCGAGATGGCGCAGAGCTCCCTGTGGATGAACGCCGGGCCCATATCGCTGCAGGCGCGGCCGCACGTCGCCATCCTGACCGAGGTCGATCTGTCGCAGACCGGCGCGGCCGCTACGCTGCAGCGCACCGCAGAATTCAAGTCCCGCATCTTCCTGGGGCTTGAGCCGGGCGGTACGGCGGTCTTCGGCGAGCACATCCCGTACTTCGACGCCGTCAAGCGCGCAGCGCAGCGCACCGCCGGCCAGATACTGGTGGTCGGCAGCTCACCGCAGGCCTCGGTACGCCTGCTCGAGGTGCAGTCGCAAGGCCAGGGCTACCACGTGCGGCTGTCGCTGCAGGGGCGCACGCTGGCCTATGAACTGCCGGTGCCCTCCATGGCCATGGTGCGCAATTCCGCCCTGGCGCTGGCCGCTGCCCATGCCATGGGCTACGACGCCGCAGCCGCCTGCGCGCGCATGGCACTGGTACACACACCGCCTTCGGTGCTGGAGCGGCTGGAGGTCTGCACGCGCAAAGGCGTGCACGCCACCGTGATCGACGACAGCTGGAACGCAGAAGTGCTGTCCATGCGCAATGCCATCGACTACGCCCGGCAGTACGAAGAACACTTTGGCCAGCGGGTCAACCGCAAGATCGCCATCCTGGGCCGCATCGTCAACCTGGGCGACGACGCAGCGGCGCTGCACCGCGGGCTGGCGCGGCCCCTGCTGGATGGCGGCATCCAGCACCTGGTGACGCACGGCGCCGAAATGCGCTGGCTGCGCGAAGAAATGCCGGCCGAAACCCTGGGCCCGCACTTCGATACCGCGCCTGACCTGGTGCGCTACGTCGACGACTTCATCCGCGACGGTGACCTGGTGCTGGTCAAGGGCGACCGCGTGGATTCCGACTTTGGCGAGATCGCCGGCCTCTTGCAGAGGCTCTGAAAGACCCGCGCCATGCGCCGCAGCACACTGTTCTCTGCACTGCTGGCGCTCACCTGTGTTGCCTTTGCCCAGCGCAGCATGCCGCCGGCAGAGGTGGCCACGGATACGCTGGAGTGGAACCGCCCGGCCAATCGCGCCACCTGCCCCGACAGCCCGACCTACCTGTGGGTGCAAAGCCGCAGCGGGCCGGCCTGCATCCGCTATTTCGCCAGCGAGGGCCTGCAGCAGGCGCCAGTGGTCATCGTGCAGTTCTCGGGCGATCGGGACGACCTGATGGACCTGCCGCCCACGCAGATACCCGGCAACACCATCGCCGCGCGGCTGCGCGATGCCCAGCGCAGCTACGAGCGCGCCGGCGTGCCCTGGGTGTTTGTCGCGCGGCCCGGCACCTATGGCTCCTCGGGCGACCACCGCGCCCGCCGGCAGGAGTCCGAGGCACTGGCGATGGACGCCGCCGTCACCGCGCTCATGGAGCGCCAGGGCATTGGCCGCGTCGTGCTGCTCGGGCACAGCGGCGGCGCCACGGTGGCCGCCTCGATATTGACGCACGGCCGCACTGGCGTGGCCTGTGCCGTGCTGACCTCGGGCGCCTACTCGCTGCTGGAGCGCGCCCGCATGCTGGGCCGCTCGCGCGGTGGCCGCACCGACACCACCGGCAGCACCAATTTCTACGACCCGCTGGACCACATCGACGGCGTGGCCAAAGACCCGGCGCGCCAGATCTTGGTGATCGGCAACCGTGACGACCGCAACACGCCCTTCGCGCTGCAAGAGAAGTTCGCGCGCGCCTTGATGGCCGCAGGTCATCAGGTCGTCGTCATGACCCATGCCGCCGAGCCACCGGAATTCCACGATCTGAAGGACCTCATCGGACCGCGCATGGCGTCCGTATGCGCCCGTCAGAACCTGTCTGCGGAATCCACCGCAATCCCTCCCAGAGGAGCCACGCCATGATCAAATTCCTGCTTCCCCGACAGCTCGTGGCGGACCGTCCAGCGCCGCCCGAGTCCGGCGCTTGCGGTGATGCGGTGGGCGTAGCGTTCCGCACCGCCTACCCGACGCTGGTGCGCGCGGCCTGGTGGTCGGTGCCCATCAGCATCTTCGGCCTGCTGCCGGCGATCTTCACGCTGCAGATCTACGAGCGCGTCATCTACCGCAGCGGCTTTGCCACCCTGGCGGCCATGATCGCCGGCATCTTCTGCGTGCTGGCGACCGAGTTCTGGATGCGCACCCGCCGCTCCCGCCGCCTGCGCGACGCGGGCGCCACCATTGACCATGGCGTGTCCAACGCGCTGATGCAGTCCATGCTCAAGCGGCCACTGCGCATGCTTGAGGCGCGCCCCGCCTCGGCCTGGTTTGCGCTGTTCCGCGATGTCGGGGCGGTGCGTGGCACGGTCACCGGCGGGCTGATGCTGTCCATCTTCGACTTGCCCATGGCCTTCTTCGCGCTGGTGCTGATCGGCATCGTGGCCTTGCCCGTGCTGCCGGTGGTGCTGGCCTTCATGGGCGTGCTGACCTTCCTGGCGTGGTGGTGGGCCGACGAAGTGCGCGCCGGCCGGGTCGAGGAAACCGGCCGTGGCCGCGACCTGGACCGCACCACTGCGGAAATCTGCCGCGCCCGCGAAACCCTGAAGACGCTCGCCCATGACGAGCCCACGGTGCGCGTCTGGCGCGAAACCTACGACATCTGGCTGGCCGAGAGCTTTCGCAAGAACGGCCAGATCGAGCGCGCCCGGGAATCCGCCACGGTGCTGCTCACGGTGTTCTCCGTCGTGGTCCTGTCGGTCGGCGCCGTCGCCGTACTTGAGCAGTGGATGACGGTCGGCAGCATGATCGCGGCCAACATGCTGGCCGCCAAGGCCTTGTCGCCCGTGGCCGGGCTGGCCTCCAACTGGCGTGCGCTGGCAGCCGCCTCGGAAGCCGCCAGCCGCCTCGAGAAGGTGCTGCAAGAGCCGCTCGAGCGCGAGCCCACCGGTGTGAAGCTGCCGCAGCCCAAGGGCCATGTCCGGCTCGAAGGCGTGGGCTTCCACTATGCCGGCGCGCCGCACCCGGTGCTGAAGGAAGTCGACCTGGAAATGGGCCCCGGCGGCCTGCACGCCATCGTCGGGCGCAACGGCTCGGGCAAGTCGACGCTGGCCCGGCTGATCGGCGGCCTCTACACGCCCGACCAAGGCAAGGTGCGGCTCGATGAGTACGACATCGCCCAGTTCTCGCGCGAGGAACTGGCCGAGTGGATCAGCACCCTGTCCCAGGAGGTCTACTGGTTCGGCGGCGAGCTGATCGAGGCCCTGCGCCGCGCTGCGCCGCAGCAGAACGACGAGCAGATCGTTGCCGCCTGCCGGCTCTCCGGCGCGCACGAATTCATCTCGCGCCTGCCTGCGGGTTATCGCACCGTGGTGGGCGAAGGCGGCGCCGGCCTGTCGGTCGGTGAGCGCCGCAAGCTTGCGCTCGCGCAACTGTTCCTGCGCAGCCCCTCGGTGCTGCTGCTCGATGAGCCCAGCAACGACCTCGACTTCCAGAGCGAATCGGGCCTGCTGGCCGCGCTGGCCGCCGTCGCGCGCTACCGCACGGTCGTGGTCGTCACCCATTCGTTACGCATTGTGTCAATGGCCCAGCGCGTCTACCATGTAACCGGGAACGGGGATGTAGAGCAGGGCACGCCTGCGGTCATGGTGCCGCGCCTCTTTGGCGTCAAGGCACCGGCCGTGCCGGCGTCGGCGGCACCGGTGACCGAAGCCCCCGAGCCCGAAGCCGAGCCTGCGGTCGCCGTGCCGCGCGCCGTCAACGAAAGGACCTTCCATGGCTGATGCGCTTGCTTCACCGCCTCCGGGGCGACCGGTGGACCTGCCTGGCGTGCTGCGTCCCGGTGAAGCAGCGGGGCCTGCGCCCGCCACGGGCTCCTTCCTGCATCGCCTGTGGCAAACGCGCGGCCCCTGGCTGATGTGGGGTGGCGTGGCGCTGCTGGCGCTGATCGGCCTGCTGTACCCGGTAGAGAGCGTGGTGGTGTCGCCAGGCCGTGTCATCCCCTCTGACCGTGTGAAGAGCGTCCAGCATCTGGAAGGCGGCATCGTCAACGCCGTGCTGGTCAAGGAAGGCGACCGCGTGCGCCGTGGCCAGACCCTGGTGGAAATCGACCTGGGCGGCACCGGCCTCAACCTTGAAGAACTCACCGCGCGCCACGCCGCCCTGCTGGCCACGCGCAGCCGGCTCACGGCAGAGAGCCTGGGCCGGCCGCTCTCGCGCTCGGTCTTCCCCGTTGGCACCGACGAGGCCGTGATTGCTGCCGAGCGCGGCGCCTACGAAGCCCGCTCGCTGGAACAGCGCGGCGTGATGGCGGGCACCACATCTGCCTACGAGCAGGCGCGCAGCCGCCAGATCGAGCAGCAGACCAAGGTGCTGGGCCTGCAAGAGCGCCTGGCGCTCTACGAGCGTGAAATGCAGATATCCGAGCAACTGCTCAGCGAGAAACTGGTGGGCCAGATCGAGGTGCTGGAGAAACGCCGCCAGATGGAATCAGTGCGCAGCGACCTCGCCGTGGCGCGCCAGGGCGTGGTGTCTGCCGCCGCTGCCATCACCGAGGCCAGCGCCAAGTCGGCCGAGGCCGAGGGCCGCTACCGGCGCCGCGCATCAGACGAGCTGTCGGCCCTGGAGCGCCAGCTCGCCAGCGTCAACGAAGACCTCTCGCGCGCCCGCACCCAGCGCTCGCGCACCGAGGTCAAGGCGCCGTCCGACGGCATCGTCAAAGGCCTGCGCAACTCCAGCTCGGGCTGGGTGGTCAAGCCCGGCGAGCCCATCATGGAGATCGTGCCCGACGAAGAGCAGATCATGATCGAAGCCAAGCTGAGCCCCAACGACCGTGGCTTTGTCACTGTCGGCCAGCCGGCGCGGGTCAAGATATCGGCCTACGACTTCCTGCGCTACGGCGCGGTCGATGGCCATGTCACCCTGGTGGCGGCCGACGCAGACCGCGACGCTTCGGTGCCCAACTCGGCCACCTACTACCGGGTACTGGTGAGCACCGCGCAAGCCTATGTCGGCCGGCCCGAGAACCGCATCACCGCCGGCATGGAGGCCGAGATCGACCTCAAGGTCGGCTCAGACCCCTTCATCTGGCACATGTTGCGGCCAGTGCTCAAGTTGCAACGCGAAGCCTTCCGGGAGCCATGATGCGCGGTGGAGCCAGCTGTATTCCTTCTCGCCTTTGCGCCCTCATGGCCAGCCTGGCCGCAGGCATCGCGCATGCCGAGCCGCCACTGCTGCCAACGCCCCGGCTCTCGCCGCAGTCGCTGGGCGCCGTCGCCTCCATCGACCGGGTCAAGCTGGCCCTGCTCTGGCTGGCGCAAGACCACCCCGAGGTACTGAGCGCACAGGCGGCCGTCTCCACCAGCGGCTATGAGCTGGACGCCACCAAGACCGCGCGCTACCCACGCCTGAAGGTCGGCACCTCAGCCGGCAACTCCAATGTGGGTACGGTCAGTGGCAGCTCGCAGTCGTATTCCGTCTTCAGTGCCGACGTGCGCATGGCACTCATCGACGGCGGCGGCATGTCCTCGCGCACCAGGGTTGCCGAGGCCCAGACCGAGGCCCAGCGCGAAGCCCTCAAATCCACGGTGCAGAAGGTCGTGCTCGATGCCTTCACCGCCTACCTGCAGGTCCAGCGCTACGACCTGAAGGCGCGTGTCGCCGAGCGCTCGGGCGAAGTGCTCAGCGATCTGCTGCGCATAGAGCAGCGGCGCGTCGACTTGGGGGCCACCGGCCAGAACGACCTGCGCATGGCCGCCTCGCGCCGCGCTAGCGTGCGTGCGCGGCAACAAGAGTTCGAGGCCCAGCGCTCTGACGCCAGCGGCAAGTTCGAGACCTACTTTCGCTTCTCGCCCAAGACCGACTTCCTGCCCACGCTGGCGGCGCCCGAGCAGTGGCTGCGCGCCACGCGCGAGGCCGCACTGCGCACCGCCGAAGACGGCAGCACCGAGCTGGCCGAGGCGCGCGACCAGATCGCCCGGGCCCGGGCGCAGGTTGAGTACCAGGAGGCCTCGCGCTTTCCCACGCTGGAAGCCGTCTACGGCCGCACCCACGACCCGCGCGGCATCCTGGTCACGCAGCCGACGCGGGTGGGCGTGGAACTCAACTGGAACTTCGGCAACGGCTTTGACGCCCAGTTGCGCATCCGCTCTGCGCTGGCCGAGGTAGACAACCAGCAAGCCAAGTTCGAGGCCGCGCGCCGCAACCTGATCGAGCTCACCGGCGCCTCTTGGGACCGCACCAACTCCGGCCGCGAGCGCGAACGCGAACTGCGCGAGGCCGTCGCAGAATCCGGCGCCGCCTTCCGCGGCCGCTGGCGCCTGCTGGAGTTCGGCCGCGAGACACTGCCGCGCGTGCTCGACGCGCAGGTGGACTACTACACGCTGCTGCAAGACTACGTCGACGCCGTGTACGACCTGCGCATCACCGAGCTTAGGCTGGCACGCGCCACCGGCCGGCTCATGGTGGCGCGCGACGGCGACAACGGCTGGATCGACACCGTATTCACCGGCGCCGCCCGGCCCGTGCTGGCCGGCGACGGCCTGGACGGCACGCTCTGCATCGCGCAGCGCGCCCCCTGCATGGCCAGCCCCGACGCCGGCACCGACGACACCGGCATAGCCCTGCGCCCGGCCGGAGAGATCAGGCCGCTGTAGCTGCGGGCGGGGGCAGGGCCCTCGGCAATGGCCGGGTTTGCGGGGAGTATTTTTTGTGAAAAGTGCCTCTAGCCCAGGTCCTGCCTGGGCTTGTAGCTATCTATTTGATAGTTGTGGCGACCAGCGCGGTTTACCCTCAAGACTCTTCCGGAATCCCTGGCTCGCCGTCCAGGATCTGGTACTTGCGCATCTTCTCCCACAGCACCTTGCGGCTGATGCCCAGCTCGTGGGCTGTGTCCTGGCGGCGCCAGTCGTTGTTCTCCAGCGCGGCAATGATGCGGTTGCGCTCGTTGCCGTTCCAGCGCCGGCGGTCGCCCTGCTGCTCGGCCCGCTCGGTCTCTGCGGGGGTGGGGGCCACGCCGCGCATGAGCTGCAGCGCCCGCTGGATCAGCACCTGGTCCCAGACGCCCATCTGCCGCACGATCACGCCCACCCGCTCGGCCAGGTTGCGCAACTGCCGCACGTTGCCCGGGAAGTACATGCCCGATATTGCATCGGTCAGCCAGTAGGGGATCTCTTGCAGGGACTTCTGCTCTTCACCCAGCACCGAGTTGAGGATGGCCTTGAAGATCGCGATCTTGTCGATCACCCCGCGCTCTTCCAGGCTGGGTACGTGCAGCTCGATCACCGCCAGGCGGTAGAACAGGTCGGCGCGGAAGTCGCCGCTGTTGACCATCTCGCGCAGGTCGCGGTTGGTCGCCGCCACCAGCCGGAAATCCAGCTTCACCGGCGAGGTCGAGCCCAGCCGCATCACCGCGTTGTCCTCCAGCACGCGCAGCAGCTTCACTTGCTGGTAGCGCGGCAGGTCGCCAATCTCGTCCAGGAACAGCGTGCCATTGGTGGCCTGCTCGAAGTAGCCCTTGTGCGCATACGCGGCGCCGGTGAAAGAGCCCTTGGCATGGCCAAAGAACAGCGACTCGAACAGGCCATCCGGGATCGCGCCGCAGTTCACCGCCACAAAAGGCCCGCGCCCGTAGCGGCTGTGGCCCAGGTGCAGGTTCTGCGCAATGCGCTCCTTGCCCACGCCGGTCTCGCCGCGCACCAGCACGTTGTGGTCGCAATCCGCAAAGGCGGTGACCTCGGTCAGCAGCGCCTGCATGCAGTCTGAATTGGCAATCAGCGCGCCGGGCTGCTGGATGGTCGCGCCATGCGCGCGCACCTGCCGCACCAGCTTGACCACCATCGTGCGCAGCTCTGCGCAGGTGAAGTCAAAGGGCAGCACATGCAGGTACTCCGGCGGGTAGCTGTGCGGCTGCCGGTCGCGCGACGCCGCACCCACCCAGATCACCGGCATGCCCTGCAGCACCTCCGCCGAAGGCGGCATGCCGCCGCTGTCGATCATGGACACGCTGATGATCGCCACCGCAGCACGGTGGGCGTCGCGGTCGCCAGGCAGCGGCAGGCCATCCGCACGGATCACATCCACCTCGAAGCTCGACATGCAGCGCGCAATGCGCTCCTGGATGTCGGCCTTGCCCTCCCAGACATAGAGGTCGAGGTCTTCGAAGTGGTCTTGGGTACGCATGGCGTGGAATCTGTAGTCTTTGGCAGAGGATGGAATGGGGGCGCTCTTCTGTGGGAAGTGGGCGTTATTGGACAAGCTCCGCATCGGTGTCGCACGTTAGCTGGCCACCGACTTCGGCGTTGGATAGGCCGATGCCCAACACATTGCCCAGCAGGGTGTTCAAGAGCGGGTCCAGCAGAGGGGAAAGCAGGCCTGAGACGACGCCTTGCAATAGGCTGATGACGCCACTCAGGGTATTGGTCAGTGCCGTAAGAACGTTCGCCAGTCCGCCATTTGCACTGCCTTGTGCGGGGATTGCCTTGAGGATGTTGAGACCTTGGAGGGTGCTGCTGACGGTGGAAACAATATTGGTTGCGCCAGGGACCGCTTGATAGTCGGCGGGCATCCAGGGCTGTCCGACGTTGTTCGGATTGGTGAATGTCAACGGGTTTGTCTGGGCAACAACCGGTATCTGGGCCTGGAGGGCCAGCCCGCCGCCGTAGTACGCCTTGCGGTTTGCCTCGTCGCACTTCACCGGGATCAAGCCCAGCAGGATGCGCGTGCAAGACATTTCACCAATGTCGAGCACTGGAACTGGTGCGGCTTGCGGTGGAGCTTTTGTGGCGAATGCAACCGCTTTCGTTGCAGCCCAGGTGTCGCCTAGCTTGCCTATCCGCAGATCAGCAAGAGCTGTTCGGGTCTGAGTAATCAGCGATTTATTGTTCGTCACGCAGCTATGTCCGGTGACCCATACGCCGGCGTTCCCCGCGTCCAAACTGATATCGAGCTTGACGGGGGGCGGGAGGATGTCGATGTCGGTCACGTTCTTCGTGCAGGCCAGCACGCAGGAGAGTACGTCGCCCAGCACGCTGAGGTTGAGGCTCAAAAGGCTGTTTAGCAAAGTGGTGACTGGTGAAAGTAGATTGGTAACGGCACCTAACAGCCCCGTCACTCCGTCGAGTGCGGGAAGCTCAACCGAGATCAATGTCCTGACCTGAGCCGTACTGATATAGATCTTGTTGTCTCCTAAGGGCGCGGCCTCGGCCAGCACAGGGTTGCCGACGGAACTGAACTGGGCCGGCTCGATGACCTTTACCGCGAGATTGATGTTCGCCAGTCCCAGCAGGGAGATCGGGACCTCTATCGCCACGGCATTTTTTGAGTTGGCGATCTCTGCAATGGCCTGCACCAGTTGCAGCACCTGTACGCCTGCGTTGAGGCCAGCAGAGGTGGTGCCGGTCTGGAGGTTCAGCAGTTCGCCCAGTGTTACGTCCAGGGTCGGGACTGCTGCGCTGATTGCCAGCAGTCCACTCAGCGCTGCGGCCGTGATCTGTGCTGTGTTACCGCCCTGGGGCAGGGCGGTGATCGCAGCATTGATCAGTTGGCCCAGCGAGACCTGGGTTCCTAGCAGTTGGTCGTAGTTCCCTGCCTGCAAACCCAGCTCGATATTGAGCGCATCCAGATAGTTGAGGAGGTTGATGTTGGCGTCTACCAGCCCCTGCCAGCCGGCAATCCCCAAGTTCAGGCTACCCCCGAGCATGCCGCCAATGACGGCATTGAGAAGACTGGACCTGGAGGCATCGACCGTGAGCAGCGTATTGCGGATGCTCAGCGCCGCAAGCGGCGTATTTATCTTGGCCGTTGCCGTGGCGCTGATGACGCGGGATGCGCTGTTCGTGCTGAAGACAAACCAGTACGGCACCGTGCGCGATACCGTGACGCGCACTGCATTGGGATTGGTTGTGGTCGCGGTGAATCGATCTCCGCTACTGTTGGCTGTCGCGGACCACACGCCGCAGTCTGGGCCTTCCGTGATGGCGAACGCCTGCGTTGGAGTACGCGCATTGAGCAGTGCACTTTCGCGGGAGGTCTGCTGTGCCGTTGGGCAACTCTGCAGAACTCTTTGAGCCCCCGCCAGCGCGGCCATGTCGGCTACGCGCTGCGCTTCGCGGCGCTGCCAGAAGATGTTGCCGATATCGATGCTCATCAGGCAGATCAAGGCCACCGTGATCCAGAGGGCGCCCAGCACGGCAGCGGAGCCGCGCTGACGTGTGGCAGACCGGGGGGGGCGCAGCGAAGATCGGCGTTTCATGATGCCGTTGTCTTCAGGTACACCACTGCTCTTCCGGTCAGCGTGGCAGGGGTTGGAAGGCTCAGCAGCGGGCCCAGCAGCGGTGGTACCAGGGGTGCGGCCGCATAGTTGTAGGTCACGACTACCGAGTAGCAGGCGTACCCGGCCACAGTACAAGATGCCTGGCTGGTTACCAGCGTCGGAGTGGGGCAGAGGGGCGTCTGCGGAAGCCAAGTAAGCGACGCCTGGGCAACATTGCAGGCAGTCGTCTGACGGGCTGGCAGTGAGGTTTGATAACGCAGCATCGCCCGCGCCCCCTCAGAGGCCGCCAAGGTCAATGATTGCTGCGCGACCATGATCAGCGCATACGTAACGATCGCGTAGAAGATCAGGAAGAAGACCGGAAAGATGATCGCGAACTCGATCGCCGTCGCGCCGCGCAGCCGGCGCCGGCAGTGACGGGGAAGGGTTGAACGGGTTCGGGTCATGGCACACCTCCTTCTGGTGCAACGGCGGCTACTGCTTGCCGGTGTCGCTTGTGGTCGCGGTGAAATTTGCGGGGATCGGCAGCTTGAAGCTGTCGAGGTAGCGCTGATAGCTCAGCGTTGCCACGTCGCCCGCTATCGGTCGGCGGGTGGTGGATGCGTAGTTGCCCTCGCGCTGCATGTCCAGCAGCGTGCGTGTGGCGTCACCCACGCGCAGGGGCGCGGCGGGGGCCGCCTGCAGGGGCACGCCCCAGGGTTCGGCGGGCACGACCGTGGCGGTTTCCACGGGGGGCGCGTCCACCGCGCTTTCAGGGGGCCTTTCCTGCGTGGCGGGTGGGGTGCCTTGCGCTGCGCATTGCGCTGCCAGGCCCAGTGCCAGCGCGGCACCGAATGCAAGCCGTTGGAAGGAGGTCATGGCGGTTTTCCTTTCGAAGGGGCGGGCGGTCATGGGGTGTTCCGTATGCGGGCCGACATCCAGCCCGAGGTCTTCAGCACCAGCGGGGCGCTGACGGCGGCTTCGTGGATGACCGGGAGCTCCGGCGTCTCCTGGCTGGTGGCGGCGACGGTAGCGGTAGTGGGCGGCGGCGCGGCGGCATGCAGGCCCATGCTCTTGGCTTCTTGCGCAATGGCGGCGCGGGTCTCACTGGGCAGGCGGCTCTCGTCCATCAGCGCCTGTGCCAGTGCGGGCTTGTCTTCGGCCAGCAGCAAAAGCGCAATGTTGCCCAGTACCTTGGGGTTTTCCGGCAGCAGTTGCTGCGCCTGCATCAGCGGCATGCGCGCGGCCTCCAAGCGGCCGGCCCGCATCTGGGCATAGCCCAGGTCGTTCAGCAGCAGGCCGTCGGTGGGTGTCTGGCGCCGGGCGTCTTCCAGCAAGTCTGCGGCCTGGGCGAAATCGCCACGCGCGCCGGCCAGCAGGCCGCGCCCGTGGTAGGCCGCGGTTTGCTGCGGCGTGCCGGCCAATTGCAGGTAGATCTTCTCGCTCTGCTCAAGCTGGCCGGTCTGGCGCAGCGCGTCGGCCCGCAGGCGCTGGGACTCCGGCGATGCGCCCCATTGCTGCTCCAGTGCGTCGATATGGGCCAGTGATGCAAACCAGAGCCCGTTCTGCTGCATGCGGCTCACCAGCGTCAGGTAAGAGGCCTGGCTGTCGCGGTGCGGCGCGGCATCGGTCGGGGCCGCCGTCTCGGTGATGCGCGGCGGTGGCGGTGTTGCCACACCGTAGCCGTTGGGCGGGCTGCTGCTGCATGCGGCCAGCAGCAGGGCGGTGGTGGCAATGGCTGCTGCGCGCGCCGGCGCTGCCACCAATGTGCGTGGGGAGGTTTTCATTTCGCCATGGCTCCCAGTGAGCGGATCACGGCCAGGAAGCCGGGGCCCGCGGTGATGATGATCAGAGAGGGCAGCAGGGTGACGACCATCACGCCGGTCATCTTCACCGTGATGCGGCCGATGCGCTCCTTCATGTCGGATTGGCGCCGCTCGCGCAGGCGTTCGCCAAACAGGCGCAGTGGCTCCTGCACCGCTCCGCCATGCCGGTCAGACTGCACCATCATGGCCACCAGGCTGGCCAGGTTGTCGTTGCCGTACAAATGGCCAAAGCGCCGCAGCGAATGCTCGCGCGACCGCCCCTGCTGGTAGTGGCGGTTGGCAATGGCCAGCTCCGGCGCCAGCACCTTGAGCACGGGCACGAACTCGGTGGCGATCACATGCAGGCTCTGGTCCAGGCTCAGGCCCACGCCCTGCAACAGGCGCAGCAGGTCCACGAACAGCGGCAGCTCGTGCGCGGCCCGCGCGCGCCGTCGCGCGGCGCGGCGTGCCAGCAGCCACTTGGGCAGCATGAAGCCCACGCAGAACAGCACGGCCAGTATCAAAAATCCCATGTCCAGGGCCGTGATGGCCGGCCATAACACCCAGGCCAGCACGGGCAGCAAGAAGCAGAGCAGGGCGCGGGTGATGAGCAGCAGCAACTGCGTGCGGGCGGAGGGCAGGCCGCACTGCTCTATCAACTGGCGGTCTTCGTCGGCCACCAGCAGGCGGCCCAGCCGGTGGTCCAGCCAATGCAGGGGCAGGCCCCGTTCCAGGTCGGGCTCAGGGGCGGCCTCGGCGCGGTCGATGGCGCGTATGCCCAGGCTCGGCGTGGCGTCGGTCGATAGATCAGGGTCCACGGCCTGCAGGCGGTCGTCGATGGCATGGGCAATGCGCGTGCTGGCGCGGTGCCGCTGCAGCTCGCCGGCCACCAGGTAGCCGGCAAATACCAGCAGCCCGCAGGCCAGCAGCAGCACGCCGATCATGATGAGTTTCTGGGTGTCCATGGCCATTACTCCAGGCGTGCCAGGCGGTAGAGCAGGATGCCGCCCAGTATCTGCAGGGCCAGCGCGGCCCAGAGCAGGATTTGTCCGGTGGGGTCGTTCCACATGTGCAGGAAGTAGGCAGCATTGAGCGTCACGATCATCGAGCCCACCAGCACCGGCAGCAGGCCCAGCACCCAAGCCGACAGGCGCGTTTCTGACGACAGCGCCAGCAGCTC
The DNA here is from genome assembly GCA_038961845.1 of Xylophilus sp. GW821-FHT01B05. Taxonomy (NCBI): domain Bacteria; kingdom Pseudomonadati; phylum Pseudomonadota; class Betaproteobacteria; order Burkholderiales; genus Xylophilus; species Xylophilus sp. GW821-FHT01B05. Next base: position 1,049,258 of record CP152408.1, read on the forward strand.
GTGCTCGGCCTGGGAGCGGTCGCGCATGAAGTGGGCCATGCGGTCCAGCAACTGGTCGGCGCGGCCGCCGTAGCGCGTGCCCAGCCCCAGCACGGCGGCCAGCATGTGCATTTCTTCCAGGCGGGTGTGGTGCGCGGTCTGCAGCAGCGCCTGGTCCAGGTCGGCGCCTACGCGCACGCGGCGGTCCACGTTGTCCAGGTGCAGCCGCAGCGGCGGCTTGGCGGTCTGGGCCGCGTACTGGTAGGCCGCATGGATCGAGTTGCCCACGGTCAGCAGGTGCACCATGGCATCGAGGAAGTCCGGCAACTGCTCGACGATCTTCTTGCGCATCTTCTGCAGCCGCCGCCAGATGACGAAGGTCGTCAGCAGCAAGGTGCCGGGAATGCTCAAGACCAGCGCCAACGGGCCGCCCACGGCCGCCGCGCCACCCCATACCAGCAGCAGCAGGGCGGCCGCAACGCACAGCCCGCGCACGGACACCACGCCCAGCAGCCATCCGGGCAGCACGATGCTGGCCCGGCGGGCCGAGCGCGAGGCGGGCTCTGCATCGTCGCCGGCCCGTTCGGTTTGCGGGTTGTTGCCCCAGGCGCCCCAGGCCGGGCTGGGTTCGGTGGCGGCTACATCCAGCTGGCGCTCCAGGTGCTGCACCGCCTGCTGGCGGCTCTGGCGCGTTTGCGCGCCGCCCCACAGCAGCAGGCCGCCCGCCCCCAGCAGCAGCGCCAGTGCCAGCATGAACACCAGGATGCTAGGCATTGCGTTCTCCGTTCTGCCGCTGTAGCGCCTGGCGGAAGCGTGCCAGCTTGGGTGCGTGCGGCGCGATGCCCAGAGACACCCAGCGCTCGCGTTCTTCGCCTTGCGGGCCGTGTGTCACCTCATGGCGGTACAGCTCCTGCATGGCCACCATGTTGTCGTTGACGCCAGTGATCTCGGTGACCGAGACAATGCGGCGCTGCCCGTTGGACAGCCGCCCGATCTGCAGCACGAAATCCACCGCATTGGCGATCTGCCGGCGCAGGCTGACCTCGCTGCCCTGGTAGCCCGCAAAGCCGGCCAGCATCTCCAGCCGGTAGAGGCATTCGCGCGGCGAACTGGCGTGGATGGTGCCCATCGAGCCGTCGTGGCCGGTGTTCATGGCCTGCATCATCTCGATCACTTCCGCGCCGCGCACCTCACCCACGATGATGCGGTCCGGCCGCATGCGCAGGCTGTTGCGCAGCAGGTCGCGGATAGAGATCACGCCCGCGCCGTCGAAGCCGCCGGGGCGGCTTTCCAGCCGCACCACATGTGGGTGGTTCAGCGAGAGTTCGGCCGTGTCCTCGATGGTGATGACCCGCTCTGTCTCGGGAATGAAGCTCGCCAGCGCATTGAGCAGCGAGGTCTTGCCCGAACTGGTGCCGCCACTCACCAGGATGTTGCAGCGTGCCTTCACCGCCATCTCCAGCAGCTGCGACATGGCCGCGTCCATGGTGCCCAACTGCACCAGCTCGGCCGGGCGCAGCGGGTCCTTGCGAAATTTGCGGATCGATACCGAAGGGCCATTGAGCACCAGCGGCTCTATCACCACGTTGATGCGCCCGCCCTCGGGCAGGCGTGCATCCACCATGGGGTTGGATTCGTCCAGGCGGCGGCCAATCGGCGCCAGGATGCGGCGCACGATGCGCAGCAGGTGTTCGTCGTCGGTAAAGCGCAGCGTCTCGCGCTGCAGAATGCCGCGCCGCGACACATAGACATGCTTGTGCCCGTTGATCAGGATGTCTTCCACCGCCGGGTCGCGCAGCAGGTCTTCCAGCGGGCCAAAACCGGCCAGCTCCTTGGTCAGCGCCTCGGCCACCAGATGGGTTTCGCCCTCGTTGATCGGCACGCGCTGCAGGCGCACGAAGCTGTCCAGCTCCAATGCCACGAATTGGCCCACGGCGGCGCGCGACCAGCGGCCGAACTCGGCCCCCAGCTCTTCTATGCGCGTCAGCAGGTGATCGTGCGCCCGGGCCTTGATGTCCTGGAACTGCTGCGACTCGGCAAAGGCCTTGCGGTTGTCCGCGAATTCAAGGTCAGGTGTCATGGGCGGTCTCTCCTCTGGTCTTTCCACCGGCCGGTGATCTGGGTCATGAGCGTGGACCAACCGTGTCCCTGCTGGGGAGATGCGGCATCCGGCAAGGTCGGCAGCAGGCTCTTGGCCAGCGCGAAAACGGCCTGGGCATAGGGGTCGGAGCGGTGCGACTGGACCAGCAGCTCGCCCCGGCTGGCGGCTGCCAGCAGCACCTGCGGGCGCGCCGGCAGCACATGGACCAGGCCTACGCCCAGGCGCTCGGCGATGTCCCGCGCCGGCAGGCCGGCGCCGGGCTCGAAGCGGTTGACGATCAAGGCCAGCCGGTCGTCGGCCACGCCGGCTTCGCGCAGGCGCCCCAGCAGCGCGGCGGTGGAGACGATGGCGCCTATGCCCTGGTCGCAGACGACCCAGACCCGCCCTGCGCTGCGCGCCACCTGCGCCACGAAGTCGGGCGCCGCGCAGCCGCCCAGGTCGGCGATCCGCACGGCGTAGAAGTCGCCAAGCTTGCGCAGCAGCAGCTCTGCGTCGGCCAGCGAGATCTCGCGTATCTGCGACAGCTTGGCTGGCAGCGGCAGCACCGATGTGCCGCTGGCATGCTGGGCCAAGGCTGTTTGCAGCAGCGTGCGGTCGAGGCGCTGCAGGTTCTGCACGCCATCGACAAAGTGGAAGTCGCTCTTCAGGTTGAGGTAGAGCAGGCCGTCGCGCTCGGGCATGCCCAGGTCCAGCAGCACGGTGCCGCGCAGCGCTTGTGTGGCGGCGCCGGCCCTTTTGTCCAGCAGCTCTTGCACTGCCACGGCAAGGTGGGTGGCCAGCGTGGTCGTGCCCAGGCCGGCGCGCGCGCCCACCAGCGCCAGGCTGGTGGCAGGCATGCCGTCGCGGGGGGCGCCTTTGCGGCCCCCGCGCCGCTCGCTGAGCATGCGCAGGGTTTGCGGCACCTCGGTGGCCGGCCCGGCCATGTCGATGAACTCGTCCACGCCGGCGCGCAGGGCGGCCAGCATGCTGGCCGGCTGGGTCGACAGGCCTATGCCGATCACGGGCAGGTCTGGCTGCTCGCGCCGCAGCAGCTCCAGCAGCGCCGGGGTCTGCTGTGCCTGCGCCATTACAAAGTCGAGGAACACGGCCCGTGGCCGCAACGTGGCCAGGCGCTCTACCAGCACCAGCGGGCTGGGCAATATCGGCTCCACCGCGCCGTGGCCTTCCATGGCGTCGCAGAGCCAGCGAATGTGCGTGCCCTCATCCGAGACAAAGAGATGCACTGCGCCCACAGGGGCGGCGGCAGGCGGTGGCGACATCTGCATAGGCACGGCCTTCGGTCAGCGCGAGAAACCCGGGAGCGCATCCCGCGTGGGCTTGCCCACGAAGTAAGAACTCCAGCCCGGCGTGGCGGTTTGCTCTGCGCGCCCGGGCAGCATGCCATCCAGGTTGGTGCCGCGCGCCATGGGCTTGACCAGCCGGGGGGTGACGATGATCACCAGCTCGGTCTCTTTCTGCTGGTAGTTCTGGCGCTTGAAGAAGGCCCCCAGGATGGGCAGGTCGCCCAGCATGGGCACCTTGTCCACATTGGAGATGGTGGTGCGGCTGACCAGCCCGCCAATGGCAAAGCTTTCGCCGTCGCCCAGCTCCACCGTGGTGTCGGCGCGGCGCGTGGTGATGGCCGGCACCGAGACGCCATTGAGCGTGACCGCATTGGTGTAGTCGAGGTCGCTGGCCTCTGGCGCCACCTTGAGGACGATGCGCTCGTCAGACAGCACCGTGGGCGTGAGCGTCAGGCCAATGCCAAAGGGCTTGTAGCGGATGCTGACCGTGCCTAGGCCCTGCGGCACCGGCACCGGGATTTCGCCACCCGCAAGAAAGCTGGCGCTCTGGCCCGACAGCGCCACCAGCGTAGGCGCTGCCAGTACCCGCGCCAGGCCATTGCCCTCCAGCAGGCTCAGGTTGACGCCGATCCCGGCCTTGCCGAAATTCAGCAACAGGTTGAAGGCCTGCGCATAGGGCGATGTCGAGGTGGCGGTGATCGCCCCGCCGGGGCCCATGGTGAAACTGCTGAGGCTGGACGGCGTGAAGGAGCCAAAGTTGAAGCCGTGGCTGTTGGGCCCCGTGCCCATGATGTTCAGGCCGGCCTGTTGCAGCACGGTCTTGCTGAATTCCACCACCCTGACATCGACCTGCACGGTATGGCTGGCCACGCCGATGCGGGTGCGGTCCAGCAGCAGGGGTTTGTCGCCGCGCGCGGCGGCGGCTTCTTCCAGGGCCTGGCGGTGTTCGGGCAGGCCGGGCAGTTCGTCGTCCAGCGCATCGACGCGGCGGCGCACGTCCACCGCATAGATGCGGGCCGCTGCCGCGCCCTTTTCCCACACCATCACGGTCGTGCTGCCGGGCGCCTTGCCGGTGATGAACAGGCGCGCTGCCGGCGAGTTGCGGCCCTTGCGCGTGATGGCCACGCCAGCCACGGACTCGTCGGCAATGGCGACCCGGTCCACACCAGCCTCGAACACCCGCTCCTGCTGCGCGCCGACCAGCACGGCCAGTGCTTCCATGGGCGCATCGGCAGGCCAGGCCGGGCTGGCCAGACCCAGCAGCAGGGAGGTCAAGAGGGCAGGAAGTGGGCGAAGGGTCATGGCGATCCTCGATCAGCAGTTTTTGGGTATCTCAGTTCTTCATGGCACAGAAGGCCGCGGAGCAGGCCAAGCGCAGACATCCGCGGAACCGGCTTTGCCGGGCCGCTGGATGTGCCCCCTTGAGGGGGGAGGCGAAGACGCGAAGCGCGCAGCCTGGGGGTGTTCCATAGTCAATACTGAAGAAGCTCTTGCTTGTCGCCGCGAATGAGTTCGACGGACAGGCGGTCGCTGGCAGGGGGCGTGGCCGCCTTGCGCGGCGAGGAGCGGGTGGTGACCTGTGTGGCGGCCGCGCGCACGACCGTGGCCGGGCGCTGCACGCCGCCGTCCACCAGGCTGGCAACGGCCAGGCCGGCCTGCGCCCGGTCCAGGCCCTGCAAGGGGCCGCGCGGCGGCGTGCCTGGCTTTGCGGCCGTGGGTTGCAGGGCGGTGGGCAGTTCGGCAAACAGCGAAGGGTCGGGCAGGGCTTCGTCCTTGGGGTTGCGCAGGGCCAGCAGCAGCCGGCCGCTGGCTTCTCCCAGTACCAGGCGGTCTATGTCTTCCACCGGCACGGCCAGCACGGCGGTACGGGGCTGGGCGTTGCGCTGCTGTTGGGGCGCGGCGGTTTTCCCGTTTGCCGGGGCTTCGTCGGGGCCGTCCAGCGAGGCGCCGCCGTAGGCCAGCACCCGCTTCCTGGCGAGCAGCAGGCGCGCCTGGCTGCGGTCGATCTCGCCGTTGTCGCGCTTGAGCAGGAAGAACACGTCCACCATGTCGCCCGGCTCTATGCGGTGGCCAACGCCATTGGTCTCGTCCACCTTGACGGCAATGGCGCGTTCGCCCTCGGCCACGCGCAAGGCCAGGCCGATAGAGAGCTGTGTTGCCAGCACCGGCGTGCCGGGCCCCAGGTCCAGCACCGGCACCCGGCCAACCGCATCGGCCGTGGTGCGATAGGCGCCGGCGGGGTCTATGGGCAGTTGCTCCACGCGCAGGTCTGCTTCTTCCAGAGTCTTGCCCGCAGGCACTGCGCGGCTGGCTACCACCACCGACTGCAGCGCGGTGGCGGGTGCCGCTGGTGTGCTGGATGCCGCAACTGGCGGGCGCGGCGCCGGGTTGCGGCTCAGGAACCAGGCATAGCCGCCCAGCGCCAGTCCGATCACGATCATGAGGATGGCGGCGATCTTGGTGAGGTGGCCCATGGCAAATGTCCTGCGTGGTTGGCGGTGGAAATGGGAGGCGCTGTACTAAAGCTCGCTGGGGATGCTTGCTTGCGGTGCCGGCAGGCCCGGCATGGCCGGTTCGCCGGAGCCTGTGGCTGCCGTGGTGCAGGTGGCGGCTGCGTCAGCGCATGGCAGGCTGGCCACCGGCTGCACGGCATGGTCGGCCAGCAGCACCGGCTGAGCAGCGCCTGGGCGCCCGGGCGCGGTGGTGGCCCGGGCATAGGGCGCCTGGGCTTGGGCTTGGAATGGGGTGAGGGCGCGTGTGCCGGTATCGGGCGTGCGCAGCGCTATCGGGCTGCTGCCGGGCAGTGCGCGCTGCTCTGCCAGCGTCAGTACGGAGGTAACGATGGCGTACAGCGCCAGCAGGCAGGCCGGGGACAGCAGTGCCAGCTCAAGGACCACGCCGCCACGCTGTACGACATTGCCAGACCGGTGACCCGTTGTCAGCACTCGCAGGGGCGTCTTCATGGTCGAATCCTCCGGTTGGGCGAGGCGTTGAACGGCGGTCTGTCTTCGATCGGCGGGTTCAGCGCTCCGTACTTGTCTTCAGCGTTGTCTTCAACGCACAGCCAGGACCACCAGGGCGGCCATGGCAAGGTAGCTTGCATACGGGATGCAGCGGCGGCGTGGGCCGGCGGGCGGCGTGTCGTCGCCTGCCGGCATGGCCGCAGGCCCGGGCGGCCCCGCCAGTGCCTGGTAGAGCACCGGCGGCAAGGGGTAGCGTTGCAGCACCAGCCAGGCCAGCGCATGCACCGCCGCCAGCACACTGGCCAGGCACCAGATCGGCAGCAGTGCCTGCACGCCAAACCACAGGCCCAGCACGCCGGCGAACTTCACGTCTCCTGCGCCCATCCACCCCAGCGGGTAGAAGGGCAGCAGTACACAGAAGCCGATCGCCATGCCCGCCAGCGCCTGCCAGTGGCCTATGCCAAGGGGTTGCACCCCGGGCACCAGGGCGATGGCCCCGGCAATGACCCCGGCCAGCAGCAGGCGGTTGGGAACGCGGCGTTCGCGCCAGTCGCAGACCAGGACAGCCAGGAGCAGAAGCAGAAGGCATGCACGCGCTGCTATTTGCATTAGCTTGCGGGTGCTGCGGGGAGCGCGCCCGCGATGGCCTCGAATACGCGCACAAGCGCTTCTCTCACATTTCCCAATGTGGCCACAAGAGCCACTGCAATTAACCCGGCAATAAGCCCATACTCAATAGCAGTAGCGCCTTCTTCGTCACGGAGGAAGCGAGTGATAAACGTGCTCATGAGAACTCCTTAATAAAACAAAGTTGCAATACCCACCCGCCCTGACTACTTATTGGTTAGGAACCTGCGGATTACCGTTGTTAATAAGACTGAATATCTTTCTCGACCTATCGCCTGCAAGTGCTTGTGTTGGTATGTCTATTCTTTCACGCTGCGTGTATCCATGGTAACCAAATTTATCCGTTATGAAGGAACACACAATACCCGTTGGGTTTCTTGCTAACGCTGGACTGGCTTTGCGGTGCTCTCTTTTTGCTTAATCTTGTTACGGTGTTACGGGTAACATTTGAATAATGGGGCGTAACGGTGACAGGGAAACTTCTACTTGAATAGTTGAATTCCTTGGCAGTCCCTAGGGAAACTCTCTAAATAGACCGCCCGACAAGGCTGGCATGAAAATCTCCAGCCGGTGAGTAAGTTGCTGACCACTCTAGGCTCCGTATGGGCCGGGGGCGAATTACAGGGCATTACGTTGGCTTGGGGCGGGCGCTTGTTACCCCTCCCATGGAGCATGAAACGTGACATCAGGGGCGTTTGGGGCACCGCGCCACTCGCGGGCGATAGCGGGCGCGGCATGGCCGGGTGGCCGCTGCGCGCGGGAGCTTGGGGATCTTGCGCAGCGTTTGCGCTGAACTTTTCGTAACTGCTCAGCCCCCACACCGCTCGGGCTGAGCTTGTCGAAGCCCTGCCACGCATCACCAAGCCCTTCGACAGGCTCAGGGCGAACGGGGGTGAGTAGTTACAACTTTTCTAGCGAAAAGTGCCATTAGCCCAGGCGCAGCCTGGGCTGTAAGCTATCAATTTGATAGTTTTGGCTTGCAGGCCGCGCTGCAAGGGCGCCTGGAAGGGGCCGCGCTGTTCAGCGCTTGGCGGGGCCGGTGGCGTCAGCGATGGCCTTGGCGCGCTCGGCCTTGGCGCGCAGCGGGGCGTTGGCGGGGTCCAGCTCTGCGCCGCGGGTATAGGAGGCGCGCGCCAACTGCATATAGACGTTACCCAGGTTCTCGTAGGCGGTGGTGTACGAGGGGTTGAGGCGCACGGCGGCCTCCAGGGATTCCAGGGCGCCGGTCCATTGGCCGTCGGCGGCCTGGAGCACGGCCAGGTTGTTGAAGGGTTCGGCTAGGCTGGGGTAGTCCTGGGTCAGTTGCTTGAGGGTGGCGATGGCCTCGGCGCGCTGGCCCAGCTCGCTCTGCAGCGTGCCCTTGAGGAAGCGCATCTGCGGATCGCGCGGCCGCGACTCAAGAAATGCGTTGGCCTTGGCCAGGGCCTCGGTGTTGTTGCCGGCACGCATGAGGGCGTCTACGTCGTCGTACTCCGACGCCCAGGCCGGCGACAGGTGCAGGGCGGTGAGCAGGGCGGCCAGGGGCAGGGTGCGCAGAGCAAGAAGGCGGACGGATTTCATGCGTATGGTTCCTTGTTCAGGGCGACTGTACCGCGCCCATGCGCGCCACGATGACCGCTGCGCGGCTGGCGACGTAGGCCGAGTTGGGCAGCTTCTCGAAATAGCGGGGGCGCGGCAGCATCACGGCCAGCCGCGCCGCTTCGCCGGGCGAGAGCCGCGCGGCGGGCTTGCCGTAGTAGCGCTGTGCGGCGGCCTCGGCGCCGAAGATGCCTTCGCCCCACTCCACGCTGTTGAGGTAGATCTCCAATATGCGCTGCTTGGAGAGCAAGGCTTCCAGCAGTTGCGCCAGCACCAGTTCTTGCGCCTTGCGCAGCAGGTTGCGCTCGCCCGACAGGAACAGGTTCTTGGCCAGTTGCTGGGTGATGGTGGAGCCGCCCATGATGCGCGGGGCGCGCAGCGTGGCGCCGGGGCGGGCCTGCTCGGCGCGGCGCGCGGCGCGCTCTTCGGCGCGGATGTTCTTGTGCCAGGCCTGCTGCATGGCTTCCCAGTCGACGCCGCCGTGGCTGGCAAAGCCGGCGTCTTCCGAGGCGATCACGGCCCGTTTGAGGTTGTCTGACAGTTGCGCATAGGGCACCCAGGCCTGCTGCCAGCGGCCTGCCCGGCCGTCGTGCACGGCGCGCCAGGCTTCCGAGCGCTGGAAGGCGGTGGATTGCGGGGCCAGCACGGCCATGGCCGCGATGCGCGCCACAAAGAACAGCTGCAGCAGCAGCGCCGCCAGGACGGCCAGCCCGAGCCAGCGGGCGGCCGCTTTCATACGAGTGGGCGCAGCTCGGCAAGGACCTCTGTCGAGGGCGGCTGCACGCCACGCCAGAAGCGGAAGGACTCGGCCGCCTGCTCCACCAGCATGCCCAGGCCGTCGCGCGCAACGGCGCCATGCTGCTGCGCCCAGTCAATAAAGGGCTGGGCCGCAGGGCCGTACATCATGTCCACGGCAAGCGTGCCGGGGCGCAGCACCTGCGCCGGTACCGGGATGCCGCCGCCACCCAGGCTGCTGGCGGTGGCGTTGACGACGATGTCGAAGGGTTCGGCCAGCGCGGCGGTCTCCAGGGCTTGCAGCGCCACGCCGGCATTGCGCGCCCAGGCGGCGTGGCGCGCCACCAGTTCCTGCGCACGCGCATGGGTGCGGTTGGCCAGCACCACGCGTGCGGGCCCGGCGCTGATCAGCGGGCCCAGCACGCCGGCTGCGGCGCCGCCCGCGCCCACCAGCAGCAGGCGCTGGCCGCGGATGGGCACGCCGGCGTTGCGCTCGATGTCGGCCACCAGGCCGGCGCCGTCGGTGTTGTCGGCGTGGATGCCGTCGGCGTCGAAGCGCAGGGTGTTGGCCGCGCCGGCCAGTTGGGCGCGCGCGCTCAGCTGCTGCGCCAGCGCGGCGGCCTCGAACTTGAAGGGCACGGTGACATTGCAGCCGCGCCCGCCTGCGGCCATGAAGGCGCGGATGCCGTCGGCAAAGCCGTCGAGCGGCACCAGTTGGCGGTCGTACTCAACGGCCTCGCCGGTCAGCGCGGCAAAGCGCGCGTGGATCCAGGGCGAGCGGCTGTGGGCCACGGGGTTGCCGATCACGCAGTAGCGGTCGCGGGCGATAGGGGAATCAACGGACATTGGTTTCGAGGGTGGCGTCGCGGGTGAACTTGAAGCGCGAGACCACGGCGATCTGGTCGGCCTTGGCGCGCATGGCGGTGTCGAACGCGCCGAACGGGCCGGCGCTGCGCGCGATGGCTTCTGCGCGGCGGTCGAGCAGGGCGCTGCCCGAGCCCTGCACCACTTCGGTGGACAACACCGAGCCGTCGTGGTTGACGGTGATGACCATGGTCAGCTCGCCATAGAGCTTCTTGCCGCCGGCCTCGGGGAAATGGGTGGTGCCGCGGTCTTCCACCCGGCGCCGCAGGTGGTCGTAGTAGACGGCGTAGACGGCCTCGCGCGTGGCAGGGCTGACGTAGCGCTTGCGCGGGCGGGCGTTTTCTTCGTTGATGCGGCGCTCTATCTCGGCCAGCAGCTTGACGAGTTGGCGCCGGCGCTCTTCCTGCGCCTGGCGCTCGGGCGAGTCGGATGCGCGGCGCGGGTCGGGCAGCGGCAGCGAGGCGATCTGCTGGCGGATCTGCGCCAGCAGCTGCATCTGCTGCTCTTGCATGGTGTCGACCTGGCGCTGCGTTTCTTCGAAGCTCTCGCCCATGCTGGTGAAGGCCGAGTACGGCAGCGGCGAGGTGGCGCGGCCTGCCGCCGCTTCACCGCCGCCGGCCAGCGATGCCTGGGCGATGGCCTGGGCCTTCTCGGGCGCTTCGTTGGAGCGGGCGTTGACCAGCACCACCTCCAGCGGCGTGTCCTGGAACACGCGGTTGAAGGCCTCCGGGTCGACAAAGCGCACCGTCAGCAGCGCCGCGTGCGCGGCCACCGAGATGCCGAGCGCGATTTTCAGCGGGGACAGCGAGGCGAACAGGGCGCGAAGGTTCACGGCAGGCTAGGGCAGAAGTCCTCAGGAAGCCGTGGCGGATGGCGCCTCGGCCTCGTTGACATCGACCGCGATGGCCAGCGGGCCGGCCACGGTGTCGTCTTCGTCCTCGCCGCTTTCGTCACCGGCATCCGGTGTGGCGACTTCGGCGTCCAGCCGCTCGACCACGGTGCCGTGCACGTCGAGCGCAATGGCATCGACCTCGCCCAGGCGCACCCGCACGCGGGCGCCGCGCGGCAGGTTCTGCGCGCCAAACACCGGCAGCATCAGCGGCAGGCCGTCGGCGCGCACCAGCACGCCGCCGCCGGGCAGGTTGTCCTTGACCACGGCGCCTTCGATCTCGGTGATGCCGTTCTGCTCCAGGTACTTCAGCGTCCAGAAGCGCTCCATGCCGCCTTGGTGCGCGTTGTAGGCCGCATAGGCGGCGTCGAAGCCGGAGATGATCGAGAACAGCTCGGCGTCCTTGGGCTTGAAGGGCGCGGCCAGCGCGGCGGTGCGGCCGTGGCGCGTGGCGGCAATGATCTGCCACTGGTTCACCAGGTCGGTGTAGCGGCGTAGCGGCGAGGTGCTCCAGGCGTAGCTCTTCACGCCAATGCCGGCATGCGGCAGCGCCTTGGTGCCCATGCGCACCTTGACGCCGGGCGCCAGGCTGGCCTGGCTGCGGTAGATGCCGGGCACGCCCAGCTCGCCCAGCCAACTGCCCCAGGTGCTGTTGGCCAGGATCATGGCCTCGGCCACGATCAGATCCAGCGGCGCGCCACGGCGGCGCGTGGTGATCTGCACCTGCTCGGTACCAAGCGGCTCGTCGCCCTCGGCGCCGATCAGGCGGAAGTTGTAGTCCGGGCGGTTGAAGTTCTCGGGCTTGCCGCGCACCACTTCGCGCCGGGCCTTGAGCTCATTTGCCAGGCGGAATAAAAATGATAGCGTGTCCCCCGCGCCGGGTAAGGGCTGGAGCGGGTTTTGGCTTCTAAAGTCGGCGTCGGTCAGCCATTGCTCGGTAATGATGTCGTCGAGCTGGTCATGGCGCAGGTTGGCGGCGATGGGTACGCGCTCGATCTTGGTCTCGCTGGCGCGGATCTCCAGCGTGGCCTCGTCCAGCGTCACGTACAGCGACACCGCCGGCCGGGCCTGGCCCGCGCCCAGCGTGTAGCTTTGCACCACGTCGTCGGGCAGCATGGTGATCTTGTGGCCCGGCATGTAGACGGTAGACAGCCGGTGGCGCGCCACCTGGTCGATGGCGTCGCCCGGCGCCAGCACCAGCCCCGGCGCGGCAATGTGGATGCCGACCGTGACGGTGCCCGTGCCCAGGCCTTGCACCGACAGCGCATCGTCGATTTCAGTGGTTTGCGAATCGTCGATGGAGAAGGCCTGCACGCCTTCGGCCAGCGGCAGGTCCTCGGCAATCGCCGGTGCCGTGAGCGCGGGGAAGCCCGTGCCCTTGGGGAAGTTCTCGAACAGGAAGCGCTTCCAGTGGAACTGGTAGGCCGAGTCGATGGCACCGGCCTTGCGCAGCAGCTCCAGCGGCGCGGTCTGGGTGGCGCGCGAGGCGTCCACCACGGCCTTGTACTCGGGCGCGTTCTTGTCGGGCTTGAACAGGATCTTGTAGAGCTGCTCGCGGATCGGCTGCGGGCATTCGCCCTGGCCCAGCGCGGTGGCCCAGTCGGCGATCTGCTGCTGCAGCAGCTTCTTCTTCTCGATGGCGGCCAGCGCCTGCTGGATGATCTCGGCCGGCGCCTTGCGGAAGCGGCCCTTGCCGGCCCGGCGGAAGTAGTGCGGCGCCTCGAACAGGCGCACCAGCATGGCGGCCTGCTGGCCCAGCGTGGCGTTGGCGCTGAAATAGTCGCGTGCCAGCTCGGCAAAGCCAAACTCTTCGTCCGGGGCGAATTCCCAGGCCATCTCCAGCTCGATCTCGGCCGCGCCGGCCTGCGCCTCAGCCAGCATGGCCGCGGGCTGGGGCTTTTCGAACTTCAACAGGATGTTGGCGGACTTGACCTTGACCCGCTTGCCGGAATCAAGCTCTACCTGCGCCGAGGACTCGGCTTCGGACAACACACGGCCGGCGAGGAATTTCCCGGCTTCTTCGAACAATGCATACATGGGGCGGGATTCTCCCATCCCGGCGGCAGTGCTTGCCGAGATCGGTGTTTGAGACATCCGGGCTTGCTTGCTTTGCGGGCAGCGGGCGCCGGGAGTTCGCCCCGGCGGGCGAGCAACTTTCTTTCGCGTCGCCTTTGTTGGCGTTTTAAGGCTGTAGCCCTTGCTGCGCAATGGCTAATAGCTATTAATTATGTAGCGAGCCGAATGCCTGGCGCGCTGCATCCACCGTGGCGGCAATGTCCTCGGCGCTGTGCGCGGCGCTGACAAAGCCGGCCTCGTACAGCGCCGGCGCGATGTACACGCCGCGCTCCAGCAGCCCGTGGAACAACTGGTTGAAGCGCGCGCCGTCGGTCTTCATCACCTCGCCGTAGTTCTGCGGCAGGCCCTCCAGCAGGAAGAAGCCGAACATGCCGCCCTCGCAGTCGCTGCTGAAGGGCACGCCCGCTGCGGCGGCCGCGCCGTTCAGGCCATCGACCAGCGAGCGGGTGCGCGCCGACAGCGCCTCGAAGAAGCCGGGCTTGCTGATCTCTTTCAGCGTGGCCAGCCCGCAGGCCGTGGCCACCGGGTTGCCCGACAGCGTGCCGGCCTGGTAGACCGGGCCCAGCGGCGCCAGGTGCTCCATGATGGCGCGCGAGGCGCCAAAGGCCGCCAGCGGCATGCCGCCGCCGATCACCTTGCCCAGCACCGTGATGTCGGGGCGGATGCCCAGCAGGCCCTGTGCGCTGCCCAGGCCCACGCGCAGGCCGGTCATCACCTCGTCGAATATCAGCAGCGCGCCGTGCTGGCTGCACAGGTCGCGTGCCGCTTGCGCAAAGGCCTGCGAGGCGCGCACGAAGTTCATGTTGCCGGCGATCGGCTCGATGATGATGCAGGCGATGTCGGCGCCGTGCTCGGCAAACGCGGCCTCCAGTGCGGCGACGTTGTTGTACTCCAGCACCAGCGTGTGCTGCACCACCTCGGGCGGCACGCCGGCCGAGGTCGGGTGGCCGAAGGTCGCCAGGCCCGAGCCGGCCTTGACCAGCAGGGCGTCGGCGTGGCCGTGGTAGCAGCCCTCGAACTTGATGATGGTCTTGCGGCCGGTGGCGCCGCGCGCGAGGCGGATCGCGCTCATGCCGGCTTCGGTGCCGGAGCTGACCAGACGCACCATCTCGATGGAGGGCACCAGGCGGATGATTTCCTCGGCCAGTTCCACCTCGCGCTCGGTCGGCGCGCCAAAAGAGAAGCCGTCGCGCGCCGCCTTTTGCACCGCCTCCAGCACCGCCGGATGGCCGTGGCCCAGGATCATCGGGCCCCAGGAGCCGATGTAGTCGATGAAGCGCTGGCCGTTGGCGTCCCAGAAATAAGCGCCCTCGGCACGCCGCACAAAGCGCGGCGCACCGCCAACGGCGCGAAAGGCGCGCACCGGGGAGTTCACGCCGCCAGGGATGACGGCCTTGGCGCGCTCGAACAGCGGCAGGTTCAGATCGGTCACGGAAGTGTCGGAAGAAAGAAGGGAGTCAGTGCTGGGTGTCATGAGGGGGCATCACAAAGCCTTCGATGGAGCGCTTCTCCAGGTCGTCGGCATCGTCGGATTCTTCTTCGGTGTCGGGCTGGGCCCAGAACATGCGGTCGGGCAGCACATTGCCCATGCCGGGGCGAAAGCCCGCATCCAGGCTGCGGTCCAGGTAGTGCAGTGCTTCGGCGGTGGCTTCGGCCAGGTCGTTGCCATTGGCCAGCAGGGCGGCCAGCGCGGCCGACAGCGTGTCGCCGGCGCCGGAGAAGACGGCATCGAACAGCTCGAACTTGGCCGTGCTCAGCACCGCCTGCGGCGTGGCCAGCGCGTTTTCCACGAACTGCTCGGGCAGCGGAATGCCGGTTACCAGGGTGTAGGGCACGCCCATTTCGTTGGCGGCCTTGGCGATGTCGCGTGGGGTGGGGCTGCGCTGGTGCGTCCAGTCGGGCAGCAGCCAGCGCCACAGCGTGCTGTGGTTGCCCACCAGCACCGTGGTCTGCGGCAGCAGCAGCTCGCGGAAGGCGTCCAGGTAGGCCTCGATCTCGTCCTCGCGCCACCAGGACAGGTCGGGCATGTAGGCAATGACCGGCACTTCCTCGTAGTCGGCCGTGATCTCGGCCACGGCGCTGATGTTCTCTGGCGTGCCGAGGAAGCCCACCTTGACCACGTCGACCTCCATGTCTTCCAGTACCGCGCGCGCCTGCTCGGCCACGGCTTCTTCGTCGAGGGCGAAGTGCTCGAAGATGCGCGCGCTGTCGCGGGCATAGGCGCCGGTCGCCACGGTCAGGGCATGGCCGCCCACCGAGGCGATGGTCACCGCGTCGGCGCCCAGGCCGCCGGCGCCGCTCGGGTCGCTGGCGTTGAACACCATGACGCAGGCCGGGCTGTCATCCTCCGGCAGGTCGTCGTCATGGTCGGGGGCGTCGGCTTCGGGCAGGGTCATGAAGGGCAGTCGGATACAGTGGCAGGCGGCGCGAGGCCGTGCGGATATGCATTGTGCAACGCCCGCGCCAGGCCCTGTACCGTCTTGCCACAACGACAGTCGCCAGGGTCGAATCGATACAATCGTTGACACAATATTAGAAGCCCCCTTAAGCTGATGACTGACCCTAAAACTTGGATGTGCTTGATTTGCGGATGGATTTATGACGAATCCGCTGGCGTCCCCGAGGACGGCATTGCGCCCGGTACTCCGTGGGAACAGGTGCCTATGAACTGGACCTGCCCGGAATGCGGCGCACGCAAGGAAGACTTCGAGATGGTCCAGATTTGACAGTTGGAGCGGCCTCGCCGGGAAGCCGCCCGACCTGAGGACAACACAGGGAGCGGCACAAGTGAGCACCAGCACAACCAGCTGCAAGGTCTTGGTGGTGGACGACAGCAACACCATCCGGCGCAGCGCAGAGATATTCCTCAAGCAGGGCGGGCACGAGGTGCTGCTGGCCGACGACGGCTTTGACGCCCTCGCCAAGGTCAACGACTACCAGCCGCAGCTCATCTTCTGCGACATCCTCATGCCCAAGCTTGATGGCTACCAGACCTGCGCCATCATCAAACGCAATGCACGTTTTGCCGGCACGCCGGTCGTCATGCTGTCCTCCAAGGACGGCGTGTTCGACAAGGCGCGCGGCCGCATGGTGGGTTGCCAGGACTACCTGACCAAACCCTTTACCAAGGACCAACTGCTCGCAGCGGTCCAGCAATTCGGCGAAATCTCCCAAGGAACATCCTGATGCCCATCCAGAAGGTCTTGGTCGTGGACGATTCCAAGACCGAACTCGTTTTTCTCTCTGACCTGCTGCAGAAGCGCGGCATGCAGGTGCGCACCGCCGAGAACGCCGAAGAGGCGTTCCGCAGTCTGGCGCAAGACAAGCCCGACCTGATCCTGATGGACGTGGTCATGCCCGGCCAGAACGGTTTCCAGCTCACCCGCGCGATCAGCCGTGACCCGCTCTATGCAGACGTGCCCATCATCATGTGCACCAGCAAGAACCAGGAAACCGATCGGGTGTGGGGCCTGCGCCAGGGCGCGCGCGACTACATCACCAAACCGGTCGATCCAGTCGAGCTGCAGGCGAAGATCGCCGCCCTTGGCTGAAAGCTAGCCCACCATGGCCAATCGTCAGGCACTGCGGGAACTCCAAAGCCGGCTGGCCAGCCGCCTGCAGGCGGCGCAGAGCGAAGGTGCTTCGGTCGAATGGCTTGCGGTGGAGATCGGCGGCAAGCCCTTCCTGTTCCCGCTGGGCCAGGCGGGCGAGATCTTTCCCTGGACCACGGTCCAGTCCGTGCCCTATACCCAAGCCTGGTTCCTGGGGGTTGCGAACCTGCGCGGCGGCTTGTGCGGCGTGGTGGATCTGCTGCAGTTCGCCGCAGCCCGCTCCGCGCAGGCACTGTCCGGCACCGATGACACACCCCCGGCCACGGCGCCCAGGCGCATTGACGCGTTGAACGGCGAGGCCAGCCTGCTGGCGTTCAATGCGGCACTGGAAGTGCAGTGCGCGCTGGTGGTTGACCGGCTCGCGGGCTTGCGGGGCGGCGAGGCCTTCGTCTCGGTCCAGCCCCGTGCGGACGATGCGCCGGTATGGCTCGGCCCCGTCTACATCGATGCGCAGGGTGCGCACTGGCAGGAAATCGACCTGCAGGCGCTGGCCCAGCATCCTTTCTTTCTCAGCATCAGCAGCTGACTTTTTTTGCAGGGCCGCACCATGTCTGTTGCCGATCAAATCGGAAAACTCTTCACCCGCAAGTCCGCGTCGGACGAGTCGGACTCCACCATCCTGCCGACGATGGTGCTTCCCGAAGACGCGGAGCCTGCGCTGCCCGCCGGCGCTGCGCCTGAGGGCGCGGGCTTTCAGGAAAGCCGGCTGGCCGATGCGACGGGCTCGTTCAAGGACTCCGAGCAGGTGGCGCTGCCGGTGCTCGGCCGCGCCACCATCAACCGCCACCAGCGGGTGCTCTATACGCTGCTGATCGTGGCACTGCTGGTGCTGGCCGTGCTGGGTACCTTGTCCCTGAGCCAGGCCAACCGCACGGCGCAGCAGCTGGCCGCCACCGGGCAGGCGCTGATGCAGTCGCAGCGTCTGGCCAAATCGGTCACCCAGGCCATCATCGGCAGCCCGCAAGCCTTCCCGGACGTGGCCAACAGCGCCGACGTGCTGGCGCGTACCGGCCGTGCACTCGATGGCGGCGACCCGTCCATGCGCATTGACGAGTTGGCCGACAGCTACCGCGCCGAGCTGGGCCAGGTCAAGCCACTGATCGAGCGCGCCGAGCGCAATGCCAAGACCGTGCTCGGCCAGGAAAAAATCCTGACCCAGGTGGGCGCCGCGCTGCGCACCATCAACCTGCAGTCCTCCGACCTGCTGGAAATCGCCGAAACCATCTCGGCGCTCAAGCTCCAGCAAAACGCACCGGCCGGCGACATCTCTGCCTCTGGCCAACTGGTGATGCTGACGCAGCGTATCGGCAAGTCGGCCAACGAGTTCCAGACCTCTGAAGGCGTGAGCCCCGAGGCGGTGTTCCTGTTGGGCAAGGACTTGAATTCCTTCCGCGAGATTTCGCAAGGCCTGCTGGACGGCAGCGCCGAACTGCGGCTGACCGCTGCGCGCGATCCGCAGGTGCGCGAGCAACTGCAGGCACTGCAGGCGCTGTACGAAAAAACCCGCGTCGAGGCCGGCGCCATCCTGGGCAATCTGCAGGGCCTGGTGTCCGCGCGTGAAGCCCAGACCGCCATCATTGCCGACAGCGAACCGCTGCGGCGCGGCCTGGAAGCGCTGCAGTCGCGCCTGTCACAGGATGCGGGCGTGGGCCTCAGCACCTTGCTGGCCATGATTGCCGCCGCACTGGTGATGCTGGCCGCGGGCTTCGGTCTGGCGCGGGTGCTGCTGCTGGACAGCCGTGCACGCCAGACCGCTGCCGAGCGGCAGCGCTACGAAGCCGAGTCGCAGCAGCGCGAAGCCGAGCATGCGCAGCAGGAATCCAAGCGCGTCAACGACGCCAACCAGGCGGCCATTCTGCGGCTCATGAACGAGCTGCAGTCCGTTGCTGAAGGTGACCTGACGCAGGAAGCCACCGTGACCGAGGACATCACCGGCGCCATTGCCGACTCGGTCAACTACACGGTGGAAGAACTGCGCCTGCTGGTGGGCAACGTGCAGAACACGGCGACGCGGGTGGCGCAGACCACGGCGCTGGTGGACAGCACCTCGACCGAACTGCTGGCAGCCTCGACCGAGCAACTGCGCGAGATCCGCGAAACCGGCCGCTCGGTGCTGGACATGGCCTCGCGCATCAATGACGTGTCCTCGCAGGCGCAGGAATCCGCTGCGGTGGCGCGTTTGTCGCTGGAAGCTGCGGACTCCGGCCTGCAGGCGGTGCAGAACGCCATCGGCGGTATGAACTCCATCCGCGACCAGATCCAGGACACCTCCAAGCGCATCAAGCGCCTGGGCGAATCCTCGCAAGAGATCGGTGAAATCACCGAGCTGATCTCCGACATTACCGAGCAGACCAACGTGCTGGCACTTAATGCCGCCATCCAGGCCGCCTCCGCCGGTGAAGCCGGCCGCGGCTTCTCGGTGGTGGCAGAAGAAGTGCAGCGCCTGGCTGAGCGTTCGGCCGACGCCACGCGCCAGATCTCGACGCTGGTGAAGGCGATTCAGACCGACACCCAGGATGCCGTGGCCGCCATGGAGCGCTCGACCCAGGGTGTGGTCGAAGGGGCGCGCCTGTCCGACAGCGCCGGTACCGCGCTGACCGAGATCGACCGCGTGTCGCGCCGACTGGCCGAGCTGATCGAGCAGATCTCCTCGTCCACCTCGCGTGAAGCCGAACTCGCCAACGGCGTGGCCGACAGCATCCAGCACATCTTCGCCGTGACCGAGCAGACCGGCGAAGGCACCCGCACCACGGCCCAGCAGGTGCGCGAACTGTCGCGCATGGCTGAAGAGCTGCGCGAGTCGGTGTCCCGCTTCAAGATCGCCTGAGGCCTGCTCCTTCCCCTTTCGCCACCGCGAACGCCGCCATGCAATTTCCAGACGCCGCCGAGCCGGCCCTCCACGAACGCGACCTGGGCCCGCTGGCCTGGGTGGTTGCCGAGCTGCAGCGCGGCATCGAGGGAGCGGTCAAGTCGCTGCGGCGCTTCGTGCGCGAAGCCGAGGCGGCCGGCCCGCCTGATCTTGAGCTGCTGGACACGGCGCCCTTGCGCGCCGCGCGCCAGCAGTTGCACCAGGTGTCCGGTGCGCTGGAGATGGTCGGCATGGAGCCCACGGCCGTGCTGGTGCGCGCCATGGAGGCCGCAGTACAGAAATTCCTGCAGCGCCCGGCGCTGTGCGATGAGCCGGCCGTGGCAACGCTCGAGCGTGCGGGTTTCGCTTTGGGCGAATACCTGGATGCGGTGCTGGCCGGCAAGACCTATTCCGCAGTTGGTCTGTTTCCGCAGTACCGCGATGTGCAGGCCCTGGCCGGCGCAGAGCGCACGCACCCGGCCGACCTCTGGCCCGCCGAGCGCCGCCCGGTCAGGCCGCAGGTGGTGGGCACGCCGCGGCTGCAGCCTTATGGCCCCGCTGCGCGTGCGCAGTTGGACCAGGCTGTGCTCAAGGTCGTCAAGACCGGCGACGCCGACGCCGCGCGCAAGCTCTGCGAACTGAGCCAGGGCTTTGCCGCCGCGCAGGAAGAGGGCGCCGCCCAATCGTTCTGGCGCGTCTGCGCTGGCTTCTTCGAGGCCCAGGCGCTGGGCCTGCTGCCGCGCGACCTGCATGCCAAGCGCGTGGCCTCGCGGGTGCTGATGCAGTACGCCGCTTTCGTCCGGGGCGATGCCGCGCCCAGCGAGCGCCTGCTGCAGGACATGCTGTTCTTCTGCGCCCAGGCGCGCCCGCTGCAGGCAGAGGCCGCGCCCGCGCTGTCGGCCGTGCACAGCGCCTACGGCATGCACTCCGCCGAGCCGATCGACTATGAAGTGCGCCGCTTCGGCCGTTTCGATCCGGTGCTGCTGGCACAGGCGCGCAAGCGCATCGCCGCCGCCGCCGAGACCTGGTCGGCGCTGGCCGGCGGTGACCGGCACAAGCTGAAAGCGGCGGCCGACCAGTTCAATCTGGTGGCTGACTCGCTGCGCCGCCTGCATCCGCAGAGCGCGCCGTTGGCCCAGGCGCTGACCCAGGCGCTGGATGCCACCGTGCGCACCGGCGAGCCGCCCGCGACCGCGCTGGCGATGGAAGTCGCCACCTCCATTCTTTACCTGCAAGCCGCCTACGAAGAGCTGGATACGCCTGATGGCGCCATGGCCGAGCGCGCAAGCCTGCTGGCCAGCCGGCTCGACCGGGCACGCGGCGCCACGGCGCCCGAGCCACTCGACGGCTGGATGGAAGACCTCTACCGCCGTGTGAGCGATCGCCAGACCATGGGCAGCGTGGTGGAAGAGCTGCGCACCACCTTGCGCGAGGCCGAGCAATCGCTGGACCAATTCTTTCGCGCGCCGCAGGACGCCTCGCCACTGGCCGCCGTGCCTGGCCACCTGGCGCAGATGCGTGGCGTGCTGTCGGTGCTGGGGCTGGACCAGGCATCGCAGGCCGTACTGCGCATGCGCGACAGCGTCGAGCGCCTGCTGGTGGGCGAGCCCACCGACCCGGTGGCGCGCAATGCCGTCTTTGACCGGCTTGGCAACAGCCTGGGCGCGCTCAGCTTCCTGATCGACATGCTGGGCTACCAGCCCACCTTGGCGCGCCGCCTGTTCGTCTATGACGAAGAGCGTGGCGAGCTGCGCATCGTCATGGGCCGCGGCCGTGTCCGGGCCCACGATGTGCCCGAGGTGGCCAGTGCCGTTGCCGGTGCGCGCCAGGAGCCGCCGCTGCCGGTGATCGTGCCGGCCGAGCCCGCGCCTCCCGCCGAGCCGATGCCGCCACTGCCGGCTGTCTCTGTGCCGGCAGCCGTGGCCAAACCGCTCGCGCATGCGGGCGACGGCGAAGACGACGACCTGGAATTGCGCGAGATCTTTCTGGACGAAGCGCGCGAAGTCCTGGGCAACGGCCGCGCCAGCGTGGCCGCGCTGGATGCCCAGCCTGATGCGCTGAGCGAGCAGACCACCCTGCGCCGCGCCTTCCATACCTTGAAGGGCAGCGCCCGCATGGTGCAGCTGGACCGCTTCGGCGAGGCCGCCTGGGCCATGGAGCAGCTCTGCAACGCCTGGCTGGCCGAGCAGCAGCCCATGCCCGAGAGCCACCGCCGCCTGGCCGACGAGGCGCTGGTCGCCCTGGCGCGCTGGGTCGAGGACATTGCCGACAACCAGGACGAAGCCTGGGACCCGGCGCCCTTCCGCGCCTCTGCCGACGCCTTGCGCCTGGGGGCTGCGCCCGTGCCGCTGGCCGTGGCCGCGCCGCCTGCGGCATCGCATGAAGCCGATCCGGTCCACGTTGACTTCGAGCCGACACGCGCCTTCGACGACGAGGCTGTGCCCCAGGCGACCCCTGAGGCGACGCCTGCCGGGCTGCTTGCCGAAGACCCGATCGAGCTGGAGATCCCGCTGCCGGGTGCCGGCCTGGCCGACGATGTGCCGGCACCGGTCCCCGCCGCAGAGGAACTGGCATTCGAGCTGCGGCTGGAGCCAGAGCCCGCAGCACCGGCGTCCGAGCCTGACGCGGTGCTGCCAGAAGAGCCCCTGCCCACGCAGGACCTGCAGATCGAAGAGGTGGACTTCTCCGAGTTCGCCGCGGCCCTCTCCGAAGCGGACACGGCCCAGGATGCGACGCCGGCCGAACCTGCAGCCCTGCTGGACGATGTCGACGCACCGGCGCCAGAACCGCTCGCCACGGCAGAAGCTGCGGAGGTGCCAGCGGCGCTTGACGCGCAGCCGGCCGAGGATTGGTCGCTGGCCAGCGACGAGTTCCAGCTCGACTTCCCCGGCACGCCGCACAAAGCGGCCGAGCCACCGGCCGCCATCGAGCCGGAAGAAGCCGTTGGCGTGGAGCACGACGATGCTGGCCTGGCGCCGGCCGCGGACGACGTCAAGGCCATTGGCGCGCTGCGCATCCCGATCCCGCTCTACAACGTCTACCTCAACGAAGCCGACGAATGGTCGCGCCGCCTGGTGACCGAGCTGACCGAATGGTCGCTGGAGCTGCACCGGCGTCTGTCGGATGTGCCCGTCGGGCTCGCGCACTCGCTCGCGGGCAGCTCGGGCACGGTGGGCTTCACGGCCTTGTCCGGCATGGCACGCCTGCTGGAGCAGGCGCTGCAGCATGTGCAACTGCATGGCGGCGGCACGGTCCACCAGGCCGGCGTTTTCGTCGATACGGCGGAAGACATCCGGCACCTGCTGCACCAGTTCGCTGCCGGTTTCCTGAAAGAGCCCACGCCACGCCTGCTGCGCGCGCTGCAGGCCATCATCGACAGCGACGACGTTGCCGCCGTGCCTTCGGCTGCCAGCTTCTTGCGCGCGTCGGAGGACGAGGCGGCGGCTGCGCCTGCGCACGACGAGGCGCTGGCACACGTCCCGGCGGCCGAGTCCATCGATTTCTCCGAAGTGTTCCCGGCCGACGATCCGGCGCCAGCCGAAACGGTGCAGCCGGCCGCAACCGAAACCTCGGATGCCGCCGAGCGCCGCATCGACGACGCCATCGCCCGCGCCGTGGGCGCCGGTGCCACGCTGGACGATGACATCGACGTGCTCGATGCGGTCGACGCTGATCTGTTCCCGATCTTCGAGGAAGAAGCGCAGGAGCTGCTGCCCGCGCTGGGCAGCGCGCTGCGCCAGTGGGCCGCGCGCCCCGACAACGGCACCGCGCGCGGCGAGGTGCTGCGCGCGCTGCACACCCTCAAGGGCAGCGCCCGGCTGGCCGGCGCCATGCGCCTGGGCGAGCTGGCGCACCGCTTCGAGACCGCCATCGACGACCTGGGCTCGGAAACCCTGGCGTCGGTGCAGATCGAGCCCTTGTTCGCCTATGCCGATGCGCTGCGCAGCGAGTTCGACAAGCTGCGCGCCGCAGACGAGGCACCGGCTGCCGTCGCGGCCCCGATCGAGCCTGTGGCGGCGGATGCGCCCGCGGTATTGCCTGCGGCGAATAGCGCTGCAGCACGCGGCGTGGCCGTGCCGGTGCGCACGCCGCTGATCAGCGCCGCGCGCGGCAGCGCCGGCCCATCGGTGCGGGTGCGTTCGCAACTGCTGGACCGCCTGGTGAACCAGGCCGGCGAGGTCATGATCAGCCGCTCGCGCCTGGAGGCACGCCTGGGCCAGATGCAGGGCTCGCTGGGTGAACTTACCGGCAACCTGGACCGCCTGCGGCGCCAGTTGCGCGACATCGAGGTGCAGGCCGAGTCGCAGATGCAGTCGCGCCTGGCGCAGGCCAAGGACAGTGCAGCCGGCTTCGACCCGCTGGAATTCGACCGCTTCACCCGCGTGCAGGAACTGACCCGCATGATGGCCGAGTCGGTGGACGACGTGGCGACGGTGCAGCGCAACCTGCACCGCGCCATGCAGGGCACGGAAGACGAGCTGGTGGCCCAGGGCCGCCAGGCGCGCGAGCTGCAGCGTGACCTGCTGCGCACGCGCATGGTCGAGTTCGAAGGCATTGCCGACCGGCTCTACGCCGTGGCGCGCCAGGCGGCCAAGGAAACCGGCAAGCCGATCACGCTGGACATCACCGGCGGCGCGGTCGAGATGGACCGTGGCGTGCTGGAACGCCTGGCGCCGGCCTTCGAGCACCTGCTGCGCAATGCCGTGGTGCACGGTATCGAAAACGCCGCCACGCGCGCTGCCGCTGGCAAGCCCGCCACCGGCACCATCGCCATCCGGCTGCACCAGGAAGGCAATGACGTGGCGGTGGAATTCCGCGACGACGGCGCTGGCCTGGACTACGAGCGCATCCGTGCCAAGGCGCGTGCGCTGGGCCTGATCGGCGAGGGCGACGCGCCCAGCGACAGCGATACCGCCCATTTCATTTTTGCGCCGGGCTTCTCTACCGCGACCCAGGTGACCGAGCTGGCGGGCCGCGGCATCGGCATGGACGTGGTGCGCTCTGAAGTGCAGGCCGCTGGCGGCCGCATCGAGACCCACTCGCAGACCGGCCAGGGCACGCGCTTCCGGCTGATCCTGCCGCTCACCACCGCCGTGACCCAGGTGGTGATGCTGCGCGCCGGCCATCTGGCCTTTGCCGTGCCGGCCACGGTGGTGGAGATCGTGCGCCGCGCCACGGTGGGCGATCTGGAGCAGGCCTATGCCAGCGGCACCTTCAACCACGACATGGATGAGGTGCCCTTCTTCTGGACCGGCGCCTTGCTGCAAGCCTCCGCGCGCAGCCAGGAGCCGCCGACGCGCACGCGCCCGGTGGTGATCTTCCGCAGCGCGCAGCAGCGCATTGCGCTGCACGTGGACGAAGTGCTGGGCCAGCAGGAAGTGGTGGTGAAGAACCTGGGGCCGCAACTGGCGCGCCTGCCGGGCTTGTCGGGCATGTCGGTGCTGCCTTCGGGCGCCGTGGTGCTGATCTACAACCCAGTGGCCCTGGCCAACGTGCACGGCGAGCGCATCCGCGCCCAGCAGGCGGCACAGGCCGAGGCCGGCAGCGGCACGGCAGCGGCTGCGGGTGGCATCGACCCAGGCTCGCCGCTGGCCGACGTGGACCCGGGCGTGCCGCTGGTGCTGGTGGTGGATGACTCCATCACCGTGCGCCGCGTCACCCAGCGCCTGCTGCGCCGCGAAGGCTACCGCGTGGCGCTGGCGGCGGACGGCCTGCAGGCGCTGGAGCGCTTGCAGGAAGAGCGGCCGGCGCTGGTGCTGTCGGACATCGAAATGCCGCGCATGGATGGCTTCGACCTGGTGCGCAACATCCGCGCTGATGCCGCGCTGCACGACCTGCCGGTGGTGATGATTACCTCGCGCATTGCGGCCAAGCACCGCGAGCATGCGCTGTCGCTGGGCGCCAACCACTACCTGGGCAAGCCTTATCCGGAAGAGGAACTGCTGGGGCTGGTGCGGCGCTATGCGCTGGCCGGGGCTGCCGTGCCGGCGCTGGAAGCGGACGGCGCTTAAAAAAGCCTGATTAGCTACCTATCGCAGACTAAACCCGTTCGCCCTGAGCTTGTCGAAGGGCCACTCCAAGGCGCGCCCTGGCTTCGACAGGCTCAGCCCGAACGGATGGAGAGAGCAATCTGAGGCAGGTACCTAATCAGGTAAAAAAGATAGCTAAAAGCCCAGGCTGCACCTGGGGAAATGGCACTTTTCACCAAAAAAATGCCCTAGGTAAATCCCGGCCAGTGCCGCCGTTCTTATTGCAGAAACGACTCCACCTTGGCCGGAATATCCGGCGCCTGCCACTGGTAGCCGGGGCTCAGCACGTTGTGCTGCGGCTGGTCGCCGCTCCAGCGCAGGTGCAGCAGATCGGCCAGGGTCCAGGCGGCCCAGTCGGCGCGGAAGGGGCGCTGGGCCAGCTCCGCCGGCCAGGCTTGCTGCGGCGTGCTGCGCCATAGCAGGGCCGGGATGCGGTAGCCAGAGGCGGTCTGCGGGCTGTGGCCGGCGCGGTCGCTGCCGTGGGCGACTTCCTGGCCGTGGTCGGACAGGTACATCCAGGCGCGGTAGCCGTCTGCCGGGGCCTGGCTGCGTGTCAGCTGCAGGGTCTCGGCCACCACGGCGTCGTGGTAGAGCATGGCGGCGTCGTAGTCGTGGCGCATCTGCCGTAGCCAGGCCGGGCGGCCTTGCCGCTGCATGCCGCTTTCGACCGCGTCCACGGCGTCGTCAAACGGGTTGGCGTCGGCCGGAAAGCGCATGTTGTAGTGCGGGTGGGTGCCCATCAGGTGCACCACGACCAGCTTGCGCGGGCTGGTGTCGGCGAGCGCTTCTTGCAGGCAGTCGAGCACCTCGCTGTCGAGCGAGGTGCTCGACCTGCCCGGCGTGCGGTTGCTGAACTCGACCACGTCGGCCAGGCGCGCATGCATCTGCTCGATGCCGACATCGTCATGGTTGGTGATCCACCAGACCTTGTAGCCGGCGGCGCGCGCCAGGGCGATGGCGTGCTGCGGCTGGGCGCTGTCGGGCTGGCCGAAGCGGAACAGGTTGCGCAGGGCGGGCAGGGTGCTGGCGTCGCGCGACCAGGCGTTGCGCAGCACCAGCAGCTCGTCTGGCAATTGCCGCTGCTGCGCCTGCAGTTGCGGCGTGGTCGGGCGGCCGTAGCCGTAGAGCGACATGTTGTCGCGGTTGACGCTGTCGGAGATGACCAGCACCACGGTGGATGGGCCTGCGATATCCACGCTGGGCGCGGCGTCGCGGGCCTGCTGCAGGGTGCGCTCGCGTGCCTGTTGCTGGTCGGCCCAGCCGATGCGCACCATGTCGACCTTGGCGTCCCAATCCATCCAGTAGGCGATGGGGTGCAGGCGGCGCCAGGGCTTGCTGGCATAGGCCGCGAGGCTGAGCAGTGCCAGTGCAACGCAGCCGAGCACGACCATGCCGCGCAGCCAGCGCGGCATGCGCGCGGGCGCACTGCGGCGTCCTCTGCCGACGCAGAAGGCCAGCAGCGCGCCGACACTGATCAGCAGGACTCCCTGGAGCAGCAAGGGGCGCCAGTACATGGACAGGTATTCGGCGCTTTCGCGGGCGTTGGTGTTGGCGGTGGCGCCCAGCACCATGGAGCTGTCGGGCGCGGCCTGGTAGACGTCCAGCAGGTAGGACCGCGCCAGGCCGTCGGCCACGAAGACCATGGCCCAGCACCAGACCAGCACCGCGCGCAGGCGGTGCGGCCCGGGGCGCTGCACCGGCCAGAACAGCCAGGCCAGCCCGGGTGCGGCCAGGGCGGCCAGCTGCAGCACGCGGCGGTCTTCGTGGCCGAGCGCGATCAGCGCCAGCGTGAGCGCTGCGGCCAGCCACGGGGCGAGCCCACTGCGGGATGGCAGGAACGAGGTGCGGGAATGGGCGGGCAGGGGCATGGGGCGGCAGTAGCGGGGCGGGCGCATTCTGCCTGGGCGGCGGTGCGCATGGCGGCGTGCCAGTCTTGCGGTGCAATGATTGCTATGTAAAAAATAGCTATGAGCCGGCGTATATCCTGAACTTCAGATGCTTTTTTTATTGATATGCAGTTTGCACCTGGGCACATAGCTATCTATTTGATAGTTGTGCGCTGGCGGCACCACTGTTTTGCAACAGTTTGTTGGTGTGCCTGTGGGTAAGTCGGCCGTAAGACGGGCCGGCGGACGATGCCGGCCTGTCTAACTTTGTCTGGAATGGCCATGGCCCGTGTATCTCTTCGCCGCCCTGCGGCACTCGTCCTGCTGCTGGGGGCGGGCACCGCTTCTTCCTGGGTGGTGGCACAAGAGGCGGCGCCTTCTGCCGCCGCACCGGGGGCCTCCAGCTGGGGGCTGGGCGGCGCCGTCATCTCGACGCAGCGGCCCTACCGTGGCGTTGAGGGCAAGACGCGCGTGTTGCCGCTGGTCACCTACGACGGGCCGCGCCTGCGGGTGTCCGGGACCACGGTGGACTGGAAGCTGGCGACGGCCGAGCCCTACGAGTTCACGCTGCGCGCGCGCTATTCGCTGCTGGAGGGCTATGACGCATCGGATTCGCCAGCGCTTGCCGGCATGGCCGAGCGCAAGGCGCCGCTGTGGCTGGGCGGCACCGCCGCCTGGCGCGTGGGCGGCACCCGGGCGTCGATCGAGCTGCTGGCCGATGCCACCGCCAGCAAGGGCGTGGAGGCCCGCGTGGGTGTGGAGCACGCGTTCCAGTTCGGGCGCTTCCAGATCGTGCCGCGCGTGGCCTCTGTCTGGCACGACCGCAAGTACGTCGACTACTTCTACGGCGTGAACGCATCCGAGGCGGCCTTCAACCGGCCGGCCTACGACGGCCGCGCCACCGTCAATATGGAGCTGGGCGTGCGCGCCGCCTACGCCCTGGCGCCGCGCCAGACGCTGCTGCTGAACGTGGGCGTGACGACGCTCGGCAAGGGCATCAAGGACAGCCCGCTGGTGGACCGGCGCAACCTGAGCATGGTGCAGGTGGGATATCTTTACCGCTTCTGAACCGCGAAAGGGCAAGTGGGCATGAACCGCGTCGCGCTGGTCGAAGACCACGGCCGCCTGGGCGCGCTGATCGGCAAGGCCTTGTCCGGAGCGGGGATCGAGGTCGATACCTTCTCGCACATCGATGCCGCCTGGCATGCGCTGCTGGGCGCGGGCTATGCCGCGGCCATCGTCGACCGTGGCCTGCCGGACGGTGACGGCCTGGACCTGGTGCGGCGCCTGCGCGGCGCCGGCCAGCGCATTCCCTGCCTGATGCTGACCGCGCGCGACGCCCTGCATGACCGCGTGGCCGGCCTGGAGGCGGGTGCCGACGACTACCTGCCCAAGCCCTTCGCCATGGAAGAAATGGTGGCGCGCGTGCGCGCCCTGATGCGCCGCCCGCCGGCGCTGCGCAGCCTGGCGCCGGAATACGCGGGCCTGCGGGTGCTGCCCGAGGGCGGCTGCATGGTGTACGGGGACGAAGCCATCACCCTGGCCAGCGCAGAGCTGCAGATCATGCTGAGCCTGGTGCGCGCGGCCGGGCAGACGGTGCGGCGCACGGCGCTGGAGCATGCGGCCTGGGGCCTGGATGAAGCCGTCACGCCCAATGCGCTGGACGTGGCGCTGCACCGCCTGCGCAAGAAGCTGCTGGCGATCGGCTCGCCGCTGCAGGTGGCCAATATCCGAGGGCATGGCTATGCGCTACGCCAGACCCCGCTTGCCGCGTAGCCTGGCGGCGCAATTGCTGCTGGTGTCGGTGGGCGCCGTGCTGCTGGTGTTGGCCCTGGTCGGCGGCGCGGTGGCCACAGCGCTGGCATTGCGGCCCAGCGGCATGATCCGCCAGGCGGCGCACGCGGACCGGATCGCGGAGGGACTGCGTTTTGACGCGGGCGGCCAGTTGGTGGCGGTGGAACTGCCCGATGAGCTCCAGTTTGTCTATGACGCACTGCCCAAGGACGCGAGCTTTCGCGTGCTCGATGCGGCAGGCGTGGTGCGGATAACGTCCCTGCCAGGCCCGGCACTGGAGGTGCTGGCGCACCAGCCCTTCGACCCCGCGCGGCAGGGGGCAACCACGGTGTCGGCCAACGGCATCACGCTGCGTGTGCAGATGGCGCCGGTGCAGCGTGAGGGGCGCTCCTATGTCGTCCAGTTTGCGCAAAGCGACCGATTGGTGAGCCTGTGGCGAGAAAGCGGCGGCATGATCGCCATCAAGGCCGCACTGGCGGCAAGCCTGCTGGCCTTGGTGGTGGTCAGCGCCGTGGTGGTGCTGGTGGTGTGGCGCATGCTCAAGCCGCTGCGCGACGTATCCGCGGTGGCGGCCGGCATTGCGCCCAGCAACCTGGCCCTGCGCCTGGATGCCGTGCACTTGCCATGCGAGCTGGTGCCGCTGATCGATGCCTTCAATCAGGCCCTGGCCCGGCTGGAGCGCGGCTACCGGGTGCAGCAGGAGTTTTTGGCGGCGGCGGCGCACGAGCTGAAGACGCCGCTATCGCTGATCCGGGCCGAGGTCGAGCTGGGCGGTGTGTCCGGGCGCGATGTATTGCTGCGCGACCTGGACTTCATGGCGCGCCAGATCCACCAGTTGCTGCACCTGGCCGAGGTCAGCGAATCGCACAACTACGTGCTGGAGCCGCTTGATGCGGCGCAAACCGTGGCCGATGCGCTGGACTACCTGGCGCGCCTGGTCGAGCGGCGCAACGTGCACGTCGAACTCGACCGGCCGGCGGCGCCGGTGCTGTTGCAGGCCGATGGCGGCGCGCTGTTCATCCTGGTGAAGAACCTGCTGGAGAACGCGCTGCACCACGCGCCGCCTGGTAGCACCGTGCAGCTGCGGGTCGATGCCGCCGGCATCGCGGTGCAGGACGCCGGCGCCGGCATCGCGGCAGAAGACCTGCCGCATTTGTTCACCCGCTTCTGGCGCGGCAAGGCGGCCAGCTACGAGGGCGCGGGCCTGGGTCTTGCCATCTGCCAGGAGATTGCGCAGGCCCACGGCTGGGGCCTGCGCGTGCGCGCTGCCCAGCCGCTACCGGGCACGGTGTTCCTGGTCGACTTTGGCGGATGAGGCCTGGCTGCTAGTGTCGCGTCAAGTGTGATGTGACGGGAGTGCGCGAAGCCATCGGCGTGCAGCGCAAGGCGTAGGCCGCAGCCCAGGCTGAAGCCTGGGCAAGGACTGCAACGCGGCGATGCGCGGTGAGGGCAAGTGCACGCCGGCAGATCATGCTTGACGCGACACTAGTACAGCAACCTGGAGATACCGGAACATGAAAGCGCGTCTGCGCACTCAGGGCGACGTTGAAAATCCTCGCCATGCAAGCACGTTCTTAGCCATTCATAATGCGCGCAAAGATGGCCTGGTGCAGCCATCTCGGCGTTGCCCACACCATGGCCACGGCTGCCTTGTTGTTGATGCCCGGAACGACGCTGATGCGACCCGCGTCCAGCGCACGGATGCCGGCCCGCACCACCGGTTCCGGCTTCATCATCAGAAGCTTCAGACCCCAAGTGATCTTCTGTTTCGCCGCCTGCGCGAAGCCGGTGTCTGACATGCCGGGGCACAGCGAGGTCACGGTCACCCCATCGCGCTTGAGCTCCCGGTGCAACGCATCGCCAAGACGCAGCACGTAGGCCTTGGCGGCGCCGTACACCGCCATGTTGTCGACGCCGAAGTAGGCCAACATGCTGGCGACGAGCAGTATCTTTCCGCGGCGCCGCCCGCGCATGTCCTCGCCGAAGAGCCGGGTCATCACGGTGAGGCTCGCGATGTCCAGTTGCAGCATGTCCAGGGCGCTCTGCATAGGCGTGTCGAGAAACGGGCCTTGCAAGCCATGGCCCGCGTTGTTGATCAGGATCTCGACCGCGATGCCGCGCGCGCGAAGGCTCGCGTGCAAGGCGGTGACGGCGGCCACATCGGACAGATCGACCTGCTCCACGATCACTTTGACGCCGTATTCCTTCTGCAGCGCCGCGGCGAGGGCTTGCAGCCGGTCGAGCCGGCGGGCGACCAGGATCAGCGGGTGGCCCTTCGCCGCGTACTGCCGTGCGAACTCTTCGCCAAAACCACTGGACGCCCCAGTGACGAGAACCCATGAATCGACGTTGGTAGCCATGATGTTTGTCCTTTTGAGATCGCAGTGAAGGCTGAAGGTGGCCGGCATCCTGTTTTTCAGGCAAGATTGAAGACCGATGGTCTGTAATTTAGCAGACTATCGGTCTTTTAGCAAATGAAACCTGCTCACCGCATGAATTCACCCGACTCGTACGTACGCGCCCGATCCGCCGAGCAGAAGGAAGAACGACGCCGCCACCTGCTAGCCACCGCGCGCGAAATACTGCGCCAGAACCCGGTGGCCCTGGATCTGGGAATCAACGAACTGGCGCGCCAAGCGCAGATGACCAAGTCGAACGTCTACCGGTATTTCGAAAGCAGCGAGGCCGTGTTGATGGACCTGCTCGTCGAAGAATATGCAGACTGGCATGCCGAGCTCGGCACGGGGTTGGCGCGCGGCGGCAAGGCGGGTGCCAGCTTCGAACACATGGCCCGCGTCTTTGCCTCGACAATTTCAGCCCGGCCATTGCTTTGCCGGCTGACCAGCATCCTGCCGTCCATCCTCGAGCGCAAGGTGTCGTTCGAAAGGATGGTCGAGTTCAAGGGCCAGTTGCTGGCTGTTCGGCAAGGAACAGCGCAGGCCTTCTCTGCCCGCATGCCCGATAAGCCGATGCAAGCCTTTGAACAGATGGTGAAGTACGCGTTCCCGCTCATCATCGGCCTCTGGCCGCTCAGCAACCCGGCAGGGATCGCCGCACAAGTGGTCGAGCTGCCCGAGTTGCAGAGCCTGCGATACGACTTCGAACGGGATCTCGAGCACGCCTTGGTGTCATTGATGCACGGCTCAGTGCGCAGCCAATAGCCCCGCTATTGGCAAGCGCCGCAATGCCGCAGACGGCTCGCAAAGACACTTGTGCGACCCCATAGAGATCGTAAACACGTTCTTAGAACCATCCTTTTCAAGGTCTTTGAGATATCCCTGCGCTGTGTGCCTTGCTGGCGGCGGGTGCCGGGAGTTCGCCCCGGCGGGCGAGTAACTTTCTTTCGCGTCGCCGAAAGAAAGTCACCAAAGAAAGGGCGACCCCACTGTGGCGGTCCGGCTTTGCCGGACTGCTCTGCGGTGCTCAGAGTCAGCAGGCGGCTGCGGAACTCGCTTCGCTCAAACAGTCCTCGCCGTCCCTTCGCTGCGCTACGGGCAACCTGCCGACTCTTCCGCTCCTCAACGCCACAGAGGGGACCCCGGGACTGCCACACGGGCCTTCGCTGCGCTCGGCCTTTGCATTACTCCCGCCCCCGCTGGGGGAGGGCTGGGGTGGGGGCCGGCTGTTGGGATGTTGGCTGCTCGGCTGCCTCCCGCCGTCAGCAAGACACCAGAACTACCGAACAGATCACAAAACCTTGAAAGGGATGGCTCTTACACCGAGTGCGCACTCTTTACTGCGCCTTCATGCGGCGGCGTCAACAGGCCGCTGCGGCAGCCGTTGTGAGGGTTCCTGTTCTGTGGAGATCTCCATGTCCCTTCAATCTGCTGCCGGCCGCTGGGGTGGCCGTGTCGTTCCGGTGCTGCTGTTGAGCGGCGCCGCCTTGCTGTCCGGCTGCGTGGTCGCACCGCCAGCGCGTGTCGTGGAGACCGGCCCGGTGGTCTACGCGCCGGTCGAGCCGCCGGCGCCGCAGGTTGAGGTCATAGGCATGGCGCCTTCGCCGCTGCATGTCTGGATCGGCGGCAGCTGGTTCTGGGAAGGGGGCCGCTATGCCTGGCGCCCCGGGCGCTGGGCGACGCCGCCGCGGCCGGGCTATGCCTGGGTGCCGCACCGCTGGGAGCGCGGCCCGGGCGGGTGGCGTTTTCATGAAGGGCACTGGGGCGGCCCCCGTTACTGATGCCTCAGCGCGGCCGCCACATGTGAAACAGCGCTTCGGGCGTGATCTCGAAGTAGTCCGCCGGCCCGCCGCCGCGCAGGATGGGGCGGGCCGCGGCGGTGTCGTAGATGCCGTCTTTCAGCAGCGCGCGATCAATGTGCACGGCCACCACCTCGCCCAGCACCAGCCAGGTCGGCACCTTGGCGCCGTCCGCGCCCTGCAGTTGCAAGAGCTGCGTCAGCCGGCACTCGAAAGACACCGGGCTGGCGGCCACGCGCGGCGGCGCGATCAGGCGTGAGGGCGCGGCCTCCAGGCCGGCCAGCTCGAACTCGTTCACCTCTGGCGACACGGCGGCGCAACTGGCGTTCATGGCCTCGGCCAGCGGCCGCGTGGCCAGGTTCCAGGTGAATTCGCCGGTGGCCTCGATGTTGCGCACGCTGTCTTTCCAGCCGATGCTGGCAAAGCCGACGATGGGCGGCGTGTAGTTGAAGGCGTTGAAGAAGCTGTAGGGCGCCAGATTGCGCTGGCCCTGGGCGTCCTGCGTGGACACCCAACCGATCGGGCGTGGCCCGACGATGGCGTTGAATGGGTCATGCGGCAGGCCGTGGCCGTGGCGGGGTTCGTAGTAGTGGATGTCGGGCATGGGCAAAGGCTACTGCAAAGCGGCTGACTCGTTTGTGTAACGGTGGCGTGGTGTGCTCAAGCCCCTGCAGTTTTCGCCGAAAACCTGGAAAGGCCTTCGCCGCTTGTCTGCTTTTCGGCCCCGACCATGTTCCATCTTCTGTCCCGCACCCGTCTTGCCTCGCGCATGGCCCTGGCCTTTGCGCTGGTCTGCCTGGTTACCTCGCTGGCCGCGGCCATCGGCATTTGGCGGCTGAACGGGCTGCAAGACATTGCCGATGACCTGGGCGGCCCGTCGACCGAGCGGGCGCTGCTGGCGCGCGAGCTGCACGCCATCGCGGTGCTCAGCTCGACCCGGGCCGAAGCCCTGCTGGTCTCCGACAACCCGGCCTTCACCAGCCGCACCAATGCCGACCGCAAGGCCACCTCGGCCCGCTCAGAAGTCGTGCGCAAGCGGCTGGAGGCCCTGGCCGACAGCGATGAAACCCGGCGCCTGTTTGCCGAGATTGACGCCAAGGGCGATAGCTTTCGCAAGGTGCGCGACGGCCTGGTCAAGCGCAAGACGGCGGGCGAGGCGGTGCCGGACGACGCCATCGAGCGCGATCTGCGCCCCGCCGCCGAACGCTACGCCGCCGCCGTCAACGACCTGGCCAGCTACCAGCAGCAGCGCGTGGCCGAGGCCCGCGCGGCCGCGCTGCGCAGCGAGCGCAACGGCATCGCCCTGCTGCTGGGCGGCTCTTTGCTCGGCGTGCTGCTGAGCGCTGGCTGCGCCTGGCTGCTGTCGCGCTCCATCGTGCGGCCCTTGTCTGCGGCCTCGGACATGGCCGGGCGTATTGCGCAGGGCGACCTGACCCACGCGGCCTTGAGCGCACAGGCCGGCAACCGCGATGAAGTACAGGCGCTGCTGGTGGACCTGGGCGCCATGCAGTCGCGGCTGGCGGCGGTGGTGGTGGGCATGCGCGGCGCCAGCGATTCGGTGGCTATGGCCAGCGCCGAGATCGCCACCGGCAACACCGACCTGTCGGCGCGCACCGAGCAGGCGGCGTCCAACCTGCAGCAGATCGCGGCCAGCATGGAAGAGCTGGTCACCACCGTGCGCCAGAGCGCGGATTCGGCGCGCCAGGCCACGCAACTGGCCGGCACGGCCTCGGGCACGGCCACGCGCGGGCGCGAGGCGGTGGCGAAGGTCGTGGTCACCATGGACGGCATTGCCGCGGCCTCGCGCAAGATCTCCGACATCACCGGCGTGATCGACGGCATCGCCTTCCAGACCAACATCCTGGCGCTCAACGCCGCCGTGGAAGCGGCCCGCGCCGGCGAGCAGGGCCGCGGCTTTGCCGTGGTGGCCGGCGAGGTGCGCAGCCTGGCCCAGCGCTCGGCCACCGCCGCCAAGGAGATCGGCAGCCTGATCGGCGACAGCGTGCGCCAGATCGACACCGGCGCCCGCCTGGCGCAACAGGCCGGCGTCACCATGGGCGAGATCGTCGACTCGGTGCAGCAGGTCAGCACCATCATCGGTGCCGTCAGCAACGCCGCCGACGAGCAAAGCCTGGGCCTGGGCCAGATCGGCGAGGCGGTGTCGCAGCTGGACCAGATGACGCAGCAGAACGCCGCGCTGGTGGAGGAATCCACCGCCGCAGCCGAAGGCCTGAAGGGGCAGGCGGTGCGCCTGGCGGAGCTGGTGGGTACCTTCCGGCTGCCAGTGCAGGGCTAGATTTTTTTGGTGAAATAGGCCTCTAGCCCAGGTGCTGCCTGGGCTTGTAGCTATCTATTTGATAGTTGTTCTGTTGTACGAGGCGCCAGGCAGGCATCACGCATTCACCACTACGCCGCGCTCGATCCGCGCCGCGCCCGCCACCACCAGCTCGCGCAGCACTTCGCGCAGCCACTCTTCAAACGCCGCCTCGGCAAAGTAGCGCGCCTGCAGCATCTGCAGATAGGGCACGGCCCCTGCCCATTGCAGCAGGGCGGGCAGCTCCTGCCGCTGCCACTCCAGCAGCTTGAACTTCACCAGCACCTTGGCGGCATGCACCGCGTGCCGGGCCGGGTCGCGCACGAAGCCGTCGAGGCGGCGGCGGGCGGTGGCCAGGGCGGCGGCGACGTCGGTGAAGACCGGGCCGTGGCCGGGCACGACGGTGGCGGGGGCGAGGGATTCGATCAGGTCCAGCGTGGCGTCCACGTCGGCGAAGGCGTGCTCGCCTTCCAGCTCGGGAAAGACCACGCCAAAGCCGCTCTGCCACAGCGCGTCGGCCGACAGCAGCACGCGCGCGTGCGGGTCGAACAGCAGCAGCGCATGCGGGTCGTGGCCGGGCGCGGCGTGGATCTGCCAGGGGCGCCCGCCCAGCGCGATCTTGCCGCCGGGCGGCAGCACGCCGTCGCACTGAAAGCGCGGGCAGTCCTGGCCGGTGGCGGCGTAGCTCAGGGCGGTTTCGTCCCAGTTGCGCACGGCCTGGGCGTCGCCCGGCGGCACCAGGGTGCGCAGCGCCGGGTAGCGCTGCTGCAGCGCGGCGTTGCCGCCGCAGTGGTCGCTGTGCAGATGGGTGTTGATCAGCAGCGCCAGCGGCTGGCCGGCCAGCGCGTGCTCCACCAGCGCCAGGGTCTGCTCGGCATGGCTGCAGTAGCCGCTGTCGACCAGGGTGGCGGGGCCGTCGGCGGTGGCAAACAGCACGCTGTTGGCCGACAGCCAGCCGCGTTCCAGTACCTGCATGCCGGGCGAAAGAATATGCATGAAATATGCCTTTAGCCCTTACTGCACCTGGGCATATAGCTATTGATAAGTGAGCGTGCCCTGCATGGGGCTAGCCTGCTCTCAATTCGCGCCGCAGGATCTTGCCGACGTTGGTCTTGGGCAGCGACTCGCGGAACTCGATGCTGCGCGGGCGCTTGTAGCCGGTCAGGCGCTCGTGGCAGAAGCGCAGTACCTCGTCTTCGGACAGGCCCGGGTCCTTGCGCACGACAAACACCTTGATCGCCTCGCCCTGCTTCTCGTCGGCCACGCCGATGGCGGCGCATTCCAGCACGCCGGGGCAGAGCGATATGACGTTCTCCAGCTCGTTCGGGTAGACGTTGAAGCCGCTGACCAGAATCATGTCCTTCTTGCGGTCGACGATGCGGGTGATGCCTTCCTCGTCCATCACGGCGATGTCGCCGGTGCGCAGAAAGCCGTCTTGCGTGAAGGCGCGTGCGGTTTCCTCGGGCTGGTTCCAGTAGCTGCGCATCACGTTGGGGCCGCGTATGCACAGCTCGCCGGCGGTGCCGGCGGGCAGGCTGTGGCCCTCGTCGTCCTTGATGGCGATGTCTATGCCCGGCAGCGGCAGGCCGATGGTGCCGCTGAAGCTCTCGGCGGTGACCGGGTTGTTGGTGCCGATGGCGCAGGTCTCGCTCATGCCCCAGCCTTCGATCATGGTGCTGCCGGTCTGCTCTTTCCAGGCGCGCGCCGTGCCCACCGAGGCCGCCATGCCGCCGGCCTGCGAGCAGGCCAGCGACGAGAAGTCGATGGTCTTGAACTCGGGGTGCTGCAGCAGCGCGTTGAACAGGGTGTTGACCGCCGGCAGCATGTGGAAGGGGCGCTTTTTAAGCACCGCCACAAACTTGCCGATGTCGCGCGGGTTGGGGATCAGCGTCAGGTGCGAGCCCTGGCGGATGGCCAGCAGGCACAGCGTGAGCGCGAAGATGTGATACAGCGGCAGCGCCGCGATGCCATTGACCTTGGACGGGTCGCCAACCCGGCCCAGCGCCGGTGTAAACCAGGCCTCGGCCTGCAGCACCGCCGCGACGATGTTGCGCTGGGTCAGCTCCGCGCCCTTGGACAGGCCGGTGGTGCCGCCGGTGTATTGCAGAAAGGCCGCGTCGCCCAGCGTGGTGCCGTGCGGCGCCAGCGTGCGGTCGGCGCCGGCCCGCAGCGCCTCGCGCCAGAGCGTGACGCTGCGGCCATTGGTGATCGGCAATTGGTAGGGCGGCACCATCTTCTTCAGATGCCGCACGGCAAAGGTGATCCAGGCGCCGTAGCTGCCGCCCAGCAGGTCGCCCATGGCGGTGACGGCCACGTGGCGCACGCCGGTCTGCTCCACCACCTCGGCCAGCGTGTGGGCGAAGTTCTCCAGGATGATGATGGCGCTGGCGCCGGAGTCGGTCAGTTGGTGGCGCAGCTCGCGTGCGGTGTAGAGCGGGTTGACGTTGACGCAGACATAGCCCGCGCGCAGCACTGCCGCCATGGCCACCGCGAACTGCGGCACGTTGGGCAGCATGATGGCCACGCGTGCGCCCGGCTCCAGGCCCAGCGACTGCAGCCAGGCACCCAATGCGGTGGAGTGGCGATCCAGTTCGCCATAGCTCATCCAGCGGTCCATGCAGACCGAGAACGGCTTGTCGGCATGGGCCTTGAAGGCTTGCTCCAGCAACTGCGGCAGCGAGCCGTAGCGGTCCGGGTCGACGCTGTGCACGACGCCTTCGGGGTAGTGGGTGAGCCAGGGGCGATGGTCCATGCGGAGTCTCCTTTTGTGCCCCATTCTGGGAGGCGATGTGGGCCAGTGGCCTTGGGGCTTTACCTAGGAGGGGCTGTTTCACTGTCGCCTGCGCGGCTGTGCGACGATGGCCCCATGCTCGCCCGACTCCAGCAACGCATCCTCTTCGGCTTCGTCGTGGCGATCTGCGCCTGGGGCCTGTTGTGGTGGCGCTGGTCGCCCGCGCTGGCCGTGGCCGGCATGGTGTTGCTGCTGTTGGGCCATACGCTGGTGCTGGGCCTGGAATGCGTGGCGGTGGGCGTGGCCAACCGGCGCGATCCGGCGCCTGCGCCGCAGGCCCTGCAACTGCTGCGGGCCTGGGGGCAGGAAACGCTGATGGCGCTGCGCGTCTTCTGCTGGCGCCAGCCGTTCCGGCCCGACGCCGTGCCCGACTACCTGCCGACCAACGGCAGCGCCCAGGGCCGCCAGGGCGTGGTGCTGCTGCACGGGCTGGTGTGCAACCGCGGCTTCTGGGCGCCCTGGATGACCGAGCTGCGCCGGCGCGGCGTGCCCTGCGTGGCAGTCAACCTGGAGCCAGTGTTTGCCGCCTCGATAGACGACTACGTGCCCCAGGTCGAGGCCGCGGTGGCGCAGGTCGCGGCGGCCACGGGCCGGCCACCGCTGCTGCTGTGCCACAGCATGGGCGGCCTGGCGGCACGCGCCTGGCTGCGCTGGGCCGGTGATGCGCGCCGGGTGCGGCGCATCGTCACCATCGGCTCGCCACACCACGGCACCGCGCTGGCGGCCTTCAGCCACACCGGCAACGGCCTGCAGATGCGCCTGGACAGCGCCTGGCTGCAGGCGCTGGCGCAGACCGAGAGCACAGAGCGCCGCGCGCTCTTCAGTTGCTGGTACTCCAATTGCGACCAGATCGTGTTCCCGGCCTCGACCGCCACGCTGGCGGGCGCCGACAGCTACTTCGTGCCCGGCCTGCCGCATGTGGCGCTGGCCTTTCATCCGCCGCTGATGGCTGCGGTGCTGGATGAGATCGCGCCACGCCGATAAATGAGAATGGTTAGGATTTAGAATCCTGGGGTTTTCCCCCATTCACCCCGGGCGCGCTCGCCGCCCGCGTCCGACGGGCTGTCAGGCCGCCTGTCCAGACCATACGAGGAAGAGACCCATGTCGACCAGCCCTACGGGCCTGTGGTGTGGCGCCGCGCTGGCGCTGGCCGCCGCCGCTCCAGTTGGCGCGCAGACCGCGCCTGCCGCCGATGCCGCCGCGCCCCACACCACCGCGCTGCCTGAAATCATCGTGCAGGAGCGCGCGCAAGAGATCGGCTACCAGCCCAGGCGCGCCACCACCGCCACCCGCACCGACGCCGCCATCCGCGATGTGCCGCAGGCCATCGCCGTGGTGCCGGCCGAGGTGCTGCAGGACCAGCAGGTGCGCAACATCGACGAGGCGCTCTACAACGTCAGCGGCATTACCCAGGCCAACACGCTGGGCGGCACGCAGGACGCGCTGATCAAGCGCGGCTTTGGCTACAACCGCGACGGCTCCATCCTGCGCGACGGCGTGCGCACCGTGCTGGCGCGCAATCTCACCTACACCACCGAGCGGGTGGAAGTGCTCAAGGGCCCGTCCTCGGTGCTGTATGGCGTGATCGATCCGGGCGGCATCGTCAACATGGTCACCAAGAAGCCGCAACTGGCCTTCGCCGGGCAGGCGGCGGTCACCAAATCCAACCTGGGCTCTGGCGCCTCGCTCGACCTGACCGGCCCGCTGGGCGAGAACGGCCTGGCCTACCGGCTGATTGCCGACTACAGCGACACGCACTACTGGCGCAATTTCGGTACCAACCGCCAGTCGGTGATCGCGCCTTCCATCGCCTGGTACGGCGGCGCCACCACGGTGCGCGTGTCCTACGAGCACACCGAGTACGAGCAGCCCTTCGACCGTGGCACCGTCATCGACAGCCGCACCGGCAAGCCGGTGGCCACGCCGCGCGAGCGCCGCTTCGACGAGGCCTACAACCGCACCATCGGCGACTCGGACTTCTTCACCGTGCAGGCCCAGCACGCGCTCAACAGCGACTGGAAGCTCAACGGCACCTACAGCTACAACCGCAACCGCTACGACGACTACCAGGCGCGCGCGGTGTCGCTGAACCCGACCACCGGCGCGCTGACGCGGCGGCCCGACGGCACGCGCGGCGCGCTCAGCCAGCAGCATGTGCTGCAGCTCAACGCCCAGGGCAATCTGCAGGCCGGCGGCCTGCGCCACGAGCTGCTGGCCGGCGTGGACCTGGAAGACAGCAACATCTACCGCCGAGATCTGATCCGCGGCAGCAACGACAGCAGCTTCAATATCTACAACCCGGTGTACGGCCTGCTGCCGTATTCCACCAATGTCAGCGCTGCCGACAGCGACCAGCGCGACAAGCTGCAGTCGGCCTCGCTGTTCGTGCAGGACTCGGTCCGCCTGAGCCCGCAGTGGCTGCTGCAGGCCGGCGCGCGCTACCAGAGCTACCACGAGATCGCCGGCAAGGGCCGGCCCTTCAACGTCAACACCGACGTCGATGGCCGCAAGTTCATCCCGCGCCTGGGCGTGGTCTACCAGCCCGATGCGCTCTGGTCCTTCTATGGCAGCTACAGCCAGTCCTTCAAGCCCAACACCTCGATTGCCTCGCGCATCGATGCGCTCGCGCCCGAGCAGGGCCAGGCCTGGGAAGTGGGCGCCAAGCTCGACATGCCACAGGGCCTGGCCGTCACCGCCGCGCTCTACGACATCCGCAAGAAGAACGTGCAGGTGTCCGAGACGCAGAGCAATGGCGACATCGCCGTGCGCGCGGCCGGCCGGGCGCGCTCGCGCGGCTTCGAGCTGGACGCGGCCGGCAGCCTCACGCGGCAGTGGAAGCTGATCGGCTCCTATGCCTACACCGACGCCAAGGTCACGCAAGACCCGGTGCTGGCCGGCAAGCAGTTGCAGAACGTGGCGCGCAACACCACCTCACTGTTTGCCACGCACGACTTCGGCCGCGACGCCTGGGGCGGCCGCTGGCGCGCCGGCGGTGGTGCCCGCCACGTGGGCCGCCGCGCGGGCGACAGCGCCAACAGTTTCTTCCTTGATGCCTACACCGTGGCCGATGCCTTCGTCGCCTACGAGCGCAACTGGGACGGCCGCTTGCTGCGCCTGCAGCTCAACATCAAGAACCTGTTCGACAAGACCTACTACCCGTCGGCGGCCAACAACGTCTATGTGGCTTTGGGCGAGGCGCGCCAGGCCGTTCTGCGTGCAAGCGTGGACTTCTAGTGGAACACCCCCAGGCTGCGCGCTTCGCGTCTTCGCCAACCCCCTTGCAGGGGGCACATCCAGCGGCCCGGCAAAGCCGGTTCCGCGGATGTCCTGGCATGGCCTGCTCCGCGGCCTTTGGTGTTTGTGCGGAGCGCGTGAGTAATTAAGAAGAAGCAGCGGGCTCCAGCCCGCCGCCACCCGCGATGGACATGTTCAAGAAAATCTGGTTCCAGCTGCACTGGTTTGTCGGCATCACCGCCGGCAGCGTGCTGGTCGTCATCGGCCTGACCGGGGCCGTGCTGGCCTTTCGCGAAGAGGTGGTGGATGCCATCAACCCCGGCGTGCGCCATGTTG
Source organism: Xylophilus sp. GW821-FHT01B05 (assembly GCA_038961845.1). Lineage (NCBI taxonomy): Bacteria > Pseudomonadati > Pseudomonadota > Betaproteobacteria > Burkholderiales > Xylophilus > Xylophilus sp. GW821-FHT01B05. The sequence continues at coordinate 1,091,392 of CP152408.1, forward strand.
CTCTGCGCGACGCGCCGGTGCTGGCGCCGGCGCAACTGCTGGCCGGCGTGCAGCAGGCGCAGCCGGGGCGGGTGGTCACGACCCTGACGGTTTCCAGCGTTCCCGGCACGGCGGCGCGCGCGCTGTTCGCGCCGCGCGAAGGCCAGCGCCGGGGCGAGGCGATCTACCTCGATCCCTACACCGGCGCGCAGCAGCCTGTGCTGCGCGGCGACGGCTTTTTCGACTGGGTCGAAGAGCTGCACCGCTGGCTGCTGCTGCCACGCCCGCAGGGCCGCATCGCGGCCGGCACCCTGGCGCTGTGCCTGATGGGGCTGGCGCTGTCGGGCCTGTACCTGCGCTGGCCACGCCGGCCGCTGAACTGGCGTGCCTGGCTCACTTTCGATCCCGCGTTGAAGGGCCGCTCCTTCCTGTGGGGCCTGCATTCGGTGCTGGGCACCTGGGCGTTGCTGATGTACCTGGTGTTCACCAGCACTGGCATCTACTGGGCCTTCGATGTGGTGCGTGACCAGGTCGATGCACTGGCGGGCTCACCGCGTCCACCGCGTGCGCCGGCCGCGCCCCGCAGCGGGCCGCCGGCTGAGCCCTTCACGGCCGATGAACTGGCGCGCGGCTGGGCGGTGTTTCAGCCCGCCGCCGGGCCCTGGGAAGAGGCGGTGCTGCGCCTGCCCGCGCGCTCTGGCCAGGCGCTGAGCGTCACCTGGCTGGCGCTGGATGCGCCGCACGAGCGCGCCCGCAACCGCATGAGCGTGCAGCCCGCCACTGGCGAGGTTAAGCAGGACGAGCGCTACGCCGACAAGACCATGGGCGGCCGTTTCCTGGCCGCCATCTACCCGCTGCACATGGGCACCTACTTCGGCCTGCCCGGCCGCATCGTCATGGCCTTGGCGGCGCTGGGCCTGCCTGCATTCGCCATCACCGGCTGGATGCTCTACCTGGACCGGCGCCGCAAGAAGCGCGCGCTCAAATTGGAGCGCGCCCGCATGCCCGCAGCCGCGCCCATGGCCGGGGAGGGCGTGCTGGTGGCCTATGCCAGTCAGTCAGGCACGGCCAAGCGCATCGCCTTGCAAAGCGCTGCGGCGCTGCAGGCGGCAGGCGTGGCTGCGACGGTGCAGCCCTTGGGGCGGCTCGATCTGGAGCAACTGCGCCACCACCGGCGCGCGCTCATCGTCGCCAGCACCTTTGGCGACGGCGATCCGCCCGATAGTGCGCGCCGCTTTGCCCAGCAATTGGCGCACGGTAGCGGCGCCGCGCTGGCCCATCTGCAGTACGGGCTGCTGGCGCTGGGTGACAGGCACTACGCGCGCTTCTGCGGCTTTGGCCACACGCTGGACCACGGCCTGCAAAAGCTCGATGCGCAGCCGCTGTTTCCCATGGTCGAGGTCGATGACAGCGATGCCGTCGCGCTGGCGCGCTGGTCCGCCGCACTGGGTGCGCTCGCAGGCAGCGCGGTGGCATTGCCGGTAGAGGCGCCCGCAGCCTATCAACGCTGGCGCCTGACCGAACGCAAGCTGCTCAACCCAGGCAGCAGCGGCGGCCCGTTGTTCGAACTGACACTGACCCCCGCCACGCCAGAGGCCATGCAAGACTGGCGCGCCGGCGCGCTGCTGGACCTGCTGCCGCGCCATGCGCCAGAGCAGGTCGCGCTCAGTTTGCAGGCCTTGGGCATGGATGGCGAAGGCACGCTGGCCGAGCAGCTGTCGCGCAGCGCCCTGCCCGCGCCGGGCAGCAGCTTTGCCTCTGCCCAGGCGCTGGCCGACAGCCTGCAGCCGCTCAGCCCGCGCCGCTACTCGGTCGCCTCGCTGCCGCAGGACGGCAGCCTGCAACTGCTGGTACGCCAGGAGCGGCATGAGAACGGCCTGGGCCTGGCCTCGGGTTGGCTCACCGCCCATGCGCCCCTGGGCGCAGAGCTGGAGCTGTGCCTGATCGACAACCCGGCCTTCGCGCCCGCCGTGGGTGATGTGCCCTGTATCTTCATCGGCAATGGCTCGGGCCTGGCTGGTCTGCGCTCGCATCTGCGCGCGCGCGTGGCCGCAGGCCGGCGGCGCAACTGGCTGCTGTTTGGCGAGCGCCAGCGCGCGCATGACCTGTTGTGCGATGCCGAGATCACGCAATGGCTGGCCCAGGGCCAACTGGAGCTGCTGGACCGCGTGTTCTCGCGCGACCAGGCCAGCCGCATCTATGTGCAGGACCGGCTGCGCGAGCAGGCCGATGTGCTGCGCGATTGGCTGGCGCAAGGCGCCGTGCTGTTCGTCTGCGGCAGCCTGGACGGCATGGCGGCGGGCGTGGATGCGGCACTGACTGACATCCTGGGCGCTGCCACATTGGAGGATCTAATCGCCGAAGGCCGCTACCGACGCGACATTTATTGAAACACCCCCAGGCTTCGCGCACTGCGTGTCGCTGCGCCAACCCCCTTGCAGGGGGCACATCCAGCGGCCCGGCAAGCCGGTTCCGCGGATGTTTGCGCCTGGCCTGCTCCGCGGCCTTTTGCATTGGGTGGTTTCATCCGCCGCATGTAGTGCATGGCTCGACGTCTACTGCCCTCCGGGCGGACGCCATTGACAGTCCGCTCACGGCTCTCACATACTGAAATTCGCCGAGGCCTCGGCGTTTTCAGGAGCGCCCGTGATGCCAGACCTCGTGCCCGACACCGCAGCGGACGCAGACGCGCTGGGCGCGCTGCTGGCGCGCCAGCAGGCCGCCTTTGCTGCGGCGCCTTACCCCTCGCTGGAGCAACGCCGCAGCACGCTGCGCCGCCTGCGCGCGGCGATCCGCCAGCATGCTGCGGCACTCGCTGAAGCCGCCAAGCGCGATTTCAGTGCACGCGCCGAGGCCGAGACCATGATGGTCGACGTGCTGCCCAGCGTGCTGCACATCAACCACCTGCTGGGCGGTTTGCGGCGCTGGATGAAGCCTTCGCGGCGGCATACGGAGTTGCTGTTCCTGAGCAACCGTGCCTACGTCATGTACCAGCCCAAGGGCGTGGTCGGTGTGGTCGTGCCGTGGAACTTCCCCATCTACCTGGCGCTGGGCCCGCTGGCTACCGCGCTGGCGGCCGGCAACCGCTGCATGGTGAAGACCTCTGAATTCGCGCCGCAGACCTCGCATGCGCTGCGAACGATGTTGGCGGAGGTCTTCGCAGCAGATGAAGTGGCCGTGGTCGAGGGCGATGCTGAGGTGGCGCGGTGCTTCACCGCATTGCCCTTCGACCACCAGGTCTTCACCGGCTCACCAGAGGTGGGTCGCCATGTGATGCGCGCCGCGGCCGACAACCTGACGCCAGTGACGCTGGAGCTGGGCGGCAAGTCGCCGGCCGTGGTGTCGCGCAGCGCCACCTTGGCGGTGGCGGCACGCCGCATCGCGCATGGCAAGACGGTCAACAGCGGCCAGACCTGTGTCGCGCCCGACTACGCGCTGGTGCCAGAAGAGCTGGCCGACACCTTCGCCGCTGAAGTGCTGGCTGCGGCCGGCAAGTTCTTCCCGCCCGGCAGCGAGGACTACACGGCGGTGATCCACGACCGTGCTTACCAGCGCCAGCAGGCCTTGCTCGACGATGCCCGCGCCAAGGGTGCGCGCGTGCTGAGCAGCCAGATGTCCGATCAGGGCCGGCGCCTGCCGCTGCAGGTGGTGCTGGGCGTGACGCCCGACATGCGCCTGGCGCGCGAGGAAATCTTTGGCCCGATCCTGCCGGTCTTCACCTACCGTGGCATGGACGATGCCATTGCCCATATCCAGCGCGGCACGCGCCCGCTGGCGCTCTACTACTTCGGCCATGACAAGTCCGAGTCCGATGCCCTGCTGCAGCGCACGCACGCGGGCGGCGTCACCTTGAACGACTGGGGCTGGCATGTGGTGAACCACGATTTGCCGTTTGGCGGCATCGGCACCTCGGGCATGGGCAACTACCACGGCGCCGAGGGCTTTCGCGAGCTGTCGCATGGCAAGGCGGTGTTTGCCGAGCAGCGCTGGTTCCCGATAGAGCTGTTCCACCCGCCCTATGGCAGTTGGGTGCAGCGGCTGGCGCTGAGGCTGTTCCTGCGCGCAAAGCGGTAGATCGCCAAGGTCCGCGCGCCATCACAAGAACGGAGACAGCATGGAATTCGACTACGTCATCGTCGGTGCCGGCTCGGCCGGCTGTGTGCTTGCCAATCGCCTGAGCGCAGACCCGGCCGTCAGCGTCTGCCTGGTCGAGGCCGGCCCGCGCGACCGCTCACCCCTGATCCACATGCCCGGCGGCATCATCGGCATCCTGCCCACGCGGCATGTGAACTGGGCCTTCAAGACCGTGCCGCAGCACGGCCTGGGTGGTCGCCAGGGCTACCAGCCGCGCGGCAAGACGCTGGGCGGCAGCAGCGCCATCAACGCGATGATCTATATCCGCGGCCACCGCAGCGACTACGACGATTGGGCCGCGCTGGGCAACCCCGGCTGGTCCTATGACGAGGTGCTGCCCTGGTTCCGCCGCTCGGAAGACTTCCATGGTGGCGCGAATGCCTTCCATGGTGCCGGCGGCGAGTTGCACGTGGGCACGCTGGCCGCGCACCCGGCCACCCAGGCCTTCGTCGAGGCCGGGCGCGCGGCGGGGTATCCCGTCAACACCGACTTCAATGCCGCCGAGCAGGAAGGTGTGGGTCACTACGACGTGACGATCCGCGACGGGCGCCGCTGCAGTGCCTCGGTGGCCTTCCTGCACCCACTGCGCGGCGTGCGCCCCAACCTGACGGTGCTGACCGGCGCGCATGCGACCGGCCTGGTGCTGGAGGGCAAGACGGTGCGCGGCGTGCAGCTGCGCATGAAGGGTCGCCCCTTGGAGCTGCGGGCCCGCCGCGAAACCCTGCTGGCGGCAGGCGCCTTCGGCACGCCGCAATTGCTGCTGCTGTCAGGCATAGGCAGCGAGGCCGCCTTGCAGCCGCACGGCATCGCGCAGCGCCATGCGTTGCCCGGCGTTGGCCAGGGGCTGGTGGACCATCCCGACTACGTGCTGCCTTACACCACCACCGACCGCTCGCTGGCCGGTCTGTCGCCGCGCGGCCTGGCGGCCATGGCAGGCGCCTTGTTCGAGTACCGCGCGCACCGTACCGGCCTGTTTGCCAGCAACTTTGCCGAGGCCGGCGGCTTTCTTCGCACCGACCCGGCGCTGGCCCGCCCGAATGTGCAATTGCATTGGGTGACCGGCATCGTCGACGACCACAACCGCAAGCTGCACACGAGCCATGGCATGAGCTGCCATGTCTGCGTGCTCCGGCCCAAAAGCCAGGGCTCGGTCGGCCTGCAGTCGGCTGACCCGCTGGCGCCGCCGCGCATCGATCCCAACTTCCTGGCGCACGACGAAGACGTGGCGGTGCTGTTGAAAGGCTACCGGATGTCGCGCGAGATCATGGCCGCCGCGCCCTTGGCGCGCTATGCGCCGCAAGAGATGTACGTGGACAAGGTACACAGCGAGGACGAACTGGTGGCGCTGCTGCGCCGCCGCACCGACACCAACTACCACCCGGTCGGCAGTTGCCGCATGGGCAGCGATGAGATGGCCGTGGTCGACCACCGGCTGCGCGTGCGCGGCCTGGAGCGCCTGCGCGTGATCGATGCATCCGTCATGCCGACGCTGGTGGGCGGCAACACCAACGCGCCCTCGATCATGATTGGCGAGAAGGGTGCGGCCATGGTGCTGGAGGACGCTGCCCCTATTCGCTGAGCTGGATCTGCGCAACAAAGCTGCAAAATGCAGCGCATGGAAGCACTCGACAAGCTTGATATCCTGATCCTGCGCAAGCTGCAGGCAGATGGCCGCGCCACCTACGAGCAGATCGCCGAGGCCGTGGGCCTGTCGCCCAGCGCCGTGCTGCGCCGGGTGCGGCGGCTGGAAGAAACCCGCGTGATCGACCGCTACGTGGCCCTGGTGCGGCCCGAGGCGGTGGGCCTGGGGCTGACCGCCTACCTCAACGTGCGGCTGGAAAAGCACACCGAGACGCACAAGCGCAACCCCATGGACCTGTTCCGCGCCAGCGTGCAGACCTGGCCCGAGGTGGTCGAGTGCGCCGCCCTGACCGGCGAGATGGACTACCTGCTGCGCGTGGTGGTGGCCGACATGGCGCACTACAGCCGCTTCATCATGGACACGCTGCTCAAGCACCCCAGCGTGGAAGACTGCAAGACCAGCTTCGTACTGGACCGAGTAAAAACAACCACCGCCGTGCCGGTGTAGGCGCCCTGACTGGGCGCATCGCTTTACATCGCGTCGAGCACAAAGAAGCAGAAGGCTGCGGAGCAGGCCATGCTCAGCCTCCTGCAGGGAGTTGGCGGAGACGCAAAGCGCAAAGCCTGGGGGCGTTGCATGTCAGGTCAATTGCTCCCACAACGGCTGCAAGGCCGCACGGTCGCGCTCGGTCAGGCCATGCGCGGGCCACAGGCATTCGCGCTGGAGTGCGGTCAGCCGGTAGCGCAGTTCGCCCAGCGCCATGCGCCGCTCGAACTGCGGTTCGGCCGCATCGTCCTGGCCGGCCGTGGACCACAGTCCCATGCCATTCCAGCCGGTGCGCAGGCGGCGCAGCAGGTGGCTGGCCTTGGCGGCCACGCTGCGCAGTCCGGCCGAGCTGCCGGCGCGCTCCACCAGCGCATCGGCCCGCTGCAGGGCCGCTGCAAGCCGCAGATCGATATCGGCCAAGCTGCCGGCGTCGGCCATCACTGCGGCGTGGACGTGCACCAGGTCTTCCGCCGCATCGTGCGCGGCAGAGGCAATAAAGCCCGCCCAACGACTGGCGTACTCGCCCGGGATCGCCCGCAAAGCAAAGCTGGCGCGGGCCAGCGGGCTGGGGGCGGACGCGGCAATGCCCTGCGTGGTTTCCACCACGGCCAGCAACTGACCGAGGGGCGATATGGCGTCGCCCGCCAACTGGCGCGGATAGCCGCTGCCGTCGAGCCGCTCATGGTGTTCGCCGATGGCCCGCGCCAGCTCCGGGGGATAGTCGGTCTGCGAGGCCAGCAGCGATTCGCCGATGCGCGGGTGGGCGACGATGTGGCGGTAGTCCTCCGGGCCCAGCGCCTGGTCGGCCTGCAGGTACCAGGGGTGCACGTACATCTCGCCGATGTCGTGCAGCAGGCCGCCGAGCAAGGCCAGGCGCACGAAATGGTGGTCTTGCGCTTGCGCCGCGCCGGCCATGGCGCCGGCCAGCACCATGCCGCGCACCGCATGCTCGTAGGTCGCGGGCTGCGACGTCCGGGCGGTGGTCAGCAGCAGCTGTGCCACTGGGTGCAGGCTCAACTGGCGTAGCTCGCGTGTGAGCACGGCGGCATGGGGCCGTGCGGCGCGGGCCAGCGCGTGCCCGCTGGCCAGGAAGGCCTCGGCATCGCCAAGCAGGTTCGCCAGGGTTACGCCGTCCTGGGCGCGCAGGCAGGATTCGAGCGGGCGCTTGAGCTTGCGCTCCAGCAGGCGCTGCTGCAGCGCGCGGGTGACGGGCTGGCCGCTGGACCAGAGCTTGACGTCGTGCTCGTCGTAGATGTCCTCGGCCGCGACGATGTCGCGCTGCTCTGCGGTGTCCACGATCAGTTGCAGCGCATGCGGGTTGGCGTCCGGGGCGGCGCCGCTCGGAGCAGGGGGCATCAGGGTTCTTTCCATGGGGCCGACAGGAGAAATGCAGGAAGCGGGCCAGACCCCGACATGGGCCAGATGCTGCATGGCTTGTGTGGACTTTACATGGCAGTACATGGGGCCTAGGGAAAACCCTTAAAATCCAGGCCATGATCGCTCCCGTGTCCCTGCTCCAAGCGTCCCTCAATGCCGGACGGCATTGGCTGCGCCCTTCGCGTACTGCGGATGACGGCGCACCGGCGCTGCCGCCTGCTTTGGTGCCGATCCGCTCGCTTGGGCCCGCCTACCGCGAGCGCATTGCCGCGCACCTGTTGGCGCTGGACCCGGAAGACCGCTACCTGCGTTTTGGCTACGCCGCCAGCGACGAGCAGATCCGGCGCTATGCCCAGGAACTGGACTTCGCGCGCGACGAGATCTTTGGCATCTACAACCGCCGGCTGGAGTTGATCGCGGTCGCGCACCTGGCCTATGGGCGCGAGCCGGGGCAGGGCAGCCGCGCGGAATTCGGTGTCTCCGTGGTCAAGTCGGCACGTGGCCGTGGCTACGGCGCACGCCTGTTCCGGCGCGCCATGATGCATGCCCGCAACGCCGGCGTGGCCGAGATCTTCATCTACGCGCTGAGCCAGAACGGCGCCATGCTGAGCATCGCGCGCAAGGCCGGGGCCACGGTGCAGCGCGACGGCTCCGAGGCCGAGGCCTATCTGCGCCTACCGCCCGCGGACCTGGACAGCCGCCTGTCGCAACTGCTGGAGCAGCAGTTCGCCGAGGTGGACTACCGCCTCAAGGTGCAGGCCAAGCATTTCTGGGACGCGATCGGCGACGTCCAGGAAATCCGCCAGGGCGTGCGCGACGGCCGCCAGCGCTCAGGCCAATAGTCCGCCGGATGCCCGGTGCGGCCGCGACGGCCGATCCGCGCTATCCTTGACGCCTGCCCACTACTGCACGTCCTGCACCTCCAGACTGTGTCTGAACCGCACCCCGCGCGCGTCGAACGCGAAGACAAGCGCACATTCCTGCAGAAGGTCGCCGAATTCATTCATCCGGCGCCCGAGTCCAAGGAAGAGCTGATCGAAGTCCTCTCCGCCGCCGAGAGCAACGACGTGATCGGCGCCGAATCCCGTGTGATGCTCGAAGGCGTGCTGCGCCTGGCGGACAAGACCGCGGGCGACGTGATGGTGGCGGCGCCGCGCATGGACCTGGTGGACATCGACGCGCCCTATGAGGAGCTGCTGTACCTCGTGATCGACACCGCGCACTCGCGCTTCCCGGTCTATAGCGGCGAGCGCGAGAACATCATCGGCATCCTGCTTGCCAAGGATTTGCTCAAGCTCCAGCGCGCACCTGAACTCAATATTCGAGCGCTGCTGCGCCCAGCGGTGTTCGTGCCCGAGAGCAAGGGCCTGAACGACCTGCTGCGCGAGTTTCGAGGCAACCGCAACCACCTGGCCATCGTCATCGACGAGTTCGGCCGCGTGGCCGGCCTGATCACCATCGAGGACGTGCTGGAAGAAATCGTCGGCGAGATCGAGGACGAATTCGACATCGCCGAGGACGAGGGCGACATCTTCGCCCTGGCCGACCGCACCTACCGCGTCAGCGGCGATACGCCGGTCGAGCGCGTCGCCGAGGCCTTTGAGGTGACGCTGCACGCCAGCGACGCCGATGAAGAGTTCGACACCATTGGTGGCCTGATCTCGCACGAGCTGGGCCATGTGCCGCGCCGCGGCGAGACCTGCGTGCTGAGCGGCCTTCAGTTCCAGGTGCTGCACGTCAAGGGCGGGGCGGTGCGCTGGTTCAAGGTGTCGCCCGCAGCGGCTGCCGACGCCGGCTGATGGCGCGCTCCGCCACGGCCTGGTCGTTCTCGTCCGCGCCGGGGCCTGGCCTGCCAGCCGCGCTGGCTTTTGCCGTGGTGGCGGGATTGGCGCAGGCGATGTCCATCGCCGATCCTTGGCATGGGCAGCCGCTGTGGTGGCTGCAAATTCTGTCGCTCGCAGGCTTGTTCGTGTTGCTGGAGCGCAGCTCCTCAGTGCGCCAGGCGGCGTGGCTGGGTTGGGGGTTTGCCACCGCCTGGCTGGCTGGCACCTTCTGGTGGCTGTTCATCTCCATGTACACCTACGGCGGCCTGGCCGCGCCGCTGGCAGGGGCGGCTGTGTTGGGGCTGGCCGCTTTTCTTGCGCTGTACTACGGCCTGGCTGCTGCCTGCTGGCGCGCCTGGGCGCCGGCCTCGCCGGCGGCGCGTGCACTGCTGTTGGGCATGCTGTGGCTGCTGGCCGAGCTGCTGCGTGGCAGCCTGTTCACAGGCTTCCCGTGGGGGGCTGGCGGCTATGCCCATGTCGACGGTGCAGCGCCCTGGCTGGCGCCCTGGATCGGGGTCTATGGCGTGGGCGGCCTGGCGGCAGTGGGGGCGGCATGGCTTGCGCTGTGCGTTTTGGCACGCCGCTGGCTGGGCTTGGGCCTGGGGCTGGTGGTGATCGCTGCGGCCTCGCTCTGGCCGTTGCCGGCCGACGATGCGCCGCCGGTGCCGGGCGCCACGCTGTCGGTGGCGCTGCTGCAGGGCAACATCCCGCAGGACGAGAAGTTCCAGCCCGGCAGCGGCGTGCCGCTGGCCCTGCAGTGGTATGCCGAGCAATTACGCGATGCGCGTGCCGCGCTGGTCGTGGCGCCAGAGACCGCCATTCCGCTGCTGCCGCAGGATCTGCCGGCGGGCTACCTGGATGCGCTGCAGCAGCGTTTCTCCAGCGGCACGCAGGCCGCGCTGGTGGGCATCCCGCTGGGCTCGCCGCGCGAAGGCTACAGCAACGCCGCCATCGGCCTGGCGCCAGGCTTGGCGCAGGCCTACCGCTACAACAAGCACCACCTCGTGCCTTTTGGCGAATTCATTCCGCCCATGTTCCGCTGGTTCACCGAGATGATGAACATCCCGCTGGGCGACTTCAACCGTGGCGGCCTGGGCCAGCCGGCCTTCGACTGGCAGGGCCAGCGATTGGCGCCCAACATCTGCTATGAGGATTTGTTCGGCGAGGAAATCGCACGCAACTTCAGCGATCCGGCGCGGGCGCCCACCATCCTCGTCAACCTGACCAATATCGGCTGGTTCGGCGACAGCGTGGCGATCGACCAGCATCTGCAGATCTCGCGCATGCGCACGATGGAATTTGCGCGCCCGATGGTGCGCGCCACCAATACCGGCGCCACCGTTGTCATTGACCACCATGGCCGGGTCACTGCCGCGCTGCCGCGCTATTCGCGGGGCGTGCTGGAGGCCTGGGTGGAGGGACGCGGGCTGAGCGATGCGCAGCTCACGCCCTATGCCCGCTGGGCGTCGCGCTGGGGTCTGCTGCCGCTGTGGGGTATGGCACTGGCTGTGCTGCTGGTCGCGGGCATTGCCGCGCAACGCAGAAAGCACTGAGCCGGGTCTTGTGGCGGGGCAGTTCACATGCCTTCATGCACAAAACGCATGACGTGAAATGCCCCTAAGCGGGCGCCGCAGGACTACCATCGCGCCGGGCCACGGTGCTGTTTGCGGTGCCGTACTGTGACGATGCCAAGCGGGGTCGTCGCAGCCGGATGCCGAGCGCTTCGGAGCCCCCCATTACCTGCGCAGTTTGTCCGCCAGCGGCGGGAAAGCAAGCCATGAAGCTCGAGAAATCCGTTCCTCTCTCGTTTGTCCAGTCGGCCCCTGACAGCCCTTGGACTACCTACTTGTCGCAGGTGGACCGGGTGGTTCCCTACCTTGGCCCGCTGGCCAAGTGGGTTGAGACGCTCAAGCGCCCCAAGCGCACGCTGATCGTCGATGTGCCGATTGAAATGGACGACGGCACGGTGCGCCACTTCGAGGGCTACCGCGTGCAGCACAACCTGTCGCGCGGCCCGGGCAAGGGCGGTGTGCGCTTCCACCCCGATGTCACGCTGGAAGAAGTCATGGCGCTGTCGGCCTGGATGACGGTGAAGACGGCTGGCGTGGGCCTGCCCTTCGGCGGTGCCAAGGGCGGTATTCGCGTCGATCCCTCGCAGCTTTCGCACAAGGAGCTGGAGCGCATGACGCGGCGCTACACCAGCGAGATCGGCATCATCATCGGCCCGCAGCGCGACATCCCGGCACCAGACGTGAACACCAACGCCCAGATCATGGGCTGGATGATGGACACCTACTCCATGAACACCGGCGCCACCGCTACCGGCGTGGTCACCGGCAAGCCGATCCACCTGGGTGGCTCGCTTGGCCGGGTCAAGGCCACCGGCCGCGGCGTGTTCGTCACCGGCCGCGAGGCAGCACGGCGCCTGGGCCTGCCGCTCGAAGGCGCACGCATTGCGGTGCAGGGCATGGGCAATGTGGGCAGCACCGCGGCTGAGCTGTTTGTGGCCGCCGGCGGCAAGATCGTCGCCATGCAGGACCACAGCGGCACGCGCGTCAACCCGCACGGCTTTGACATCGAGAAGGTGCGCGCCACGCTGGCCCGCGAAGGCGGCATCGGCAACCACAAGGAAGGCGAAGCGGCTGACTCCGAAGCCTTCTGGGACGTGGACTGCGACATCCTGATCCCGGCCGCACTCGAAGGCCAGATCACCGCCGAGCGTGCGGGCCGCATCAAGGCGCGCCTGGTGCTTGAAGGCGCCAACGGCCCGACGCTGCCGCAGGGCGATGACGTGCTGCAGGACCGCGGCATCCTGGTGGTGCCGGACGTGATCTGCAATGCCGGCGGCGTGACCGTCAGCTACTTCGAATGGGTGCAGGATTTCAGCAGTTTCTTCTGGACCGAAGACGAGATCAATGTGCGCCTGGACAAGATCATGACCGACGCGCTGCTGCACATCTGGGACACGGCTGATCGCCACAAGATCACCTTGCGCACGGCCACGTTTGCCGTGGCTTGCGAGCGTATCCTCATCGCTCGCGAAGAGCGCGGGCTCTACCCCTGAACAAGTGGCAGGGCGCGTAGTCCACGCGCCCTTCGCGTTCTTGTCGAAGCAGGTGGCACGCGGCTTGCGTGTGCCTTGCTCGTCTATTGCATCAACCAAAGGAGATCGTTTCATGTACCTGTCCCCCCGCTTTCGTGCCTGGATGGCCGGAGCCAGCTTGCTGGCCCTCGGTTCGCTGGCATCGGCGCAACCCGCAGCTGTTGCGGCACCCGATCCGGCCAAGCCCAATGTGGTGATCCTGGCCACCGGCGGCACCATTGCTGGCGCCGGCGCCAGCACCGTGAACAGCGCGAGCTATGCCGCTGCCAAGGTCGCAGTCGACAAGCTGATCCTCGGCCTGCCCGAGCTGAAGAACCTTGCCAACGTGCGTGGCGAGCAGACCTTCCAGATCGCCTCCGAGAGCTTCACCAACGACGCGCTGCTGACGCTCGCCAAGCGCGTGTCGGCCCTGGTCAAGCAGCCTGACGTGAACGGCATCGTGGTCACCCACGGCACCGACACGCTGGAAGAAACCGCTTACTTCCTGCACCTCACCGTGCACACCGACAAGCCCATCGTGGTGGTCGGCTCCATGCGTCCGGGCACGGCACTGTCGGCCGACGGCGCGCTCAACCTGTATGACGCCGTCAGCGTCGCAGCCTCCAAAGATGCAGTGGGCAAGGGCGTGCTGGTCACGATGAACGACGAGATCCAGTCCGGCCGCGATGTGGTCAAGCTGACCAACATCAAGACCGATGCCTTCAAGAGCCAGTGGGGCCCGCTGGGCATGGTGGTGGAGGGCAAGAACTACTGGTTCCGTTCGCTCGCAAAGCGCCACACCAACCAGAGCGAATTCGACATCGACCAGATCCAGGCACTGCCGGTGGTTGATATCGTCTACGCCTATGGCAACGTGCAGCGCTCGGCAGTCGATGCCATCGGCGCCACGCCTGGCCTGCAGGCCATCGTGCATGCAGGCACCGGCAACGGCTCCGTTGCTGACCGCCTGGTGCCGGCACTGCAAGAACTGCGTGCCAAGGGCATCAACGTGATCCGTTCCTCGCGCGTGCCAGCCGGCTTCGTGCTGCGCAATGCAGAGCAGCCTGATGACAAGTACGACTGGGTGGTTGCACACGACCTGAACCCGCAGAAGGCCCGCATCCTGACCATGGTCGCGCTGACCAAGACGCGCGATCCGAAGGAACTGCAGCGGATCTTCTGGGAGTACTGATCCGCCAGCCGAAAAAAGAAGAAACCGATAGCTGTCACACACAGCCGCCGAGCCCTTTGGGCCGGCGGCTTTTTTCATGGTGGTGTCGTGAAGAAGGGGGTTGGCGGCCAGCCCCGTAAAATCAAAGGTTTACCGGGCCGCACGGGATTCGTTGTGCGCGCCCTTTCCGCGCGGGCGTCGGCCCGCCGAAGCACATCACGCCATGTTGAACTTCCAGCAAATCATTCTGAAACTGCAGTCGTACTGGGCCGACCAGGGCTGCGCGTTACTGCAGCCCTACGACATGGAAGTCGGTGCTGGCACATCGCATACCGCCACCTTCCTGCGCGCCCTGGGCCCTGAGCCATGGAAGGCCGCCTATGTGCAGCCGAGCCGTCGCCCCAAGGATGGCCGCTATGGCGAGAACCCCAATCGCCTGCAGCACTACTACCAGTACCAGGTGGTCTTGAAGCCCGCGCCCTCCAACATCCTGGAGCTGTACCTGGGCTCGCTCGAAGCGTTGGGCTTTGACCTGAAGAAGAACGATATCCGCTTTGTCGAAGACGACTGGGAGAACCCCACGCTCGGCGCCTGGGGCCTGGGCTGGGAGGTGTGGCTGAACGGCATGGAAGTCACGCAGTTCACCTACTTCCAGCAGGTGGGCGGCATCGACTGCAAGCCGATCACCGGCGAGATCACCTATGGCCTGGAGCGCCTGGCGATGTACCTGCAGGGCGTGGACAACGTCTACAACCTGCAGTGGACCGATGGCCTGAGCTATGGCGATGTCTACAAGCAGAACGAGGTCGAGCAGTCGACCTACAACTTCGAGCACAGCGACGCCGACTTTTTGTTCACGGCCTTCAACGCGCACGAGAAGCAAGCCAAGCACCTGATGGAGCAGCAGCTTGCGTTGCCAGCCTACGAGCAGGTATTGAAGGCCGCGCACAGCTTTAACTTGCTGGATGCGCGCGGTGCGATCAGCGTGACCGAGCGCGCGGCCTACATCGGCCGCATCCGCAACCTGGCGCGTGCCGTGGCACAGAGCTACTACGAAAGCCGCGAGCGCCTGGGCTTCCCGATGGCACCGCGCGAGTGGGTAGCGCAGATGACGAAGAAGGCGGCCTGAGAGAAATGACAACGATGACGACGAACAAGAATCTGCTGGTCGAGCTCTTTGTGGAAGAGCTGCCGCCCAAGGCCTTGAAGAAGCTGGGCGATGCGTTTGCCGCCGTGCTGGTCGAGCAGCTCAAGGCCCAAGGGCTTGCAGGCACCGCCTCTCGCATCACCGCCTTTGCCTCCCCGCGCCGGCTGGCCGTGCATGTCACCGAAGTGGCCGGGCGCGCCGCCGACCGCGCGCAGTCGCAAAAGCTCATGCCGGTGGCGGTGGGCTTGGACGCGGCCGGCAACGCCACGCCCGCGCTGCTGAAGAAGCTGGCCGCGCTGGGCGCCGATGCGTCGGCCGTGGCCGGCCTGAAGCGCCAGCAGGACGGCAAGGCCGAAGCCCTGTTCTACGACAGCACCGCGCCTGGCGCCACGCTGGCCGATGGCCTGCAGAAGGCGCTGGCCGAGGCGATTGCCAAGCTGCCCATCCCCAAGGTCATGGGCTACCAGCTCGAATCCGGTTGCGAGCTGCCCGGTTGGAGCACGGTCAGCTTCGTGCGCCCGGCGCACGGCCTGGTGGCGCTGCATGGCAGCGAAGTGCTGCTGTCGGTCACGGCGCTGGGCCTTACGGCCGGCAACGCCACGCACGGCCACCGCTTTGAGGCCAAGCTCGATCCGGTGGTGCTGCGCGATGCCGACAGCTATGCCGAGCAACTGCGCGAAGAAGGCGCAGTGATCGCCAGCTTTGCCGAGCGCAAGGCCGAGATCGCGCGCCAACTGCAAGCCGCAGCCGCGCGCATTGGCGGCGGCGTGCTGCCTATCGAGGACGACGCGCTGCTGGATGAGGTCACGGCCCTGGTCGAGCGCCCCAACGTGCTGGTCTGCCAGTTCGAAAAGGAATTCCTCGGCGTGCCGCAGGAATGCCTGATCCTCACGATGAAGGCCAACCAGAAGTACTTCCCGCTGCTGGACGCGGCGGGCAAGCTCACGCACCAGTTTTTGGTGGTGAGCAACATCACGCCGGACGATGCCAGCGCGGTGATCGGCGGCAACGAGCGCGTGGTGCGCCCGCGCCTGGCCGATGCCAAGTTCTTCTTCGACCAGGATCGCAAGAAGACGCTGGCCTCGCGCGTCGAGGGCCTGGGCAAGGTGGTCTATCACAACAAGCTGGGCACGCAGGGCGAGCGAGTGGAGCGTGTGCGCGCCATCGCCAAGGCCATTGCGCAGCAATTGGGCGGCGCCGATCTGGCGGCGCAGGCCGACCAGGCCGCGCAGTTGGCCAAGACCGATCTGGTGACCGACATGGTCGGCGAATTCCCCGAGCTGCAAGGCACCATGGGCCGTTACTACGCGCTCAATGACGGCTTGCCGCAGGCGGTGGCCGACGCCATCGAAGACCACTACAAGCCGCGCTTCGCCGGCGATGCACTGCCGCGCAATGATGTGGGCGTGGTGGTGGCCCTGGCCGACAAGCTGGAGACCCTGGTGGGCATGTTCGGCATCGGCAATCTGCCGACCGGCGACCGCGATCCATTTGCGCTGCGGCGTCATGCGCTGGGCGTGGTGCGCATGCTTTCCGAGAAGGGCCTGCCGCTGGACCTGGACGCTCTGGTCCGCGCGGCCGTGCCGGCCTTTGGCGACAAGGTGCAGGACCCGTCTGCGGCGCTGCTCGACTTCATCTACGACCGCCTCGCCGGCACCCTGCGCGAGCAAGGCTACAGCGCACAAGAGGTGGACGCCGTGCTGGCCCTGCGCCCGCAGCGCCTGGGCGATGTGCCCAAGCGCCTGGCGGCGGTCCGCGCCTTTGCCGCACTGCCCGAAGCCGCAGCCCTGGCAGCGGCCAACAAGCGCGTCTCCAACATCCTGAAGAAGGCCGATGCAGTCGATGCCCATGTGAGCGAGCTGCTGCTGCAGGAGCCGGCTGAGAAAGACCTCTACGCCGCGCTGCAGCGCATCGCGCCGCAGGCCGACGCGCAGTTTGCCGCGGGTGACTACACCGCCTCGCTGCAGACTTTGGCCGCGCTGCGTGCACCGGTCGATGCCTTCTTCGACGGCGTGATGGTCAATGCCGAGCAAGCCGACCTGCGCCTGAACCGTCAAGGCCTGCTGCAGGTGCTGCACAAGGCCATGAACCGCGTGGCCGACCTGTCGCGCCTGGTGGCCTGACGCAGCCCATTGCCGCCCCGGAGGCCCCATGAAACTCATCATCCTCGACCGCGACGGCACCATCAACCAGGGCCATGGCGACTACGTCACCAGCGCCGACGAATGGCAGCCGCTGCCGGGTGCGCTGGAGGCGATCGCCCAGCTCAACCATGCGGGCTTCCACGTGGTGGTGGTGTCGAACCAGTCGGGGTTGGGGCGCGGGCTGTTTGATGTGGATGCGCTCAATGCCATGCACACCAAGCTGCACAAGCAATTGGCGGCGGCGGGCGGGCGGGTGGATGCGATCTTCTACTGCCCGCATGGGCCGGAAGAAATCTGCACCTGCCGCATGCCGCAGCCTGGCCTGCTGCTGCAGATTGCCGAGCGCTATGGCATAGAGCTGCAGGGCGTGCCCATGGCCGGCGACCGGGTGCGTGACCTGCAGGCCGCGGTGGCTGCGGGTTGCGAGCCGCACCTGGTGCTGTCCGGTGCGCACCAGAGCTCGCTCGGCAGCGGCGGCGAGCCGTTGCCGGCGGATCTGCCACCGGGCACGAAGGTGCACGCAGACCTGGTCGCCTTCGCTGCCTTCGTGGTTGAGCGCGATGCGCTGGCACCGCTGCGCATGGCCGTTTGACTGCTACTAAAAATATAGCTATAAGTCGTTGACTGATAACGGCTTAAGCCATAAATCACTAGAAAATATTTTCCATGTCCCTGATCCGTTCCGTCCTGCATGCGCTCTGGATGCTCGTCACCGTCATCCCCTGGGCGATCATCATGCTGGTCGCCTCGCTCTGGCGCCGTGGCCCGCCGCTCTACTGGATGGCCGCGCGCTGGCTGGGCTGGGCGGTGAGCGGCGCACGCGTGCTGCTGGGCATCCAGGTGCGGGTGCAGGGCATGGAACACCTGCCCACCGGCGAGACCAGCGCCGCCGTGCTGCTGGTCAAGCACCAGTCCACTTTCGAGACCTTCCTCATGCCCACGCTGATGCCGCATCCGCTGGCCTACGTGTTCAAGAAGGAACTGCTGCAGGTGCCTTTCTTTGGCTGGGCCATGGGCCGGCTCGACATGGTGCACATCGACCGCCGCGACGGCACGCGCGCCTTTGCCAAGGTGGTGGCCCAGGGCCGCAAGCTGCTGGCGCAAGGCGTGTGGGTGATCATGTTCCCGGAAGGCACGCGCATTCCGCGCGGCCAGAAGGGCGTCTATAAATCCGGCGGCGCACGCCTGGCCATCCAGACCGGTGCGCCGGTGGTGCCGGTGGCCGTGACCTCGGCCAAGTGCTGGCCGCGCAAGGCCTTCATCAAGCGCCCGGGCGTGGTCGATGTATCCATCGGCCCGGCGATCCCAAGTGTTGGCCGCAAGGCCGACGAGCTGATGCAAGAGGTGGAAGCCTGGATTGAAGCTGAGATGCGCCGGCTCGACCCCGAGGCCTACCGGTAAACCCGATGCGAGGACTGGTGCAACTGGCGCTTGATTTCTTCGGTGCGCTGACCTCTGCCGAGGACGCGGGCGCGATGCCGCCGCCGCCGCGTCAGCGCACGCCCGCCGGCCTGCCGCGCCCCCGGATTTCCAAGGCAAAAGTGCCTGAATCCGAGGAGGGGCGGGGGCCTTCTGCTCTACTTTCAGGAGCGGATGACAGCTTGCCGCAACACCCGCTGGCCAACCGCGAGGCGATGCTGGACGGCCGCCGCGTGGCCTATGAATTCCGCCGTGGCAAGCGCCGCACCATCGGCTTCTCGGTCGGCCCGGAAGGGCTGGTGATACGCGCCCCGAGCTGGGTGCCGATGTACGAGATCGATGCCGCGCTGGTCGAGAAGGCCGACTGGATCCTGCGCAAGCTGGCCGAGGCCGGCGCGCGGCGCCAGCAGCACCACAGCATTGACTGGGCCGAGGGGGCGCAGTTTCCGCTGCTGGGCGAGACCGCCGTGGTGGCGCTTGGCCGGCCGGCGGGCGCCCCGGCGGGTGGCGTTGCCAAGGCCGTGCTGCTGCGCACAGAGGGCGCGGCACCCGTGCTGCGCCTGCCGCTGCCGGCCGATGCCACCTCTGACGCCATTGCCGCTGCGGTGCGCGCCTGGCTGCAGGCCGAGGCGCGGCGCCTGTTCGTGCTGCGGCTGGACCACTTTGCGCCGCGCATGGGCGTGCGCTGGGTGCGCTTTGCGCTTACCAGCGCGCGCGCCCGATGGGGCAGCGCCAGCAGCACCGGCTCGATCCGCCTGCACTGGCGGCTGATGCACTTCCGGCCCGAGGTGGTCGATTACGTGGTGGTGCACGAGTTGGCCCACCTGCGCCACATGGACCACAGCGCGCGTTTCTGGGCCGTGGTGGCGAGCGAGGTGCCGGATCACATGACGCTGCGCCGCGAGCTGCGGGTCGAGGGTGCGCCGCGGTGGGACTGACTGGGCTCACCCCCAGGCTACGCGCTTCGCGTCTTCGCCAACCCCCTTCCGGGGGCAACACCTGCAGCCCGGCAAAGCCGGTTCTGCGGTGTTCTGCGCATTGGGCCGTGCCCTATTTCCCTATTACCTCGCGTGGGTGACGCCGCCGTCTACTACCAGGGTCGTGCCGACCACGTAGTCGCCGGCGCGGGAGGCCAGGTAGATGGCGGCGCCGGCCATGTCTTCGTCTCGGCCTATGCGGCCGGCGGGGATGCGGGCGGCGGTTTCTTCGCCGTGGTCGCGTGCTTCCAGGTTCATGTTCGAGGCAAAGGCGCCGGGGGCGATGGCGCTGACCACGATCTGGTCTTCGATCAGGCGCAGCGCCATGCGGCGCGTGAGGTGCACCAGGCCGGCCTTGCTCGCGGCGTAGGAGTAGGTCTCCATCGGGTTGACCGATAGCCCGTCTATCGAGGCGATGTTGATGACCTTGGCCGGCTGCGCGGCGCTGGCCTTCTGCCGCAGCGCGGGGGTGAGCGCCTGGGTCAGGAAGAAGGGCGCCTTGAGGTTGGTGTCCACCACCTTGTCCCAGCCGCTCTCCGGGAACTCGTCATAGGGCGCGGCCCAGGCGGCGCCAGCGTTGTTGACCAGGATGTCGAGCCCGCCGGGCTCATGCGCCAGATAGGCCTGGGCCAGCGCCTGTGCGCCTTCCAGCGTGGCCACATTGGCCGGCAGCGCGATGCAGTCGCCCGTGGCCGATAGCTCGCGTGCGGCCTGCTCGCAGGCCTCGGCCTTGCGCGCCGAGATATAGACCCGCGCGCCCTGTGCCAGAAAGCCCGCCGCAATCATGCGGCCAATGCCGCGCGAGCCGCCGGTAACAAGCGCCGTGCGCCCTTTAAGCGAGAAAAGATCTTGCATGCATGTGTCTCCGCGTGGTGGTCGAATGCCCCCAGCTTAGGCGCGGCGGCGCGGTTTGCCCGTCACCTGCGCGCCAGCAAAGCTGGCAGAATTTCCGCACCATGAATGCACCAGCCTCTTCCCCCGCCACATCCGCCCGTCCCGCCGAGGGCTATGCCGGCGACGTCACACCGCAACTGGCCTGGGACTGGGTGCAGTCCGGCCAGGCCGTGCTGGTGGACGTGCGCACCGACGCCGAGCGCGAATGGGTGGGCTTTGTGCCCGGCGCCGTGCCGCTGGCCTGGAAGCAATGGCCCGGCATGGCGCTGAACCCGGCGTTTGACGCGGGCGTGCAGGCTGCGGCCCAGGGCAAGAAGGTGCTGCTGTTGTGCCGCAGCGGCGTGCGCTCTATCGCAGCGGCCAAGCGTGCGACCGAGTTGGGGGTAGAGGCCTACAACATCCTCGAAGGCTTCGAGGGCGATGCGGATGCCGACAAGCACCGTGGCCACAAGGGCGGCTGGCGCTTTCGCGGCCTGCCATGGCAACAGGCCTGACGCGCTAGCCCGGCAGCAGCGCTTGCACCGTCTCCGCCGGCCGGCACAGACGCACGCCCTTGGGCGAGACGACGATGGGGCGGTTCAGCAGCACGGGCTCGGCTTCGATTGCGTCGAGCAGGGCTTCGTCGCTCAGGGCCAGATCGCCCAGCCCGCGCTCGGCATAGGCCGCTTCTTTCTCGCGCAGCAGGCCGCGCACGCCGCCGCCGGCGCGCCGACCCAGCTCTGCGATCTCGCTGCGTGTGGGCGGGGTCTTCAGGTACTCGACGATGTGCGGCGTAATGCCCGCAGCCTGCAGTGCTGCCAGCACGCTGCGCGAGGTGCCGCAGCGTGGGTTGTGATAGATCGTGTAGTTCATGCCCGACATCATGCCGGCGCCTTGAAGCGCCAGATGCCCTTGGCGTCGCGCTCGCGCCGTACCTGGCCGGTAAACCACAGCGCATGCAGGTGGGCAATGGCCTCGCCCATGGCGAAGCTCATCTGGTGGGCGTCGAGCGCGCGGTGGAACAGCAGCGGCAGCACGTCGGCCGCGCATTGCGGCGCGGCGGTGCAGGCCACCAGCAGCTCGGCCAGGCGCTCGCGGTGGTGGTCATGCAGCTGCTGGATGCGCTCGTGCAGGCCTTCGAACGGCTTGCCGTGCGCGGGCAGGGTCAGGGTGTCGGCGGGCAGCGGGGCGAAGCGGTCTATCGAGCGCAGGAACAGCCTCAGCGCATCGGCCTCGGGCTCGGCGTCGAACACGCTCACATTGGTGGAGATGCGCGGCAGCATCATGTCGCCGCCCAGCAGCACGCCGGCTTCGGCCGAGTAGAGCGCGATGTGTTCGGGCGCGTGGCCGTAGCCCGAGATGCAGGTCCAGTCGCGGCCGCCAATGGCTACCGTGTCGCCATCCATCAGGCGCCTAAAGCTCGATGGCACGGTGGGCACCAGGCTCTTGTAGTAGTTGCGGCGGGTGCGGATCTTCTCCATGGCCTCGGGCTCCGCCAGGCCGTGGGAGCTGAAGAATTCCGCCGCGCCCTCGCCGCCAAAACCGGCGCCATGCGAGCCCAGGCGCGCC
Source organism: Xylophilus sp. GW821-FHT01B05 (assembly GCA_038961845.1). Taxonomy (NCBI): domain Bacteria; kingdom Pseudomonadati; phylum Pseudomonadota; class Betaproteobacteria; order Burkholderiales; genus Xylophilus; species Xylophilus sp. GW821-FHT01B05. The sequence continues at coordinate 1,113,215 of CP152408.1, forward strand.
GCGTAGTAGTCGGTGGCGCTGATCCACATGCGGGCGTCCCAGCGCTCGCACAGCCAGTGCGCCAGGCCGATGTGGTCGGGGTGCATATGGGTCACGATCACGCGCAGGATCGGCAGGCCGTCCAGCCCGCTGTCAAACACCTGCTGCCACTGCGCGCGTGATTCTGGCGCGTCGATGCAGCAGTCCACCACGGTCCAGCCGTCGCGGCCGTCCAGGGTGTCGCGCAGCAGCCAGAGGTTGACGTGGTTCAGTGCAAAGGGCAGGCCCATGCGAACCCAGCGGATGCCGGGTGCCACCTCGAGCGCGGTGCCGGGCTCCGGCAGGGTTTCATCCAGCGGGTAGTACAGGCGTTGTTCGAGTGCGTTCATGCGGGGCACGTGCGCCATGCCGGGCCAACCCGGATTGACGTTGACGTAAACGTAATATGTAATCCACCCATTGTAGGGACGCCGGTGCATGCGCGCTGTCGCCTGCGCACTGAGCCTTTTCCTGCTTCTTCTTGATGTCCACCACCTTCACCATCAGCGACCTTGCGCGCGAATTCGACCTGACGACGCGTGCCATGCGCTTCTATGAAGACATGGGCCTGCTGCAGCCCGAGCGGCAAGGGCCGGGTGGCCGCACGCGCGTGTACTCGGCGCGCGACCGGGCGCGGCTCAAGCTCACGCTGCGCGCCAAGCGCCTGGGCCTGTCGCTGGTAGAGGCCAAGGAACTGCTGGACATGTACGACAGCCCGCGCGATACGGCGCCGCAGCTGCGCCGCTTTCTCACCGTGCTGGAGCAGCACCGCGGCCAGCTGGAGCTGCAGATGGCCGATCTGCAGGCCAATATCGAAGAGGTGCGCGCGCACGAGAAAGAAGCGCGCTCCGTGCTCGCCCGTGCAGAGAAACCCGCTGCGCGCAAGCGCCCAGCCCCCTGAAACATCTTGTCGCTACCATCGCCCGCATGACTGATTCATCTCCCCGCGAACTCTTTGAACACAACCGCGCCTGGGCCGCGCAGATGGAGCGCGAGCGCCCCGGCTTCTTCACCGGCCTGGTGAAGCAGCAAACGCCCAAGTACATGTGGATAGGCTGCTCCGACAGCCGCGTGCCGGCCAACCAGATCACCGGGCTGGAGCCGGGCGAGGTGTTCGTGCACCGCAACGTGGCCAACATCGTGGTGCATTCGGACCTGAATGCGCTGTCGGCGATCCAGTTTGCGGTGGACCGGCTCAAGGTCGAGCACATCATGGTGGTGGGCCACTACGGTTGCTCGGGCGTGCAGGCGGCGCTGGAAGGCGCGCGCATCGGCCTGGCCGACCAGTGGCTGCGCCACATCCAGAGCACGCGCGACCGCCACCGCACCCTGATCGAGGCCATGCCAGAGGGCTCGCGCGCCGACACGCTGTGCGACCTGAATGTGATCGAGCAGGTGGTCAACGTCTGCGTCAGCACCGTGATGCTCGATGCCTGGGCACGCGGCCAGAAGGTCACCATCCACGGCTGGGCCTTTGGCGTGCACGACGGCCTGCTGCAAGACCTGGGCATGACGGTATCGGGCAGCGACTCGCTCGACAGCATCTACCTGGCCGCGCTGGAGCGCATTGCCGTGAAGCGGCGCGCCAGCTGAGCCTCACGCGCGGCCTGCCATGTTCCCGCAGCGCCTCGACTCGGCCTTGGCCTATGGCATTGCGCGGGCGATGGTGGACGGCTTTGACCGCCACTACCGCCTGTTCCGCAGCGAATCTGCGCGTGCCAAGCACCGCTTCGAGACCGCCGACTGGCATGGCCAGCAGCGCGCACAGCGCGAGCGCATCGCCTTCTACGACCTGCGCGTGAAAGAGGCGGTGACGCGGCTGGAGCGCGAGTTCAAGGCCGGCGAGCAGCCCATGGATGTCTGGCACCAGGCCAAGCTGCACTACATCGGCCAGCTGGTGGGCCACCTGCAGCCGGAGCTGGCCGAGACCTTCTTCAATTCGGTCACCACCAAGATCCTGCACCGCACGCACTTCCACAACGACTTCATCTTTGTGCGGCCGGCGGTCAGCACCGAGTACCTGGAAGACGACGCCCCGGCGGCCCGGCCCGCCTACCGCGCCTACTACCCCACGCCCGAGACGCTGCGGGCCACGCTGGTGCGCATCGTCGACAACTTCCAGCTGCTGCCGCCGTTCGAGGACCTGGAGCGTGATGCGCGCGAGGTGGCCGCGGCGATGGCAGCGCGCCTGACGGGCATCACGCTGCGCGCCAATTTCCAGATCCAGGTGCTGTCCGGCCTGTTCTACCGCAACAAGGGCGCCTACCTGGTCGGCAAGCTGATCAATGGCTTCTTCGAGCTGCCGTTTGCGCTGCCCATCCTGCACGCAGCGGACGGCGCGCCCGGGCGGCTGGTGATCGATGCGGTGCTGTTTGGCGAGGACGAGCTGCAGATGCTGTTCTCTTTTGCGCGCGCCTACTTCATGGTGGACATGGAGGTGCCCTCGGCCACCGTGCAGTTCCTGCGCTCGATGATGCCGCGCAAGCCGCGTGCCGAGCTCTACAACGCGCTGGGCCTGGCCAAGCAGGGCAAGACGCTGTTCTACCGCGAGTTCCTGCACCACCTGCGGCATTCCAGCGACCGCTTTCGCATTGCGCCGGGCATCAAGGGCATGGTGATGCTGGTGTTTGATCTGCCGTCGTTCCCCTACGTCTTCAAGCTCATCAAGGACTACTACCCGCCGCCCAAGGACACCACGCGCGAGCAGATCAAGGCCAAGTACCTGCTGGTCAAGCAGCACGACCGCGTCGGCCGCATGGCCGAGACGCTGGAGTACAGCGAGGTCGCCTTCCCGCGCGAGCGCTTCGAGGACGAGCTGATCGCCGAGATCGAAAAGTTCGCGCCCAGCCAACTGGAGATATCCGACCGCGACCAGGACGACCAGGTCGAGGTCATCATCAAGCACCTCTACATCGAGCGCCGCATGGTGCCGCTCAACCTCTACCTGCAGGAGGCGTTTGATGCCGGGCTGCAGCACCAGGCCGCGCGCGCCCAGGTGGAGAAGAGCGTGGTCGAGTACGGCAATGCCATCAAGGACCTGGTGGCCGCCAACATCTTCCCCGGCGACATGCTGTGGAAGAACTTTGGCGTCACCCGCCACGGCAAGGTGGTGTTCTACGACTACGACGAGATCGAGTACGTCACCGACTGCCACTTCCGCCGCGTGCCCGCGCCGCGCAACGAAGAAGACGAGATGAGTGGCGAGGTCTGGTACCCGGTCGGCCCGCGCGACGTGTTCCCCGAGACCTTCGCCCCGTTTCTGCTGGGCCATGACGCGGTGCGCGAAGTGTTCATGCGCCACCACGCCGACCTGCTGGACGTGGCCTTCTGGCAGCAGCACAAGGAGCGCATCCAGGCCGGCCATGTCTACGACGTTTTTCCCTACGACCAGGACAAGCGCCTTGCTCACCGGCGCGCTGCCTGAAATTTTTCATTGCACCAGGAGACATCTTCCATGACTGATCCCATCGTTATCGTTGGCGCCGCGCGTACCCCCATGGGCGGCTTCCAGGGCGACTTCGCCAGCCTTGCGGCGCACGACCTGGGCGGCGCCGCCATCCGCGCCGCCATGGAGCGCTCGGGCGTTGATCCTGCTGCGGTGGGCGAGGTGCTGTTCGGCAACTGCCTGATGGCCGGCCAGGGCCAGGCACCGGCACGGCAGGCAGCCTTCAAGGGCGGACTGCCGCAGAGCGCGGGCGCGGTCACGCTGAGCAAGATGTGCGGCTCGGGCATGAAGGCCGCCATGTTTGCGCACGACATGCTGCTGGCCGGCACGCATGACGTGATCGTGGCCGGCGGCATGGAGAGCATGACCAACGCGCCGCACCTGCTGCCCAAGGGCCGCAGCGGCATCCGCATCGGCCACGGCCAGATCTTCGACCACATGATGCTGGACGGCCTGGAAGACGCCTACGAGCCCGGCCGCGCCATGGGCACTTTTGGCGAAGACTGCGCTGCGCACTACGGCTTCAGCCGCGAGGCGCAGGACGCCTTCGCCGTGGAGACCGTGCGCCGCGCGCAGCAGGCCACCGCCTCAGGCGCCTTTGCTGCCGAGATCACGCCGGTCACGGTCAAGACCCGTGCGGGCGAGGTGCAGGTGGCCATCGACGAAGGCCCGGGCAAGATCAAGCTCGACAAGATCCCGCAATTGAAGCCAGCCTTCAAGAAGGACGGCACCATCACCGCCGCTTCCAGCTCGTCCATCAATGACGGCGCTGCGGCGCTGGTGATGATGCGGGCCTCTACCGCCGCCAGGCTGGGCGCCAAGCCGCTGGCGCGCATCGTCTCGCACGCCATGCATGCGCAGGCGCCCGAATGGTTCACCACCGCGCCGGTCGGCGCCACCGAGAAGGCGCTGCTCAAGGCCGGCTGGAGCGCATCCGACGTGGACCTGTGGGAGGTGAACGAGGCCTTCGCCGTAGTTCCCATGGCGCTCATGCATGAGCTGAAGGTGCCGCACGAGATCGTCAACGTCAACGGCGGCGCCTGCGCGCTGGGCCACCCGATCGGCGCCAGCGGCGCGCGCCTGCTGGTCACCCTGCTGCACGCGCTGCAGGCGCGCGGCGGCCGGCGCGGTATCGCCACGCTGTGCATAGGCGGTGGCGAAGGCACGGCCATGGCCATTGAGTTGCTATAATAAATATAGCTAATAGCCCAGGTCCCGCCTGGGCTAGAGCCACTTTTTCCTTAAATTTCCCAGAATGACGCCATGAGCACGGTTCTTGTCCTCGGCGCCTCACGCGGCATAGGCCTGGAGTTCGCGCGCCAGTACCTGGCGCAAGGCGCACGCGTGATCGCCACCGCACGCGACGACGCCGGCCTGCAGCGGCTGCGCGCCCTGGGGGCCGAGGCGCTGCGCGTAGACCTGGCCCAGCCCGCCAGCGTGAGCGGCCTGGCCTGGCAGCTCGACGGCGAAAAGCTCGACATCGCGCTCTACGTGGCCGGCCTGTGGGATGCCCACAGCGCCGCCACGCCGCCTACGCACGCCCAGTTCGACCAGCTCATGCACACCAATGTGCTGGGTGCCATGCAGGCGCTGCCGCAGGTGGCGCCGATGGTGGAAGAAGTCGGCGGCGTGTTTGGCTTTCTGACCAGCGAGATGTCGCTGATCAGCGAGGCCGGCAGCGACGCCTGGCTGTACCGCGTGAGCAAGGCGGCACTCAACATGGCGGTGGCTGCCGCGCAGCCGGTGTGGCAGCGCGCCACGCTGGTGGCGCTGGACCCGGGCTGGACACAGACCGACATGGGCGGCGCGGCCGCGCCGCTGACCGTGGAGCACAGCGTGCAGGGACTGGTGCGCACGCTGGCCAGCGTGACGCCGGCCGACCGCGGGCGCCTGCTGCACCACGACGGCCGGCGCGCCGAGCGCTGGTAATTTTTCAAAAACAAAGAATGCTGGAGACAACCCCATGCTGCTGACCCCAGACCAGGAAGCCATACGCGACGCGGTGCGCGACTTTGCCCAGAAAGAGTTGTGGCCCCACGCCCCGCGCTGGGACCGCGAGCACCACTTCCCGCGTGAGGCGCACCAGGGCCTGGCCGCGCTCGGCGCCTATGGCATCTGCGTGCCTGAAGAATTGGGCGGCGCCGGCCTGGATTACCTGAGCCTGGCGCTGGTGCTGGAAGAAGTCGCCGCCGGCGACGGCGGCACCAGCACCGCGATCAGCGTCACCAACTGCCCGGTCAATGCCATCCTGCTGCGCTACGGCAACCCGCAGCAGCAGCGCCAGTGGCTGGAGCCGCTGGCCCAGGGCCGCATGCTGGGCGCGTTCTGCCTGACCGAGCCGCAGGCCGGCAGCGATGCCTCGTCCCTGCGCAGCACGGCGCGGCGCGAGGGCGACCACTACGTGCTGGACGGCAGCAAGCAGTTCATCACCAGCGGCAAGAACGGCCAGGTGGCCATCGTCATCGCCGTGACCGACAAGGCCGCCGGCAAGCGCGGCATGAGCGCCTTCCTGGTGCCCACCGACGCGCCGGGCTACACCGTGGCGCGGCTGGAGGACAAGCTGGGCCAGCACAGCAGCGACACCGCGCTGGTGCAGCTGGACGGCTGCCGCATCCCGGTAGAGAACCGCATCGGCGCGGAAGGCGAGGGCTACAAAATTGCCCTGGGCGGGCTGGAAGGCGGGCGCATCGGCATTGCCGCGCAAAGCATAGGCATGGCGCGCAGCGCCTTCGAAGTGGCGCTGCAGTACGCCAAAGAGCGCCAGGCCTTCGGCGGCGCCATCTTCGAGCAGCAGGCCGTGGGCTTCAGGCTGGCCGACTGCGCCACGCAGATCGAGGCCGCGCGCCAACTGGTCTGGCATGCGGCCGCGCTGCGCGACGCCGGCCGGCCTTGCCTGCAGGAGGCGGCCATGGCCAAGCTGTTCGCCAGCGAGATGGCCGAGCGCGTCTGCAGCGCGGCCATCCAGACGCTGGGCGGCTACGGCTATGTGAATGACTTCCCGCTGGAGCGCATCTACCGCGACGTGCGCGTGTGCCAGATCTATGAGGGCACCTCAGACATCCAGCGCTTGCTGATCCAACGCGCGCTGGCCTAAAAAAAAGGCCGTGGCAGAAGCCACGGCCTTAAGGCAAAGCTTAGACGCTATGCCAACCCTGAAGAGAATGGTGCGGTGGTGGTGCTTAGTCGCCCACCTTGTCCGACGGAAATTTCAAGAAGTCCTTGAGCAGGTAGTTCATCGGTACGCGCAGGTTGCGGCCGTTGGGCGGGATCGGGGACTCGAACCACTGGCGGTAGATCTGGTGCAGGCGGCGCTCGTAGACCATGCGCAGCATCTCTGCGTCCACCAGCTTCTTGAAGGCCGGGTCGTCCTTGCGCAGCATGATGGCCAGCGGCTCGATGGACAAAAACTTGCCCACCACCTGCAGTGATTCCGGGTCTGCGGACGCGGCGCGAAAGCTGTAGAGCAGGATGTCGTCCATCATGTAGGCGTCAACCTGCTTGCGCTGCAGCAGGTCGAAGCAGCCCTGGTCGTCCTTGCATTCGCTGATCTGCAGGCCCAGGCTCAGCTCGGTGTTCTTGGTGCGGATGACGCCCACCGATGTTGTGCCCTCGGTTGTGGCGATGCGCTTGCCGCGCATGTCTTCCAGGCGCTGTATGCCCGAGTCGGTGTGCACCATCATGCGTGTGCCGGCGATGTAGCCGGGCACGGTGAAGGCCACGCCGATCTTCTCGCGCCGCTCGCGCGTGTTGGTGGTGTTGGCGCATTCCAGGTCGACGCGGCCCTCGGTCACGGCCGGGAAGCGCTCCTTGCTGTCCACCGCCAGGTAGCGCACGGCCAGTGTGGGCAGCTTCAGCTCGTTGCGCACCGCTTCGACAATGCTCTTGCAGAGGTCGATCGCATAGCCCATCGGCTGGGCCTGGCCCGGCACGGTGTATGAGAAAGGAACGGCGTCGACGCGGTAGCCGATGACGATCTCGCGGCTGCTGCGGATCTTCTCCAGCGTGTCGCTGGCCCAGGCCGGGGCCGCCAGCAGCACCGTGGCCAGGCAGGCGCAGAGGGTGGCCTGGTACGCAGGCATCAGGCCACCGTGCCCATGCTGGTGCTCATGGCATCCGCCGTACGAAAGCGCGACACCACCGCCGCCAGCATGCGCGCCTGGGACTGCAGCGATGCGGCGGCTGCCGTGCTCTGCTCCACCAGGGCGGAGTTTTGCTGGGTCATGCCTTCCAGCTCCACCATCGCGGTGTTCAGCTCGGCAATGCCGGCGTGCTGCAGATGGGAGCTGGTGCTGATCTCGTCGATGATGTCTTTCACGCGGTGAAAGCTGGAGACGATGGCCTGCATCTGGGCGCCGGTGTCTTGCACCAGCCGTGACCCCGATGCAATGCGCTGCGCTGATGCGCCGATCAAGACCTTGATTTCCTTGGCGGCGTTGGCGGCGTGCTGCGCCAGGCTGCGCACTTCGCTGGCCACCACGGCAAAGCCGCGGCCGTGCACGCCGGCCCGCGCCGCCTCGACTGCGGCGTTGAGCGCCAGGATATTGGTCTGGAAGGCAATGCCATCGATGACGCCGACGATGTCGGCTATACGGTGTGAAGAGGCGCTGATCTCGGCCATGGTGCTGACCACCTCGGCCACGGCCGCGCCACCCTGCACCGCCACCGAGGCGGCGTCTGACGCCTGCTGGCTGGCAGCGCCGGCGGATTCGACCGAGCGCTGCACGCTTTCGGTCAGGCCGGCCATAGAGTGCGCCGTGCGCTGCAGGTTGCTGGCGGTGTATTCGGTGCGCTGGGACAGGTCGGTATTGCCAGCCGCGACCTCGGTGCTGGCCAGCTCGATGCTCAGCGAGGATTCACGCATCTGGCCGACCAGGCGGCGCAGCGATGTCTGCATATGGGCCAGCGCCTGCATCAGGCGGGCGGTCTCGTCGTTTCCGTCCAGGTCGAAGCTGCCGTCCAGGTCGCCGTCGGCGATGCGGCCTGCTGCTGCGACCGCCTGGTCGAGTGGGCCGCACAGTGAGCGCAGGGTCAGGGCCATCAAGGGCAGGAAGATGGCCAGGGTCAGGCCCACCAGCAGCAGCCGGGCGCCGGAGTCGCGTGCCGACTTGGCCTGGATCTCATCCCGCACCAGCAGGGTCTGGGCCTGCTGCGCCTTGAGCACCTCGCTCAGGCCGGCCTGCAGGGCATCGAGTGCGCCATCAGCGCTTTGGGCATAGGCGGCGGCCGCGCTGGCGTCCATCTTGGCGTCGCCCAATTGCGTGGCAATGGGGTTGATGACGGTTTCTACTTCAGTCAGCAGGGCGGGCTGCTGGGCGAAGAACTTCGCCGCCTCGGTGCCTGCCGTGCTCGCTTCGCCGGCCATGGCCTGGCCGCCGTCGCGCAATTGGGTCATCTCCTTCTTCCAGAGCGTGTGCACGCGCTCCACGTCGGAGGGGTTGGATACGGCGACCGCGATCATCTCGGCCTGGTAGCGCCGCACGCTGGCCATGGATTCGCGCAGTGCCGCAATCTGCTGGCCGGTGCGGTTCTGGTGGTCGAACAACGCCGTGATCGTGGCAATGGATTCACGTGTGGACCAGGTGCTCCAGGCCGCCAGTACCAACAGCGACAGGCTGACCATGGCCATCACCAGGTAGAAGCGTGAGCGCACAGAGATACGACGGACCGAGAGCATGGGGTTCTTCCTAAAGCAGTGGGGAGGCCGGCAAGGTGCGGGGTGCTTGCTGCACCCCGCACCAGCAAGACCTGGGCCTTAGAAGTTGTGGCGCACGCCCACAGCGAAGGAGCGGAAATCACCGCCGTACAGGCCGGCCGAGCTGTCCGCCACCTTGGTGACAAAGGTATAGACCTTGGTGCGCTTGCTCAGGTTGTAGTTGTAGGCCAGCGTGTACTGGCGTGCCGAGCTGTCTGCCACCTGGCTGGACTTGCCGGCTGCACCCACGTTGACGTGGAACTCGCTGGCGCCCAGCGCATACATGCCGACCAGGCGCACGTTGGTGCGGGTGCCGGTTTCGAGGAAGGAGCTGTTGGCGAAGGCGTTCTTGTCGCGTTGCACGTAGCCACCGAAGGTGAACGGGCCCGTGGTGTAGAGGGCACGCAGCGCGCCCTGGCTCTTGGTGATGCCGCGCACGGTACCAAGGGCTTCGGTGTCGGCTTGTTCGTAGCCTGCACCCAGCTGCAGGGCACCCGTGACGTAGTTCACGGCCAGGTCGTAGTTGCTCTTCAGGCCGGGCACCTTCTCGGGCATCGAGACGGAGCCTTCGATGCTCAGGTTGGGCACGAACTCCGGTGCGCGGTAGGCCACCTTGTTCTCGTTGCGGCCGATATAGGCATACAGCACATCGGCCGAGGTGCCGGTGTCGTGGTTGTGCATGCTCACGTAGTCGGCCGTGGCGTAGTAGGCCTCGCTGAAGAAGCGGCCCAGGCGCACGGTGCCGACGCTGCTGGACAGGAACACTTCGCTGCGGCGTCCGAAGAACACGGGGGCTGCCACGCCCGTGTCGGAGTTGAAGCCGCTTTCCAGGCCGAAGCCGGCCTTCATGCCGCCGCCGAGGTCTTCCGTGCCTTTGACGCCCCAGCGCGAGGAGTTGTTCTGCTCGACCCAGCGCGAGCTGCCACCGAAGCGCTGGTTCTCGATCGAGGTGTTGATGCGGCCGTACAGGGTCACGCTGCTTTGTGCCATGGCGGCGGAGCCGGCGCTGATGCAGGCAAGGGCCAGCAGGCTGCGGGCGTAGGACTTTTTCATGGGAGTATTTCCTTGAGGGTATGAAAGTGGGGATCAGCGCACGACGGCGATCTGTTCGCGCTTGCCGCCGCGGTAGGTGTAGAGCGTGAGCGCACCGTTCTTGATGTCGCCCTTTTCGTCGAAGCTGATGTCGCCCGTCACACCCTTGTGATTGATCTTGGCCAGTGCCGGCAGGTATTTGGCGGGTTCGGACGAGCCGGCCTGGACCATGGCATCGGCCAGCACCATCACGGCGTCATAGACGTAGGGTGCGTAGATCTGCACTTCCACGTTGAACTTCTGCTTGAAGTCGGCGCGGAACTTGTCCATGCCGACCTTCTGCGAGCCCTCCACGCCGCCGGCTTCGGCGCAAACGATCTGGTCGTCTGCCGCGGTGCCCGACGCCAGCTTGGGCAGGTCGGTGGTGCAGATGCCGTCACCGCCCATGAACTTGGCGCTGATGCCAAGCTGCTTCATCTGGCGCAGCATCGGGCCGCCCACGGCATCCATGCCGCCGAAGAAAATCACGTCGGGCTTCTTGGCCTTGATGGCGGTCAGGATGGCGGCAAAGTCGGTCGCCTTGTCGTTGGTGAACTGGCGGTCGACGATGTCGGCGCCTGAAGCCTTGGCAGACTTGGCGAACTCTTCGGCTACGCCCTGGCCGTAGGCGGTGCGGTCGTCGATGACGGCGATGGCCTTGCCCTTGAGCTGCTGCACCGCATAGCGGCCGAGGGTGCCGCCCAGTTGGGTGTCATCGGCGACGTCGCGGAAGGCCGTCTTGTAGCCCTGGCGCGTGTACTTGGGGTTGGTGGCGGAGGGCGAGATCTGCGGGATGCCGGCATCGTTGTAGATCTTGGAGGCCGGGATGGTGGTGCCCGAATTCAGGTGACCGACCACGCCGTTGACCTTGGCGTCCACCAGCTTCTGCGCTGCAGCCGTGCCCTGCTTGGGATCGGCGGCATCGTCTTCAGCCAGCAGTTCGAACTTGGCCTTCTTGCCGCCGATGGTCACGCCCTTGGCATTGAGCTCCTCGATGGCCATGCGCGCGCCAAGCTCGTTGTCCTTGCCCAAGTGGGCAATGGCACCGCTGGTCGGGCCGACGTGACCGATCTTGACGACCAGTTCCTGGGAATAGGCGGCGCCCGTGGCGCACAGGGCAACAACCGCCATGACGGCATTCAGTCTGAGTTTCATGAAAACGCACTCCTCGAAGATTAAAAAATAGGCGATCCGCCCGTGGCCTCGTGTGTGAAGCCACGGCGCGTGCAAACGTGCGGGTAAACGTTGCTCGCCGTCCCTCTGCAGCAATTCCCGCGTGACAGCTCACTCCCCTAGATAAGCGGCCCGAACCTTCGGGTCGGCCAGCAGGTCCTGCGCGGCACCGCTGGCGCTGATCTCTCCTGAGTCCATGACGTAGCCGCGATCGGCCAGCGCCAACGCCCGGCTGGCGTTCTGCTCCACCAGCAGCACCGTGGTGCCCTGGCTGTGGATGTCCGAGATCACCTCGAAGATCTTGTCCACCATCAGCGGCGCCAGCCCCATGGACGGCTCGTCGAGCAGCAGCACCTTGGGGCGCGCCATCAGCGCCCGGCCCATGGCCAGCATCTGCTGTTCGCCGCCGCTCATCGTTCCGGCGAGCTGGTCGCGGCGCTCTTTCAGGCGCGGGAACAGCGCGAAGATGCGGTCGATGTCCGCCGCGATGCCTGCGTCGCGGCGCGTGAACGCGCCCATCTGCAGGTTCTCGAAGATGGTCATGCGCGTGAAGGTGCCGCGGCCCTCGGGCACCATCACCAGGCCTTGCTGCACCAGGTCCCAGGTGCCGCTGCCGTTGATGGAGCGGCCGAACAGCTCGATCGAGCCGCCAGTCATCGGCTGCAGCCCGGTCAGGGCCTTGAGCGTGGTGGTCTTGCCGGCGCCGTTGGCACCGATCAGGCTGACGAGTTCGCCTTCGCGCACCTCGAAGGAAATGCCCTTGACGGCACGGATGCCGCCGTAGGCGACTTGCAGGTCTTTGACCTTGAGCAGGATGTCGGCCATGTGTGTCCTCAATGCACTTTGTGACCGGCGCCCAGGTAGGCCTCGATCACCTTGTCGTTTCTCTGCACCTCGGCGGGCGTGCCCTCGGCGATCTGCTTGCCGTAGTCGAGCACGGTCACGCGGTCGCACAGGCCCATGACCAGCTTCACGTCGTGCTCGATCAGCAGGATGGTGCGGCCGTCGGCGCGGATGCGCTCGATCAGGCCGCGCAGCACCACCTTCTCGGTGGAGTTCATGCCGGCGGCGGGCTCGTCGAGCGCGATCAGCTTGGGATCGGTGGCCAGCGCGCGTGCGATCTCCAGCCGGCGCTGGTCGCCGTAGCTCAGCGTGCGTGCGCGGTGCTCGGCGTAGTGCGCGATGCCCACGTAGTCGAGCAGGTCGTGCGCGCGCTGGGTGATGGCGGCTTCCTCGGCGCGGAAGCTGCGGCCGCGGAACAGCGCGCCGATGAGGCCGGAGCCAGTGCGCACATGGCGCCCGACCATCACGTTCTCCAGCGCGGTCATGTCGCCGAACAGTCGGATGTTCTGGAAGGTGCGGGCAATGCCGGCGCGCGCCACCTCGTGCACGGCCGAGGGCTTGTAGGCCTTGCCGCAGAGGTCAAAGCGCCCGGCGTCCGGCACGTACAGGCCGGTAAGTACGTTGAAGAAGGTGGTCTTGCCGGCGCCATTGGGGCCGATCAGCCCGTAGACCTGGCCGGACTGGATGGCGATGCCCACATCGGACAGCGCCTGCAGGCCGCCGAAGCGCTTGCTGACGCCAGAGACCTGGAGCACGGGTGCTGCTGCTGTTGCGACGGCGCTCATCGTGCCACCTCGCCCAGGCTGGCCACTGCGCGCGTGCGGAACAGGGTGAAGCCGCGTTTTGGCGCGTGCTGCGGCTGGGGGCCTGCCTTGCCATGCTCGGGCGTGGGCCACAGGCCGCGCGGGCGCACCAGCATGATGACGATCATGGCCAGTGCGATCATGAGCTGGCGCAGGATGGCGGCGTCGAGCCGGCCGTCCGTCATGGCCTGCAGCGGGCCGGCGACGTAGCGCAGCACCTCGGGCAGGCCGGCGAGCAGCAGCGCACCCAGCACCACGCCCGGCAGGTGACCCAGGCCGCCCAGCACCACCATGGCGACGATCATCACGGACTCGGTCAGGCTGAAGGACTCGGGCGAGACGAAGCCTTGGAAGGAGGCGAACATGGCGCCGGACACGCCGCCAAAAGAGGCGCCCATGGCAAAGGCCAGCAGCTTCATGTTGCGGGTGTTGACACCCATGGCTTTGGCGGCGATCTCGTCCTCGCGGATCGCCATCCAGGCGCGGCCGATGCGCGAGGACTGCAGGCGGTAGCAGACGACGATGCCCAGCAGCACCAGCGCCAGGAACAGCCAATAGTGCAGCGTGACCTGGTGGATCTGCAGGCCCAGGGCCTGCAAGGGCTTGCCAAGGCTCACGCCGGCGATCTGGATCGGGTCGATGCGGTCAATGCCGCGCGGGCCGTTGGTGATGTTGACCGGGTATTCCAGGTTGTTCATGAACACCCGGATGATTTCGCCAAAGCCCAGCGTCACGATGGCCAGGTAGTCGCCACGCAGCTTGAGCACCGGCAGGCCCAGCAGAATGCCGGCCATGCCCGCGACCAGTGCCGCCAGCGGCACCAGCAGCCACACCGGTGTGTGCAGACCATTCGGGAAGAGGGCGGCAATCGTCTCGAAGTTCTCGCTCAGGTGCGGCGAACTCAGCAGCGCATAGAGGTAGGCGCCCACGGCGTAGAAGGCGACAAAGCCCAGGTCGAGCAGGCCGGCATAGCCAACCACGATGTTCAGGCCCAGCGCCAGCAGCACGTACAGCAGCGCCAGCGCCATGATGCGCACCCAGCCCGCACCAAAGGGCTGCACCGCCAGCGGCAGAATGACCAGGGCCGCGACGAGCACCCAGGCGAAGTATTTGTGGTGAAACAGTTTTTCCATGGCGGGCCCTTCAGGCGCGATCGGCCACGCGCTCGCCCAGCAGGCCCGAGGGGCGCAGCGTGAGCACGGCAATCAGCGTGACGAAGGCAAAGATGTCGACGTAGTGGCTGCCCAGCAGGCCGCCGGTCAGGTCGCCGAGGTAGCCGGCACCGATCGACTCGATCAACCCCAGCAGCATGCCGCCCACCATGGCGCCGGCCAGGTTGCCGATGCCGCCCAGCACGGCGGCGGTAAAGGCCTTGAGCCCGGGCAGGAAGCCCATCGAGTGCTGCACCGTGCCGTAGTTGGCGGCCCACATCACGCCGGCCACGGCGGCCAGTGCGGCGCCGAGCATGAAGGTGATGGAGATCACCCGGTCAGGCTGCACCCCCATCAGCGCTGCGTTGCGCGGGTTCTCTGCCGTGGCGCGCATGGCGCGGCCCATGCGCGTGCCATGCACCAGCCACAGCAGGGCTGCCAGCAGGGACCAGGTGGCCACCAGGATCACGATCTGCGTGACGCTGATGACCGGGCCGCCCAGGTCTATCGGCGTGGCGGACAGCAGTTGGGGATAGGGCTTGGGGCTGGGCTTCCAGATGATCATGGCCAGCGTCTGCAGCAGCAGCGACATGCCCATGGCCGTGATCAGTGTGGCGAGCTTGGGCGCCTTGCGCAGCGGGCGGTAGGCGATCTTCTCGATGGTCAGGTTGAGCAACATGCAGATGACGATGGACGCCATCATCGACAGCAGCAGCAGCGACCAGGTCGGCAGGCCGGCATCACTGAGTATGGATACGGCCGACCAGCTCACCAGGGCGCCGACCATGAGCACCTCTCCATGCGCGAAATTGATCAGGCCCACGATGCCGTAGACCATCGTGTAGCCCAGTGCGACCAGGGCATACATGCTGCCCAGAACCAGGCCGTTGATGAGTTGCTGAATGAAGGTTTCCATCGAGTAAGGGCGCGTGTTGCCGCCCGCGGCGCATTGAGATGAGGATGCATTTCGCAATAGCCGTGCCACACCCTTCCCGCCGCATGGCGGCCCCGGTGAAAGTCCTGGTTTCAGAGGGAGAGGCGGTTCTTGGGTGGCGGCGACCAGGCGGCGGGTGGGGCGGGAATCCGCACTTCCGCTTGGTGCTGCGTGTGGATATCCGCCCACGACAGCCGGGGCGCTTGTTGGCACACTAGGCACTGTCATGATCCAGGCCTTTTCCCGCTTCAGCCCCGACCGCATCCTTGACCGGATCACCCCCGCATTCCTTGCCTTTGTCGCCCTGGGCCTTGCCTTTCTCGGCATGACGATGGGCTACCAATGGGGGATGCGCAATGGCATAGGGCAACTGGCCTTTCGTGCCGACGAGCGCCTTGAGCTGTATGCGGCGGCCCTGGAGTCGGAGATGTCGCGCTACGCCTACCTGCCCAGCCTGGTGGCCGTCGGCGCCGACAGCATTGCCCTGCTCGATGCGCCTGGAGACGCGCTGCTGCGCCAGCGCGCCAGCCGGGCGCTGGCGCGCACCAACGCGCGGGCGGGCTCCAGCCTCGTGCTGATCCTGGGGCCGGGCGGCGAGGTGCTGGCCAGCAGCGATCCCCAGATGCCCCTGGGCAAAAAGCCACCCGGTCCGCTGACGGATACGGCGACCATGGCGAGCGACGAGCCTGTCGATTTCTTCGGGTCCAACCCTTCCAACGGGTCGACCGATCACTACTTCATCCACCCGGTGCGCCGCGGGGGAAGCACCATCGGGCGCGTCGTGGTGAAGACCAGCCTGGCGCCCCTCGAAGCCACCTGGATCGACCTGAGCCTGCGCACGCAGAGCGAGAAGCTGCTGGTGGTGGACGAGAACGGCGTCATCATCATGTCCTCGGTCGCCGGCTGGAAGTACCGCATCTACCGCGCCGCCCAGCACATCGCGCCCGAGGCCACGGCGCGCTACCCGGCGTATCCGCTGCTACCGCTGAACGTGGCAATGGAGGCGTCGCCGGAGCCCGGGACCTTGCTGGTGCGCATTGGCGAGCACCAGGGCACGCGCTACCCGCAGCAGCTTGCGCAGGAGCGGGCCGTGAACCCGCTGATGGTGCGCCTGGTGGTGCTGTCGGACCCGTCGGAAGTCTTGCGCGGGGCGCAGCGCGCGGCCTGGGGCGGCGCGGCCGGCGGCGCCTTCATCGGCATGCTGGCGCTCTACGTACTGCAGCGCCGCAACACGGTGCGTGCGCTGTTCCACGCCAAGAGCGAGCTGCAGCAGGCGCACGACCAACTGGAGCGGCGCGTGAGCGCGCGCACGCAGCGGCTGCGCCGCGCCAACGACGAGCTGCGGCGGCAGATCGCGCAGCGGCAGCAGGCCGAGGACGAGCTGATCCAGGCCGGCAAGATGGCGGCGCTGGGGCTGATGTCGGCCAGCATCTCGCACGAGATCAACCAGCCGCTGACGGTGCTGCGGGCGCTGTCGCGCAACACCATCCGCATGCTCAGCGACCAAGAGAACCCGGCCGTGGTGCAGAACCTGCGCACCATCGACGAGATGTCTGAACGCATGGGCCGCATCGTCACCCAGCTCAAGACCTTTGCGCGCCGCGCCAGCATTGCCAGCGAGCCGGCCGACCTGGCCCTGTCGGTGCGCAATGTGCTGCTGATGCTGGACCACCGCATTCGCGCTGAGCAGGTGGAGGTGGTCGTCGACATCTCGCCAGCCACCCTGGTGCGCGCCGACGCCACGCGCCTGGAGCAGGTGCTGCTCAACCTTGCGACCAATGCCATAGACGCCATGACGCACCGGCCCTTGCGCAGCCTGGTCATCCGCGCCGTGCGCGCGGAGAAGTCGGTGCGCGTGTGCGTGGAGGACACCGGCGAGGGCATGGACGACGAGCGCATGCAGCGTTTGTTCGAGCCCTTCTTCACCACCAAGCCGGCGGGGCAGGGCCTGGGCCTGGGCCTGGTCATTTCCTCTAAGATCCTGCAGGAGATCGGGGGCACGCTGCGCGCCCTGCGCACCGACTACGGCATGCGTTTCGAATTTGACCTGGAGTTTGTAGAGGCCCCCCATGTATGAAGGATTCAAAGTCATCTTCGTCGAAGATGACCCCCCGGTGCGGGCCAGCCTGGTCCAGACGCTGGAGCTGGAAGGCCTGGCCGTGCAGGCCTTTGGCTCGGCCGAAGAGGCGCTGCCGCATGTGACGCCGGGCGTCCAGGCCATCGTCGTCACCGATGTGCGGCTGCCCGGCATGGACGGCCTGACCCTGCTGGACAAGGTGATGGCCTGCGACAGCAGCATCCCGGTGGTGGTGGTGACGGCCCATGGCGACGTGTCCATGGCAGTGAACGCCATGCGCGCGGGCGCCTACGACTTCATCGAGAAGCCCTTTGCCCCGGACCGCTTCGTCGAGACGGTGATGCGCGCGCTGGAGAAGCGGCTGATGCGCGTGGCGCTGGACAACCTGCGCAACCAGCTGCAGCAGCGCAGCGGCATCGAGGCCATGCTGCTGGGCAACTCGGCCGTGATGCAAGAGGTGCGGCGCAAGATCCTGCGGCTGGCCGCGACCTCGGCCGACGTCATGATCCTGGGCGAGACCGGCACCGGCAAGGAGCTGGTGGCGCGCTGCCTGCACGACCACAGCACGCGGCGCGACCGCCACTTTGTCGCCATCAATTGCGGCGGCCTGCCAGAGACCTTGTTCGAGAGCGAGCTGTTCGGCCATGAGTCCGGCGCCTTCACCTCGGCCGGCAAGCGCCGCATCGGCAAGATCGAGCATGCCAACGGCGGCACGCTGCTGCTCGACGAGATCGAATCCATGCCCATGGCGCTGCAGATCAAGCTGCTGCGCGTGCTGCAGGAGCGCCGGGTGGCGCGGCTGGGCTCGAACGAGGAGATCCCGGTCAACCTGCGCGTCATTGCCGCCACCAAGAGCGACCTGCGCGTGCTGGGCGAGCAGCAGAAGTTTCGCAGCGACCTGTACTACCGGCTCAATGTTGGTGTGCTGGAACTGCCGCCGCTGCGTGACCGGCGCGAGGACATCCCGCTGCTGTTCGAGCACTTCATGGAGCAGGCCGGCACGCGCTACGGCGTAGAGGCGCCAGAGATGCGGCCTGGCCAGTTGCGCGAGCTGATGGCGCACGACTGGCCCGGCAATGTGCGCGAGATCCGCAACGCCGCCGACCGCTTCGTGCTGGAGCTGGGCGGGGTCGAGGTGGCGCCCGCGTCAACCGCCTGCATGTCGCTGGCGGCGCAGATGGACCTGGTCGAAAAGGCGCTGATCGAGCAGGCCCTGCGCCAGCAGCAAGGGCGCGTGCAGAAGGTGATGGAGACGCTGGGCGTGGCGAAGAAGACGCTCTACGACAAGCTGCACCGGCACGGGATCGACCCCGAGCGCTTTCGCTGAGCGGGGCATAGCAGCGCCGCCGGGCGGCGCGCACCAAAGGCCGCGGAGCAGGCCATGCGCAAACATCCGCGGATCTGGCTCTGCCAGTCCGCTGGATGTGTCCCCGGAAGGGGGTTGGCGAAGACGCGAAGCGCGTAGCCTGGGGGTGAGTCACAGCCACCCGAAGCGCGTAGCCTGGGGGTGAGTCACCGATACGCTTGTGCCTCGCTGGCGTCGGAAGGCTGGCGGATGACGCGCTGCAGTTGCTCGCTCATCGGCATCTTCAGGTTGACGCCCCGGGGCGGGATCGGCGACTGGAACCAGCGCTGGTAGATCTGCTGGATCTCGCCGCTGCGGAACAGGCCCACGATGGTGTCGTCCACCAGGCGCTTGAACACCGGGTCGCCATGCGGCAGGCCGATGGCGTAGGGCTCGGTCGTGAGGGCGACGTCCGAGATGCCGTATTCGTCGGCGTCCGGTGCGGTGGAGAGCACGCTGCGCAGCAGCACGTCATCCATCGCGAAGGCCAGGGCGCGGTTGGCGCGCACCATGTCCAGTGACTTGTAGTCGTCCAGGCCGGCGAGGATCTTCATGTCCAGGCGGCGCGCCTGGTTGAGCGCGGTGAGGTACTGGATGCTGGTGGTGGACAGCGTGGACACCACCGGTTGGTCGCGCAGCTCGTCGATGGTGCGGATGCCCGCCGATTTGCGCGACAACAGCCTGCTGGCCGTGACGAAGGTCGTGACCGAGAAGCCGACGATCTTCGCGCGCTCCTCGGTGTTGGTGGTGACGCCGCATTCGAGGTCAATGGAGCCATCGGCCAGCATGGGCATGCGCGTGGCGGAGCTCACCACCACGCGCCGCACTTCCAGTTCGGGCATGTTGAGCGTCTTGCGCGTGGCCTCGACGATGCGCTCGCAGATGTCGACCGAGTAGCCGACCGGCCGGCGCGTGGCATCAAGATAGGCGAAGGGCGGCGATTCGGTGCGGTAGCCGAAGGTGATGACCCCGGTATCGGCGATCTTGCGCAGCGTGGGGGAATCGGTCGGAGCGGCGATTGCGGCTGCGGCATGCAGCGCGGTGGCTGCGAGGCAGGCAAGCGCCATGCGTTTCAGCGGCGCGGCAAGCCGCAATGTGCGCCGCGCGCGCGCGAAGCTCTGCCGCACAGTTGTCTGCGCGCCATGGCGTTCGATCGCTGCATTTGCACGCATATAGTTCAAATCCTCTTCCGGTCGCCAATGTACCGGAGCCCTCATGCAAGAAGTATGCAACCCATTTTCATGACAAATCCCGGCCCACGGCAGCGTGGAAGCACCGCTTGACAGCGCCAGACTGTCCCTGCGGGCGGCGCAGCGCACGGGGCGCGGCCATGGCATTCAGCGCCTGCTGCGGCCGCTTTCTGGAAGGTGCTGACGCGGTCCCCGCGCCCGACGCCGAAGCCCTCATGCGCTCGCGCTACAGCGCCTTCGTGCGCGAGCGCGCCGATTATCTGCTGGCGAGCTGGCACGCCAGCACCCGGCCGGTGGCGCTGGACTTTGACCCGGGCGTGCGCTGGCTGGGGCTGGAAGTGCGCGCCCACCGCATCATCGATGCCGATCATGCCGAAGTCGAGTTTGTCGCCCGCCAGCGTGACGCCGGCGGGCGCGCGCACCGGCTGCATGAGCTCAGCCGCTTTGTGCGCGAGGGCGGGCGCTGGTTCTACGTCGATGGTGACCTGCGCTAAGCTGAATCCAATTACAACCCCTGAAGAAAGCATCCATGCCCTTGTTCGAGGCCGTACTGTTTGACTGCGACGGCGTGCTCGTCGACTCCGAGCCGCTCACCAACCGCGTGCTGCGCGACATGCTGGCCGCACGTGGCTGGGACATGTCGCAGGAGGAATGCATGCGCACCTTCGTTGGCAAGGCGGTAAAGGACGAGGCAGCGCGGATCGAGCAGCACACCGGCCAGCCGGTCACCACGGCGTGGCTGCAGGACTTCTGGGCGCAACGCAACCTGGTGCTGGAGCGCGAATTGGAGCCGATCCCCGGGGCGCCCGCGGCCGTGCGGGCGATCCATGCGGCCTACGACGGGCGCATTGCCTGCGCCTCTGGCGCGGACCGGCGCAAGGTCGTGCTGCAGTTGGAGAAGGTCGGCATCTTCGACTGCTTCGACGGCCGCATCTTCAGCGGCCACGAGATGCCGCGCAGCAAGCCGGCCCCCGACGTTTACCTGGCGGCGGCTGCGGCGCTGGGCGCCAACCCGGCGCGCTGCGCGGTGGTGGAAGACACGGTCACCGGCGCCACCGCTGGCCTGGCCGCCGGTGCCACCGTGTTCGGCTACTGCCCGGGCGGCCCCAGCCACAGCAGCGCACACGAGATGCGCGCGCTGGGCGTGCAGGTACTGTTCCATGACATGGACGAGCTGCCCGCGCTGTTGGCGGATTAGCCGCACCGCAGGCCTGCTGGCCGTGGCCCTGGCGGCCTGGCCGGCCATGGCGCTGGCCGAGCGCGCGGGCGATACCGCCGCCGTGCCGCCGCCTGCGGGCGAACTGCCTGCCGAGCCCTTCAAGCTCACCACCGGGCTCTACCGCTCGACCGGCGGCGGCCAGCCGGCAAGCACCGGGCTGGACCTGAACCTGCGCTACACCGGTGCCGTTGGCGACCTGTGGCTGGGCTGGTTTCGCGCGCCCTCGGATGCGGTGTCGCAGGCCCGTGGCGGCTGGGACCGCACGTTCACGCTGGGCCCGGTGCGGGTACAGCCCTCGTTGCAATGGGCCTCTGGCGGCTTTGTGGGCGGCAGCCTCAACCTGGAGACCGGCGACAGCTGGTACGTGGGAACAGGCCTGGGCCGCACCAATCTGCGCGACTACGTCAACCTCAACTTCGACCCGAACGACGCCTGGATGCTGTCGGCCGGCTACCGCTGGAGCGACGCCCGCTATGCCGGCATGCAGGTGGTGCGCGACAACCGCCTGCACCCCGACCAGCAGCATGTGCACTTCGTGCTGCGGCTGCCGGTGAATGGCGGCCATGCCGTGTTCCTGGATCTGCTCGACAAGCGCGGCACGGTCGACAGCGGCTATATCCACCGCACCGGCGCCAGCCTGACCTACAGCTGGCCCAAACTCTTCCTGCGCCTGGCCTATGACCCGAAGGTGAACTTCACGCCGCAAAACCAGTGGCGGGTGTCGGCCGGGACACGGTTCTGAGCGCTGTTTCTTCTCCGCAGAAAATTTGAGAGAAAAGTGCCTTTAGCCCAGGTGTGGCCTGGGAATATAGCTATATATTTAATAGCTATACTTCCGGGCGCGTCACAGATAGCGCACCCAGGCCTGCCTGGAGCTGCGCTTGTAACGGGCAAAGGCGCGGCACGGCAGGTACAGCAGCGGGATCAGTGCCAGCGTGGTGGCCCAGACGATCCAGAACGCGTCCACGCCAAAGCGCGTGCCCTGGTTGGGCCCGTAGATTGCCAGCAGCACGCGGTAGCCGGCCAGCAGCAGCAATAGGTGCAGGATGTAATAGAACATCGGTGCGCCGCCAAAAGTGGCCAGCACGCGGGTCGCGGGGTTGTCGGCAAATTCGAACAGCGCCAGCACCAGAAAGGCCGCGCCCAGCGTCATCAGCAGGAAGTCGAGTGAAGGCGGGTACTTGGTGAAGTTGAGCCAGGACATCAGCGTGCGCACCGTGCTGTCGCCGCTGCTCCAGGGCAGCGCCTCGCCGTAGAGGTTGAAGCCGCGCAGCACCAGCAGCAGCGCCAGGCAGGCCAGGCCCAGCAGCACCAGGATGCGCTGGCGTTGCCGCCCGCCCACCACATGCGCATACAGCGGCCCGGCCACATAGCCCAGCAGGATCACGCCGATCCAGGGCAGCACCGGGTAGGTCAGGCGAATCTGCAGCGCGCCTTCGGCCACCACCCAGCCGCGGTGCAGCAGCAGCGTCCAGGGCAGGTAGAGCGGGCTGTCGGCCGGAAGGTTGATGCCCGACAGCAGGTTGTGCCCGAACACGATCACAAAGCCCACGGCCGCCAGCAGCCAGCGCGGCAGGCCAGACACCAGGGCCAGCACCACCATGCTGAAACCAATCGCCCAGATCACCTGCAGGTAGATGATCTTGGGCGGCAACTGGCCAGTCCAGGCAAAGCTGATGACGGTGCATTCCAGCACCAGCAGGAACAGGCCGCGCTTGAGCAGAAAGGACTTGAGCGGGCGCGGTGTGCCGCTGGGCGGGTTGGCGTAAAGCCAGGCCGACAGGCCGGTGAGAAAGACAAAGGCCGGCGCGCAGAAGTGCGCGGCCAGGCGCGAGAAGAAGACTTCGGGCGGCGTGCTGGCGACGTTCATCGGGTCGCTCACCTGCAGGTGCAGATAGAGCGTTTCGCGCACGTGGTCCAGCAGCATGATCAGCATGACCAGGCCGCGCAGCATGTCGATGGCGCCTATGCGCGAGCGGCCGGCGCTAGGGGTGGGAAGACTGGCGGAGGATGGCATCGGTTGTGTCTGCGGGTCCAATGGGGATGGCGGCTGAAGGAGAAGAGCCGGTACTGAAAACCGCCCGATTCTGACCGTGGTTTTTGCAGCAGGCCTAGAATCGCGCCTGCTCCGGGGTGCGCAATGCGCTGAGATGGCCTTCCAGGCCGAACCCGCGAACTTGAACCGGCTAGTACCGGCGTAAGAAGAGCTGCAGTTCCTCAGTCCCCCGGGCGTATTCCGTCTGGCGCGGGTTGGGCCGAACGATTGCGGAGCACCCCCGTCCCCACGACTGAAGGAGTGCTCCCATGAATGCCCCCGACAAGCTTGCCCATCTGCTCGCCCTGACGCGCGAGCCTTTCCCCGCCTCCACCAAGGGCCGCATCGTCGGCAGCCGGCCTGATCTGCAGGTGCCGGTGCGCGACGTGGCGCTGACCAATGGCGAAGTGGTGTCGCTCTACGACACCTCCGGCCCCTATACCGACCCCACGGCTGACATTGACGTCAAGCGTGGCCTGGCGGATCTGCGTGGCGGCTGGATCGCCGAGCGTGGCGATACCGAAAGCTACGCCGGCCGGCTGATGCACATCCTGGACGACGGCGGCAAGCACGAGGACCGCGACCAGGCCCGTATCGCCCAACTGCGCGCCGAGGCCGCCGCGCTGCAGCGCACGCCGCGCCGCGCCAAGAGCGGCGCCAACGTCACCCAGATGCACTACGCGCGCCGCGGCATCGTCACGCCCGAGATGGAATACGTGGCCCTGCGCGAGAACGGCAAGCGCGAATGGATGGCCGAGTACCTGGCCCACGAAGAGCGCAGCAAGCGCGTGGCCGGCAACCCGATGGGCGCGCAGATCCCGCGCATCATCACGCCAGAATTTGTGCGTGACGAAGTGGCGCGCGGCCGCGCCATCATCCCGGCCAACATCAACCACCCCGAGGTCGAGCCGATGGCCATCGGCCGCAACTTCAAGGTCAAGATCAACGCCAACATCGGCAACTCGGCCGTCACCTCCAGCATCGAGGAAGAGGTCGAGAAGCTGGTGTGGGCGATCCGCTGGGGCGCGGACAACGTGATGGATTTGTCCACCGGCCGCAACATCCACACCACGCGCGACTGGATCGTGCGCAACTCGCCCGTGCCCATCGGCACGGTGCCGATCTACCAGGCGCTGGAGAAGGTCGGCGGCGTGGCAGAAGACCTGACCTGGGAGATCTTCCGCGACACGCTGATCGAGCAGGCCGAGCAGGGCGTGGACTACTTCACCATCCACGCCGGGCTGCGCCTGCCCTTCATCCACCTGACCGCGGGCCGCATGACCGGCATCGTCTCGCGCGGCGGATCGATCATGGCCAAGTGGTGCATCACGCACCACAAGGAGAGCTTCCTCTACACCCACTTCGAAGACATCTGCGACATCATGAAGCAGTACGACGTGAGCTTCTCGCTCGGCGACGGCCTGCGGCCCGGCTCGGGCGCGGATGCCAATGACGAGGCCCAGTTTGCCGAGCTGCGCACGCTGGGCGAACTCACGCAGGTGGCCTGGAAGCACGACGTGCAGACCATGATCGAAGGCCCGGGCCACGTGCCCATGCACCTGATCCAGTCCAACATGGACGAACAACTCAAGCACTGCCACGAGGCGCCGTTCTACACCCTGGGCCCGCTGACCATCGACATCGCGCCGGGCTACGACCACATTGCCAGCGCCGTGGGCGCCGCCATGATCGGCTGGATGGGCACGGCCATGCTGTGCTACGTCACGCCCAAGGAACACCTGGGCCTGCCCGACCGCGACGACGTCAAGCAGGGCATCATTGCCTACAAGATCGCCGCGCATGCGGCCGACGTGGCCAAGGGCTTCCCCGGCGCGCGGGCGCGCGACGATGCACTGAGCAAGGCGCGCTTTGAGTTCCGCTGGCAAGACCAGTTCAACCTGGGCCTGGACCCGGACACCGCGCGCGACTTCCACGACGAGACGCTGCCGAAAGACGTGAGCAAGTCGGCCCACTTCTGCTCCATGTGCGGCCCCAAGTTCTGCTCCATGAAGATCACACAAGAGGTGCGCGACTTTGCCGCCAACAAGGGCGTGGCCGAGCAGGAAGCGCTGGCGCAGGGCATGGCTGAGAAGTCCGCCGAGTTCAAGGCTGCTGGCGGCGAGTTCTACATTCCCATCCACACCAAGGGATGAAACACCCCCAGGCTTCGCGCACTTCGTGTCGCTGCGCCAACCCCCTCAAGGGGGCACATCCAGCGGCCCGGCAAAGCCGGTTCCGCGGATGTCTGCGCATGGCCTGCTCCGCGGCCTTTGGTACCTCTGCGTTTCATGCGCGGCGGATGGTGCTCGGCGCAATGGAGAACTGACATGGCGAGTATCGGCATTGCCGGCGCCGGCCTGCTGGGTCGGCTGCTGGCTTGGCGCCTGGCGCGCGCGGGGCACCGCGTGGAGGTGTTCGATCCGGCCGCCGGCCCGGCGCCGTCCTATGACGGGCAGGGCGCAGCGGCCTTCAGTGCGGCCGGCATGCTCAGCCCGCTGGCCGAGCTGGACCATGCGGATGCCGGCATTGCTGCGCTGGGCTGGCGCTCGATAGCGCTGTGGCGCGACATCGCCGCGCAACTGGGCGCGCCGGAGCTGTTCACGCAGCGCGGCAGCCTGCTGCTGGCGCACCGCAGCGACCGCGGTGCGGCCGAGCGCGTGCTGGCGCGCCTGGCCCGCGCACCGGCTGGGTGGCCGCAGGCGCAACTGCTGGATGCAGAAGCGCTGCGGGCGCTGGAGCCATCGCTGCAAGGCGCGGCCCACGCCTGGCTGCTGCCGGACGAGGCGCAGATCCAGCCACCGGCCATGCTGGCGCAGTTGCACGCGCAAGCCGGTGACGGCGTGCGCTGGCACTGGGGCCGGCCCATCGCGCAGGTGCAGCCTGGGCAACTGGTGCCGGTCGATGGCACGGCCCTGCGCTTTGACTGGGCCATCGATGTACGCGGCCTGGGCGCACGCGATGCCGCGCTGCCCTTGCGCGGTGTGCGCGGCGAAACCGTCTGGCTGCAGGCGCCCGCGCATGGCCTGCAACGGCCGCTGCGCCTGCTGCACCCGCGCCACCCGGTCTACCTGGTGCCGCGCGGGCCCGACCGCTTGTTTGTGGGCGCCAGCGAGATCGAGAGCGAAGACCGCTCGCCGGTATCCCTGCGCAGCGCGGTAGAGCTGATGGCCGCCGCCCACAGCGTGCTGCCGGCCCTGGCCGAGGCGCGCATCGAACGGCTCGACCGCAACCTGCGCCCGGCCTTGCCCGACAACGCGCCGCGCACCGACATCCAGCCCGGCCTGCTGCGCATCAACGGCCTGTTCCGCCATGGCTGGCTGATGGCGCCGGCGCTGGTGGCCGACGCGCTGGACCAACTAGAGACATCCAAGGAGCTGCTCCATGCATGACGACACATCCCTGGCCGAGGGCCCGGTCATCCGCCTCGATGGCCGAGCACACACGGTGCTGGCCGGCAGCACGCTGGCCGATTTGGTCGAGGCCCTGGGCCATGCGCCCGATGCGGTGGCTACGGCGGTCAACGGCGACTTCGTTCCGCGCAGCCAGCGCGCTGCGCAACAGCTGCGTGCGGGCGATGCCGTGCTGCTTTTTCAACCCATCACCGGGGGCTGATGCCATGTCGCACGATGACACCTGGCAGGTCGGCGACACACGCCTCACCAGCCGCTTTCTTCTGGGCACCGCTGGCTACCCTTCGCCTCAAGTGCTGGCCGAGGCCATTGCCGCAGCCCGCCCGGCGGCCGTCACCGTCGGCCTCAAGCGCACGCTGGCCAGCGGCGCCGACAACGGCTTTGTCGCCGGCGTGCATGCCGCCGCGCAGGCAGGGGGCGCGCGCTTGCTGCCCAACACCGCCGGCTGCCGCAGCGCGCGCGAGGCGGTGCAGCTGGCGCGCATGGCGCGCGAGTTGTACGGCACCGACTGGATCAAGCTCGAAGTGGTCGGCGACGAGCACACGCTGCAGCCCGACCCGGTAGAGCTGGTGCAGGCAGCGGCCACGCTGGCCAAGGAAGGCTTCACCGTCTGGCCCTACTGCACCGACGACCTGGTGACCTGCCGTCGCCTGCTCGATGCCGGCTGCCCGCTGCTCATGCCCTGGGGCGCGCCCATAGGCTCGGGCCAGGGCCTGCTCAACCCCTGGGCGCTGCGCACGCTGCGCGAGCGCTTGCCTGATGCAACCCTGATCGTCGACGCCGGCATAGGCGCGCCATCGCATGCCGCGCAGGCGCTGGAGATGGGCTTTGACGCGGTCTTGCTCAACAGCGCCGTGGCCCAGGCGCGCGACCCGGTGGCCATGGCCTACGCCTTTCACCACGCCGTGAAGGCCGGCCGCACGGCGTGGCGCGCGGGCGTCATGGCGCGGCAAGACTTTGCCGTGGCCAGCACGCCCACCGGTGGCGAAGCCTTCCTGATCGGCGCCGCATGACACGGCCACCTGTGATCTGGAGCGTGGCCGGCACCGACAGCGCTGGCGGCGCCGGCATAGCGGCCGACCAGCGCGCGGCCGACGCCTGCGGCGTGCACCTGTGCACCGTGGTGGCCGCCGTCACGGCCCAGCATTCGCAGGGCGTGACGCATGTCGAGCCACTGCCCGCAGCCGTGCTTGATGCGCAGATGGCAGCACTGGAGCACGACCTGCCCCCGCTCGCCGTAAAGACCGGCCTGCTCGGCGGCGTGGCGCAGGTGCAGGCCGTGGCCCGCTGGATCGACCGGCTGCGCGCGCGCGGCCCGGTGGCGCTGGTGGTGGACCCGGTGCTGGGCGCCAGCACCGGCGCTGCCTTTGCCGACGCGGCTACGCTGGCCGCCTACCGCGATCTGCTGCTGCCGCGCACCACGCTGCTCACGCCGAATCGGCGCGAGGCGTTGCGGCTCACCGGCCTGGCCGACGATGCCAGAGCGGCGGCGCTGGCAGCCGCTCTGCACCAGGCCGGCGCAGAGGCGGTCTGCATCACCGGCGGTGACGACGCGCCGGTCGATGGCCTGGCGCTGGATTGGGTCGACACGCCGCACGCCGCTGGCTGGCTGGCGCTGCCGCGCATCGCCACGCCGCACCACCACGGCACCGGCTGCACCTTTGCCAGCAGCGCCGCCGCGGCCATGGCGCGCGGCTTTGTCGCGGCCGATGCATTGGTGCTGGCCAAGATGGCGACCGCGCAGGCGCTGCGCCACGGCCATGCCGCAGGGCAGGGCGCCGGGCCGGTCTGTGCGCAGCCGGGCTTCATCAGCGATCCATCCTTGATGCCGCAACTGTCGTGGAGCGAGCAGCCGCGTTTCGCCCCCTTCCTGCCCACGCAGCATCCAGCGTTGGGCCTGTATGCCATCGCAGACAGCGCAGAGCGCCTGGCCCGCATCCTGGCGGCCGGCGTGCGCACGGTGCAACTGCGCATCAAGACGCCGCCACAGCCCAACGCCGCCTGGCAGGCGGCGCTGCGCGCGCAAGTGCAGCGCGCCGTGGCCGATTGCCGCGCCGCCGGTGCGCAACTCTTCATCAACGACCACCGCGCGCTGGCACTGGAGCTGGGCGCACCCGGCCTGCATCTGGGCCAGGAAGATTTGCTGGCGTTGAGCGATGCCGAGCGCGAGGCGCTGTTGGGCAAAGGTGCACCGGCGCTTGGCGTCAGCTCGCACAGCCTCTGGGAACTGGCGCGTGCCCGCAGCCTGGCGCCACGCTACATCGCCTGCGGGCCGGTCTGGCCCACCACGACCAAGGCCATGCCCTGGCGCCCGCAGGGCCTGGACAACCTGGCCTGGTGGTGCCACATGGCCGGCGCGCCCGTGGTCGCCATCGGAGGCATCCTCACGCCCGAGCAGGCCGAGGCCGCAGCGCGCAGCGGGGCCGATGGCGTGTGCATCGTGCGCGGCTTGGGTGATGCGCCGGCGGAGACGGTGCCAGATTTTCAGCAGGCGCTGCAAACCGGGCGCAGTGCCCCGGCATTGGCTATCCCGGGCTGGCCGCACGCCAGCCTGGCTCCGGCTTAGAAAATTTAGAATAAAAGTGGCTGAATCCCAGGTACTGCCTGGGCTATTAGCTATAAATATAATAGCTTCCATGCGGCGTGGCGCCGGCGCCGTCCATGCTCTGTTACGCCGCATGCGGCGCACGCCATTAGGATGGTGCGTTGCAGCAACGCACCTCCGCCGGCCGGCGCGCCGATGCGCCGGCTGCCATCCCTCCAGAACTGCGAAGAGATCTGAACCGATGCCCCAGACGACAAATTTTGACCGCCGCTCCTTTCTCGCGGCTGGCAGCGCCGCAGCCGCTCTTACTGCACTCGGCCTGCCCGCCTCGGCATTTGCCGCGCCCGCCGGCCTGAAGCTGGGCGAGCCGCGCCCCTTCTCTTTCGAAGCCCTGGCCGCGCGCGCCAAGGTGCTGGCGACCAAGCCCTATGCGCCCGGCACGCCCTTGCCCGTGGCGGTGCTGGACCGCATCGACTACGAAGCCCACGGCAAGATCAAGTTCAACACCGACTACGCGCTGTTCAAGGACGGCCCAGGGCAGTTCCCGGTCACCTTCTTTCACCTGGGCAAGTTCTTCCAGGTGCCGGTGCACATGTACGTGCTCTCGCGCAATGACGACGACTTCTTTGCGCGCGAGATCGTCTACGACGCCGCCTACTTCGACATGCCGGCCAACAGCCCGGCGCGCGAACTGCCCGAGGGCGCGGGCTTTGCCGGCTTTCGCTTTCAAGAGAGCCGCACCGCTGACCAGAAAAAGCTCGACTGGCGCGGCAACGACTGGGTCGCCTTTTTGGGCGCGAGCTACTTCCGCGCGATTGGCGAGCTGTACCAGTACGGCCTTTCGGCCCGCGCCGTGGCACTGGACGTGGCCCTGCCCGACCGGCCGGAAGAGTTCCCCAGCTTCACCGAGTTCTACTTCGACCCGCCGGCCGAGGGCGGCGACACGGTGGTGGTGCACGCCCTGCTCGAAGGCCCGAGCATCACCGGTGCCTACAAGTTCGTGATGCAGCGCGCCAAGGCGGTGGTGATGGACATCGAATGCCAGCTGTTTGTGCGCAAGGACATCGGCCGCCTGGGCCTGGCGCCGCTGACCTCGATGTACTGGTTCTCCGAAACGGTCAAGCCCACCGCCATCGACTGGCGGCCCGAGGTGCATGACTCTGACGGCCTGGCCATCTGGACCGGTGGCGGCGAGCGCATCTGGCGCCCGCTGAACAACCCGGGCGGCACCACCGGCGCCGCGTTTTCCGACCAGCAGCCCAAGGGCTTTGGCCTGCTGCAGCGCGACCGCAACTTTGACCACTACCTGGACGGCGTCATGTACGACCGCCGGCCCAGCCTGTGGGTGGAGCCGCAGGGCAATTGGGGCGAGGGCGAGGTGCAACTGATAGAGATCCCGACCGACGACGAGATCCACGACAACACGGTCGCCTTCTGGGTGCCCAAGGCCCCGGCCAAGGCCGGCAGTAGCTACAGCCTGCGCTACCGCCTGCACTGGACCGACAAGGAGCCGTACCCGACGCCCCTGGCCACTTGCGTGGCCACGCGCCTGGGCCGTGGCGGCCAGCCGGGCCAGCCGCGCCCGGCGGGCGTGCGCAAGTTCATGGTCGAATTTTTGGGCGGCCCGCTCGCCGGCCTGCCCTTTGGCGTCAAGCCCGAGGCGGTATTGAGCGCGCCCAGCGGCAAGTTCTCTTATGTGTTCACCGAAGCCGTGCCCAACGGCGTGCCCGGCCACTGGCGTGCTCAGTTTGACTTCACTGCCGATGGCAAGGAGCCGGTGGATATTCGGCTGTACCTGAAGAATGGGGATCAGACGCTGTCTGAAACCTGGCTCTATCGCTACGAGCCCTTCTGATCCGGGAGACTGAACCGCTCGCCTTGAGTCTGTCGAAAGGCCTGTCCTGAGCCTGCCGAAAGGCTCCCAGGCTTCGACAGGCTCAGAAGGTGTGAACGAATATCCGCCCCCGTGCGTTGATAGCGAATGGCCAACGCAAGCAACGCCCCCAAGACATCCGAACAAGCGGCCCTGTTCCACGAAGCGCCCGCAGATGGCGCCGTAGTTGCAACGCCACGGCCAGCAAAGCCGGCGCACACAGCAGGCACGCCACGCCTGCTGCACGCCGATCGCCAGCAGATCGAGCTACGCCCCTGCGACCTCGATGCCCTTGTCGCCGCAGACCATCCCGCGCGCAGCGTCTGGGCTTTTGTGCAGGCGCTGGACCTCGCGCCGCTCTACGCCCAGGTCAAGTCGGTGCAAGGCTCGGCCGGCGCACCCGCCATCGATCCGGCCATCCTCATGGCGCTGTGGCTGTGGGCCACCGTCGAGGGCGTGGGCTCGGCCCGCGAGATCGACCGGCTGTGCGAGCGCGACGACATCTACCGCTGGCTCTGCGGTGGCGTCGGGGTCAACTACCACACGCTGGCGAGCTTTCGCACAGCCAACACCGAGTGGCTCGATGCGCAACTCACCCGCAGCATCGCCGCGCTCATGGAGCGCAAGCTGGTCACGCTCGACGTAGTCGCCCAGGACGGCCTGCGCGTTCGCGCCCACGCCAAGGCCTCGAGCTTCCGGCGCAAGGAGCGCCTGGGCGAGCTGCATGCCTTGGCGCTCGCCCAGGTCAACGCCCTCAAGAGCGAACTCGAGGCCGATGCGGGCGCCAGCACGCGGCGCAAGGCCGCCGCGCGCGAACGCGCCGCACGGGAGCGCGAGGAGCGCCTGGCCCGGGCACTGCAGACCTTCGGCGAGATCGAGCGGGGCGCACTCGACAAGATCAAGAACAAGGCCAGTGCGCGTGCCAGGCGAGGCAAGTCTGGCCAGGCCCCAGTAGGTGATAGCCCCGCCGGGGATGCTCCCAGCGCCCTGCCCGAACCCGACGCCCCACCTGCCGAGCCACGCCCCGCCAGCGGCGAGGCGCAGCCGAAGTCCAGCGCAGGCGCGCCCAAGCGGGTCAGCACCACGGATGCAGACGCCCGGGTGATGAAGATGGCCGACGGAGGATTCCGTCCGGCCTACAACGCGCAGGTGCTGGTGGACGAGGCCACGCAGTTGATCGCCGGTATCGCGGTGGTCTGCGCGGGCAGCGATATGCATGAGATGGCGCCCATGCATCGCCAGATCGAGCAGCGCTACGGCCGCACGCCCACGCACTGGCTGGCCGATGGTGGCTACCCCCAGTACGACGCACTCGAGGAACTCAGCCGTCGCGGCACGCAGCCGGTGGTGCCGCCCTCGCGCAGCCGCAAACCTGGCTTCGATCCGCTCAGCCCCAAGGCCAGTGACTCACCGTTGATTGCGCAGTGGCGCGCGTTCATGGCCAGTGACGAGGGCCAGAAGCTCTACAGGCGCCGCGCCGCAAGTATCGAATGCGCCAATGCGCAGCTCAGGCGACGGGGCTTGTACCGCCTGAATGTGTGCGGCAAGTTGAAGGCACGCGCGGTGCTGCTGTGGCACGCGCTGGCGCATAACTTGATGCGCATGCGCTCGCTGGGGTTTGCGCTCGGGGGGTGAACTGAGCGCGCTTGCGGGCTCGCCCTGCAGCCTCCACAAGGCCCCAAGACTGCGGCTGGGCGCTCTGGGACCTCCGAGAGGCCAGGAGCTCGCCGCAGCCCCGTTCAATTGGCCACCGCGGCCTTCAAGCCGCCTGTTGGCGCATGGGAGTTGATTTTTTCACGCCTTCTCAGCCCGACCGGATTGTTCCTTCAGCAACCGGACTCGGTGCCTGCACGGTGCCCTGATCGGGAAGATCGAACCGTTCGCCTTGAGTCTGTCGAAAGGCCTGTCCTGAGCCTGTCGAAGGGCTCCCAGGCTTCGACAGGCTCAGCCCGAACGGATTTTTCCTTCAGCCGTCGGATTCGGCGCCCGTGCGGAATTGACCTGGTGCCACACCCGTCCAGTCCCTAAAAGCCCGCGCAAAGCTCTTCTCGTTGCGAAAGCCCACGGCCAGCGCCACCTGCTTGAGCGGCTTCTTGGTACGCCGCAGCAGCGACATGGCTTGCGCCTGCCGCGCCTCGTCTTTCAGGGCTTGCAGCGAGGCGCCTTCCTCCTTCAACTGGCGGTGCAGCGTGCGCACCGAGATATGCAGGCCGGCAGCCAGGCTCTGGGCGGTGGCGGCGTCGGCCGGGTGCGCATGCAGCAGCTCGCGCACGCGCGCCACCAGCAGCCGGTCGCGGCGGTACTGCAGCACCGTGAGCGGCAATGCACGTTGCAGCATGGTGCGCGTGGCGGCCTCGTCGCGCACCAGCGGCAGGGCCAGGTACTGGGCATCGAAGGCATAGCCCGCGGCGGTGGCGCCAAAGTGCAGCGGGCAGGAGAACAGCAGCGGGTAGACCTCGGCATGCGATGGCGCCGCAAAGGGGAAGCCAGCGCGCTGCAGCGTGATGCGCGAATCCACCGCCCAGCAGGCAAAGCCGTGCACATAGCGCAGCAGCGTCAGCAGGCAGAACTCGCGCAGGCTGCCTAGCGCGCGGCGTTCTTCGATGCGCAGCACGGCGCTGCCGCCGGCCACCTCCAGCTGCATCAGCACGTCGTCCGTCAGCAGCCGGTGCATGCGGCACCAGCGCTTGAGCGCCACGCCCAGCGTGGGCGCGGTGACCGCAGCGCGGCACAGCATGCCGTAGCTGCCCCAGGGCAGGCGGCGTGAGAACCAGCCCAGCGCCTCGTCGTCCAGCTGCTGCATGGCAAAGCCCGACAGCGCCTCGAACTGCGCGGCGGTGACGTGTGCAGCATCGTCGCGCAGCAAGGCTTGGGGAATGCGTGCATGCCGCAGGGCGGCCTCTGGCGATGTGCTGTAGCGCTCGTAGGCCGCGAGCAGGGCGCGGACGAAGGCGATCGGTGTCGCGGCGATCGAGGATGGGCGGGCAGCCGAAGGTGGGGGTGGCATGGCGTGTGCGAGTCGGTGCGCCATGGTACGGCCGCGCCCGGCGCGGCCGTTGGTTCTAACGCAGCCGGCGTTGGTCCGACAGGTCGCGCGCGCCGATGCTCTCTACCAGGTAGGCGGTGCGCCATTCCAGCTGCGGCAGCGCCGCCAGGGCATTGATGATGTGGAACTGCGTGGGCATCTGCGCCCAACTGGTGGGCAGGAAGCGGGCGCGGCCCTGGCCGGTCTGCACGCGCGTGATGCGCGTCTTGCCGCCCGGCGGCGTGAGGGTGGCGTAGGCAGCATCCGGCTCAGCGCCTTCGCCGGTGCCCGGGATGTACTTGAAGTGCAGGATGCCGTCGCCGGGCATGCGTGGTGCCGTGCCGAGTGGGGCTTCGGCTTCGGTATTTATATCGATCTCGACAAACCTGTGGCCAAACCACGAGGCCGAGAACGTGTGTGCCTTCTGCTGGATGCGCGGCGGCTCGATGCTGGCGAAGATCTTGTTGTAACCCAGCTCTTCGCGGCCACTCAGGATGGCGTCGGGCATGTTCTCCCACAGCACTGCCAGGAAGTGGCCTGCGGCCCGGTCTTGTTTGCCGGTAAAGCGCACCGGGAACTTCACGCCCAGCGTGTTGTAGCCGCGCCCTGCGAGCCAGGCGAGTTGGGTCCAGTGCTGCACTTCTATCGTGACCACCGGCTCGCCATCGATCTCAAAGCCGGGCGGCAGCAGCTCCTGCAGGCTGTGGGCGTCGCTCAGGAACGACACCGTCGCCAGGCTGCGGTGCGGCTGCTCGCTCCAGTCGAACGGCTGGCCATCCGGGCCCTGGCGCGGGCCGGGCGTCGGGCCGAAGTGGGCGGGCATGCGGTACAGATGGCCGGGGCGGAATTCAAAGGGCATGGTGGAGCGGCGGTGCAAAGCGGCACTGGTGTGTCGGCCGCGGATTATGGTGGCGCCCCTATTGAAAAATTTTCTGAAATCAATTCCTGTCTGGAAGAGGCGGAGGTCAGCGAAAGGAGTAGTGGATGGCGTCGCGCATGTCGAGCGTGGCTTGCGACAGGTAGGCCGTCTTGCGGAACACCAGCCCGAGCTGCTGCGTGAGCTGGGCACCCTGGAACGGCAGCTCCACCATGTCGCGCGATACCGGCGACTGCAGCATTGGGGTCATCAGCGCGGTGACCAGGTCGGTCGA
This sequence comes from Xylophilus sp. GW821-FHT01B05, assembly GCA_038961845.1. Classification (NCBI taxonomy): domain Bacteria; kingdom Pseudomonadati; phylum Pseudomonadota; class Betaproteobacteria; order Burkholderiales; genus Xylophilus; species Xylophilus sp. GW821-FHT01B05. The sequence continues at coordinate 1,148,215 of CP152408.1, forward strand.
GCGGATCAGCGCGCCGAAAGAGGCGGTGGAGGTATCGGTCTGCACCGCCGTCGTCGGCTCCGGCAGGCCGAGTGCCACAAAGGCCTGCTCGATCCAGCGGCGCATGGCCACCGCCGGTGCGGGCAGCAGCCAGTCGGCGCGCGACAGCGCCTCCATCGACGCCGCGCCCGGCGCGGCCAGCGGGTGGCCTTGCCGCACGACTACGTGATAACGCTGCGGGCCCAGGCTCTCGCAGCGCAGATCGTCCTTGCTGTCCTGCAGAAAGCAGATGGCCAGGTCAAGCTCGCCAGCCGTCACCATCTCGATTAGTTCATCAGACACCTTCACGCTGACCTGCAGGCGCAGCGCGGGTTGCTGTGCGCGTGAGCGCGCCAGCAGCGGGATGACATTGCTGTCGAGCAGCGCCGGCACGGTGCCGATGCGCACGGTGCCGCTTTGCGCAGAGCGTGCGGCCGTCATCTCCTTGCGCAGGTTGTCAAAAGACAGCACCAGCGAGGCCGCGCGCTTGCGCAGCAGCAGGCCCGCGTCGGTCAGCACCAGGCCACCCGGCCCGCGCTCTGCCAACTTGAGCCCGAACTCCTGCTCCAGGCGCTGCAGCACCTTGGTCACGGCCGACTGGGTCAGGCCGGCGCGCTCGGCCGTGCGCCGCAGGTTGCGCTGCTCGGCCAGCGCCAGAAAGATCTTGGCATCTTCGATGCGCATGCTGTCTCCTTGCCGATCGGCCTGGGCCGGCATTCTTTTAAGGAATCAATACGGGAATCATATTCCGATACGGATTCATACAATTTCTGCAAAAGAGGCGGCAGCGCTCGGACGCGCCCATGGAGACAAGGCCCAGGCGGCAAGGACAAGGACAGCGATTGATGTACGACAAGCTATTGCAGCGCCCGGTGGGCATCGTCGGGCTCGGGCAGATCGGCATGAGCTGGACGGCCTATTTCCTGGCGCAGGGCCTTGCCGTGCGGGCGACCGATCCGGCCCCGGCGGCCGAGCAGCGCACGCGCGACTACATCGCGCTGGTCTGGCCAGTGCTGGAAGACCTGGGCCTGGTGGTCGCAGGTGCCCGCCAGGACGCCGTGCGCTTTCACCCCGATGTGCCGAGCGCCGTGGCCGGTTGTGGCTGGGTGCAAGAGAACGGCCCGGAGAACGAAGCCCTGAAGATCGCCCTGCTGGCGCAGATCGACGCCGCCACCGGGTCAGACGTGGTGATCGCGTCCAGCACCTCAGCCTTGCCGATGTCGGTGATGCAGTCGCAGTGCCGCCACCCGCAGCGCTGCGTGACGGCTCATCCCTTCAACCCGCCGCACCTGGTGCCGATGGTGGAATTGGTTGGCGGCAAGGCCACCGAGGCTGCGGCGCTGGACGCGGCCGAGCACTTCTATCGCGCCATCGGCCGCGAGCCGATCCGCCTGCACCGCGAGGTCTATGGCCACGTGGCCAATCGGCTGCAGTACGTGTTGTTCAACGAGGCCGCGCGCCTGGTGCTGGAGGGCGTGGCCAGTGTCGAAGACGTTGACCGTGCCATCAGCTGGGGCCCGGGCATGCGCTGGCCCTTTGTTGGCCCGTTCATGACCTACCACATGGCCGGCGGCGAGCAGGGCATGGCGGGCGCATTCGCCAAGTTTGGCCCGCGCGATGCGCTGAGCACCGACCGCGTCACCCGCATCCAGTTGGGAGCTGAGCAGCGCCAGGTGCTGTGCGATGGTGCCGCCGCCGCCCAGGGCGAGCAGAGCATGCAGGCGCTGGAGGCGGAGCGCGACCGGCTGCTGGTGGGGCTCTACAAGCTCAAGCGCGGTTTGCTTGCCGGTCACTGAGTCGATTTTTTGATAGCGGCGTTTCAGCCCCAAGGAGCCAAGTCCATGTCCACCCTCTCTTCACACACGCGCCGCAGCCTTGTCGGCGCGCTGCTGTGCTCGCTGGCCGCTATCGGCCATGCCCAGGATAGTTTCCCGAACCAGCCAATCAAGCTGGTCGTGCCGTTTCCCGCCGGTGGCACCACGGACATCCTGGCCCGCATCCTGGCGCCGCGGCTTGGGGAGAAGCTCAAGCAGCCGGTGCTGGTGGAGAACAAGGCGGGTGCGGCCACGCTGATCGGCACCATGGCTGTGGTCAAGGCGCCGGCCGATGGCTACACCTTGCTGCTGACGGGGCCCTCTACCTTCACGACTAACCCGGCGGTCAACCAGCAGATGCAGTACGACCCGCTCAAGAGCTTCGATCTGATCGGCCTGGCCGGCACGATGCCGGTCATCCTGCTGGCCAGCAGCAATGCGCCCTTCCATAGCGTCAAAGAGCTGGTCGCAGCCGCCAAGCAGGAGCCGGGCCGCTACTTCTACGGCTCGTTCGGCTCGGGCTCCATCGTGCACTTTGCCGGCGAGACGCTCAACAGCAAGGCCGGCATCAAGCTGGCACCCGTGGCCTACAAGGGCAGTGCCCCGGCCATGGCCGACCTGATCGGCCAGCAGATCCCGCTGTCGTTCGACACGGTGGTGGCCGCCGTGCAGCACGTGCGCGGCGGCAAGGTGCGCGCGCTGGCGGTGACCTCGGCCCAGCGTTCGGCCTTGCTGCCCGATGTGCCAACGCTGGCAGAAGCCGGCTACCCGGGCATTGACATCAGCAGTTGGCTTGGCGTTGCCGCGCCGGCCGGCCTGCCGCCTGCCGTCCGCAAGCGGCTGGAGACCGTGCTGCAAGAGGTGCTGGCAGACAAAGCCACCCAAGACTCCTTGCTGGCCCTGGGCATCGAGCCTGTCAGCTCCAAGCCCGAGGAATTCAGCCGCAAGGTCACCAAGGAACTGGCCGCGTTCCGCCAGATCGCTGTGGACGCTGGCATCAAGCCAGAGTAGTCACCGCGCGGGCCGGCTCCAGGCGGCGTCGGTGGGGTAGGCAGAAATTTGCATGGGCTGGCACGATTTGCAACCATAGTGGCGGCAAATGGGGCGCTGACAGGCGTAGGCTTGCGCTCCTACAGGAGACAAACCCATGCAGCACCTCGGCCTGAGCTTCGACCTCGGCGAAACCGTCGACGCCCTGCGCGACGCGATCCAGGACTTTGCCGCGCAGGAAATCGCCCCGCGCGCCGCGGACATCGACCGCGACAACCAATTCCCCGCCGACCTGTGGCGCAAGCTTGGCGAGCTGGGCCTGCACGGCATGACCGTGGCCGAGGAATACGGCGGCACGCAGCTGGGCTACCTGGCGCATATGGTGGCGATGGAAGAGGTCTCGCGCGCCTCGGCTTCGGTGGGCTTGTCTTACGGCGCGCACTCCAACCTGTGCGTGAACCAGATCCACCGCAACGGCACGGCGGCGCAGAAGCAGAAGTACCTGCCCAAGCTGGTGAGTGGCGAGCATGTGGGCGCGCTGGCCATGAGCGAGCCCGGCGCTGGCTCCGACGTGGTCAGCATGCAATTGCGCGCCGAGAAGAAGGGCGACCGCTACGTGCTCAACGGCAGCAAGATGTGGATCACCAATGGCGGCGACGCCGACACGTTGGTGATCTACGGCAAGACCGAGCCGGAGATGGGTGCGCGCGGCATGACGGCCTTCATCGTCGAGAAGGGCTTCAAGGGCTTGTCTGCCGGCACCAAGCTCGACAAGCTGGGCATGCGCGGCAGCAACACCTGGCCGCTGTTTTTTGACAACTGCGAGGTGCCCGAAGAAAACGTGCTGGGCGGCGAGGGCAACGGCACCAAGGTGCTGATGAGCGGCCTGGATTACGAGCGCGCCGTGCTCTCGGGTGGCCCGCTGGGCATCATGGCCGCCTGCATGGACGCGGTGATCCCCTATGTGCACGAGCGCAAGCAGTTCGGCCAGGCGATTGGCGAATTCCAGCTGATGCAGGGCAAGCTGGCCGACATGTACACCACCTGGCAGGCCACGCGCGCCTATGTCTATGCCGTGGGCAAGGCCTGCGACCGCGGCGACCATGCGCGCACCCTGCGCAAGGATGCCGCTGGCGCCATCCTGTACTCGGCCGAAAAGGCCACCTGGATGGCCGGCGAGGCGATCCAGGCACTGGGCGGCGTGGGCTACACCAACGAGTTCCCGGTCGGCCGCCTGTGGCGCGACGCCAAGCTGTATGAGATTGGCGCCGGCACCAGCGAGATCCGCCGCATGCTGATTGGCCGCGAGCTGTTCGCGGAGACGGCTTAAGAAGTCTTTACTCCCTCCCCCGCTGGGGGAGGGCAGGGGTGGGGGCAAGCGGTGATGGATGAAGCACCAAGCTGAAAAGGCGCTGCTTGCCCCCATCCCAACCTTCCCCCAGAGGGGGAAGGGGCTAGGCAAGAAGACAAGGACACGAACATGACTGCTGCGCTGGACAAGAGCTACGGCAAGGGCGCCACCGACGTCCCCCTGATCGAGCAAACCATTGGCGACTTCTTCGACGCCATGGTGGCGCGCCAGCCTGCGCGCGAAGCGCTGGTAAGCCGCCACGAAGGCCAGCGCTTCACCTACCGCCAACTGCAGGCGGCATCCAACCAACTGGCCAGCGCGCTGCTGGGCTTGGGCCTGGTGCCGGGCGACCGTATCGGCATCTGGTCGCACAACAACGTGCCCTGGGTGCTGATGCAGATCGCCACCGCCAAGCTGGGCCTGATCCTGGTCAACATCAACCCGGCCTACCGCAGCTCGGAGCTGGAATACGCGCTGAACAAGGTCGGCTGCAAGGCGCTGGTGACCATGGCGCAGTTCAAGACCAGTGACTACCTGGGCATGCTGCGCGAGCTGGGCCCACAACGGCTGCCGCAGCTGCAGCACAGCTTCTGGATCGACACGCCGGGCGAGGGCGCCGAGCAGCCCGGCCTGCAGCGCTTCTCGCAGTTGCTGGCCAGCGGCACGGCGGATGATCCGCGCGTGGCGGCCATCCAGCAGGCGCAAAAGGCCACCGACCCGGTCAACATCCAGTTCACCAGCGGCACAACCGGCTTCCCCAAGGGCGCGACGCTCACGCACCGCAATATCCTGAACAACGGCTTCTTCATCGGCGAGTGCATGGGGCTTACGCCTGAAGACCGCTTGTGCATCCCCGTGCCGCTGTACCACTGCTTTGGCATGGTGCTGGGCAACCTGGCTTGCATCACGCATGGCGCCACCATCGTCTACCCGAACGACGGCTTTGACCCGCTCACCGTGCTGCAGACGGTGCAAGACGAAAAGTGCACCGGCCTGCATGGCGTGCCCACCATGTTCATCGCCGAGCTGGACCATCCGCGCTTCAAGGAGTTTGACCTGTCCACGCTGCGCACCGGCATCATGGCCGGCTCGCCTTGCCCGATCGAGGTGATGAAGCGCGTGGTGAGCGACATGCATCTGTCGCAGATCACCATTGCCTACGGCATGACCGAGACCAGCCCGGTGAGCTGCCAGAGCAGCACCGACACGCCGCTGGACAAGCGCGTGGCCACCGTGGGCACGGTGCAGCCGCATCTGGAGGTGAAGATCATCGACGCCGACACGGGCGACATCGTGCCGATTGGCAGCACCGGCGAGCTGTGCACCCGCGGCTATTCGGTCATGCACGGCTACTGGGGCGATGTGGAGAAAACCCGCGAGGCCATAGACGCCGAGGGCTGGATGCACACCGGCGACCTGGCCACCATGGATGCCGAGGGCTACGTCAACATCGTCGGCCGCAGCAAGGACATGGTGATCCGCGGCGGCGAGAACATCTACCCGCGCGAGGTGGAGGAGTTTCTCTACCGCCACCCCAAGGTGCAGGACGTGCAGGTGGTCGGCATCCCCGACCGCAGGTACGGCGAAGAGCTATGCGCCTGGATCATCGCCAAGCCCGGCCAGAGCGTGACCGAAGACGATGTGCGCGACTTCTGCAAGGGCCAGATCGCCCACTACAAGGTGCCGCGCCACATCCGCTTTGTGGCGGCCTTCCCGATGACGATCACCGGCAAGATCCAGAAGTTCAAGATGCGCGAGGCCATGCGCGAGGAACTGGGCCTGACCGAAGACAAGGCCGCCTGAGCCATGCCAACCATGGCCGCAATGTCAGCCCTGCCGCGCCACGCGCCGTGCCGCGGCCAGGCGGCGGCGCATGGCGACTTCGGACAGGTCCACCTCCTGCACCAGGTTGCGCAGCGACTCGTCGTTGATGCGGTGCACGCGGCGCAGCCGGTACAGCTCGGCGCGTTCGGCGCGCAGGCCGGTCAGGCGCAATTCCAGCTCCACCACCTGGCCGCGTTTGCGCGCGGCGCGTTCGCCCTCGGCGGCCTCGGGGCCGTCTTCGGCGTCGTCCAGCGAGTCGATGCGGCGCCGGTAGCCGCGCGCGACCATGCTGGCGGCTTCTTCGCGGTGCAGCAGGCCTTCGGCGTCGGCCGTAGGGTCGTTTTCAGCGGCCTTCTTCAGCGCCTCGATTGCGGCTTCGCAAGAGGCGACGCGTGCCAGCCGCTCTTCGCGTGCATGGGGTGGTTCGGCCGGTTGCTCCAGGCCGGCCAGCAGCAGCGGCAGGCCGATGCTGGCGGTTACCAGCGTGACCAGGATCACGCCAGTGGCCAGGAAGATCAGCAGCTCGCGCGCCGGGAAGGCGCTGCCGTCGGGCATCAGCAGCGGGATGGAGAGCGCGCCGGCCAGCGTGATCGCGCCGCGGATGCCGGCCAGCGATGCCGCGCCCAGCAGCCGTGCCGAGGGCGCCTCCAGCAGTTGGCCCCGGCGCCGTGCCTTGGCCATGGAGCGGCGCACTGCCAGCACCAGCCAGATGGCGCGCAGCGCGATCAGCGCCGCCGATATCGCCAGCACATAGACCAGCAGCAGCCACCAGGCGTGCGGGCCGTGCGTCAGGCCGTCGCCAATGATGGATGGCAACTGCAGGCCCAGCAGCAAGAAGATGGCGCCATTGAAGGCCGATTCCACCATCGCCCAGGCGCTTTGGGTCTGCATGCGCTCGGCAATGAACTCGCTGCGGTCCAGGTCGGCGAAGTTGGTGGTGATGCCCGCGGCCACCGCCGCCAGGATGCCCGAGACCCCCAGGTGCTCGGCCACGATGTACGAGGCAAAGGGCAGCAGCATCATCAGCAGCACGGTCTGGGTGGCGGCCACGTCGCCCAGGTTGCGGGTGATGGCGGTGCGGGCGCGCGACAGTGCCCAGCCGGCTGCGAAGCCGACCGCCAGCCCGCCGAAGGCGATCAGCAGAAAGCTGCGGCCCGCGGCGGTCCACGAGAAACTGCCGGTGAGCGTGGCCGCCACCGCGAACTTCAGCGCCACCAGGCCCGAGGCATCGTTGAGCAGCGATTCGCCCTCCAGGATGTGCATGGTCTTCTCGGGCATGCCCAGCCGGCGCGTGATGGCCGACACCGCCACCGCATCGGTCGGCGACAGCACGGCGGCCAGGGCAAAGGCCACGGTCAGCGGCAGGTTGGGAATCATCCAGTGCGCAAAGTAGCCCAGGCCCAGCACCGTGAACAGCACCAGGCCCAGCGCCAGCGTGAGGATGGGTTTGCGCAGCGCAAAGAATTCCCGCTTGGGGATGCGCCAGCCGTCGGCAAACAGCAGCGGCGGGATGAACAGCAGCAGGAACAGCTCGGGATCAAAGCGCACATGCAGCCCGGCATCGGGCCAGGACAGCACGGCGCCCAGCGCGATCTGCAACAAGGGCAGCGGCAGCGCCGGCACATAGCGGGACGCCAGGCCCGACACGGCGCCCAGCATCAACAGCAACAAGACAATTTCAACGGTATGCATCGGCGGTCGATTTTCCACATATCGACCAAGGGCGTATGCCGCTCCAAAGGAAACCCATGTCCAAACTGAGTTCCAAGCTCAACCCGCGCTCGGCTGAATTCCAGGCCAATGCCGCCGCCATGCGCGCCCTGGTCGATGACCTGCACGCCCAGGTCGCCAAGGTGGCCGAAGGCGGCGGCGAGGCGGCGCGCGCCAAGCACACCGGGCGCGGCAAGCTGCTGCCGCGCGATCGGGTGCAGATGCTGCTGGACCCGGGTACGCCTTTTCTGGAGATCGCGCCGCTGGCCGCCTACGGCATGTACGGCGACGCGGCCCCGGGCTCGGGCCTGATCGCGGGCATAGGCCGCGTGGCGGGCACCGACTGCGTCATCGTCTGCAACGACGCCACCGTCAAGGGCGGCACCTATTACCCGATGACGGTCAAGAAGCACCTGCGTGCCCAGGAGATCGCCGAGCAGAACCACCTGCCCTGCGTCTACCTGGTGGACTCGGGCGGTGCCAACCTGCCCAACCAGGACGAGGTGTTCCCCGACCGCGACCACTTTGGCCGCATCTTCTACAACCAGGCGCAGATGAGCGCCAAGGGCATCGGCCAGATCGCCGTGGTGATGGGCAGTTGCACCGCCGGCGGCGCCTATGTGCCGGCGATGAGCGACGAGTCCATCATCGTGAAGAACCAGGGCACCATCTTTCTGGGTGGCCCGCCGCTGGTGAAGGCCGCCACCGGCGAGGTCGTCACGGCCGAGGACCTGGGCGGCGGCGACGTGCACACGCGGCTCTCAGGCGTGGCCGACCACCTGGCAGAGAACGATCTGCACGCGCTGGCCCTGGCGCGCGAGGCGGTGCGTAATTTACAAAGAAAAGTGCCTGAAGCCCAGGTGGTACCTGGGCATATAGCTCCTGATTTTGTAGCGGAAGAGCTTTACGGCGTAATCCCCACCGACACGCGCAAGCCCTTCGACGTGCGCGAGATCATTGCCCGCATCGTCGACGGCAGCGAGTTCCACGAGTTCAAGGCGCGCTTCGGCTCCACCCTGGTCTGCGGCTTTGCCGAGATCGAGGGCATGCCGGTCGGCATCATCGCCAACAACGGCATTCTGTTCAGCGAGTCGGCACAGAAGGGCGCCCACTTCATAGAGCTGTGCTGCCAGCGCAAGACGCCGCTGGTGTTCTTGCAGAACATCACCGGCTTCATGGTAGGCCGCAAGTACGAGAACGAAGGCATCGCCCGCCACGGCGCCAAGATGGTGACCGCCGTGGCCACCGCCAACGTGCCCAAGTTCACCATCATCATTGGCGGCAGCTTTGGCGCCGGCAACTACGGCATGTGCGGCCGCGCCTACAGCCCGCGCTTTCTCTGGATGTGGCCCAACGCGCGCATCAGCGTGATGGGCGGCGAGCAGGCCGCCAGCGTGCTGGCCACCGTCAAGCGCGACGGCATCGAGCTAAAAGGCGGCAGCTGGAGCAAGGAAGAGGAAGACGCCTTCAAGGCGCCGATCCGCCAGCAGTACGAAGACCAGGGCCACCCTTACTACGCCACGGCGCGGCTGTGGGACGACGGCATCATTGATCCGGCCGATACGCGGCGGGTGTTGGCGCTGGGGCTGGCGGCGGCGCGGCATGCGCCGGTGCCTGAGCCGAAGTTTGGCGTGTTTCGGATGTAGCCCCATGGCACATGTCCCATCTTTGCGCGCTGCGATTCGATGCGACCGTCGAGGTTGGTGGCGCGATCATGCCGACGGCGTGCTCTGCTCCGCGAATGTCCCCCTGCCTGCGGCCTCCTCCTTTATTTCGCTGCGCAGAGCACACCATCGACCTGATCGATCGGGGCTGTGCTTGATTGCCGGCAGACCAAGATCACTGACATGAGCTTCACCAAACTGCAACTGAGCTTCGAAGGCGCCATCGCCCGCATCTGGCTCGACCAGCCCGATGCCCGCAACGCCTTTGACGATGCCGTGATCGCCGAGCTGACGCAGGCCTTCATCGACGCCGGTGCCGCGCCGCAGGTAAAAGCCATCGTGCTCGGCGCCAACGGCCCGGCCTTCTGCGCGGGCGCCAACCTTAACTGGATGCGCCGCATGGCCGACTACACGCGCGACGAGAACATCGCCGACGCGGGCAAGCTGGCCGCCATGCTGCGCACCATTGCCGAGTGCCCCAAGCCCACCATCGCGCGCGTGCAGGGCGACGTGTATGCGGGCGGCATGGGCCTGGTGGCCGCATGCGACATGGCGGTGAGCGTGGATACGGCCTGGTACTGCCTGAGCGAGGTCAAGATCGGCCTGGTGCCCGCCACCATCAGCCCCTACGTGCTGCGCGCCATGGGCACGCGTGCTTCGCAACGCTACTTCCTCACGGCCGAGCGCTTTACTGCGGCCGAGGCGCAGCGCATCGGCTTTGTGCATGAAGTGGTGGCGGCTGACGCGCTTGATGCCAAGGTTGATGAGCTGTTGAAGGCGCTGACCGGCGCAAGCCCAGCCGCCGTGCGCGCCTGCAAGCAGCTGATCGCCGACGTTGCAGGCCGCGAGATTGACGACGCCCTGATCGCCAAGACCGTCGAAGGCATCGCCGACATCCGCGCCAGCGACGAAGGCCGCGAGGGCGTGCAGGCCTTCCTGCAAAAACGCAAACCCTCCTGGATCATGGGCTGACCCAAGACCGCACCATGCACTCCGCACTCGACCTTCCCCAACTGCTGGCACTGGCCGCCGCCATCGGCTGGGCCAGCGGCGTGCGCTTGTACCTGGTGGTGCTGCTGGTGGGGCTGGCGGGCCGGCTCGACTGGTTGCCGCTGCCGGCCGGGCTGCAACTGCTGACGCACCCGGCGGTGATCGCGGTGAGCGGCTTCATGGTGATGGTGGAGTTTCTGGCCGACAAGGTGCCGGGCGTGGATTCGCTGTGGGACGCGGTGCACACGGTGATCCGCATTCCCGCCGGCGCGGCGCTGGCGGCTGGCCTGTTCAGCGCCGACAACAGCACGATGGCCGTGGTCGCAGCCCTGCTGGGAGGCGGCCTGGCCGCCACCGCGCATGCCACCAAGGCCACTACGCGCGCGGCCATCAACACCTCGCCCGAGCCCTTCAGCAATGTCGGCGCTTCGCTGACCGAAGACGCCATGGTGCCTACCGCCCAGTGGCTGTCGGTGGCGCACCCCCTGGTCTTTGCCGTGCTGCTGATCGTGGTGCTGGCGATCTGCCTGTGGCTGATCCACAAGAGCTGGCGCTTTCTGCGCCGCCTGTTCACGCGCATGGCGCGCATTTTTAGCGGCAAGCCTGATCCGGGCGTGGCGCCTGCATCGTCCTCTCCTGGAGACATTCCTGATGTTTACAAAAATCCTGATCGCCAATAGAGGCGAGATCGCCTGCCGTGTCGCCGCCACCGCGCGCCGCATGGGCATACGCACCGTGGCGGTCTATTCCGACGCCGACGCGCATGCCAAGCATGTCGCCGCCTGCGACGAAGCCGTGCATGTGGGCGGCAGCGCGCCCAAGGACAGCTACCTGCAGTGGCAGCGCATCCTTGATGCGGCCAAGGCCACCGGCGCGCAGGCGGTGCACCCGGGCTACGGTTTTCTCAGCGAGAACGACGACTTCGCCCAGGCCTGCGCCGATGCCGGCCTGGTCTTTATCGGCCCGCCGCCCTCGGCCATACGCGCCATGGGGCTCAAGGCCGAATCCAAGCAGTTGATGGAGAAGGCCGGTGTGCCCCTGGTGCCCGGCTACCACGGTGCCGACCAGGACTCGGACCTGTTGCAGCGCGAGGCCGACCGCATTGGCTACCCGGTGCTGATCAAGGCCAGCGCCGGCGGCGGTGGCAAGGGCATGCGCGCGGTGGAGCGCTCGGAAGACTTCGCCGCCGCGCTGGCCTCTTGCCGGCGCGAGGCCATCAACAGCTTTGGCGACGACGCCGTGCTGGTCGAGAAGTACGTGCAGCGCCCGCGCCATATCGAGATCCAGGTGTTCGGCGATACGCAGGGCGAGGTGGTTTACCTGTTCGAGCGCGACTGCTCGGTGCAGCGCCGCCACCAGAAGGTGCTGGAAGAAGCCCCCGCGCCCGGCATGACCGAGGCCATGCGCCAGCAGATGGGCGCGGCCGCAGTGGCAGCGGCCAAGGCCGTGGGCTATGTCGGCGCCGGCACGGTGGAATTCATCGTCGAGCAGCGAGCCGACAACTCCATGAATTTTTTCTTCATGGAAATGAACACCCGCCTGCAGGTGGAGCACCCGGTGACCGAGGCCATCACCGGCCTGGATCTGGTCGAGTGGCAATTGCGCGTGGCTGTTGGCGAGCCGCTGCCGCTGCGCCAGGACCAATTGCGCATCCACGGCCATGCGATCGAGGCGCGCATCTGCGCAGAGAACCCCGACAACAGTTTTCTGCCCACCACCGGCAGCCTGCAGGTCTACGCCAAGCCGGTGGCCACGGCGTTTGAGCGTGGCCTGGTGCGCATCGATGACGGCGTGCGCCAGGGCGACGCGATCTCGCCCTTCTACGACTCGATGGTGGCCAAGCTGATCGTGCACGGCGCCACGCGCGAAGAGGCGCTGGCGCGGCTGGATGCGGCGCTGGCGCAGATGCACATCGTCGGCCTGCAGACCAACGTGCAGTTCCTGCGCCGCGTGCTGGCCAGCCCATCTTTTGCGCAGGCGCGGCTCGACACCGCGCTGATCGAGCGTGAACGCGCCGTGCTGTTCGACCAGGAGCCGCTGGGCCTGCCGCTGGCCACCGCTGCCGCCGTGGCGCATGCGCTGCAGGCCGAGGCCGCACAGGAGACGGCGGACCCGTTCAGCCGCCGCGACGGCTGGCGTTCGCACGGGCCGATGCTGCGGCGCTTTGACTTTGAATTCCACGGGGAGCCGGTGCAGGCCCAACTGACCCGCCAGCGCGATGCCACGCTGCAATTGGCAGTGGGCGACACCCGGGCCGCATTCGCGTGGACGGCAGTGGGCGAGGGCGCGCTGGACCTGCAGTTGGGCGAGCGGCGCGCCACCGTAAAAATTTACCAAAAAGAGGCTGAAGTTCACGTCTTCTCTGGGCAAGGTGCTACACAAATCGTAGTGATAGACCCGCTCGCCCATGCCGGCGACGCCCATGCAGAAGCCGGCCGCCTGACCGCACCCATGCCGGGCAAGGTCGTGTCCTTCGCCGTCAAGGCCGGCGACACCGTCAGCAAGGGCCAGCCGCTGGCGGTGATGGAGGCGATGAAGATGGAGCACACCATTGCCGCGCCGGCGGATGGCGTGGTGGAGGAGCTGCTTTATCTGCCTGGTGACCAAGTCATTGAAGGAGCGGAACTGCTGCGCCTGGCGGCATGAGGCTGCCGCGGCGGTGGCAGACTCCAGGCCCATGAATATCACCTTCTGCTGCACCGGCACCAAAGCCGCTCCCTGGATAGCAGGCCTGCAGGCCGCGTTCCCCGATGCCACCGTCACCGAATGGGCGCCCGGCGCGCCGCTGGCCGACTACGCCGTGGTCTGGGGGCCGCCCCAGCAATTCATGGACGAGCAAACCGCCCTGCGCGGCATCTTCAATATCGGCGCGGGCGTGGATGCGCTGATGGCCTTGCGCCTGCCGGCGGGCGTGCCCGTGGTGCGGTTGGACGACGTTGGCATGGCGGTGCAGATGGCCGAGTTCGTCACGCATGCGCTGGTGCGCCATTTCCGCGAGCTGGATGGCTACGAGGGCGATGTGGCGGCTGGCCGCTGGTCCTACCGCAAGCCGCGCAGCCGCGCCGACTTCCCCGTGGGCGTGATGGGCCTGGGCGTGCTCGGCCAGCGCGTGGCGCAGGCGCTGCGCGTGTTCGACTTCCCGGTGCGCGGCTGGAGCCGCTCGCCCAAGGCGGTGGAGGGCGTGCAGTGCTTCTCGGGCGAGGCGCAGTTCAATGACTTTCTGGCCGGTACGCAGGCGCTGGTCTGCCTGCTGCCGCTCACGCCGGATACCGAAAACATCATGCGGCGCGAAACCCTGTCGCGCCTGCTGCCCGGCGCCTATGTGGTCAATGTGGCGCGCGGCGGCCATCTGGTGGAAGAAGACCTGATCCCGCTGATCGACGCAGGCCACATCGCCGGCGCCGCGCTCGACGTGTTCCGCACCGAACCACTGCCAGCCGCCCACCCGTTCTGGGCGCACCCCAAGATCACCGTCACGCCGCACACCTCGGCCCGCACCCTGCGCGAGGAAAGCATCGCCCAGATCGTCGGCAAGATCCGCGCGCTGGCGCAGGGCGCGCCTATTGCAGGCGTGGTGGACCCGGGGCGGGGGTACTGATCAGTAGATGTTTCTGAAAATGCTTCAATCGTAGTTGTTTAAACTACAATTGAAGCAATTAAGGCTCCATATGCTGACCGACCTTCTCTTTGGAAACTACCGCAAGAAGGTGCTGAGCCTGCTGCTGCTCAACCCCGATACCGACTACCACGTGCGTGAGTTGGCGCGGCTCACCGACACCGCTCCCGGCACCTTGCACAAGGAACTGTCCCGCCTGGCTGAAGCCGGCTTGCTGCTGCGCAAGGCCCAGGGCAACCAGGTGCGCTACCAGGCCAACAGGCAGTGCCCGGTGTTTGAAGAGCTGGCTGGCCTGATGCGCAAGACCACGGGCGCTGCCGAAGTGCTGGCCCAGGCACTGGCGCCCTTGGCGCCGCCCGTGGCGCTGATCTTTGGCTCGGTGGCCCGCGGTACGGAAACCGCCAGCAGTGATATCGACCTGTTGGTGCTTGCAGACCTGGGCTTTGCCGATGTCGTCAAGGCCACCTACCCCGCGCAAGCCGCCCTGGGCCGTGAGATCAATCCTGTTGTGTACAGCGCCGCCGAATTCCAGCGCCGCCTGCAAGAGGGCGACCCTTTCGTCCTGGATGTGCTGGCGCACCCGAAGATTTTCTTGAGGGGAACCGAACATGACCTTGGCCAACTTGCTGGCGATCCAGCGTCTGCAGGCGTTTAACGCCACCCCAGCGGGGGTGCAGCGCCTGCTGGCTGCTGCTGCGCGCAACCTGGCCGATGCGCAGCTCCAGGCCTTGAGCCCAGAAAACCGCTTTGACGCTGCCTACAAAGCCATCCTGCAATGCGCCATGCTGGGCCTTTGGGCGCACGGCTACCGCACCTCTACGCAGCAGCCCGGGCACCACCAGACGGCGCTGCAGGCCCTGCCGCTGACCATGGGCTTGCCGAACGACGTGATCATCGTGCTCGATGCGCTGCGCAAGCAACGCAACCTGAATGACTACGAGGGCGATCCGGTGGGCGACGCCGTGGTGGCCGAATGCATTGCCCAGGCGGGGCAATTGCTGGCCCATACACGCCAGTGCTTGCAAAGCCAGTTTCCCCATTTGCTGGCAGCACAAGTCGCCGGGCCACAAATCTAAAGTGCCTGCTACTGCACCAGCATGCTCAGCATGACCGCCACCAGCAACCCGACATAAACCCACGCATGCACCCGATCCGGTATGCCGCCGATATACCGGCTGGCCAGGCGTATGCCCAGCAGTGATCCCGCGGCCAGCACGGCAAAGGCGAGCAGGTCCACATAGCCCGCATGCCAGGGCCCGAGGGCCACGGGGTGAACCCAGGCCATGGCCATGTAGGTGGCGGTGCCGATGATGGCCACCGGCAGGCTCAAGGGGTTGGCCATGGCGGTGGCGCGGGTCATGCTGAAGCCGCGGCGGCGCAGCAGTGGCACCGTCATGACGCTGCCGCCCACGCCCAGGAAGGTGGCGACCAGGCCAATGACCAGGCCGCCGCCCACCGTTTGTGTGGGCCCAAGCGGCTGCGGCGAAGTGGCCTCTTGCCGGGACATAAAGCCCCGGCGCAGCAGGCAATCCACGATGGTGATGCCAAGGTAGACCACGAAGGCCCAGCGGATGAAGCTTGCGCTTGCCATGGTCGCCGCCGCAGCGCCCAGCACCGCGCCCAGCCCGATAAAGCCCGCCAGCGGCCGGATCGCCGGCCACACGATATTGCCGGCCCGCGCATGCCGCCGCGTGGCGGCCAGGGCGTTGACCACCATCACACAGGTGGAGGTGGCTACGGCAATGTGCATGGCGGATTCGCCCACCGGGCTGTGCACGCCGTAGGCGGCGCTGAGCACGCGGTAGAGCAGGGGTACCACCACGAAGCCGCCGCCAAAGCCAAACAGCACGGTGGTGACGCCGCTCAGGCCGCCAAACAGTGCCAACAAGAGATACAGCATCGCGTCCCATCCTTTCAAGATGAGGCAACGATAGGCGCGGGCCGCCTGGCCTGCATTCGCATCCTGGTCAACAATGTTTGCGTTTCAGCCAAGCTGCACCACCGCGTGCCAAACCATGCGCAACGCCCATATCGACCAGTTCGACCACATCGCCCGGCCGGTGCTGGCCATAGGCAGCGACTACGCGCAAGGGCAGCGCCTGCCGCCGCACGCGCACCGCCGCGCGCAGTTGCTGTACGGCGCCACGGGCGTGATGCAGGTGGCGACGCAGGAGGGCGCCTGGGTTGTGCCGCCGCAGCGCGCGGTATGGATACCGGCGGGTGTGCAGCACGAGGTGCGGATGCTGGGCGTGAGCACGCGCAGCCTGTACATAGAGCCGGCGGCCGTGCCGGCGCGCAGCGGTGGCTGCGAGGTGGTCGGTGTATCGCCACTGCTGCGGCAATTGCTGATGGAGGCGGTGGACCTGCCCGCTGAATACGACCAGCGCGGCCGCGACGGCGCGCTGATGGCCTTGCTGCTGCACGAGGTGGCGCGCATGCCGGCGCTGCCCCTGCACATTCCGCTGCCGCGCGATGCCCGCCTGCTGCCGCTGTGCCAGGCCTTTCTGCAGCAGCCCGACGCGCACGGCTCGCCGCAGGCTTGGGCGCAGCGCCTGCACATGAGCGACCGCAGCTTCAGCCGCCTGTTCCGCACGCAGACCGGCATGGCCTTTTCTGAATGGCGCCAGCGTGCCTGCGTGGTGCTGGCACTGGCCCGGCTGGCCGCGGGCGAGCCGGTGACCAGCATTGCCATGGACTTTGGCTACGACAGCCCGGCTGCGTTCTCGACCATGTTCCGGCGCGTGCTGGGGCAAGCACCTACGGCCTACCTCGCGGGCTAGGCCGCCGCAGGAGCCACTGGCATGTGCGGCGCCCGGTTGCGCAGCCGGAAGGCCAGCAGTGCCGCCGCGCCCAGCACGCACAGCACGGCCGTCAGCGTGAAGCGCAGGCCGCGCGCGTCCGACAGCAGGCCAAACAGTGGCGACACCAGCCCGCCCACCGACAGCGCCAGCCCCAGGCTGATGCCACTGGCCGTGGCCGGGTTGCGCGGCAGGTAGTCCTGTGCCAGCGTCACCTGCGCCGCGAACGGCAGGAACATGGCCACGCCCAGGCCGGCGGTGCAGAGCAGTGCCACCACCGGGTTGGGCGCTGCGACCAGGCCCGCCAGCATCGGCAGCGCCAGCAGGTAACCGGCGCGGATCGGCCGCATGCGCCCGAAGCGGTCACCCAGCCAGCCGCCCGACAGCGTGCCCACCGCGCCCGCGGCGGTGAAGGATGTCAGCACCGCCGCACCCATGAAGGCCGAGCCACCCAGCTCGCGGCTCACGTACAGCGACAGCATCGACAGCACCGTGACATAGGGAATCGACCAGCCCACGATGGTCGCCACCAGCAGGCTGAAGGCACGCCAGTCGTTCTGCGCCATGGGCTGCAGCCGGGTGCGCGCAGTGCCGGCCGGCAACGCCGCCGGTGCGCTGCGCCTGTTGGCGGCCCACCAGACCGCGCCCATCAGCAGCGCCGGGATGCCCAGCAGATAGCTGTGCGACAGCCCCAGCGCACCCACCACCACGGCCGCCAGCAGCGGCGCAAACGAGGCGCCAATGGTGCCGCCGACCGAGAACACGCTCATCGCCTTTTGCGAGGCGCCACCGGCCGCGCGCGCGGCCACGGTGGCGGGCGGGTGGTAGGCCGCAATGCCCAGGCCGCACAGCGCCATCGCCAGCCAGGTCAGCAGATAGCTGTCGCCCATGCCGGCCAGCACCACGCCGAATGCGGCCAGCAAAAAGCCGGTCGGCACCAGCCAACTGCGCGGGTGGCGGTCGGCATACAGGCCGAACAGCGGCTGCACCACGCTGGACAAACCCGTGGCCGCCAGCATCAGCCCGCTGACCGCCGCGTAGCTGTAGCCGCGCTCCAGCACCATGAAGGGCAGCAGGGCAGGCACCAGCCCCTGGTACAGGTCATTGACGGCATGCGTGCCGGTCAGCAGGCCCAGGCGGCGCTTGTTCATGGATGTGCTCCCGGGCCGGGGCGGCGTTGCGGGGAGGGGGAAAACCGAGTCATTCAATGGCCTCTTGGTGGAAAAAAGCCATGCTAGGAAGCCAGCCCAAGATAATCTCGCTACGAAGTAACAAACATCGTCGAGAAATGGACAACTCGCTGGACCTGCAGCCCGAACAGGGCGAATCCACCCCGCGTGCCGTCGCTGCACTGGCCACCGACCCGGCCTGCGACGCGTTGATCCCGCTGCACGCACACCGGCGCGCGCAGCTGATCCACGCCATATCGGGCGTGATGATCGTGCACGCGGCGCCCGGCAGTTGGGTCGTGCCACCCGGCCGCGCGGTGTGGGTGCCGGCCGGCATCGCGCATGAGATCCGCACCGTCGGCAGCGTGGCCATGCGCACCGTGTTCGTCGAGCCCGGCACGCGCCCGGGCCTGGCCGACGAATGCCGGGTGCTGCAGATCAGCCCCCTGCTGCGCGAGCTGATCCTGCGCGCCGTGGCGCTGCCGCTGGACTACCCGCTGGGCGGCCGCGAGGAGCGCACCATGGAGCTGCTGCTGGACGAGATCGAGGCCGCGCCCGCGCTGTCATTGCACGTGCCCATGCCGCGCCACGCCGGGCTGGCCCGGCTCTGCAGCGGCCTGATCGGCGACCCGGCCCAGCCCGCCACGCTGGAGGGCTGGGCGCAGCAACTGCACATGAACCAGCGCACCCTGGCGCGGCTGTTCCGGCGCGAGACTGGCATGAACTTTGGCGCCTGGTGCCGGCAGGCGCGCCTGCTGCTGAGCCTGCCGCGTCTAGCCGCCGGTGCGTCCATCCTGGAGGTGGCGCTGGAGCACGGCTACGACAGCCCGAGCGCTTTCGCTGCCATGTTCCGAAAGACCCTAGGCATGCCACCGAGCCTCTACATTCGCCCTCATCACAGCGATGCGACGCTTTTCTCCTGACAATCCCGCTGTCGCCCCTTAACGCATTGCGCGAAACTCATCCCCATGAACATTCCTTCCCGCGTCAAACTCGTAGACGTCGGCCCGCGCGACGGGCTGCAGAACGAAAAGCAGCCGGTGCCTGCCGCCGCCAAGATCGAACTGGTGCATCGCCTGCAGGCCGCCGGCCTGAAAGAGGTCGAGGTCACCAGCTTTGTCAGCCCCAAGTGGGTGCCGCAGATGGCCGATGCGACCGAGGTCATGGCGGGCATCACGCGCCAGCCGGGTGTGCGCTACTCGGTGCTCACGCCCAACATGAAGGGCTACGAGGCGGCGCTGCCGTCGCGGCCGGATGAGATCGTGGTCTTTGGCGCTGCCAGCGAGGCCTTCAGCCAGCGCAACATCAACTGCAGCATTGCCGAGAGCATCGATCGCTTCGCGCCCGTGGTGGCGGCGGCGCGGGCGGCCGGCATCTATGTGCGCGCGGCCATTTCGTGCAGCGTGGGCTGCCCTTACGAGGGCGACGTGGCCCCCGAGCGCGTAGGCATGGTGGCGCGGTTGATGAAAGAGATCGGCGTGCAGCACGTTGGCGTGGCCGACACCATTGGCGTGGGCACGCCGCTGAAGACCCAGCGCGCGCTCGATGCGGCGCTGCAGCACTTCGCGGTGGACGACATCTCCGGCCACTACCACGACACCTACGGCCAGGCGCTGGCCAACACGCTGGCCGCGCTGCAGTTGGGCGTGTGGCAGTTCGACGCATCGGTGGCCGGCCTGGGCGGCTGCCCCTATGCCAAGGGCGCTACCGGCAACGTTGCCACGGAAGACGTGGTCTACCTGCTGCACGGCATGGGCATAGAGACCGGTATCGACCTGGAGGCGCTGGTGGATGCCGGCGCCTGGATCAGCGGCGTGATCGGCCGGCCAACGCAGTCGCGCGTCGGCAAAGCCCTCTTGAACAAGCGCGAAGGTTAGGCGCCGGTATGTGCGGAGCTGAACTCAAACCCCTGCCCGACGGCGTGCAGCGCGTGGCGGCCTACCTGCTGGAAGCCGGCCACCCGCATGCGCCGGTGCTGCTGGATGGCGCCGCGCGCACCGCGCAGCAGGCGGCCGATGCGTTGGGCGTGGCGGTGGGCCAGATCGCCAAGAGCATCGTGTTCCGCCGCCTGGCGGATGAGGCCGCGGTGCTGGTCATTGCCGCTGGTGACCGCCGCGTGGACGAGGCCAAGGTGGCGGCGCTGGTCGGCCCGCTGGGCCGTGCCGATGCGGCCTTCGTCAAGGCGCGCACCGGCTTTGCGATTGGCGGCGTCTCGCCGGTAGCGCACGCCGTGGCGCCGGTAGCGCTGATTGATCGCACGCTGCTGCGCTTTGACGAAGTCTGGGCGGCGGCCGGCCACCCGCATGGCGTGTTCCGCCTGGCGCCGCAAGACCTGGAGCGCCTCACCGGCGCGCCGTTGGCCGACGTGGCGCAGGAGGCCGAATGAGCGTTGACACAGAGGTGGCCACGCCCGACCCAGCCCTGGTCGCCGCGCGTGCGCGGGCACTGCTGTTGCAACGGGCCGTGCAGGCCCGCAGCGGCGCGCCGGATGTGCCTTCGCCCTGCGTATCGGTCTGCCGCATGAACGCAGACCGCAGCTTTTGCGAGGGCTGCTTTCGCTCGATTGACGAGATCCGCGCCTGGTCGCGCTCGGATGATGCGCAAAAGCGCGTCATCTGGGAGAGACTATTGCAGCGTGCCGGCGAGACCGCCACGACGTGAAAGAGGGGTTGGCCATGCACCAGATCACCTGCTACCTCGACTTTGCCTCGCCCTATGCGCACCTGGCCTTTGGCCGCTTGCCGCAGTTGCTGGAAGGCCTGAGCTACGCGGTGGAGTACCGGCCGGTGCTGCTCGGCGCCTTGCTGCTGCAGCATGGCAACCCCGGGCCGGCCGGCATCGCGCCCAAGCGCGCCTGGACTTACCGGCAGGTGCAGTGGCTGGGCCACGCGCACGGCATCGCCTTGCAGATGCCGGCGCAGCACCCGTTCAACCCGCTGCCCTTGTTGCGGCTGGCGCTGGCTGCGTCGGAAGACGGCAGCCTGAGCCGCCATGTCGCAGGCACGGTGCTAAGCCACGTATGGCAGGGCGGCGCCGACGCCAACGACGCGCAGCGGCTGGCTGCGTTGGCCGCCGCATTGCCGCTGCGGCACGACCCGGCCGGGCCTGAGGTGAAGGCGCTGCTGCGCGCCAACACCGACGCCGCCCTGGCGCGCGGCGTGTTCGGCGTGCCGAGCTTCGAGGTGGCTGGCCGCCTGTTCTGGGGCTTTGACGGCATGCCCATGCTCAGGGCTTGCCTGGACGGCGACGCCTGGTTCGATGGGCCGGCCTGGGAGGCTGCGGCTGCGCAGCCCAATGGCCTGAAGCCCGGCTGATTTTCAGAATTTTGATGAAATATGCCTCTAGCCCAGGTGCAGACTGGGCTATTAGCTATCTATTTAATAGTGCCTGGCTTCAGTCATGCGCCGACAGCGGCGCGCCAATGGCATAGAAGTGCCCGCCTGCCACGTGGTGCAGGCTGCGCCATTCGGGGCCGGCGGTCTCGAAATGCCAGTGGCCGTCCTTGAACACGCGCGTATCGGCCCAGGCCCCGACGACTTCGCCAATGAACAGGTCATGGGCCTGCTGGTTGTGCGGCTCGGGAATGAGCCGGCAGGCCAGCCAGGCCGAGCAGCCGGCGACAAAAGGCAGATCGTGGCCGCTGATGCCAAACAGCGCTACGCCCGAGCCCGCCAGCTTGTCCGGCGCGTTGACCAGGCTCTTGCTGCCCACTTCATGCGTCAACTGCAGCTGCGCCGCCGTGGGCACCTGGATGACGAAGACGCCGCTCTGCTCGATGAGTTCGCGTGTCTTGGTGGCCTTATCCAGCACCACCGTCAGCTTGGGCGGAGAAAAATCCAGCGCGCAGGCCCAGGCCGCGGCCATGACGTTGTCCACGCCGCCGTGGCGCGCCGACACCAGCACCGTGGGGCCGTGGTTGATCAGCCGGTAGGCCTTCTGCAGCTCGACCGGGGAGATATGCGGGTCCATTCAAACTCCTGAGATTTAGATCAATCGTCTCAGATCAATTGGTCCGACGTGATGACCTGCGTGCCGGGCCTGGCGGCAAGCGCTGCCTCCAGTAAGGCGTGGGCGATCTGCCGCGCCGGGTTGATGCGCCAGCGCTGCGGCAGCAGGGGGCCGAGCAGCGTCAGGATGGGGGTTGCGGCCCGCTCAGCCCATCGGGACTCTTGCCGGTGCCCGCCGATCATGCCGGGGCGTACCAGGGTCAGCGACGAGAAGCCGAGGCCGGCAAGCGCCTGCTCCAGCTCACCCTTCACCCGGTTGTAGAAAAAGCGCGATGACGGGTTGGCAGCTATGGCCGAGTTCAGCGCATAGGTGTGCGCCCCGTGCTGCCGGGCCAGGCGCGCCACGGCCAGCGGGTAGTCGTGGTCCACGCGCCGGAAGGCCTGCCAGGAGCCGGCCGCCCGCATGGTGGTGCCCAAGGTGCAGATCACGGCATCCGCCTGCCACCAGGGCGCGTCCTCGGGCAGATGGTCGAAGTCCACCAGCGGCGCCTGCAGCTTGGGGTGCGTGGGCAGCGCGCGGCGCACCGGGGCCACCACGGCGCTGACGCGCGGATCGGCCAGCGCTAGGTCCAGCACCTGCTGCCCGACCAGGCCGGTCGAGCCGACAAGAAGCAACTTCATTCGGTTCCTTTGTGCCCGCGGCCGCTAGGGATCGGGCGCTTGGGTGCGAGTGGTAGATCTTGCCGATGATGGTCCACTTGCCGCCGGCCTTCAACCGGTTGAAGAAGTCGGTGAAGCGAAGGCCCGGGATGTTGTCTGTATCTGTGCGCGCACTGGCAGTGGTGGTCACGCATGCCGATGCGAGCTCACTCAGAATCTTGAAATAGGCCTATAGCCCTTACTGCACCTGGGCTATTAGCTATCTATTTGATAGTTTTCGCCAAAAAAAACGGCACCCGAAGGTGCCGCAAATACCGCGCAGATCGCACCCCGAAAGGGGGAGGTCGAAGTGCTCTCCACGCAGGTCTCATAAACGTACGGCTTCGCAATCAAAGCGATAACCGCGTTGCTTCGATTGCAAACCCGTTGTCAGTCCTCGACGAAGGCCTCCTCGCGCTTGGCCTTGACCGAGGGCAGCAGCACCACCACCAGCAGTGCCACGGCGGCCAGCAGCAGGCCGGCGGAGATCGGGCGCGTGACGAACACGCTCCAGTCGCCGCGCGACAGCAGCAGCGCGCGGCGCAGGTTCTCTTCCATCATCGGGCCCAGGATGAAGCCCAGCAGCAGCGGTGCGGGTTCGCAGCCGAGCTTGAGGAACATGTAGCCGACGATGCCGAAGATGCCCACCATCCACACGTCGAAGGTGTTGTTGTTCTCCGAGTACACGCCGATGGCGCAGAACAGCACGATGGCCGGGAACAGCCAGCGGTAGGGGATGGACAGCAGCTTGATCCAGATGCCGATCAGCGGCAGGTTCAGCACGATCAGCATGGCGTTGCCGATCCACATCGAGGCGATCAGGCCCCAGAACAGTTCCGGGTTGCTGGTCATCACCTGCGGGCCGGGCTGGATGTTGTGGATGGTCATGGCACCCACCATCAGCGCCATCACCGCGTTGGGCGGAATGCCCAGCGTCAGCAGCGGGATGAAGGAGGTCTGCGCGCCGGCGTTATTGGCCGCCTCAGGCGCCGCCACACCGCGGATGTTGCCCTTGCCGAAGGGCACTTCGCCCGGACGCAGCTTGGTCTTCTTCTCGATGCTGTAGGCGGCAAAGGCCGACAGCAGCGCACCGCCACCGGGCAGGATGCCCAGGGCCGAGCCCAGCGCCGTGCCGCGCAGCACCGCGGGCACCATGCGCTTGAAGTCCTGCTTGGTCGGCATCAGGCCCGACACCTTGGAGGTGAACACCTCGCGGTCGGCGCTGGAGTTGGCCAGGTTGCCAATGATTTCGCCGTAGCCGAACACACCCATGGCGATGGCGATGAAGCCAATGCCGTCGGTCAGCTCAGGAATGTCGAAGCTGTAGCGCGCCACGCCGGAATTGACGTCGGTGCCGACCATGCCCAGCAGCAGGCCGATCAGGATCATGCTGACCGCCTTGAGCAGCGAGCCCGACGCCAGCACCACCGCGCCGATCAGGCCCAGCACCATCAGCGACAGGTATTCGGCCGGGCCGAACTTGAAGGCCAGCTCGGTCAGCGGCGGTGCGAAGGCGGCCAGGATCAGCGTGCCCACGCAGCCCGCAAAGAACGAGCCCAGGCCCGCTGCGGCTAGCGCCGGTCCGGCTCTGCCCTTTCTGGCCATCTGGTAGCCGTCGATCACGGTCACCACCGAAGACGATTCACCCGGCAGGTTCACCAGGATGGCGGTGGTGGAGCCGCCGTACTGCGCGCCGTAATAGATGCCGGCCAGCATGATCAGGGCCGACACCGGCGGCAGCGCGTAGGTGGCCGGCAGCAGCATGGCGATGGTCGCCACCGGGCCGATGCCGGGCAGCACGCCGATCAGCGTGCCCAGCAGGCAGCCCAGCAGCGCATAGAGCAGGTTGGTCGGCGTGAAGGCCACGCCGAAACCCATGGAGAGATGTTCAAAGAGTTCCATGTCGGTGCCTTCCTCAGCCCGTGATGAAGGTCGGCCAGACCGGGAATTGCAGCTTCAGCGCCCAGACGAAGGCGACATAGCTGCCCACTGCCAGCACGGTGGCAAGCACGGCGACGGCCTTGAAGTTGAACTCGTCGCCGGCCAGGCTGGCGATGAAGGTCAGCGCGTAGATGCCCACCACCATGCCCATGGCCGGCAGGCCGATGCTGGGCAGGCCGCCCAGCAGCACGCCGAAGGCCAGGTTGGCACCAATGATGAACAGCAGCGGGCGCCAGGCCACGCGGCCGATCGGGTCACCGTCGGCGCTGCCGCTGACGGTGGCCTTGGCCATGGTGACCAGGCCCAGGATGGCCGTCAGGATGCCCACCATCAGCGGGAAATAGCCCGGGCCCATGCGTGCGCCCTCGCCGACGTTGTAGGTTGTGGCGCCCCACGCGAATGCGGCGCCCACGGTGCAGAACATCGCACCGGACCAGAAGTCCTTCTGGCTCTTGATCTTTCTCACAGGTCTTCATCTCCTTGTTGCAGCAAAGCGGACGCGGCCGGGCGGCGCGGTCCAACAGGGCATGGTAGGAAGGGCTTGCCGCGCCCAGGGTTGCCGCCGGATTACCGTTTGGAAGGGTTGGCGGCAAAAGGCTTGATTTCCCGCATCCCGGAAGGGGGGCTGCGGGTTTGACCCAGGTTTGTCAGATGCCCGTCAGTCCCGTGCAAGCTGGTGTTGGATTGGCGTCAGAGCGGGGTCAGTGCCGGGGCGAAGAATGCGCCATCGCCCGTGGGTGCCGTGGTGCCCGGGCGACCATTCCTACAAGGAGACTGACATGTCGACGATTTCCTCCACTGGCGGCCGGGTGCCGCCGAACCAGGCCGAGCGGCCCATGACCAAGGAAGAGAAGAAGGTCATCTTTGCCTCTTCGCTTGGCACGGTGTTCGAGTGGTATGACTTCTACCTCTACGGCTCGCTGGCGGCGATCATCGCCAAGCAGTTCTTCAGCGGGCTGGATGCGGGCGCCGCCTTCATCTTTGCGCTGCTGGCCTTTGCCGCGGGCTTCCTGGTGCGGCCGTTTGGCGCCATCGTGTTCGGCCGCCTGGGCGACATGATCGGGCGCAAGTACACCTTCCTGGTCACCATCCTGATCATGGGCTTGTCGACCTTCATCGTCGGCCTCTTGCCCAGCTACGCCACCATCGGCGTCGCCGCGCCGGTGATCCTGATCGCGCTGCGCATGCTGCAAGGCCTGGCGCTGGGCGGTGAGTACGGCGGTGCCGCCACCTACGTGGCCGAGCATGCGCCGCATGGCAAGCGCGGCGCCTACACCTCATGGATCCAGACCACCGCCACGCTGGGCCTGTTCCTGAGCCTGCTGGTGATCCTGGGTGTGCGCACCTGGCTGGGTGAAGAGGCCTTTGGCGACTGGGGCTGGCGCATTCCGTTCCTGCTGTCGATCGCGCTGCTGGGCGTCTCGGTATGGATCCGCCTGTCGCTGAGCGAGTCGCCAGCCTTCCAGAAGATGAAGGCCGAGGGCAAGACCTCGAAGGCGCCGCTGTCCGAGTCCTTCGGCCAGTGGAAGAACCTGAAGATCGTGATCCTGGCGCTGATCGGCCTGACCGCCGGCCAGGCCGTGGTCTGGTACTCGGGGCAGTTCTATGCGCTGTTCTTCCTTACGCAGCAGCTCAAGGTCGATGCGACCAGCGCCAACCTGATGATTGCCGCCGCACTGCTGCTGGGCACGCCTTTCTTCGTGGTGTTTGGCACGCTGTCCGACAAGATCGGCCGCAAGCCCATCATCATGGCCGGCTGCCTGCTGGCCGTGGTCACCTACTTCCCGGTCTTCAAGATGCTGACCGAAGCCGCCAACCCCGACCTGGCCCGCGCGCAAGCCACGGCGGGTGTTGTAGTGACGGCTGACCCGGCAACCTGCTCCTTCCAGGGCAACCCGGTGGCGCGCGAGATCGACTTCAAGAGCTCGTGCGACATTGCCAAGCGCTACCTGGTGCAGAACTCGGTGAGCTATGAGAACGTGGCCGGCCCGGCGGGCTCGAAGGCCGTCGTGAAGATCGGCGACAAGACGGTCGAGGCCCCCATCGGCAACGTCGTCAACCTCAAGTTCGACGAAGCCTCTGCCAAGGACATCGCCGCCTTCAAGAAGGGCATGGCCGAAGACCTGAAGATCGCGGGCTACCCGGCCAAAGCCGATCCGGCGAAGACGAACAAGGTGCTGACGGTGGTGCTGCTGTTCTGGCTGGTGCTGCTGGTGACCATGGTCTACGGCCCGATCGCCGCCATGCTGGTCGAGCTGTTCCCCACGCGCATCCGCTACACCTCGATGAGCCTGCCGTATCACATTGGTAACGGCTGGTTCGGCGGCCTGCTGCCGACCACGGCCTTCGCCATCGTGGCGTCTACCGGCAATATGTACAACGGCCTCTGGTACCCGATCATCATCGCCGGCATCACCCTGGTGATTGGCACGATCTTCATCCGCGAGACCAAGGACGTGGATATCTACGCCAACGACTGAGATGGCACACCCCCAGGCTGCGCGCTTCGCGTCTTCGCCAACCCCCTTGCAGGGGGCAACACCAGTGGCCCGGCAAAGCCGGTTCCACGGTGTTTCTGGCATGGCCTGCTCTGCGGCCTTGGGTGCCTTTCTGTTGCGTGTGCTGCGGCATAGCTGACATCCGCAGCGCAGCGCAGTCCCCCTGGGGCCCCACCGCATGGGCGGCGCGGGCCCTTTTTTATTGCACGACCCCAGGACCCACCATGTTGAAAATCGCTATCGGCTTTGCCATCTTTGCTGCCATTTCCCTGTTCGCGCTCATGAAGGCTGGTGACAAGATCGACATGGGCGGCGAGCAGCACAGCGGCGACATGCACGCCCCGGCTGCTCCAGCGGCCGATTCGAAGTGAGTCAGTAGGCTGGCAGTAGGCTGAGTTGGCGGGAAATGGGCCCGGAGCGGCCCATGACCCCATGGCAGACGGCGACACGCGGCATCCCTAGAATGTTCCGCCTCACCTCCGCACTTCTCACCAAGACCAGCCCATGTCCCAGGGAACCATCCGCATTCGCGGTGCACGCCAGCACAACCTCAAGAACCTGGATCTCGACATCCGCACCGGTGAGCTGACGGTGGTGACCGGGCCCAGCGGCTCGGGCAAGTCGAGCCTGGTGTTCGACACCCTGTACGCCGAAGGCCAGCGCCGCTACGTGGAGACCTTCTCCGCCTACGCGCGCCAGTTCCTCGACCGCATGGACAAGCCCGCGGTGGACCGGGTGGAAGGCGTGCCGCCGGCCATCGCCATCGACCAGACCAACCCGGTGCGCTCCTCGCGCTCCACGGTGGGCACCATGACCGAACTGAACGACCACCTGAAGCTGCTCTACGCCCGGGCCGCCCAGCTGTTCGACCGTGATACCGCCTTGCCGGTACGGCACGATTCGCCCGACACCATCCTGGCCGAACTGCGCGCCCGCGCTGCGGCCGCTGCGCAGCAGGATGGTGGCCAGGAGCCGCGCCTGGTGGTGACTTTCCCGGTGGAACTGCCGGCGGGCACCAGCGCTGCGGAAATCGAGCAGTGGCTGTCGGCCAGCGGCTTTACCCGTGTGCAGGCGGAGCGCGAAGTGGCAACGCCCACTGGCCCGCGCAAAGTGCTGGATGTAGTGGCTGACCGCTTCCGCGCTGGCACGGTGGAGAACGCCCGCGCGGTCGAGGCGATAGAGACC
Organism: Xylophilus sp. GW821-FHT01B05; assembly: GCA_038961845.1. Classification (NCBI taxonomy): domain Bacteria; kingdom Pseudomonadati; phylum Pseudomonadota; class Betaproteobacteria; order Burkholderiales; genus Xylophilus; species Xylophilus sp. GW821-FHT01B05. The sequence continues at coordinate 1,176,429 of CP152408.1, forward strand.
GCGTTGAAGCGCGGCGGTGGCCGGCTCAATGTGTACCGTTTGCGTGAAGAAGGCGGTGAGGCCGAGATCTGGAAGTTCTCCACCGGCCTGCACTGCCCGGAAAGCGACCGGCGCTATGTCGAGCCGATTCCCTCGATGTTCTCGTTCAACTCGCCGGCTGGTGCCTGCGAGACCTGCCGCGGCTTTGGCCGCGTGATTGGCGTGGACTACGGCCTGGTGATCCCGGACGAGAAGAAGACGCTGCGCGCCGGTGCCATCAAGACCATACAGACACCGGCCTGGAAAGAAGCGCAAGACGACCTCATGCGCCACGCCGAGACGGCAGGCATCCCGCGCGACACACCCTGGAACAAGCTCACGCCTGAGCAAAAGCACTGGGTGATCGATGGCACGCCCAACTACAAGGAAGGCAACTGGAACAAGCAGTGGTATGGCATACGGCGCTTCTTCGAATACCTGGAGAGCAAGGCCTACAAGATGCACATCCGCGTGCTGCTGTCCAAGTACCGCAGCTACACGCCATGCCCGGTCTGCAGCGGCGCGCGCCTGAAGCTCGATAGCCTGCTCTGGCGCATCGGCGGCAAGGACGATGCCGACGCAGTGCTGCCGCCGGAAAAACGCTTCATGCCCCACGGCGTGAAATGGTCGCGCGCGCAGCTGGAGGCCCTGCCCGGGCTCAGCCTGCACGACCTGATGCTGCTGCCGATCGAGCGGCTGCGGCAGTTCTTTGACCGCATCGAACACCGTGGCGACGGCACGGCCGCGGGCGAGGCCGATGCGCAGGCGCTCAAGCTGTTGTTCGAAGAAATCACCACGCGGCTGCGCTACCTGCATGACGTGGGCATTGGCTACCTCACGCTGGATCGGCAGAGCCGCACCTTGTCCGGCGGCGAGGTGCAGCGCATCAACCTGACCACGGCGCTGGGCACCTCGCTGGTCAACACCTTGTTCGTGCTGGACGAGCCCAGCATTGGCCTGCACCCGCGCGACATGAACCGCATCACCGAGGCCATGCAGCGCCTGCGCGATGCCGGCAACACCCTGGTCGTGGTCGAGCACGACCCGGCCGTGATGCTGGCGGCCGACCGCATGATCGACATGGGCCCCGGCCCCGGCGAGCGCGGCGGCGAGATCGTGTTCGACGGCACGCCCGACGAACTGCGCCGCGCCGACACGCTCACCGGCGCCTACCTGAGCGGCCGCAAGCAGATCGGCATGGGCTTCAAGCGGCCGGTGGGTGACAACACGCCGCGCCTGGTGCTGGAAGGCGCGCGCGAGCACAACCTGCGCAATGTCTCGGTCGAGATCCCGCTGCAGCGCCTGGTCACCGTGACCGGCGTCAGCGGCTCGGGCAAGTCCAGCCTGGTGCAGGACGTGCTGGCGCCCGCGCTGGCGCGCCACTTCGGCAAGGCCACCGACACGCCCGGCGCGCACGAGCGCCTGCTGGGTGCCGACCACCTCAGCGATGTGGTGTTCGTGGACCAGTCGCCCATAGGCAAGACCGCGCGCTCCAACCCGGTGAGCTATGTCGGCGCCTGGGATGCGGTGCGCGAGATCTTCGCCACCGCACCGCTCTCGCGCCAGCGCAGCTACACCGCCAGCAAGTTCAGCTTCAACAGCGGCGATGGCCGTTGCCCCACCTGCGGCGGCTCGGGCTTTGAGCATGTGGAGATGCAGTTTCTCTCCGACGTCTACCTGCGCTGCCCGGATTGCGACGGCAAGCGTTACCGCCCCGAAATTCTGGAAGTGACGGTAGAGCGCGGCGGCCGCATGCTGAACGTGGCCGATGTGTTGGACCTGACCGTGAGCGAGGCGGCTGAACACTTCAAGAACGACCGCGAGGTGATCCGCGCGCTGCAGCCCATCGTCGATGTGGGGCTGGAATACGTCAAGCTGGGCCAGCCTGTGCCCACCTTGTCGGGCGGCGAGGCACAGCGCCTGAAGCTTGCCGGCTTCCTGGCCGAGGCGGCCAAGAGCGCCAGCGCCAGCAAGCAGGCATTGGCGCGCAAGGGCACGCTGTTTTTGTTTGACGAGCCGACCACCGGCCTGCACTTTGACGACATCGCCAAGCTCATGCGCGCGCTGCGCCGGCTGCTGGACGCCGGCCACTCGCTGGTGGTGATCGAGCACAACCTGGACGTGATCCGCTCCAGCGACTGGCTGATCGACCTGGGCCCCGAGGGCGGCGACGGCGGCGGCCTGGTGGTGGCCGAAGGCACGCCCGAGGACGTGCGCCAGCACCTCACGTCGCACACCGGCCGCGCGCTGCGCGAGTACGAGCAAGCCTTGGGCGTGGGCGCGCATACGGCAGAAGAAGGCGTGCCGCTGCAGAAGCTGGGGCGGGCCGCCCATGCCCGGCCGGCGCAGGGCGCCACGGCGATCGAGATCGTCAACGCGCGCGAGCACAACCTGAAGGGCATCAGCGTCGATATACCGCGCGGCAAGTTCAACGTGGTGACAGGGGTCAGCGGCTCGGGCAAGTCCACGCTGGCCTTTGACATCCTGTTCAACGAAGGGCAGCGGCGCTACCTCGAATCGCTCAACGCCTACGCACGCAGCATCGTGCAGCCGGCCGGCCGGCCCGAGGTGGACGCGGTCTACGGCATTCCGCCCACGGTGGCGATCGAGCAGCGCCTGTCGCGCGGCGGGCGCAAGAGCACGGTCGGCACCACTACCGAGGTCTGGCACTTTTTGCGGTTGCTCTACGTCAAGCTGGGCACGCAGCATTGCATCCACGACGGCGCAGCGGTAGAGCCGCAAACGCCCGACAGCATTGCCGCGCAAATCCTCAAGCGCTTCCGGGGCCAGCACATCGGCCTGCTGGCGCCGCTGGTGATGGCGCGCAAGGGCGTCTACACCGAGCTGGCCGATTGGGCGCGCCCACGCGGCTACACCCATCTGCGGGTGGACGGCAACTTTCTGCCGACCACCAAGTTCCCGCGCATAGACCGCTTCAAGGAACACACCATCGAGCTGCCGGTCATCAGCCTGGACGTTGACCCGCGCCAGGAGGCCGCGCTGCGCGAGGCCCTGGCCCGCACGCTGGAGCACGGCAAGGGCGTGGTGCATGTGCTGTCCGACCTGGGCGGCCTGCGCGAAGCGATGGAGGCCGGCACGCCTACCGCGGGCATAGGCACGCTGCATGCGTTCTCGACCCGGCGCGCCTGCCCGGTTTGCAGCACCAGCTATGCCGAGCTGGACCCGCGCCTGTTCAGCTACAACAGCAAGCACGGCTGGTGCCCGGACTGCGTGGGCACCGGGGTCAAGCTGACCAAGGAGCAGCGCAAGGCCCTGGACGATTCCGTGCTGGCCGACGACCAGAAGGGCCGCGAGCAGACCTTTGCCGAGCCCGAGGTGGAAGACGTGGCCGACACCGTCTGCCCAGGCTGCGCCGGCACGCGCCTGAATGCCACGGCGCGCGCTGTGCAGTTCCATCAAACGCCCATCACCGCGCTGGCGCGGCGCAGCGTGCAGACGCTGCGGATGTGGGCCGACGCGCTCACGCTCGAAGGCCGCGAGGCCGGCGTGGCGCGCGACCTGGTGCCCGAGATCCGCAGCCGCCTTGAATTTTTGGAAGAGGTCGGCCTGGGCTACCTCACGCTGGACCGCGGCGCGCCTTCGCTCTCGGGCGGCGAGGCGCAGCGCATCCGGCTGGCGGCGCAGCTTGGCAGCAACCTGCAGGGCGTGTGCTACGTGCTGGACGAACCCACCATCGGCCTGCATGCGCGCGACAACCAGATATTGCTCAATGCCCTGCACAAGTTGGGCGAGAAGGGCAACACTCTGGTGGTGGTGGAGCACGACGAAGACACCATTCGCCGCGCCGACCACATCATCGACATAGGCCCCAGCGCCGGCAAGCGCGGTGGCCGCGTGGTGGCTGAGGGATCGGTGCATGACATCGAGCAGGCCGGTGATTCGCAAACCGGCCGCTACCTGCTGCATGCCATGAAGCACCCGCTGCATGCACGGCGGCCGGTGGCGCCATCGCTGACCGGCGGCGCTGTGCCCGATACGGAAATCGACTGGCTGGAGCTGCGTGGGGCCAAGCTGCACAACCTGCAAGAGGTTGATATCGACGTGCCGCTGAAGCGCCTGGTGGCCATCACCGGCGTCAGCGGCTCGGGCAAGTCCACGCTGGCGCGCGACGTGCTGCTGGTCAATGTGCAGGCAGCGGTACAGCAGCGCACGACCAAGGCCGGCCGCGAGGCCGACGATGCGGGCAAGCACGCCAAGTGGACGGGCTGTGACAGCCTGGACGGCTACCAGACCATAGACCGCGTGCTGGAAGTCGACCAAACCCCCATCGGCAAGACGCCGCGCAGCTGCCCCGCCACCTACATCGGCTTCTGGGACACCATCCGCAAGCTGTTTGCCGAGACGCTGGAGGCCAAGGCGCGTGGCTATGCGCCGGGCCGCTTCAGCTTCAACACCGGCGAAGGCCGCTGCCCGGCCTGCGAGGGCGCGGGCGTGCGCACCATAGGCATGAGCTTCCTGCCCGACGTGAAGGTGCCCTGCGAGACCTGCCACGGCGCGCGCTTCAACCCCGAGACACTGGCCGTCACCTGGCGCGGCAAGAGCATTGGCGACGTGCTGCAGATGGAGGTGGACGAGGCGGTGGAGTTCTTTGCCGCCATGCCCAACATCAGCCACCCGCTGCAGTTGCTGAAGGACGTGGGCCTGGGCTACCTGACGCTGGGCCAGCCTTCGCCCACGCTGTCGGGCGGCGAGGCGCAGCGCATCAAGCTGGTGACTGAGCTGAGCAAGGTGCGCGACGACATTACGCGCCGTGGGCAAAAGGCTCCGCACACCTTCTATGTGCTGGACGAGCCCACCGTGGGCCTGCACATGGCCGACGTAGAGAAGCTGGTGCATGTGCTGCACCGCCTGGTGGCGGGCGGCCACAGCGTGCTGGTGATTGAGCACGATCTGGACGTGATCGCCGAGGCCGACTGGGTGATAGACCTGGGCCCCGAAGGCGGCGACGAGGGCGGCCGTGTGGTCGCCACCGCCACGCCGGAAGACGTGGTGCGCCTGGGCACCCATACCGGCCGCGCGCTGGAGCGGGTGCTTGCCCGCAGCGGTGCCTGATCCGCAGCCAAGGCATGACAAGCGCCGAGCAGCCCGCAGTGGCCACGCCCTCACGCGCGGTGCGCGAGCTGTACCGCGCGCTCTGGCTGCATGCAGAAGGCAAGCGCAATCAACTGCTGGGCGCAACCGCGTTGCTGTCGGGTGCGCAGCTGTTGCGGCTCACCATGCCCTGGCTGGCGGCGCAGGCCATTAACGCGTTGCAGCACGGCGACATGGCCGGCGCTGGCCGCTGGATTGCCTACCTGGCGGGCGTGTACCTGTTGTCGTGGTTTCTGCACGGCCCGGGCCGCATCCTGGAGCGCAACGTGGGCGTGCGGGTGCGCGAGCGCATGGCCGACCAGCTCTATGCGCGCATTGCGTCCGCGCCGCTGGCCTGGCGTGATGGGCGCCACTCGGGCGACCTGCAGCACCGCGTGGTGCAGGCCAGCCGCGCGCTGTCGGACTTTGCGCAGAACCAGTTCGGCTATCTGCAGAACGCCTTCAACTTCGTCGGCCCGCTGGTGGCGCTGGCGCTGCTGTCGCGCACCAGCGGCGCCATCGCGCTGACGGGCTACGTGGCCATTGCCTTCATCATCCTGCGCTTTGACCGGGCGCTGATGCAGCTGGCCCGCACCGAGAACGACGCCGAGCGCCGCTACGTGGCCGCGCTGCTGGACCTGGTGGGCAATGCCGGCACGGTGATCGGCCTGCGGCTGCAGGCCGCATCCCGCAAGCTGCTGGGCCGGCGCATGGACGGCGTGATCGCGCCGCTGCGCCGCGCGGTCACGGTCAACGAGGGCAAGTGGTTCGCGGTCGACCTGCTGGGCATGGCGCTGACCTGGACCCTGGTGGTCGTCTATGTCCTGCAGGCGCGCACGCCGGGGCAGGCGGTGCTGCTGGGCACGGTCTTCATGATCTACCAGTACGCGCAGCAGGCGGCCAACGTGGTCGGCTCGATGGCCTCCAACTTCCAGAGCTTTGCGCGCATGCATACCGACTACGGCAGCGCCGAGCCGATCTGGGCCGCGCCGGGCGACCCCGACGCGCCGGTGATGGCCATCGTGCCCGATGCGCCCTGGCAGACGCTGGAACTGCGCGGCGTGAACTGGCATTACGCGGACGGTGGCCGTGGCGGCCTGAGCAATGTGAACCTGCTGCTGCAGCGCGGTGCGCGTGTGGCCCTCATCGGTCCCAGCGGTGGCGGCAAGAGCACCTTGCTGCGCGCGCTGGCCGGGCTCTACACGCCGCAGCAGGGCGAGCTGCTGCGCGACGGCGCGGTGGTGCCCTGGTCCACGCTGCGCGGCCTGGCCACGCTGATCCCGCAAGAGGCCGAGGTGTTCGAGGCCAGCGTGGAAGAGAACCTGACCTTCGGCCAGCCCGGCGAGCCCCGGCATATCGAGGCCGCGCTGCATACCGGCGTGTTCGACGAGGTGCTGGCCAGGATGCCCGATGGCCTGCACAGCCCGCTGTCCGAGCGGGGCGCCAACCTCTCGGGCGGCCAGCGCCAGCGGCTGGCGCTGGCGCGCGGCGCATTGGCCGCGCGCGGCAGCTCGGTGCTGCTGCTGGACGAACCCACCAGCGCGCTCGATCCGCTCGCCGAGGGCCGGGTGTTCGAGCGCATGGCAGAGGCCTTCCCGGATGCCTGCCTGATCGCCTCGGTGCACCGGCCCAGCCTGCTGGCGCGCTTCGACACCGTCGTGGTGGTGGAGGCCGGCCAGGTGGTGGATGCCGGCCCGCGCGACGCGGTGCTAGCCCGCCGCGCGCAGGTCTGAGGGCCATCCCTTTCAAGGTCTTGTGATCTGTTCGGTAGTTCTCGTGGGGTGCCGAGCCGAGCGCAGCGACGGCCCGTGTGGCCGTCCCGGGCCCCCTCGGGATGCGCCGAGGAGCGCAGCGGCAGGCGGATAAGGGATCGCTCCTGTCTGAGCGAAGCGAGTTTGAGCGAGACCCCGCCTGACGCGAGTACCGCAGGTTGCCCCGCAGCGCAGCGCAGGGGACGCAGCACGTGGGGTCGCCTTTTCTTCGGTTACCTTCTTTTGGCGAAGCAAAAGAAGGTGACTGCGCCGCCGGGCGCACATCCCGGCACCCGCCGCCTGCAAGGCACACAGCGCAGGGATATCTCAAAGACCTTGAAAGGGATGGGCCTGAGGCCCCCCTTCAGCGCGCTGCGCGCCAGCCCAGCTCTGCGGAGATCGCTGCAGCCGCAGCCATGACCACGGGCCGCAACTCCTCCATGCGCTCCAGCGACAGATAGGGCGCGGTGCTGGTCACGCTGAGCCCGGCGGCAATGGCGCCGTCGGCACCGCGGATGGGCGCGGCCACGCAGCGGATCGAGGGCTCGTTGTCTTCCAGGTCGTAGGCGTAGCCGCCCGCCGCGTAGCTGCGCATGCGCTTCGCAAAGCTTGACCAGGCCATGCGCTTGGCGGCCTGGGGCGCGGCGGCGCTGCCGGCCTCGAACACGCGCCGCCATTCGGGCTCTTTGTCATCGAGCAGCAGGGCCTTGCCCACGCCGGTATAGGCCAGGGGCATGCGCTGGCCCACACGCGAGCGCATCTGCAGGCCCTGCGTGCCGGGGATCTTCTCCACATACAGCACTTCGTCGCCCTCGCGCACCACCAGGTGGATGGTGTCGCCGGTATGCCGCGCCAGCGCGTCCAGTTGCGGCCGTGCCAGCTCGACCAGCGACAGGCCCTCGCGCGCCTGGAAGCCCAGCTCGATCAGTTGCGGCCCCAGCGCATAGCCGGTGCCCGGCAGCACGCGCAGGTAGCGCTCTTGCACCAGCAGGCTGGCCAGGCGATGCGCGGTGCTGCGCGCGATGCCGGTGTGCGCGCACAGCGCCTTCAGGTCGCGCTGGCCGTCGGCCACGGCCTGGACGATGGCCAGGCCGCGCATGAGGGTCTGGGTGCCGGCCAGGGCGGTGGAGGAGGGCTCGGCTGCGGGTGGGGAAGAGGGCATTTTGGTGTCTGGCAAGTTATGGTCATTTTCCCTATATATGGGATGAAAGTCTACATATTGAGATTTTGACCAATCACGCATAGACTGCGTCTCCCGCCGGGAACCGGGCCTTGGGTACGAGCTTCGTACCCGTTCCGGCTTCCCGATCCGCCTGCCGCGCCGGCTTGTCCTGGTGCGGTCTCGATGACGAGGCAAGACTTTCGATGATCACATCCGCGCTGGCCGCACCCGCCCAACTGATCGCGCTCGATTGGGGGACTTCGTCCTTGCGCGCCTACCGCCTGGGTGGCGCCGGCCAGGTGCTGGAGCAGCGGCGCCTGCCCTGGGGCATCATGAATCTGCCGCCGGCACCGGCGGATGCGCCCGACACCCAACCCACCCAGGCCTTCGAGCGCGCTTTTGACGCCGCTTGCGGCGACTGGCTGCGGGCCGAGCCCGCGCTGCCGGTGCTGGCCTGCGGCATGGTGGGCAGCGCCCAGGGTTGGCGCGAGGCGGTCTACCTGGACCTGCCCGCCGATTTGCAGCGCCTGGGCGGCCGCCTGACCGTGGTTGAGCGCGCGGGCGCCACGCCGCTGCACATCGTCCCCGGCCTGATCGAGCGCGCGGGCCTGCCCAATGTGATGCGCGGGGAAGAAACCCAGGTGGCCGGCGTGCTCGCCGGGCTGCCTGACCAGGGGGCGGCGGACGATGTGCTGATCGGCCTGCCCGGCACACACAGCAAATGGGTGGCGGTGCGCGCCGGCCAGGTCGTGCACTTCGACACCTTCATGACCGGCGAGGTCTACGCCGCGCTGTGCGGCCACACCATTCTGGGCCGCAGCATGCAGCCGGCCGCTACAGCTGACGACGCGGCCTTTGCGCGCGGCCTGCAGGTGGCGGCGTCAGAGGCCGGCCGCATGGGCGTGCTGTCCAACATCTTCAGCAGCCGCACGCTGGGCCTGACCGGCGCGCTGCCGGCCACGGCGCAGGCGGATTACCTGTCGGGCCTGCTGGTCGGGCATGAAGTGGCGGCCATTGCCGCAGCGCTGGCGCAGGCGCCGCAGCGCCCGCGCATCGCGCTGTGCGGCGAGGCGGATCTGTGCCGCCGCTATGCGCAGGCGCTGCAGGTCTATGGCCTGGGGCCGGTGGCCCAGGCGCCTGCGGCCACCGAGCGCGGCCTGTGGCAGCTGGCGCTGTCCGCTGGCTTGGTTTAGCTCCAATGCTGTTCAGTCAAACCAATACTCCCCCGTTCGGGCTGAGCTTGTCGAAGCCTTGGGCCCGCAGCTACAAGCCCTTCGACAAGCTCAGGGCGAACGGACTAACCGAACAGCATCGGGCTTAGTGCCCTCTATTTCCTCTCACGGAGACACTCCCATGCATGCATCCACCGCCGCCCTGCAGGCCGCCATGGCCGAATGCGGCCTGATCGCCATCCTGCGCGGCATCCGCCCCGACGAAGCCGCGGCCATTGGCCATGCGCTGTACGACGCGGGTTTTCGCCTGATCGAGGTGCCGCTGAATTCGCCTGAGCCACTGGCCAGCATCCGCACGCTGCGCGATGCGCTGCCGGCCGATTGCCTGGTGGGCGCAGGCACGGTGATCGCGCCCTCGGCCTGCGCCGACATTGCCGCAGCCGGCGGCCAGATCGTGGTCATGCCGCATTCCGACCCGGCCGTGATCCGCGCCGCCAAGGCCGCGGGCCTGGCCTGCACGCCCGGCGTTGCCACGCCGACCGAAGCCTATGCCGCGCTGGCCGCCGGGGCCGACGCACTCAAGATGTTCCCGGCCGAGCAATTGGGCGTTGCTGCCCTCAAGGCCTGGCGCGCCGTGCTGCGCCCGCCGGTGGGCCTGATCCCGGTCGGCGGCATTGCGCCCGACAGCATCGCCGCCTATGCCGCCGCCGGCGCCAGCGGCTTTGGCCTGGGCTCGGCCCTGTACCAGCCCGGCCGCACGGCCGCAGAAGTTGCCACCCGCGCCCAGGCTTTCGTGGCCGCCTGGCGCGCCGCCTATCCCGCATCCGCATCGCACAAGGAGTCCGCCGCATGAAGATCACCAAGCTCAGCACTTTCATCGTTCCACCACGCTGGTGCTTCCTGAAGATCGAGACCGACGAAGGCGTTTTCGGCTGGGGCGAGCCCGTGGTCGAGGGCCGCGCCCACACCGTGGCGGCGGCAGTCGATGAACTGGCCGACTACCTGATCGGCAAGGACCCGCGCAACATTGAAGACCACTGGACGGTGATGTACCGCGCCGGCTTCTACCGTGGCGGCGCCATCCACATGAGTGCGCTGGCCGGCATCGACCAGGCGCTGTGGGACATCAAGGGCAAGGCGCTGGGCGTGCCGGTGTCGCAGTTGTTGGGCGGCAATGTGCGCGACCGCATCCGCGTCTACTCGTGGATCGGTGGCGACCGCCCGGCCGAGACCGCCGCCGCCGCCAAGGCCGCGGTGGACCGTGGCTTCACGGCGGTCAAGATGAACGGCACCGAAGAGCTGCAGTACGTGGACACCTACGACAAGGTCGAGAAGTGCCTGCAGAACGTGGCTGCGGTGCGCGAGGCCGTGGGCCCGAACGTGGGCATTGGGGTGGACTTTCATGGCCGCGTGCACAAGCCCATGGCCAAGGTGCTGGTCAAGGAGCTGGAGCAGTTCAAGCTCATGTTCATCGAGGAGCCGGTGCTGTCCGAGCACTACGAAGCCCTGAAAGAGATCGCGCCGCTGTCCTCTACGCCGATCGCGCTGGGCGAGCGCCTGTTCTCGCGCTGGGACTTCAAGCGCGTGCTGTCCGAAGGCTATGTGGACATCATCCAGCCCGACCCGTCGCACGCCGGCGGCATCACCGAAACCCGCAAGATCGCCGCCATGGCCGAGGCCTATGACGTGGCGCTGGCACTGCACTGCCCGCTGGGCCCGATCGCGCTGGCCGCCAATCTGCAGATCGACGCCAACTGCTACAACGCCTTCATCCAGGAGCAGAGCCTGGGCATCCACTACAACGCCGCCAACGACCTGCTGGACTATGTGTCCAACCGCGAGGTCTTTGCCTACCGCGACGGCATGGTCGACATCCCGACCGGCCCGGGCCTGGGCATCGAGGTGAATGAGGAATACGTGCGCGAACGCGCGGCAATAGGCCACCGCTGGCGCAACCCGGTCTGGCGCCACGCCGACGGCAGCTTTGCGGAGTGGTGATGGCCTGAGCCTTGGGTGCCGGGTTATCTGATAGAAATATGCATCTAGCCCAGGTCCTGCCTGGGCTTATAGCTATATATTTTGTAGCTTTACAAAGTCGCCTAGGTGACAACCCTCGGGTTTCCCTGTCTTACCCAGCAGCGCTGGTGCGGATGCAATAACGGCCGCGCGCGCCCGCGCGCATCAACACGCTTGCCAGGAAATACCTTCATGCATCGCAGACAGCTGCTTCAGATCGCCGCCGCCACCGCCTCCGTCAGCGCATTGGGCGCCCGGGCCCAGAGTTTCCCCAGCCGGCCGGTCAAGCTCCTCGTCGCCTTCCCCGCAGGTGGCCCCACCGACATCACCATGCGCCAACTGGCCGAGAACGCCTCGAAGGTGCTGGGCCAGCCGGTCATCATCGAGAACAAGCCCGGCGCCGGCGGCACCCTGCCGGCGCAGCAACTGCAAAGCGCGCCGGCCGACGGCTACACCGTGGCGCAGATCCCGCTCGGCGTGTTCCGCCTGCCCTACACCACCAAGATCAACTGGGACCCGGTGAAGGACATCAGCTACGTCATCAACGTCACCGGCTACGCCTTTGGCATCGTGGTGCCGGCCGACAGCCCGTTCAAGAACTGGAACGACTTCGTCGCCTACGCCCGGGCCAACCCTGGCAAGCTGAGCTATGCCTCTACCGGCACCATGACCAGCCCGCACCTGACCACCGAGCTGGTGGCGCAAAAGCTCGGCATCCAGCTCAACCACGTGCCCTACAAGGGCAGCGCCGACCTGATGCAGGCGGTGGTGGGCAGCCACGTCATGGCCGCAGCCGATTCCACCGGCTTTGCGCCGCAGGTCGAGGCCGGCAAGCTGCGCGTGCTCAACACCTGGGGCGAGCAGCGCCTGGCCAAGTTCCCGGACGTGCCCACGCTCAAGGAACTGGGCCTGGACGTGGTGCAGAACTCGCCCTTCGGCATCGGCGCGCCGCGCGGCACGCCGCCCGAGGTGGTCAAGCGCCTGCACGACGCCTTCAAGATCGCCATGGAAGACCCAAGCTATGTCGCGGCGCTGAACCGCTACGACATGCTGCCGATCTACATGGGCACGGCCCAGTACCGCAAGTTCGCCGAGGACACGTACAGCCGCGAAAAAGCCTTGGTGGAAAAGCTGGGGCTCGCTAAGCCAGTCTGAGTGGGCGGGGGCTGGCCCGGGCTGCCTGAGGCCGGCTCTCCACGAATCCCACACAAACACTCGACAGTCGATCAAGGTTGCGGCTGCAGACTCCAGGGCTTTGTCGTGGTCCGTGACCCTGGAGTCTTCTTTTCATGAGCAATGCCCAACTGCTGGCTGACGAAGCGAAATACTGTTCCTTCGGCGATACCGTCCACTACGTCAATCCGCCGAAGATCTTCGCTGGCTGCGATGGCAGCTACATGTACGACGAGGCCGGCACGCCCTACCTCGATCTGCAGATGTGGTACTCGGCCGTCAACTTCGGCTACAAGAACAAGCGCCTGGAAGAAGTGATGATCAAGCAGCTCAAAGAGCTGCCCCAGATCGCCAGCCAGTACCTGCACCCGACCAAGATCGAGCTGGCCAAGTGGATCGCCCAGGACGCCGAGAAGAAGTGGGGCCGTGAAGGCCGCGTGCACTTCAACGTTGGCGGCGCCCAGGCCATCGAAGATTCGCTCAAGGTCATCCGCAACGCCAGCAATGGCAAGAGCCTGATGTTTGCCTTTGAAGGCGGCTACCACGGCCGCACGCTGGGTGCATCGAGCATCACCTCCAGCTACCGCTACCGCCGCCGCTACGGCCACTTTGGCGACCGCGCGCAGTTCATCCCCTTCCCGTACCCGTTCCGCCGCCCCAAGGGCATGACGGCCGAGGAATATTCCGACTCCATCGTCAAGGAATTTGCCCGCAAGTTCGAGAACGAATACCACGCCATCTGGGACCCGAAGACGCGCCAGTGCGAATACGCCGCCTTCTACGTCGAGCCCATCCAGGGCACGGGCGGCTACGTCGTGCCGCCGGCCAACTTCTTCAAGGGCCTGAAGAAGGTGCTGGACGAGCATGGCGTGCTGCTGGTGGTCGATGAAATCCAGATGGGTTTCTGGCGTACCGGCAAGCTCTGGTCGATCGAGAACTTTGGCGTGCAGCCCGACGTGCTGGTGTTTGCCAAGGCACTCACCAACGGCCTGAACGCGCTCAGCGGCCTGTGGGCGCGCGAAGAGCTGATCAACCCGACCCTCTTCCCGCCGGGCTCCACCCATTCCACCTTCGCCTCCAACCCGCTGGGCACGGCCCTGGGCCTGGAAGTGCTGAAGATGACGCACGAGATCGACTTCGGCAAGCAGGTCTGCGACCGTGGCGCCTACTTCCTCGACGGCCTGCGCGACCTGCAAAAGCGCCACAAGGAAATCGGCGACGTTGACGGCCTGGGCCTGGCGCTGCGCGCCGAGATCTGCACCGAAGACGGCTTCACGCCCAACCGCGCGCTGCTCGACAAGATGGTCGACCTGGGCCTGGAAGGCACGCTCGAATACAAGGGCCAGAAGCGCGGCCTGGTGCTGGACGTGGGTGGCTACTACAAGAACGTGATCACCTTCGCGCCTTCGCTGGAGATCACCAACGCCGAGATCGACGAAGCGCTGGTGCTGCTGGAACAACTGCTGATCCGAGCCAAGAAGGCTTAAGCGCCACGCGACACTGACCGGCACCGCCGCCTTCTCCTGGAGGGCGGCGGTGCTTTGTTATTTGCTACATTAATAGTAGCTATATGCCCTAGTCCAGTCTGGCTTTCAGGCACTTTTTTCTTAAAAATCAGTAACTACTCAGCCCCCACACCGTTCGGGCTGAGCTTGTCGAAGCCCTGCCACGCATCACCAAGCCCTTCGACCGGCTCAGGGCGAACGGGGGTGAGTAGTTACAAAAATCACTACCAAGGCCCAGCGCTCCTGCCCGATGCCCTTTCGCTTCCAGCTCGAACCGCCATCGCTCATTGAGCACTTCCAGCAGCATCCGCCGCAGGGCTTTGCGCTGCTGCCAGGCGCCGGCGCGCCGGCCTTTGCCGCGCCCTTCGATCTGTTGACCACCGCCGACGACGAGCTGAAGCGCCGCGCCGCCACACTGCCGCTGCACCGCCATTGGTCGCGCCTGCTGCGCATCCGCACCGCCTTTGTCGGCACCACGGTGTCTGAATACGCGCTGGTCCCGCCCGGGCTGCCCGCCGCGGCGCTGCCTGCATCGGTGCGCGCAAAGCTCGCGCCCGGCCACCGGCTCAGCATCATCAAGGACATCCCGCAGCAGTCGCCGCTGCTGCCGGCCGAGGACAACGCCTTTGCCGATGCGCTGGCCGATGCCTGCCAGCAGCAAGGCTTCATCCTGGTCGAAGGTCAGGCGCTGGCCTATGTGCCGATCGACTTCGCCGACATCGACGCCTACCTGGCGCGTCTGTCCACCAGCCGGCGCAAGAACTTGAAGCGCAAGCTGCGCAGCCGTGCCGAGCTGCAGGTGCGCCGCATCCCCACCGGCGCCGCGTTTGCCAATGACGCGGTGGTCGATGCCTTCTTTGCGCTGTACGAAGGCGTCTATGCGCAGAGCGAGGTCCACTTCGACCGCCTCACCCGCGACTTCTTCGCCGCCGTGCTTCGCGACGAAGCCAGCGGCGGCACCGTCTTTGAATACCGCCGCGCGGCTGACGGTGCGCTGCTGGGCTGGAACCTGTGCTTTGAGCACGGCGGCAAGCTGATCGACAAATACATAGGCTTTGCCTACCCCGCCGCGCGCGAGGCCAACCTGTACTTCGTGAGCTGGATGGTCAACCTGGAATACGCCATAGAGCGTGGCCTCAGCCACTACGTTGCCGGCTGGACCGACCCCGAGGTCAAGGCCCAGCTCGGCGCGCAGTTCAGCTTCACCCGCCACGCCGTCTACATCCGCAACCCGCTGCTGCGCGCCATCGGCCGCCGCTTTGCCGGCCGCTTCGAGAGCGACCGGCAATGGAGCGAAAAAGAATGAGCGCGCCACCCGTCATCCTCGACCTCGACAACTCCGTCGGCCCGCTGCCCGGCGAGCAGCGCATCGACCTGGCCGCTTGGCAAGAAGCCATCCGCTTCGGCTGCGGCCTGCCGCGCATGCGCGCCTTTGCGCAGTTGCTCGACCAGCGCATGCCAGCGTTCACCGAACACGGCACGGTGTTCATGGGCAGCGGCGACTTCCACCACCTGAGCGGCCCGCTGATCGCGCGCTGCATCGCCGCGCAGGCAAACGTGATGCAGCGCCCGCTGCGCATCGTCGTGCTGGACAACCACCCGGACAACATGCGCTTTCCGTTTGGCGTGCACTGCGGCTCGTGGGTGCGCCAGGTCGCGCTGCTGCCGCAGGTGGCCCACGTGCACGTGGCCGGCATCACCTCGGGCGACATCGGCTGGGGCCATTGCTGGGAGAACTACCTGGCGCCCTTGCGCGCCGGCAAGCTCAGCTACTGGAGCGTGGGCGTTGATACCAGTTGGTCCCGCTGGCTCGGTTTGGGCCGTGCCTTTCGCGGCTTTGCTGATGGCGACGCACTGATCGCCGCACTCTGCGCCGAACTGTCAGCCCACCCGCAGCCCACCTACCTCAGCATCGACAAGGACGCCTTCGCGCCCGACGTGGTCCGCACCAACTGGGACCAGGGGCAGTTGCGCGAGGACCATGCCGATGCTGTCATCACTTCGCTGCGGGGGCATATCGTGGGCAGTGATGTCACTGGGGATGTGTCTTCTTACCGCTACCGCAGTGCGTGGAAGCGCTGGCTTAGTGCGGGGGATGGGCAGGAGACGGAGATTCCGGTTGCGCAGTTGCTTGAGTGGCAGGCGGGGCAGGGGCTGTTCAATCAGCGCTTGCTGTCGCGGCTGGGCCGTGACTGATTGATAGACCCGTCGTTTTGCTGACGGCGGGTGCCGGGTCTCGGCCCGGCGGCCGACCTACTCTTCTTTGCTTCGCCAAAGAAGAGTAGGCAGAAGAAAGGCGAGCCGGAGTCAGGGCCCCTTCGGGGTTCCCTGCGCTGCTCGCGCCGGGCGGGGTATCGCCCAAACTCGCTTCGCTCAAACAAGGGCGATCCCTGATCCGCCCGTCGCTGTGCTGCTCGGCCCTGCCAACGGCGCAGGCGGACAGCCGAAAGCCAAACAGCCAACATCCAATACCGGGCCGAGCGTAGCGATGGCCCGACTGGCAGTCCTGGGGTCCCCTCTGTGGCGTCGAGGAGCGGAGGAGTCGGCAGGTTGCCGCGCGTAGCGCGGATGGCGAGGACTGTTTGAGCGAAGCGAGTTCCGCAGCCACCTGCCGACTCTGAGCACCGCAGAGCAGTCCGCGTAGCGGACCGCCACAGCGGGGTCGCCCTTTCTTTGGTGACTTTCTTTCGGCGACGCGAAAGAAAGTTACTCGCCCGCCGGGGCGAACTCCCGGCACCCGCCGCCGGCGAAGGTAACCAAGCCCAGGAAATCTAAACGGCCATGAAAAAGCAAAACCCCACCTCCCATCATTGCCATCACTCCAAAACATAGCAAAGGCTATATATTCCAAAGAAATCCAGCGCCAACAGCGGCCAGGACACAACGGGAGGAATGCATGCAGGATGAAGCCGGCGTCGCAGCACGCCAGGATGGGGGGACGATCAAGAAGCACAGCCCGTGGTGGCGCCCCTGGCTGCAGTCGCTGGCGGTACCCCCGCTGGCGCTGGCCGCGCCCCTGCTGCAAGCACAGCCGCAGCCGGAAGTGGACGAGACCCGCTCGCTGCGCGCCGTAACGGTCGAGAGTCGCAGCAACCAGGCCGGCATGCGGCAAGGTGCGCTGCGCGACGAGATCGTGCGCACCGAATCCATCAGCGCGCGCGCCATCGAGCGCTCCGGCGCCACCAATATCAACGAGGCCGTAGACAAGAACCCCGGCATCTCGGTGCAGGTCGAATGCTCGATCTGCAATGTGCGCAACGTGCTGCTCAACAACCTGCCGGGGCGCTACACCACGCTGCTGATCGACGGCATTCCGATCTATTCGTCAGTGTCTTCGGCCTATGGGCTGGACAGCGTCAGCGTCTATGGCCTGGAGCGCATCGACGTGGCGCGCGGCGCCGGTGCCAGCCTGATCGCGCCTGAGGCGCTGGCCGGTACCGTCAACATCGTGACCAAGCGCCCGACCTTGCCCGAGGCGCAACTGCGCACGCAGGCCGGCAGCTATGGCTCGCGCCAGGGCGATGTCTATCTGGCCAAGCCGCTGGACGGCGGCGCGTTTACCGCATCGCTGCACTACAACCGGCACGACGCGGTGGATGGCAACGGCGACGGCATCAGCGAATACACCGGCTACGACCGCCGCATCGCCGGCCTGGGCTGGTTCGTGGATGACGCGGGTGGCTTCAAGCTGCGCGGCCGGCTGGATCTGGTGGACGAGAAACGCGGTGGCGGCGCGCTGGAGACCTTCCGCCAGCCCGCGGCGGTAGCGGCCGATACCAGCGGCAGCCCGTTTGATTTCAGCGCCGGGCCAAATGGCTCGCCGCTGGCGAGTGGCTGGATCAAGCCCAGCACCGGCGCCTTCATTCCCTACAACCTGGGCCGGCGCGGCTTCTCTGAATACATCCACACCCAGCGGCAGCAGATCGTGACCTCGGGCGAGCGACAGACCGGCCCGGGCAAGCTGCGGCTGGCCTTTGGCGCGGCCGAGCACCGGCAAGACAGCTTCTACGAGTTTGCCGACTACAAGGCGCGCCAGTCGCAGTACTACGCCGAGGCCAGCTACCAAATGCCGGTCGATGCCTGGCTGCTGACGGCAGGCAGCAACTACCGCTACGAGGACCTGCGCAGCAGCGGCGCCACCGCCAACGGCATTGCGGTGAACGGCATCGACAACTACACCTACCGGGTGCCGGGCCTGTTCCTGCAGGCCTACCGCACGCTGTGGGACGACAAGCTGGAGCTGAACGGCTCGCTGCGCCATGACCGCCACAACGTCTATGGCGGCATCACGTCGCCGCGCATCAACGCGCTGTACCACCACACCGAGCTGCTCTCCAGCCGGCTGTCCTTGGGCAAGGGCTTTCGTGCGCCCACCAGCTTCTTCGAGCAGGACCACGGCATTCTCGATACGGTGCGCATAGAGCGGCGCATCACCAAGCCCGAGGTGTCGCACAACCTGGCCTATGCGCTCAGCTACGCCGACGAGCGCCTGGCCGTCACCAGCTCGTACAACTACAACCGCATCAAGAACTTCGCGCTGCTGGACGCTAGCCAGGTCGATGCCAATGGCAACCCGATCACGGTCTTTACCAGCACCAGCCAGCCGGTGACGGTGCAGGGCGTGGACATCAATTCGTCCTACCTGATCACGCCGGCGCTGGCCTTGTCGGTGGGCGGCGAGCTGTACCGCTACAGCTTCCCGGCCGGCACGCTGATCTTCGCGCGGCCCAAGGCGCGCGCCTTTGTCAGCGTGGACTACGACCGCGGCCCGTGGGAACTGACGGCGCGCCTGTCCATCACCGGGCCAATGGACCTGAACAAGTTCCATGACGACGGCAGCGGCAGCCAGAACCGCTTCAACTTCGACGGCACTCCCAAACGCAGCAAGAGCCCCACCTTCGCCACCGTCGATGCGCGCCTGCAATACGCCGTCAACCGCAACCTGTCAGTGTTTGGCGGTGTGGACAACCTGTTCGACTACCAGCAGACCGACAAGGAAAGCCCGCTGTGGGTCGATGCCCAGGGCGGCTATGACGTGACCCATGTCTGGGGCCCGAGCCGGGGGCGATACATCTATGCGGGCGCCAAGCTGTCCTTCTGAATCGGCGGCGCGGCGCCAACTGCTGCGCGCAGGCGCGCTCTGGCTGGCCTCGGCCGCAGGCGTGTCTGCGGCCGAGCGCGGTAGCTGGACCTTTGCGCTGCCCACGCTGGATGGTGACCGCTTCCTGGGCCCGGCGGACTTTGCCGGCCCGGTGCTGGTCAACTTCTGGGGGCGCGATTGCCCGCCCTGCGTGGCCGAACTGCCGCGCTTGCAGCAGTTTGCGCAAGCCCATTCGGACTGGGCCGTGCTGCTGGTGTCTACCGACGCGCCGGCCGATGCGCGGCGCTTTCTGCAGCAGCGCGGCATAGGCCTGCCGGCACTGCGTGCGGGCAGCGGCGTGGCGGGTTTGATGCGCGCGGCCGGCAACCGCAGCGGGGCCTTGCCCTTCAGTGTTGCCGTGCATGGCGGGCGCATCTGCCATGCGCAGACCGGCGAGGTGTCAGAGGCCGACCTGCAGCGGCTGCGCCAAGCCTGTCGCTGACTTGCGCTATCGTGGCGCCACCATGCACGACGCCGCACTCCACCACCTCCGCGCCACCCTGCAAACCCACATCGACGACGGCCTGCTGCCGGGTGCGGTGGCCTACATCCAGCACCGCGGCGCCACCCCATTTTTCGAAGCCTTTGGCGCGCGGGCGCCGGGTGCGGAGGCGATGGCGCCAGACAGCATCTTTCGCATCTATTCCATGACCAAGCCCATCGTCTCGCTGGCCGCGATGATGCTGGTGGAGCAGGGACGGCTGCTGCTCACGCAGCCGGTATCGCGCTGGCTGCCGGCCTTTCGCAATCAGCAGGTGCTGACCGCAGGCGGGCTGGAGCCGGTGCAGCGCGAGGCCACGGTGCAAGACCTGTTGCGCCACACCGCGGGCCTGAGCTACGGCTGGGAAGAAGGCCCCATTGCCGACGCCTACCGCGCCGCGCGCATAGGCTCGCGCGGCCTCACCAATGCCCAGACCGCCGCCGCGCTGGGCCCGCTGCCGCTGGCGCGCCAACCCGGCAGCGCCTGGGAATACAGCCGCGCCACCGATGTGCTGGGCATGGTGCTGGAGGCCGTCTGCAACGAGCCGCTGGGCGCGCTGCTGCAGCGCATGGTGCTGGGCCCGCTGGGCATGGTCGATACCGGTTTTTACGTACCCGAGGCCAGCCACAGCCGCCTGGCCGAGCCCTTTGCCCAAAACCCGCTGACCGGCGCCGCCGTAACGCTGAACGACGTGCGCGCGCCAGTGCCGCTGGAGCCTGCCGGCGGCGGGCTGGTATCCACTGCCGCCGACTACGCGCGCTTTCTGTCGCTGATGCTGGGGCAGGGCACGTATCAGGGCGTGCGGCTGGCCGGGCGCAAGACGATTGCGCTGATGACGGCCGACCACCTGGGCGACATCCCCGTGGCCGGCACCATCCTGCCGCCGGGCTACGGCTTTGGCCTGGGCTTTGCCGTGCGGCGCAGCGAAGGCGTGGCCGCGCGCCTGGGCTCGCCCGGCCAGTACAGCTGGAGCGGCATGAGCGGCACGGTGTTCTTCGTCGATCCGGCGGAAGAGCTGTTTGCCATGCTGCTGGTGCAGGCGCCGGGGCAGCTCGACTACCTGTGCGATCTGTGGCCCAACCTGGTCTACGCTGGGCTCTGATAACGGCCACTAAACTCCTGATCCTTTCAACGCCGGCTTTCTCTCGCATCCATGGACATTCTCATTCTGGCGACCTTGGTCGTCATCGCGTTTGGCGTGCTCAAGGCGCATGACCAGCGCCGGCGCGTGGTGTTGCTGGGCAGCCAGTTGCGCCAGTACCAAATCGAAAAGCTGATGGAGAACCTGACCGAAGGCTATCTGCGCGGCCTGGGTGAGCAGGATGCGGATCGCCGCGCGCAGATCTGGGGCTTGCTGGCGGGGACCGAAGAGGCGCTCAATGGCCAGTTCCAGCGCTTCGTGGTGGACTTCGCCAAGCTCGATGCGGCGGACACGCGTGTGAGCACACTGCCCTTCGCCGTGCCCTTTGCCGACAAGCTGTTCCCGAGCGCGACCTTTGACCTGCGCCAGGCCTTTGCCATCCATGCGCGCGGCATGGCCGAGGTGGCGCAGAACCAGCAGCAGCGCTCGCCGCGCGACAAGGCCTTCACCATGTCGGCCGAGCTGTTCCTGATGCAGCACAGCTGCCACTGGTTCTGCCGCTCCAGGGCCGTGGCATCGGCGCGGCTGCTGGCGCGGCACAAGACCTCGTATGCGCAGGTGCTGGACGCGGTCAGCCCGGGCACGCGCCAGGCTTACAGCAGCTTGGTGGGGCGCTGACCGGCGTGTCCTTTGCGCTGGAGCGCGGCGAGCTGCTGGGCTTCATCGGGCCCAACGGCGCGGGCAAGTCCACCACCATCAAGATCCTGGCCGGCATCCTGCGGCCTGACAGCGGACGGCACCACGCATCCACCGGGAGCTGACTATTTAATTGATAGCTGGTAGCCCAGGTGAATCCTGCATTTCAGGTGCTTTTATGCCTGAAATGCAGGATTCACGCCGGCATGCAGCTATCAAATTTACTTTAGGCCTTCTGTGTCAAGCGCCTTGCGTACCGCCGGCCGTTCACGCATGCGCAGGTACCAGGCCTTCAGGTTCTCCAGGCCGTCGAAGTGGATGTTGGCTTTGTAGACCGACTCCAGCCACGAGGCCTGGCCCCATTGGGTCAGCGAATACAGGTAGGCATCCGCGACCGTGCAGGTGTCGCCCATCAGGTAGTCGCGGCCAGCCAGTTGCGCGTCAATCCAGGCGTAGCGCTGTTCCAGCTTCGGCTTGGCGGTCTCGGTGCCGTACTTGCCGGCCAGCACCGCGTAAAGCAGCGGGATGTAGCCCTTGTGCACTTCAGAGGTCAGGAAGCTCAGCCACTCCTGCAGGCGATAGCGGGCCATGCTGCCGTTTTCGGGGGCCAGGCGGGATGCCGGCTGCAGGTCGGCCAGGTACTGGACGATGGCCGGGCCTTCGCGCAGCAGCGTGCCGTCATCCAGCTCCAGCAGGGGGACGTAGCCGAAGGGGCTGAGTTCAAAAAAATCCCGGCCGTCTTCGGTCTTGTGCGTCTTGTAGTCGACCTTGACCAGGCTGATGTCCAGGCCAAGTTCGTTGGCGACGATATGCGGTGACAGCGAGCAGGCGCCCGGGATGTAGTACAGCTTCAAGGTGCTTGTCCAATGCTTGTGGGTCGTTGCACTTCAGAAAACAAAGTGCCTGTGGTGATGCTACGGACCAGGGCTAAATATGGAAGAAGGCAATAAAATTGCACATAGGTTAAAAAACTATACCGACCAGGCTTTGCCGCCGGATGTGCTATGAAATCGAACGTATCTGGCTGCTCTGTCGAAGAATCCATGCGCCTGCTGGGTGGGCGTTGGCGACTGCTGCTGGTGTCTTACCTGGTCGACGGGCCCAAGCGCTTCAACGAACTGCGCCGGGACGTTCCCGGCATCTCACAGCGGTCGCTCACCCTTGACCTTCGCGCGCTTGAAGAAGCCGGACTGGTGAAGCGCACCGTGCACCCCAGCGCCCCGGTGCGGGTCGAATACGCCCTCACGGCCGACGGCGAGCGCCTGAAGCCCGTCGTGAGCGTGATGATGGACTTTGGGCTCTGGCTGAAGGAGCGGGCTCAGGCGCCGGTGGTCATTGAGGCTTGACCGGCGCCGAAGCAGCCAGCACCTCGCACACCTGCCCAAACCGCGCCTCGTCCAGCCAGGGGCTGTTGCTCACCGCCAGCAGGCGCGCCGCCAGCGCGCGCGCGTGGGGCAGCTCGCCCGCTGCGGCTGCCGGCACGGCGCTGGCGTACTGCGGGTAGTCGGGCAGGGCGCGCACAAAGGGCAGGCCCAGGCCCAGGCCGGCGCCCCAGTAATCACGCAGCACGGCATCGCGCTGTGCCTGGTCCGGCATCAACAGCAGCAGCACCGGCCAGGTGCCGGCCGCGCTGTCGGTCAGCAGGGTGATCCCCGGGATGCGCGCCAGCCGTGCCAGCCGCCGTGCAGCGCGTTCTGCGCCATCGGCCAGGAAGGCCGGCAGCCGCTGCAGTGCGCGCACGCCCACCGCGCGGCGCCAGCGGCCGGGGCGGTGCAGGGGAATGCGCAGGCTGAAGTCGTCGCCCGCCGCATCCACCCAATCGCCGCGCGCCAGTGCCCGGCGCAGCGGCGCGCCATAGGCCCAGCGCAGGCCGGCCGGGCGGTAGAGCGCGGCGTAGCCCAGCAGCTCCACGCTGCGGCGCAGCTCCCAGGCCCAACTGGCGGGCACGGTGGCGCGGCTGGCATCGCGGCAGGCAGCGCGCAGCGCGGCATCGCGCGCCACCAGCACGCCGCCTTCGAAGATGGTCAGGCCCTTGCCCACGGCCAGGCTGTAGAAGCCAATGTCGCCCTGCAGGCCGACGGCGGCAGCGCCGATGCGCGCGCCCAGCGCCTGGGCCGCGTCTTCGATCACCCAGGCGCCCACGGCATGGGCGCAGGCCAGGGCCGTGGCCACATCGGTCACGCGCCCGGCCAGGTGCGTGGGCAGCACGGCCAGGGTCTGCGGGCCGCACAGCGCGGCCAGGGCGGCGGGGTCCAGGTCGAGCGAATCAGGCCGCAAGTCGCACAGCCGCAGCGCCAGGCCGCAGTGCGCCACGGCCAGCGCCACCAGCGGGCAGGTGTAGGCCGGCACGATGACTTCTGTGCGCGCGGGCGCCAACTGCTTGAGCGCGGTCAGCGCCACCACCAGCGCGGCGGTGCCTGAGCATTCGAGCTGCGTTGATTCCACCCCCAGAAAGCGCGCCAGCGCGCCCTCCAGATCCGCATCGCCGCCGGGCCACAGGTCGGCGGCCTGCAGCGGCAAACCAGCGGTGGGCGGGGCGTCGAAGTTAGCGGCCATGGCTGGCATTGTCGCCAGCCAGCGCAGCGGCATTGGCGCTGGCCGAGCCGGCGCCCGGGTTGCCGCCGGGCGCGTCGTCTTCGGTTTCGCTCAAGGCCAGGCAGACGATGCCGGCGACGATGAACAAGCCGCCCATCACCTGCGGCACGCCAATGCGCTCGTCAAACAGCCACACCGACAGCAGCAGCACCGAGACGATTTCCAGGTGCGATGCCGCAAACGCCGGCCCGATGGGCGCGTGCTTGAGCAGCGTCATCCACGCGAAGAAAGCGCCCACGTAGCCCACAAAGGCGCCATAGATCCAGGGCTGGCTGAACACGCGCAGCAGCCAACTGGTGCTGAACTCCAGCGGCAGCGCCTGCGCGCCCGCGTACTTGAAGCTGATCTGGGCCAGCGTGTCGAAGCCCATCAGCACCAGGAAGCCGATCAGATAGAAGCGCTTCATGTCAGTGCAGGCCCACGATTGCGACGC
Organism: Xylophilus sp. GW821-FHT01B05; assembly: GCA_038961845.1. Classification (NCBI taxonomy): domain Bacteria; kingdom Pseudomonadati; phylum Pseudomonadota; class Betaproteobacteria; order Burkholderiales; genus Xylophilus; species Xylophilus sp. GW821-FHT01B05. The sequence goes on from CP152408.1 coordinate 1,200,743, forward strand.
CTATCGACACCAGCAGAATGCCCGCCACCCGCATGCGCGAGAGCTTTTCGGCAAACAAGAAGCGCCCCGCCACCATGATGGCCACGATGTTGATCGAGCCCAGCAGCACGCCCTCAGACAGCGGCACCAGCGACAAGAAGGCCAGCCACAGCAGAAATTCCGCCACGTAGCAGCCAACGCCTATCCACAGCCAGGGCCGCCGCGCCATCCACTTCCAGCGCGCCAGGCCGTCGCCGGCGCGCGGGTCGCCAGCGGCAGCCTTGAAGGCCAGCTGGCCGCCGCTGTCGACCAGCACGTTCAACACCCACAGCGTGATGATCAGCGGCGTCAGCTCGCTAGCCATGCGCCACGGCTTCCCGGTGGTGGCCGGCCGTGCCCTGGGCCACGCGCGCCACGAAGTCAGCGGTGCGTGCAATCACGGTGCGGCGCTCGCGGTCGATGGTGATCATGTGGTAGCTGTCGTCCAGCAGCACCAGCTCAACCGGGGCGTGCGCCACGCCGCGCACGATGTCGTGGGCATTGCCCACGGCAGATACATCGTCCTCGCGCGCATGCACCACCAGGCAGGGCGAACGCACATCGTCCAGGTGCTGCAGCACGTGGGCCGACAGGCGGCGCATCTCCTGGATGCTCCACCACGGGTTGCCCGGCAGGCCGGCGGCGGCGCTGTCGCCCGACTGCATCTGCGCCACGATGCGCTTGCGCAGCGCCTCATCCTTGATGCCGTAGGGCGGCTGTTCCATGAAGACGCTGCGCCGGCCAATGCCCAGCAGGCGAAACAGCGGCAGCAAAAACGCCAGCTTGGAATAAGCCGGAATGCTCCAGCCGTCGTAGCGGAAGATGGTGGACAGCGCACACACGCCGGCCACCTGCCTGGGCCGCTCTTGCGCCAGCGCCAGCGCCAGCACCGAGCCCATCGACAAGCCACCCACCACCATCCGGTCTACATGCGGCGCGAAGCGGTCAGCGCCCGCGCGCACGCTGCCCAGCCAGTCGCGCCAGCGCGTGCCAACCAGGTCGTCCACCGTGCCGCAGTGGCCGGCCAACTGCACCGCGTACACGGTGAAGCCCTGCTTGTGCAGGCCCTTGGCCAGCAGCCGCATCTCGTTGGGCGTGCCGGTCATGCCGTGGATCAGCAGCACGCCGGTACGCGCATGCGCGCCGTGGCCTTCCAGCAAAAACTCGTGTGGCGTGACGCAGACCTGTTCGGAAAGGCTCATGCCGCCACACGCTCCCGCGCGGTCACGATGCGCGTCATCAGCGCCGTGGCCTCGCTGAAGTCGGTAAAGGGCGCATGCGCAATGCCGTGGCTGCGGCAATGCTCGATCAGCTTGTACTTGGCCAGCACGAAGTCGGCCTTGCCCGATACGCAGAAGTCAGAAGTGCTGTCGCCCACGTAGAGCACGCGGCCATGCACCGTTTGCTGCTCGGCCAGGCGCTCGCACTTGCAATTGCCGCTGGCGCGGCTGCAGGCGGCACTGGCCCAGGGCGACTGCAACTGCCAGCTGCGCGGGCCGGTCTGCACCAGGCGGTTGGCGATCACCGGCAGTTCGCCCAGGCCATGCAGGCCCAGCACGGTGCGGATCACGTGGTCCAGCCCATCGCTCACCACCTGCACCGGCAGGCCCAGGCGCCGCGCCTCGCGCACAAAGCCGGCAAAGTGCGGGTCGATCTGGATCGTCGCCAGGTGCGTGCGCAGCTCTTCTGCGCTCATGTCGAGCAGCGCGATCTGGCCGGTCATGCATTCGCGCGAGCCGATGTCGCCGCGCTCCCAGGCGTCTTCCAGCGCCTGCCAGCCTGGCTGGCCGAAGCGTGTCAGCAAGGTGTCGGTCACGTCTTCCAGGCTGATGGTGCCGTCGAAGTCGCTCTGCACCATCCAGCCGGTGGCCGAGGATGGCGTTGGCATGGCGTTGCCGGTCACGCGGTGCAGTGGAATGGTCCGGGCGCGCCGAGCGGTGGCGGGGCGCATCTGTTGCATGTCATGCATGGCATTACTCATGGAAGTTCACCCGCACTTCCTGGCCTATACGCAGGCTGGAGGGCTGGTCAAAGGTGAGAAAACATTCGACTACGCGCACGCCGACGCGGGCGGCCTGGTCTTCGTCGAGCCGGCTGGCTACGTACACCGGGCTGATGCGCTGTACCCGCGCCGGCAGTGCCGGGCCGCCGTCTACGTGCACGCTGGCGCGCATGCCGACCTTTACCCGGGGGGCAAAGCTGCCGTTGAGTTCGGCACGCACCAGCACCGGCCGCTGCGGCAGCAGCACCAGCACCGGGCGGCTGCCTTGGGCATCGACCGCGCTGCCGGGCTGCACGCGCAGCCGCAGCACGGTGCCGTCCTGCGGCGCGGTCAGGGCCAGGCGCGTGACGCGGTTGCGCGCCTGGGCCAGCTTTTGTGCGGCGACCTTGGTGTCGGCCTCGGCCACGGCGGCGGCGGCGGCGGCTTCTTGCTGGGCCTGCAGCGCTTCGTCGGCGCGCTGGCGGTCGAGTGCGCCGGCCTGGGCGGCTTCCGTCAGGCGCTGGCTCAACTGGCGTGCCGGCGCCAGCTTGGCGGCCTGGGCCCGCTGGCGCGCTTGCGCCGCCTGCAGCTCGGCTTCGGCCATGGCGACTTCGCCGCGCGCGGTGTCGGACTGCAGGCGCAGCAGCACTTGGCCGCGGCGCACCGTGGCGCCTTCGGCCACGGCCACTGATTCGACGATGCCGTCTTGCTGCGCCATCACGTCGAGCAGGCCGCCCTCGATCTCCACCCGGCCGCGGGCGATGGCCACGTCGGCGGGGCCGGAGGGCGCTGCCTGCGCATGCGCCTGGGCCATGGCGCTGGCCGAGGGCTTGCCGCTGCTGTCGAAGCAGCCGGCCAGCAGCAGCGGCACTGCGGCCGTGGCGGCCAACAGCGCCCCGGCGGCCAGGGCTGCGGGAATCCGGCGTGGCCGGGAATGAAGCTGCTTCATAGAGAGGTTTCCTTGGCCGGGGCGCCCGCGGCGCGTGGGCTGGAAGGCTGCCAGTCGCTGCGGATCACGCCGTCTTCCATGGTCAGCACGCGGTCGGCATGGCGCGCGGCGCGCGGGTCGTGGCTCACGCACAGCACGGTGGTGCCGTGCGATCGCGCAATGCGGTGCAGGATGTCGATCACGCGCTGGCCGTTCTCGGCATCCAGCGCGCTGGTGGGTTCGTCGGCGAACAGCAGTTGCGGCTGTTTGGCCAGCGCGCGGGCAATCGCCACGCGCTGCTTCTCGCCGCCAGAGAGCTGGGCCGGGCGCATGTCGGCGCGGTGGGTCATGCCCACCTCTTCAAGTACCTGCATGGCGCGCTCGGCCGACTGGCGCCGGCCTATGCCCAGGTAGCCCAGCGGCAGTTGCACCTGCTCTTTGGCGGTGAGCGCTGGAAACAGGTTGAAGCCCTGGAACACAAAGCCGGTGTGGTGCAGCCGGAAGCGCTCCAGCGCACGCTTGTCCTTGCTGGCCAGGTCTTCGCCCAGCGCCCGCACGCGCCCGCCATCAGGCGACTGCAGGCCTGACAGCAGTGACAACAGCGTGCTCTTGCCGCAGCCGGAAGGGCCGGAGATCAGCGTCAGCTCACCCGGATACACCGCCACCGACAGCGACTGCAGCACCTGCACCCGCACCACGCCGGAAAGGAAGGACTTGCTCACGGCCTCGGCTTCCAGGGTCGGGCCGGCGATGGGGAGAGGGGCATTCATCTCAGCAACACTGCGGGGTCAGCGCGTAGCAGGCCACGGATAGCGATCAGGCCCGACAGCAGCGCCAGCGCGGCCACCAGCACCATGCACAGCAGCGCGGCCTGCAGGTTCATGGCCACCGGCACGTTCTGCCCGGCGGCGAACCACAGCAGCGCCGTGCTGACGCCGGCCGCCAGCAGCAGGCCCAGGCCGCCGATCCAGCAGGCCTGCTCCACCACCACCCGGGCCAGCGAAGCCATGCTGGCACCCAGCGCATGCAGCACCGCGTATTCGCGCGAAGAGCCGGCCACCACCGCCATCAGCGACTGGCTGGTGATGACGGCACCGACCAGGCAGACGATCAGCGCCATGAATAGCACGGCCACGCCGGCACCGGTGTCGAGCATCCAGTAGTGCTGCGAGCGCCAGGCGAACTGCCCGGCGGTCCAGACCTCGAACGGGCCGAAGGCGCGCTCGGCGTTGAGCCGGTCGCGCACGGTCTCGGCCAGTGCCGGGTCGCGCAGGCGCGCCACGAAGTAGGTGCTGCCAGCCGCCAGATCGCTGCCGGCCAGCGTACGGGCGGTGTCGAGCGAGGCCAGCACGTTGACGCCGCCCAGCGCGCGCAGGCCGGTCACGGCGGCGATCACGTGCACCTGCCGGCCATTGACCCAGGCCTGACCGCCTGCGGCGGTACCGAGCGGACCCAGGTCGGACTGGTCGACCACCACCGCACCGGGCTCGGCCAACTGCTGGCGCAGCGCATCGGGCAGTACCGCCGAGAACATCATCGTGCCGGGCTCGGTGCGAATGCCGGAGACAAACACCGACACCCCGCCCGCGCCGCGCTGGGCCGCATGCCAGTCGCCTTCCACCCAGAGGTAGGGCTCGACCTCGGCCACGTCCGGGTCCAGGCGCAGGCGCATCTCTACATCGGCGCGGATCGGGCGGCCAAAATTCACGCTTTGCGTGCCGGGGTAGCCGGCCCACAGATCAGCCGACGAGGCGGTAACCGACACCGCGGCGCTGCCAAAGATGCCCAGCACCAGCGCCGCCTGCACCACCAGCAGCACGCCCGAGAAGCCCACGGCGAACACCGCCGGCATGAAGCGGCGCCATTCGTAAACAAGGGTCTTGCGTGCCAGTGGAATCACGGCTTGGCCTCTGCCACCGTGGCCTCAGTCGGCAACGGTGCGCCGCCCAGCGATTTGTAGAGCGCGACAAAGGCCAGCACGCGGCTGGCCTGGGCGTCGGCCAGCTCCAGTTGCGCCTGCAATTGCGCGCGCTGCTCGCCCAGGCGCTCGAAGTCGCTGGACAGGCCCAGGCGCACCAGCGTGTCCTTGGCGGCCAGGCGGCGCTGCAGCAGCTCGCCGGCTTCGTGCAAGCGGGCTTCGCGCTGCTGCTGCAGGTCCAGCAGGGACAGGGCGATCTCGGTCTCGGCCACGGCATCGAGCACGGTCTGGCGGTAGGCCAGCAGCGACTCGCTCAGGGCTTCTTTCTGCGCATCGGCCTGCGCATGGCGCCGGCCCCAGTCGAACAGCGGGATGTCGATGATCGGGCCGATGCCCTGGATGCGGTCCGAGCTGCTGCGGCGGTTCTGCGTCAGGTTGTAGGAATAGAGGTAAGAAGCGCCCAGCGAGAGCCGCGGGTACAGCTCGGCCTGGGCCATGCCCATTTCGCCGGCGGCCTTGAGCACCTCGGCCTCGGCTTCGCGGATGTCGGGGCGCACCCGCAGCAGGTCGGCCGGCACGCCGCCGGGGGCGACCGGCCCCAGCACGGGCTGCGGCGCGGCTACGAGCCATTCCGGCGCCGGCGCGTTGCGGCTGGTGAGCACCGCCAATGCGCGCGCCGCCTGCACGATGGCCTGCTGTGGCGCGCTGCGCTGCGCGGCGGTCTGGATCTGCCGCAAGCGCAGTTGCGCTTCTTCGTCGGGGGCCGCCAGGCGGCTGCGCAGGCGCACACCGGCGAGCGCAATGGCGCGCTCATCCAGCGCCGCCATATCCTGCAGCAGCGCCACCTGCCGCTGCGCGGCACGCAGTTCGATATAGCGCCGCACCACCTCGGCCACCACCGAGACGCGGGCGGCCTGCTCGGTCTGCACCGCGGCATCGAGCCGGGCCTGGCCGATACGCAGGTTGCTTTCGCGCGCGCCGAACAGGCCCAACTCCCAGACCGCGTCCACGCTGGCGTGCAGGTAGGTGTCGACCGCCGCTACGTCCTGCACCGGGCGCTCTCCGGCGCTAAGAATGGGCAGGTAGCGGGCATCGGCGGTGCCGGCCAGCAGGCGCGCCTGGCGCAGCTGGCTGCGGGCGCGGGCGAGCTGCAGGTTCTGTTGCAGCGCCTCGTCCACCAGTGCGTCCAGTGCCGGATCGTTCAGGGTCTTCCACCAGTTGCGCAGGTCAGGGGCGGGCACGCCCGCTGTGGCGGCGGGGCTGGACCACGCGGCCGGCACATCTTGCGGCAACGGTGGCACGGGCGGCGCGGCGCAGCCCGCCAGCATCAGCACGGAGAGCGCCGACAGTCGCAGGGCGGGCAGGGAACGGGGCGGAAGGAGAGGGCGGCGCATCAATGGGTAGGCCGGGTGTACCGGACGTTTACATTGGGCCCCGGCAAACTTGCGCGGCAGTGCAGGTTTTATGGAGAAAGCATGAAGACGCGCGCCCCGTCCGGGCATAGCCGCCGCCGCCGAGGGCCCTGGCATTGCTGGCCGATAATGCTGGGCTACCTCCCCGCCGCCGTTTATGGCGGGCCGCGCCAGGATTTCCCCTCCCATGAACAGTGTTGTACGTCCGCCCAGCCCCTTGGTGCTGGTGGTGGAAGACGAACCCGGAATCGCCGACATCCTGATCGCCTACCTGCAGCGCGACGGCTTGCGCACGCGCCTGGAAACCGACGGCCTGGCGGCATTGCAGGTGGCCCGCGAGATCCATCCCGACATGGTGCTGCTGGACATCCACCTGCCCGGCATGGATGGCGTGGATGTGCTGAAGAACCTGCGTGCCGACGGCAACACGCCGGTCATCATGGTCACCGCCCTGGCCGACGACGTGGACAAGCTGCTGGCCTTGCGCATGGGCGCGGACGACTACGTGGTCAAGCCCTACAGCCCGCCCGAGGTGGTGGCGCGGGTGCGCGCCGTGCTGCGCCGCACCGCCGCCGCGCCCAAGGTGGCACCGGCGGGGGTGATTCGCGCCGGCCGGCTGGAGATCGACCAGGAGGCGCACATCGCCCGCTCTTTCAGCGAAGACGGCCGCGCCGAGGTGCTGCCGCTGACCCTTACCGAATTCCGCCTGCTGGCCTGCCTGGCCGCGCAACCGCGGCGCTGCTTCTCGCGCAGCCACCTGATCGAGACCTGCCTGCCCGAGAGCGACGCGATGGACCGCGTCATCGACTCGCATCTCTCCAAGCTGCGGCGCAAGCTGCAGAACGCCGGCAACGACGAACTGATCGAGACGGTGCGCGGCATCGGCTACCGGTTATGGCCCGGGGAATAGACCGGATCTGGGTCCGCTTCGGGCTGGGCATAGCCGCCACGGTGCTGGTGACCGTAGGCGTTCTGGGCGCAAGTGTCTTCGCGCTGGCCCAGTACCAGTACAACTCCTTCTACCGCGGCCTGCCGTCTGCCGTGCAGCAGGAGCTGGACCAGCTCAACGACCAAAACCTGGAAGACAGCCCGCGCGCGGTGCAGATCTACGGCCAGTACTGGCAGGGTGACCTGCTGTTTGGCGAGAAGTGGTCGCTGGTGATTGGCCTGGTGGTGTGCCTGCCCTTTGGGCTGGCCGTGGGCTTCTGGGTCTCGCGCATCGTGACCCTGCCCATGGCGTCGGTGGCCGAGGCCGCGCGGCGCATCGCGCTGGGGGATCTGTCGGTGCGCGCCCAGGGCGGGCAGGACCGCGGCGAGATGGCCGACATGGTGCGTGACTTCAACCACATGACCGACGCGCTGGAGTCGCTCGAGCGCGAGCGCAAGGCCACGGCCGCGTCCTTGTCGCACGAGCTGCGCACGCCGCTGACCGTGCTGCGTGCGCGGCTGCACGCCATCTGCGACGGCGTGATCCCGGCCGACCCGCGCGAATGCCGCAAGCTGCTGGACCAGGTCGAGCACCTGGGCCGGCTGGTGGAAGACCTGCACACCATGTCGGTGGCAGAGGCCGGCCGGCTATCGCTGCAGAAAGTGGACACCGATCTGGTGCGGCTGGTGACCGATACGCTGGCCGCGCATGCGCCCCATATCGCCGACCACGGCATCCAGGCCGAGTTGCAAGCCAGCGTGGCCTCGCTGCAGGTGCAGGTGGACCCGGATCGCATGCGCCAGGTGCTGACCAATCTGGTGGAAAACGCCTTGCGCCACGCGGCCGACGGCGGCTGGCTGGGCATTGGCGTGGGATCCGAGGGGGGGCATGCGGTGTTGACCGTGAGCGACGATGGCCCAGGTTTGCCGGAGAGCGTGCGGCGCAACCTGTTCCAGCGCTTTCACCGATCCCCCAGCACGCCGGGCACGGTGGGGTCGGGGCTGGGGCTGTCCATCGTCCACACCCTGGTCACGCTGCAGGGCGGCACGGTGCACGCGGATCAGTCCGAGCGCGGCGGCACCCGCTTCGTTGTGCGGCTGCCGCGCAGTTGAGATCGATCAGCGGCGATAGCGCGGGTCATCGGCCCAGGCGCGGGCACGGGAGCGGGTGTCTTCGCGGTCGCGCTCCCATTGGGCGCGGCGATTAGCCTCGCGCCGGGCGCGGTCGCCCCCGCGCTCCGACTGCACGCGCACGGAGGTGCCGGCGGGGGCACCCTGAACCCCGTACTGCTGCTTTTGCTCATCTGACATGTCGCGAACATCCAGACGCGGGGCTTGCGCAAAGGCATGGGTGCCAGCCATTGCGGCGAGGGTCACGGTGATGGCGAGGGTAATTTGACGGTAGGGGTTGCCCATGGCGGTGTCTCCACGACTTTTCGGGACTGAACTATCCCACGGCCAAGTGGCCTGGCGTTGTAGGAAGACACTGTTTTACCTGTCCTTCGTTGTCGCCTCTTGTCCATGCCGTTTGCGCTTTTGAGGAACAAAACGGCGCAATTGCCCGTCTATCGCCCAGATCGGTGAAGCCCCCTGCATCCCGACGCCCCACCGACAAGAGAGTCGTTACATGTTATTTCGCAGCAAGATCGCAATATGGCTCGCGTTGCCGCTGGTATTGGGCGCTTCACTCGCCTACGCGCACGGCCCGGACGGGGACGCGCCAGCTCTGGCCCAGGGCGTGCAGCTTGGCAAAGCCATGTTCCCGGATGGCAACACAGCGCAAGGCGGGCACGGGCAGGCCATCGACGGCATAGAGGGCTCGAGCCAGGAAATGCTCAAGACCCATATCCACATGCATCTGTCCATCTATTACCACGGGCAGCAGATCGCGGTTCCGCGCGGCATCGGCATCCTGCCGCCGTTCCAGGTGCGCAACGGTTTCGTGGAAGGCGGCCGGGGCTTCTACTGGCTGCACACGCACGACGCAACCGGCATCGTGCATGTCGAGTCCCCCAACGACCGCGTCTACACCCTCGGCAATTTCTTCGACGTGTGGGGCCGGCCCCTGAGCGAGACCAATGTGGCCGGACTGCAAGGACCGGTGCGCATCTACCTCAATGGCCGCCTGCAGTTCGGCAAGGCGCGTGACATGCCCCTGCACGCGCATGACCAGATCGCCTTGGTCATCGGCCAGCCCACCGTGACGCCGCCGCAATACGTGTTCCCGGACGGGCTGTAGTCCTGCTCGTGCAGTTCTTTGTCGATTGATTGCTATTAAATAAATAGCTTATAGCCCAGGTGGAATAAGGGCTGGAGGCACTTTTTGCCAATAATCCAGATCCTGCCCGGCAAAGAAAAAAGCCTTCCAAGTCGTGGACTTGGAAGGCTTGGTATCTTGGTGGCGCTTCACGGATTCGAACCGCGGACCTGTGGATTATGATTCCATCGCTCTAACCGACTGAGCTAAAGCGCCGAGCCGCACATTATAGCCCGGATTCTTTGGTGGCGGCAAGCCCTCAGCGGTGCTGGAACACTGCCTTGCGCTTGTTCACGAAGGCGTCCATGCCTTCCTTCTGGTCTTCGGTGGCAAACAGTGCGTGGAACAGGCGGCGCTCGAACATCACGCCGTCGGATAGCCCGCTCTCGAACGCGCGGTTGACCGATTCCTTGGCCGCCATGACGGCGATGCGCGAGAAGTCGCTGATCTGCAGCGCCGCGCCCAGGGCCTCGTCCAGCAGTTTGTCGAAGGGCACGACGCGGCTGACCAGGCCGGCGCGCTCGGCCTCGGTCGCGTCCATCATGCGGCCGGTGAGGGCCATGTCCATGGCCTTGCTCTTGCCCACGGCGCGCGGCAGGCGCTGCGTGCCGCCGGCGCCGGGGATGACGCCGAGCTTGATCTCGGGCTGCCCGAAGCGGGCGTTGTCGGCGGCGATGATGAAGTCGCACATCATGGCCAGCTCGCAGCCGCCGCCCAGCGCAAAGCCGCTCACGGCGGCGATCACTGGCTTGCGGACGCTGCGGATGTGTTCCCAGTTGCGGCCGATGTAGTTGCCCTTGTAGACGTCGGCAAAGCTGTACTGGGCCATGGCGCTGATGTCGGCGCCCGCCGCAAAAGCCTTCTCGCTGCCGGTGATGATGATGCAGCCGATGCGCTCGTCGGCATCGAAGGCGGCCAGGGCGGCGCCCAATTCGTCCATCAACTGGTCGTTCAGGGCGTTGAGCTGCTTGGGGCGGTTCAGCGTCACGATGCCGACCTTTTCGGCTTCGGTGCGGACTTCTATGGTGTCAAAGGCCATGTGCTTGTCTCCTGCGTTTTTTGCGGTGGAAAAGAACTATAGCCACGCCACCAATGGCGTGGCCGCTGCTCAGGCTTTGCGCGCGCCGCGCGCTGGCTTGGCGGGCGGGGGCGGCTTGGTGCCGTCCAGCCAGGCCGCCATGCGTGCGGGCTCACGTGCCACCAGGCGCCAGGTGCTGTCTTGCGCCGGCAGCTCCAGCGGCAGGCGCAGCAGGCGGCGGTCGCGCGCGATGAGCGCCGTGGCCTTGCGTTCGCTGCCCATATAAAGCGCCAGCTCTTCGAGCTTGGTGATGCGCCATTCGGTGCCGGTGGGCTTGCCCGGCAGCGCTATGCCTATCCATTCGTCGCCAGCGGCAAAGCCGGCGCGTTCGGCGGCACCGCCGCGCAGCACCACCTTGACCTGAACGCCATTGCTTTCTGTCACCCGCAGGCCCAGGCGCTGGGCCGGCTGTGACGGGTCGGCCACCATCTCAACGCCATGCGTGGTGAGCAGGGGCGCCAGCGGCAGTTCCGCGGTGCCATGCACCCAGGCCGCCAGTTCTGCGGCAAAGCTGCGGCCTGCCAGCGCCTGCAGGGTCTCGATGAAGTCCTGCTCGCGCAGGGGGCCGGCGGCGCAGCGCTGCCACAGGGCGCGCATGGCGTCGTCCAGCGTGGCGTTGCTGGCGCCGCGCAGGCTGAGGTCAAAGCACAGGGCGATCAGCGCGCCCTTGGTGTAGTAGCTGATGGTGGCGTTGGCGGTGTTCTCGTCCTGCCGGTAGTACTTGACCCAGGCGTCGAAGCTGGCGTCGGCCGCCGATTGCACCAGCCGGCCCGGTGCCTGCTGCACCTGGTTGATGGTCTTGGTGAGCAGGCGCAGGTAGCCGGCGTCGTCCAGCAGCCCGCAGCGGCGCAGTATCAGGTCGTCGTAGTAGCTGGTGAAGCCTTCGAAGAACCACAGCAGGCGCGTGTAGTTCTCTTGCGTGTAGTCGTAGCGCGCAAACTCGGCCGGCCGCAGGCGTTTGACGTTCCAGGTGTGGAAGTACTCATGGCTGATCAGCCCGAGCAGGGTGGTGTAGCCCTCTGACTGCTTGGCCTCGCCCAGGCGTGGCAGGTCGCGCCGGTTGCAGATCAGGGCCGTGCTGTGCCGGTGCTCCAGGCCGCCGTAGCCGTCGTCCACGGCGTTGAGCATGAAGACATAGCGGTCATGCGGCGGCGCGCTGCCGTCGGGGTGCCAGAAGGCGATCTGCGCCTCGCAGATGCGCTGGGCGTTGGCCAGCAGGCGCGCGCTGTCGAAGCTGGCGGCGGCGCCGGCAACGACGAAGCGGTGCGGTACGCCTCGTACGGTGAACTCGCCGCTCCAGAAGGCGCCCAGTTCTACCGGGCTGTCGGCCAGGGTGTCGTAGCCGTCCGCCAGGTACAGGCCGAAGCCACGCTTGTCGGTCTTGCGCGGGACCAGTGCGGTGGCGGCCGACCAATGGCGCGGGAAGCTGGTCGCGGCAAGCTCCAGCGCATGGGCTTGTTCTTCCAGCCCTTCGGCGCGCAGGCACAGGCCGGTGCCGTTGAAGAAGCCGCGCTGCGCGTCCAGCCAGCAGGCGCGCACGGAATTGTCGAAGGCATAGACCTCGTACTCCAGCACCAGCGGCACGCCAGCGCGGCAGTCGATCTGCCAACTGCATTTGTCCAACTGCTGCACGGCCACGGCGCGCCCGCGCTGGCGCGCACCCAGGCGCTGCAGGTGGCGCGCAAATTCGCGCACCAGGTAGCTGCCCGGTATCCATACCGGCAGCGCCACGCGCTGCTTTGCCGCTGGCGCGGCGATGGTCAGCGTGACACGGAACAGGTGGGCGTGGAGGTCAGCAGCTTCGACGCGGTAGTGGACGGCGGCAGCAGGCGGGCGGGATGCAGTGGGCATGAAGCGTGTTTAGCGGGCGGCGGACAGTTGCTTTTCGATCTGCGCGGCGTCGATCGCGCCCGGCACGCGCGTGCCGTCTGCAAAGAACAGCGTGGGCGTGCCCGTGATCTTGTACTTGCGCCCCAGCGCCACGTTGCGGGTGATGGCTCCGGTGTCGCAGCCGGCGGCGGCGGGAATGGCTTTTTCTTTCAGCATCCAGTCCTGCCAGGCTGCGGCCGGGTCTTTGGTGCACCAGAGCCGGTTCGACTTGTCCACCGAGTCGGCGCCCAGGATGGGATAGAGGTAGAGGTGGATGGTGACGTTGTCTATGGTCTGCAGCTCTTTCTCGAAGTGCTTGCAGTAGCCGCAGTTGGGGTCCTCGAACACCGCCAGCTTGCGCTCGCCCTTGCCGCGCACGATGGTGAAGGCGTCTGCAGTCGGCAGCGAGGCGAAGTCGACGGCCGTGAGCTTGGCCACGCGCTCGGCGGTCAGGTTCTTGCGCTGGCGCGTGTCGAGCATGTCGCCCTGCAGCAGGTAGTCGCCCTTGGCGTCGGTGTAGAACAGGTCGGTGCCCACGCGTACCTCGAACACGCCAGGCATGCCGCTCTTGCGCACCTCGTCGATCTTGGGGAGCTGGGGCACGCGCTCAGCCAGGTTCTTGCGGATGATGCTTTCCTGGGCATGGACCGGGCCAGCCAGGGCCAGGCAGGCGAGGGCGACGGAAGCTGCCGTCAGCAGAGGGTGGCGGGGGGAAGTCAATTTGGTTCTCCGGAACGCGGTGAAAAGTGGGGACATCAGGTCTCAGACTGCGGCTGGCCCAACTGGTTCAGTCAATGCAGGCCCATGGCCTGGCGCGCCAGCCAGGATTTGAGCGGGCCGCTGGTATCAAAGCCGCGCATGCCCCAGTTGCGCAATGCCTGCCAGGGCCGGCCCGGCTGGGCGAAGAGTTGCTGCAGGCCGTCGGTGGCCATGCCCATCGGCCACAGGCCTGCCTTGCGGGCACGCTCGTAGTGGCGCAGCAGGCGGGCATCGGCCGGGCTGCGCCAGAAGTCGCGCCCATGCAGCACCCGGGCCAGCTCGGCCGCATCGGCCAGGCCCAGGTTCAGGCCTTGGCCGGCCAGCGGGTGCACGGTGTGCGCGGCGTCGCCCACCAGCACCCAACTGCGCAGCGGGCTTTTGTCGCCGATGCTGCGCGGCACGGGGCCGGTCCAGCGGTCGGCACGGGCCAATTGAAGTGGCCAGTCGGCGCGCGGGCCTTCCAGGGCCATGGCACCCAGGGATGCATCGCTGGCACTGGCCACTTCGTGGGCGAAGGCCTCGGCGTCCAGGGCCATGAGTGCCGGTGCCTGGGCCTGGTCCACTGACCAGACCAGGGCCACGCTGTGGCCGCCGGCTCCGCCCATGGGCAGCAGGGCCAGGATGCCATGAGGGTGGAACCACTGGCGTGCGATGCCGCCATGCGGCTTGTCGCAACGCAGGCGCGCGGCAATGGCGCGCTGCGGGTAGGGCATGGTGTCAAAGTCCACGCCAAATTCGTCGCGGGTGACGCTGGCGCGGCCTTCGCAGACGGCGGTCAGGGCGGCGGGGCGTGGGGTGTCCAGTATTTCCACCAGCGGCTGGTAGCGCACGGCTTCGGCCAGCCGGGCCTCCAGCGCCGGAACATCGACGATCCAGGCCAGGGCCTCGGCACCATGCGCCTCGGCGCGGAAATGCACGGCGCCGCCGTCATCGCCTTGCACCGCCATGGCGCTGACGGGCGTGCAGGCTTCGCCCTCGGGCCAACTGCGCAGCGATTGCAGCAACTGGCGCGAGGCGTCATTGAGGGCATAGGCGCGCACGTCGGTCGTGGCACTGGGGGCCGGGGGCTGCGCCACCAGGCCAACGCGCAGCCGGTCACGCGCGAGCAAAAGGGCCAGTACGCGGCCCACCACGCCGGCGCCACGGATACAGACATCAAGAGGAGGGGCCATGCGGGGGATTGTAGGGAGCGTGCCGGGGCGGAGCCGCTGGCGGCACAATTCCCGCAGAACCCCTGAAAGCTGCCTGTGACCTCTGCCGCCCCGTCGTCTTCCATTGCTGCTGATTCCGACATGGCGCTCAACGCGGTGGTGGCGCAACTCTTTGTCTACCCGGTCAAGTCCTGCGCCGGCATTGCGCTGCAGACGTCCGAGCTGGACGAAACCGGCCTGGCCTGGGACCGCGCCTGGATGGTGGTGGATGCCGAGGGCGAATTCGTCAGCCAGCGCAGCCTGCCGCGCATGGCGCTGGTGCAGCCGCAGTTGAAAGCCTATGAGCTGGTGCTGCGCGCGCCCGGCATGCTGGCCCTGCACCTGGCGCTGGATGCGGCCGAATCGCCTTGCACCGTGCGTGTCTGGAAGGACACGGTGCCGGCCTGGAGCATGGGGCCGCTGGCGGCGCAGTGGTTCAGCGATTTCCTGGGCCAGCCGCTGCGCCTGGTGCGTTTCGACCCGGAGCACCGCCGCCTGTCCAGCCTGAAATGGACCGGCGGCATCGAGGCGCCCAACCTGTTCAGTGACGGCTACCCCTTGCTGGTGGCCAGCCAGGCTTCGCTTGACGGACTGAACCAGCGGCTGCAGCGGGCCGGCCATGCGCCCGTGGGCATCGAGCGCTTCCGGCCCAACCTGGTGCTGGCTGGCACCGAGGCGCACGACGAGGACCGCGTGGGCACCCTGCACATCGCCACCGGGGAGGAGGGCGCCGGCGTGGAGCTGCAGCCGGTCAAACCCTGTGTGCGCTGCCCCATCCCCAACATCGACCCGGCCACGGCGCTGAGCAATCCGGCCGTGGGCGATGCGCTGCAGTCCTACCGTGCCGACCCGCGCATGCAGGGCGGCATCACCTTCGGCATGAACGCCATCGTGCGCGCTGGCGCTGGCCAGGTGCTGCGTGTGGGGCAGGCGGTGCGGGCGGATTGGCGCTTTGACTAGCGCCTCGATTGGCGCTGAACAGTAAAATCACGGGTTCGGCGGCCTGCTGGCTGCCCTGTCTTCCCCGCTTCCCCAGATCCTGAAAGCCCCGCCATGAGCCTCCAATGCGGCATCGTGGGCCTGCCCAATGTCGGCAAGTCCACCCTCTTCAACGCCCTGACCAAGGCCGGCATCGCCGCCGAGAACTACCCGTTCTGCACCATCGAGCCCAATGTCGGTGTGGTGGAAGTGCCCGACTCGCGCCTGCAGCAGCTCGCCGACATCATCACGCCCGAGCGCATCGTGCCAGCGATTGTCGAGTTCGTGGACATCGCGGGCCTGGTGGCAGGCGCCAGCACCGGTGAAGGCCTGGGCAACAAGTTCCTAGCGCACATCCGCGAAACTGACGCCACCGTCAACGTGGTGCGCTGCTTCGAGGACGAGAACGTGGTCCACGTGGCCGGCAAGGTCGACCCGATCTCCGACATCGAAGTGATCCAGACCGAGCTGTGCCTGGCCGACCTGTCCACCGTGGAGAAGGCGCTGCACCGCCACACCAAGACGGCCCGCTCGGGCGACAAGGACGCCATCAAGTTGGTCGCGCTGCTGGAGAAGTGCCAGGCCGCACTGAACCAGAACACGCCGGTGCGGGCGCTCTCCTTCACCAAGGAAGAGCAGCCGCTGATCAAGTCCTTCACCCTGATCACGGCCAAGCCGGCGATGTTCGTCGCCAACGTGGCCGAGGACGGCTTCGAGAACAATCCCCTGCTGGATCGCCTGCGCGAATACGCCGACAAACAGGGCGCGCCGGTTGTCGCTATCTGCGCCAAGATCGAAGCCGAACTGGCCGAGATGGACGACGAAGACAAGAAGATGTTCCTCGCCGAGATCGGCCAGGACGAGCCGGGCCTGAACCGGCTGATCCGCGCCGCCTTCAAGCTGCTGGGCCTGCAGACCTACTTCACCGCCGGCGTGAAGGAAGTGCGCGCCTGGACCATCCACATCGGCGACACCGGCCCCCAGGCCGCTGGCGTGATCCACGGCGACTTCGAGCGCGGCTACATCCGCGCCCAGACCATCGCCTTCGACGACTTCATCGCCTTCAAGGGCGAGCAAGGCGCCAAGGACGCGGGCAAGATGCGCTCGGAAGGCAAGGAATACGTCGTCAAGGATGGCGACGTGATGAATTTCTTGTTTAACGTCTGACGTCTTTCGCCCGGTCTGGTACAGGATTGGGTGCAAATGGGTTGGGGATTGCGCCGGGTCTGGGCGGCTTTGTCGATTAAATGGGTGTAAATGGGTTTAGTGTGGGTCCAATGATCCGATCCCATGCCCTCCAGATCAGCCCTGAAATCTTGAACCTCATCACCGGCATTGATGAGTTCAAGGGCGCTTGGCGGGCGCTCGGCACCCTGGCGCCGGGCCGGCTGTCGGCCTTGCGGCGGGTGGCAACCATCGAGAGCATCGGCTCGTCCACCCGCATCGAGGGCAGCAAGCTGTCGGACCGGGAGGTTGAGCGCCAGCTATCCAACCTGCAGATCAAGTCCTTTGCAACACGCGACGAGCAGGCGGTGGCCGGCTATGCCGAGGTCATGGAGTTGGTGTTCTCCTCCTGGCGGGACATCACCCTGACCGAGAACCACATCAGGCAACTGCATCGTGACCTGCTGACCTACAGCGACAGGGACGCGTCACGATGGGGGATGCGATTCGCTTGACGGACGGCAACCGCAACACGCTCAAACAGCATTTCCGATCGCTCGTCGCGCAGGGGCATCTGTGCCAGAACGGTGGCGGACGAGGTGTCTGGTATGAGCTGGGATGACCATGCGTTTCGGCTGTGAACCCTGAACACCCTGCGTGCAATTGCAAGATTCCATGTTCCATCCCTGACCACGCGCCCCATGAGCGAATACCAATACTACGAATTCGCGGCCATCGAGCGGCCGCTCACCCGGGCGGAAATGGCACAGCTGCGCGCGGTTTCCACGCGCGCCGTGATCACGTCCACGGGCTTCTCCAACCACTACGAATGGGGCGACCTGAAGGCCGACCCGCTCGACTGGATGCGGCGCTACTTCGACGCCTTTGTGCATACCGCCAACTGGTGCAGTTGCCGACTGGCCTTGCGCGTGCCACTGGCCACTTTCAGCATTGTCGAGATGCGGCCCTTTGCCCTGGAGCAGAGCCTGACTGTCGAGGCCAGCGACTCGCACTGGATCATCCAGTGGTTCCTCAATGAAAGCGAGGACTATGACCGCTTCAATGCAGAAGACGGCCGCGGCTGGATGTGGCGCCTGGCGCCGCTGCGGGATGAACTGCAGCGCGGCGACCTGCGCTCGCTCTATCTGGGTTGGCTGGCCGGGGCCGCTTGTGGTGAACTGGACGACGATGTGCTGGAGCCGGAGGTTCCCCCCGGCTTGGCGAGCTTGTCCTCGGCGCAGCAGGCACTGGTCGAGTTTCTTGAGATCGATCCCGACATGCTCGCCGCTGCCGTGGCTGGCAGCGACAAGCTGGCACAGGCAGACGTCGCGTCAGCCGATGCCCTCGACGCATGGTGGGGGACGTGGTCGCGCGATGAGATGGTGTCGACGCTGCGTTTGCTCGCCCAAGGCCAGGGGCAGCAGGCAGAGCGCCAGGTCAAGACCCGTTACGCGGCCTGGTTGAAGGCGCAACGCCCAGCCGTTGCCGCCACTGCGCCACGGCGCAGCGTGGCCGAGTTGTGTGAGTTGGCCGAAGCGGCCGCCGAAATTTGGTTGCAGCAAGAGGCGAGGCAGCGCGCTCTACAGGAGGCCGAGCAGCGCCACCAGCGCGAGCTGCATCTGCGGCAATTGATGGAAGACGCGGAGACGCACTGGGACGCCGTCGAGGCGCAGGCGCAGCATGGTTCCGGCGCGAGCTATGCGAAGGCGGTGCAGCTTCTGGCCGAGCTGGCGCAGGCCTATGCACTGACCCAGACCCGCACCGCCTTCGACCAGGCCCTGCGACGCTTTCTGACGCGCCACGCCAATCGTGGAGCCCTGCTGCGCCGCTTGACCGAGGCGGGCTTGTGGTCGAAGTAGGGCGGGGATGACGGCGGGCGGTGTTGGCGAGTGGGATACCCGGCTGACCGCCATATGCTCCTCGCATTCCAGCCCGCACCTGCCCGCCCCTGACCCATGAACTCCCCACCCCGCAACACCAAGCTCCCTGACTGGCTGCGCGCCTTCCGCCCGGCGCCGCTGCGGGTCGATGCGCGTGAGCGTTGGCGCATGGCCTTTGGGGCGGTGCTGGGGGTTCTGGTCACGGCCTTGCTGTGCCGCTGGGTGGGCGGCGCGGCGGGCGCGTCGCCCTGGCTGGTGGCGCCGATCGGGGCCAGTGCGGTGCTGGTGTTTGCGGTGCCGGCCAGCCCTTTGGCCCAGCCCTGGGCGGTGGTCGGGGGCAATACGGTGTCGGCGCTGATCGGCTGGGCCTGCGTGCTGGCCATTGGCGATGCGGCCTGGGCTGGCGCGGTGGCGGTGGGGCTGGCGATTGCCGTGATGATGCTGCTGCGCTGCCTGCACCCGCCCGGTGGGGCGTCGGCGCTGCTGGTGGTGCTGGCCCATGCGGCGTCGCCGCAGTTCGCGATGTTTCCGGTGCTGGCCAATTCGCTGTTGCTGGTGGCTGCGGGCATGGCCTACCACCATGCGACGGGCCGGCGCTATCCGCATGCGCAGGTGCTGGCGCCTTCACCCGCGCAAGAGGCAGCGTCGCGCTTCAGCACGGCCGACCTGGACGCCGCGCTGTCCCACTACAACCAGGTGCTGGACGTGAGCCGCGACGACCTGCAGGCGCTGCTGCACCACGCCGAGATGGAGGCCTACCGCCGCAACCTGGGCGAGCTGCGCTGCGCCGACATCATGAGCCGCGCGCCGCTGGCGGTGGAGTTCGGCACCGGCCTGCAAGAGGCCTGGGCGCTGATGCGCCAGCGCCGCGTCAAGGCGCTGCCGGTGGTGGACCGGGTGCAGCGCATCGTGGGCATCGTCACGGTGGCGGATTTCATGCGCGAGGCCGACCTGGAGCTGCACCACGGCCTGGGTGAGCGGCTGCGCGCGTTCATGCGCCGGGTGGGCGCCGTGCACTCCGACAAGCCCGAGGTGGTCGGCCAGATCATGACGCGCAAGGTGCGTGTGGCCAGCGAGCACCGCCACGTGATCGAGCTGGTGCCGCTGTTCTCCGAAGGCGGCCACCACCACATTCCCATCATCGATGCCGAGCAGCGGCTGGCCGGCATCATCACGCAGTCGGACCTGGTACGCGCCTTATATAGGGCGGTGCGCACCCCTGGTTGAACCGGCGCGGGCGCCGGATACTCGGCACCCATGACCATCACCGTCCACCACCTCGAAAACTCGCGCTCGCAGCGCGTGCTCTGGCTGCTCGAAGAACTGGGCCAGCCCTATGACGTCGTGCGCTATGCGCGCGACCCCAAGACCATGCTGGCGCCGCCCGAGCTGCGCGCGGTGCACCCGCTGGGCAAGTCGCCGCTGGTGGGGCTGGGCGATGGCAGCGTGCTGGCCGAGTCCGGCGCCATTGTCGAGACCCTGATCGAGCGCTATGGCGCTGGCCAGCTGTCGCCCGCGCCCGGCACGCCTGACTTTTTGCGCTACCGCTACTGGCTGCACTACGCCGAAGGCTCGGCCATGCCGCCGCTGCTGCTCAAGCTGGTGTTTGACCGGGTCGAGAAGGCGCCCGTGCCTTTCTTCTTGAAGCCGGTGGTGCGCGGCATTGCGGGCAAGGCCAAGAACGGCTTTGTGCTGCCGCAGCTCAAGTTGCACCTGGACTACCTGGAAGGCGAACTGGCGCGCGGCCCCTGGTTTGCGGGCGATGCCTTCAGCGGCGCCGACATTCAGCTGAGCTTCCCGGTCGAGGCGGCCGCCGCGCGCGCTGGGCTGGACGCATCCCGGCCGCGCCTGATGGACTGGCTGCGGCGCATCCATGCGCGGCCGGCCTACCAGCGTGCGCTGGAGCGGGGCGGTCCCTATGCCTTGCCGGGCTGAAGAATGGTTTTTGAATAAAAAGTGCCTTAAGCCCAGGCGGGGCCTGGGCTTATAGCTATAAAAACAGTAGCTTTACGACGGGAACACGTAGAGCAGCGCCGTCGTCATCAGCAGGTAGCGCAGGAACTTGCCTATCGCCATATAGAACAGGCAGGGCCAGAACGGCAGGCGCAGCCAGCCGGCCACCGCGCACAGCGGGTCGCCCACCAGCGGCAGCCAGCTCAGCAGGCAGGCCTTGGGCCCGAGCCGCTCCAGCCAGGCCAGCACCCGGGTGTGGTGTTTGGAATGGCTGTATTTGTCGGCGACCTTGTGTGCGCCAAAGCCCATCCACCAGTCCAGCGCGCCGCCTAGCGTGTTGCCCAGGGTGGCCACGGCCACGCCCTCCCAGAACAGATCGGGGTTGAGCTTGAGCATGCCGAACAGCACCGGCTCTGAGCCAATCGGCAGCAGCGTCGCAGAGATGAAGGCGCTGACAAAGACGGTGCTCAGCCCGTACTGCGGCAGGGAGAGAAGTTGGAGTGCGGTGTCTAGCCAAGCTTGCATGGAGAGGCAGTATCTCAGGCTCTTACAACTATTCGTAACGTCTCGCGGTTGCTGCAAATTTAGGCAGATAGAATCACGCCTCCCCCGCCGCGCCAGACCTTCCCCATCCCCACGTACGCCATGCAGATCGGCTCCATTCCCCTGCCGAACCGACTGTTCGCCGCCCCTATGGCGGGCGTGACGGACCGGCCCTTCCGCATGCTGTGCAAGTCGCTGGGCGCGGGCTACGCGGTGAGCGAGATGGTCACCTCGCGGCGCGACCTGTGGAACAGCCTGAAGACCTCGCGCCGCGCCAACCACGAGGGCGAGACGGCGCCCATCGCCGTGCAGATCGCCGGCACCGACGCCGCCATGATGGCCGAGGCCGCGGCCTACAACATCGACCGTGGCGCGCAGATCATCGACATCAACATGGGCTGCCCGGCCAAGAAGGTCTGCAACAAGTGGGCCGGCTCGGCGCTGATGCAGGACGAGCCGCTGGCGCTGTCCATCGTCGAGGCGGTGGTGGCTGCGGCCGCGCCGCACGGCGTGCCGGTCACGCTCAAGATGCGCACCGGCTGGTCGGCCGAACACAAGAACGCCGTGGCCATTGCGCGCGCCGCTGAAGCCGCCGGCGTGCAGATGCTGACCGTGCACGGCCGCACGCGCGAGCAGGGCTACCGCGGCCTGGCCGAGTACGACACCATCGCCGCCGTCAAGGCTGCGGTGCGCATCCCGGTGGTCGCCAACGGCGACATCAACACCCCAGAGAAGGCCCGCGACGTGCTCGCGGCCACCGGCGCCGACGCCATCATGATCGGCCGCGCGGCCCAGGGCCGGCCCTGGATCTTCCGCGAGATCGGCCACTTCCTCGCCACCGGCGAGCACCTGGCGCCGCCCCTGGTGGCCGAGGTGCGCCGCCTGCTGCTGGACCACCTGCAAGAGCACTACCTGCTGTATGGCGAGCTGACCGGCGTGCGCAGCGCACGCAAGCACATCGGCTGGTATGTGCGCGGCCTGCCTGGCGGCGAAGAGTTTCGCGCCCGCATGAACCTGCTGGACGACTGCGCCGCGCAGTTGCAGGCCGTGGGCGACTATTTCGAGGTACTGGGAACCACCACCGACCGCATGCCGGCACAAGCCGCAGGCGACACCGGGGTGGATGAGGCGGAAGCGGCGCTTGAGGCTGCGACCTGACAAAAGAATGACGAAGAAAGCACAAGAATGAGCAAGCAAAACATCGAAGAATGCATACGCGACAGCCTGCAAGGCTATTTCCGGGATCTGGGGGGCGAGCAGCCGCATGGCATGTACGACATGCTGATCCAGGTCATGGAAAAGCCGCTGCTGGAAGTGGTCATGACCGAAGCCGCACACAACCAGTCACGCGCCGCCGACTGGCTGGGGCTGAACCGCAATACCTTGCGTAAAAAATTGGTCGAGCACAACCTCTTGAAGTAGCCGCGCAGGGAATAGCTGCCCCCCCAGGCTACGCACTACGTGTCTTCGCCAGCCCCCTTGCAGGGGGCAGTACCAGCGGCCCGGCAAAGCCGGTTCCGCGGTACTCCTGAATAGCGTCTTTCCGAACCTTTAAAAATCATATGGCCCTGACCGCACTCCTCTCCGTGTCTGACAAGACCGGCATCGTTGACTTCGCCCGTGCCCTGCACGGCCTGGGCATTCGCCTGCTCTCCACCGGCGGCACGGCACAGCTGCTGGCCAAGGAAGGCCTGCCGGTCACCGAAGTGGCCGAGGTCACCGGCTTCCCGGAAATGCTCGACGGCCGCGTCAAGACCCTGCACCCCAAGGTGCACGGCGGCCTGCTGGCCCGGCGCGATGTGCCCGAGCACATGGCGGCACTGAAGGCGCACGGCATCGACACCATCGACCTGCTGGTGGTCAACCTCTACCCGTTCGAAGCCACCGTGGCCAAGCCCGGCTGCACGCTGGAAGACGCCATCGAGAACATCGACATCGGCGGCCCGGCCATGGTGCGCAGCGCCGCCAAGAACTGGAAGGACGTGGGCGTGCTGACCGACGCCTCGCAGTACCCCACGGCGCTGGCCGAGCTGCAAGCCAGCGGCAAGCTCGCCGACAAGACCAAGTTCGCGTTCTCGGTGGCCGCCTTCAACCGCATCGCCCAGTACGACGCGGCCATCAGCAACCACCTGTCTTCCCTGCTGGAAGACGGCACGCCTTCGGCCTTCCCGGCGCAGAGCAACAGCAACTTCATCAAGCTGCAAGACCTGCGCTACGGCGAGAACCCGCACCAAAAGGCCGCCTTCTACCGCGACCTGTACCCGGCACCGGGCTCGCTGGTCACGGCCAAGCAGCTGCAGGGCAAGGAGCTGAGCTACAACAACATCGCCGACGCCGACGCCGCCTGGGAATGCGTCAAGAGCTTCGACGCGCCGGCCTGCGTCATCGTCAAGCATGCCAACCCCTGCGGCGTGGCGGTGGGCGCTGATCCGTTGGATGCGTATTCCAAGGCCTTGAAGACCGACCCGACCTCGGCCTTCGGCGGCATCATTGCCTTCAACCGGCCGCTGGACGCGGCGGCTGCGCAGGCCGTGGTCAAGCAGTTCGTCGAAGTGCTGATGGCACCCGCTGTCACGCCTGAGGCGCTGGAAGTGTTCAAGGGCAAGGTCAACGTGCGCATCCTGGAGATCTCGCTCGACGGCGTGCAGCGCGACGGCAAGACCGCCTGGGCGCGCGGCCAGAACGCACAGGACGTGAAGCGCATCGGCTCCGGCCTGCTGGTGCAGAGCGCCGACAACCACGAGCTGACGCTGGCCGACCTGAAGGTCGTCACCAAGCTGCAGCCCACGCCGCAGCAACTGCAAGACCTGCTGTTCGCCTGGAAGGTCGCCAAGTACGTCAAGAGCAATGCCATCGTCTTCTGCAAGGACGGCATGACCATGGGCGTGGGCGCGGGCCAGATGAGCCGGCTCGACTCCGCCCGCATCGCCAGCATCAAGGCCGAGCACGCCGGCCTGACCCTGGCCGGCACGGCCGTGGCGAGCGACGCCTTCTTCCCCTTCCGCGACGGCCTGGACGTGGTGGTGGATGCGGGTGCGACCAGCGTCATCCACCCGGGCGGCAGCATGCGCGACCAGGAAGTGATCGATGCCGCCGACGAGCGCGGCGTGGCCATGGTGTTCAGCGGCGTGCGCCACTTCCGGCATTGAGATAGCAGGCCCGGGCTGCTTGGCGGCCCGGGGCGCGCAGGGCGGCAAGCGCCCGCTATCAATGTCCTTGGTTGATATTGATTCTCATTTGATGGATATCATTGCCGGCCATGAGCACGCCGGCCCCGTTATCCCTTCTTGACGAATTCCCCCGCCAATACGATGCGCTGGTGCGCTTCCTGCGCAACCGCACCGGCAGTAGCGACGAAGCGCGCGAGATCGCGCACGACACGTGGTTGCGGCTGGCCGAGCCCGCTGCGGATGGGCAGGCGCCCGTTGTGCCGGTGCAGGATGCGCGTGCCTATCTCAGCACCGTCGCGGCCCACCTCCTGCTCGACCGCTACCGGCGCGCCAGCTGGCTGCAGTGCCACACGCAGGACAGCGCGGCCAGCGGCGCCATGGCGTCGCACGTGCCCGATGTGGCCGACGGTCTCATGTACCGCCAGGCGCTCGCCGCCGTCGAGGCCGTACTGGCCGCGCTGCCGCAACGTGCCCGCGGCGCCTTTGTCGCCCACCGCGTCCACGGGGAAAGCCAGGACGCCATCGCGCAGCGGTTTGACGTCTCACGCAATACGGTCGAGCGCGACCTGATCCTGGCGGCCGACCGCATCGAGGCCGCGCTGCAGCGCTGGCGTGGTGATGCGCCGCTCGTGCAGCGCCGGGGCCGTCGCCGGGGGCTTGCATCCTTCCTGGCGCTGGCGGGCGTGACGGTTGGCGGCTCGCTGCTGTGGCGGCACCTGAGCCGCGAGGCGCTGCGGTGGCAGGCCAGCCTGGTGGCGCGCGGCAGCAGCCTGAGCCAGCCGCTGCCTGACGGCTCCATGCTTGCGCTCGATGTGAAAAGCCGGATCGAGTTCGCCTACGACGCCCAGCGCCGCAGCGCCCGTTTGCTTGCCGGCGCTGCCTTCTTCGACGTGCAGCACGACACCGCACGTCCCTTCGTGGTGGAGGCGGCAGGGGTCACCGCCACCGTGCTGGGCACGCGCTTCGGCGTCGAGATCGAGCCGCGTGGTGCCGTGCTCGTACAGGTCGAAGCCGGCCGGGTGCGGGTGGAGCGCCCCGGTACCACCGCCGTGGTGCTCGGCGTGGGCCAGGGCCTGCGCGTGCTGCCCGACGGCCAGGTGCAGCCCGCGAATGGCGCCGCCGCGTCGTGGCGCAACGGGGTATTGCACTTCGATGCCGTTCCGCTTGGCGAGGCCGTCGAGCGCCTGGCGCGCTATGCGAGCTTCGAGTTGCACACCGATCCGCGTGTGGCATCGCTGCGCATCAGCGGCACCGTCGAAACCGCCCACCTGAGCGATTGGCTGCAGTCACTGCCTGCCGTGCTGCGAGTGCGCGTAGCGCAGGAGGAGGGCGGCGGTGTGCGGATCGTCGCTCGGTAACGAAAGGGCAGAAAAACTTTCAGGAATCGGCAATCTGGTTCGTCCAGCAGGTTGAGAGCCTTCTTCCAATCTGACTTATCTGAGGACGTTTCCAGCATGATTCCGGACTTTCCCTCCCGCCGCCACGCCGTGGCCCGGGCTGCCGTGGCCTTGGGCCTGGCGCTGCAAATCCATTGCGCAGCCGCCCAGTCGCGGGCCTTCGACATTCCGGCCCAGCCGCTTGCGCCCGCGCTCGCCACCCTGGCCGCGCAGGCGGGCCTGCAGCTCGCGTTCGCTCCAGATCTGGCGGCTGGCCGGCAGTCGGCCCCGCTGCGCGGCAGCTATGAGTTGGCTGATGCGCTGCGCGCCCTGCTGGCCGGCAGCGGCCTGCAGGGGCGGGTGCAAGGGCGCACGCTGGTGGTGGAGCCGGTGGCACCGGCGGCCCGGGCGCTGGGCGAGGTGACGGTGAGCGCCGAGGCCGAGCGCAGCGGCGCCACTGAAGGCACAGGCTCCTACGCTGCAGGCAGCGTTGCCAGCGCCACCGGTCTGAATCTTTCGCTGCGCGAAACACCGCAGTCGGTCAGCGTGGTCACGCGCCAGCAGATCGAGGACCAGGGCTACATCACGGCCGATGACGCCCTGGCCAGCGTGACGGGCGTTCATGGGCTTGCCTGGGATACCAAGCGAACCTATTACTGGGTGCGCGGTTTCTCGGTGGACCGGGTTTCCTACGATGGCGTTGTCAGCAATTCCTTCAGCGGCGGCAGCTATGGCGACACGGCGCAGGACCTGGAGTTCTACGACCGCATTGAAGTGGTGCGTGGCGCCACCGGTTTGCTGACCGGCGCGGGCGAGCCCTCGGCCACCATCAACTACGTGCGCAAGCGCGCCAACAGCAAAAAGTTCGAGGGCCATGCCGGCGTCAACATCGGCTCCTGGGGCAACCGCCGGGGCCTCGTGGACTTGTCCACGCCATTGACCGCCGACGGGACCGTGCGCGCGCGATTGGTGGCCGTGGCCCAGGAGAAAAAATCCTTCCTCGACTACTACAAGGACAGCAAGCGCGCGCTCTACGGCGTCGTCGAGGCCGACATCACCCCGCAGACGCGGCTGTCGCTAGGCGCGGAGTACCAGAGCGACAAGCCCACCGGCGCGACCTGGGGCGGTCTGCCGCTGCTCTACAGCGACGGCACACGCACCAACTGGTCGCGCTCGCTGAACGAGGCGCCCCGCTGGGCGTACTGGAATAGCACCAACCGGGCCGTGTTCACCGACCTGGACCATCAATTCGACAATGGGTGGAGCCTCAAAGGCAACCTCACCTACCGCGAAATGAACTACGACACCAAGCTGCTCTACCTGCTGGGTGACGTGGACCGCCAGACCGGGGCGGGGCTGGTGCCCTATGCCTGGAAAGGCGACAGCACCCAGCGGCAGATCACCGGCTCTTTGCAGGCCACTGGCCCGTTCTCGCTGCTGGGGCGTGAGCACGAACTGATTGTGGGCATCAACAGCGGGCGGCGGCGTGCGCAAGACAACGATTGGAGCGCCGCCAATGTGGCGGCCATCGACGACTTCCGGCAATGGAATGGCTCCTACCCCGAGCCCACCTGGAGCAGCAACCCGCCCGGCGACACCACCCACACCCGCGAGAACGCTGCCTATGTGGCCGCGCGCCTGTCGGTGGCTGATCCGCTGAAGCTGATCCTGGGTGGGCGCTTCACCAGTTGGCGCAACACGGTCGCCGGCGAGACGAGCGCCCACCAGAAGTTCGTGCCCTACGCCGGTGCCGTATATGACCTGGGCCGAGCCCATTCCGTGTACGCCAGCTACACCGAGATTTTCAATCCCCAGAACTACCGCGACGTCAACCGCAACTACCTCAACCCCACCACTGGCACCAACTACGAGCTTGGTGTGAAGGGCGCATACCTGGACGGGCGCTTGAACGCCTCGGTCGCTGTCTTCAAGACGCACCAGGACAATGTCGCGGTGCAGGACGGGACAAACCTGGTGCCAGGCAGCACCAGCTATGCCTATGTGGGCGCCGATGGCGTGAAAAGCCGCGGCATCGAGGCCGAGGTGGCAGGTGAGCCGCTGCCAGGTCTGAACCTGACCGCCGGCATTTCGCGCACCCTGGCGAAGAACCCGGATGGCTCGGTCTTCTCTCCCTATCTGCCCAAAACCCTCTTCAAGGCGGGCACGTCCTGGAGGTTGCCTGGTGCATGGCAGCGTCTCACCGTAGGCGGCAACGTCCGGTGGCAGAACCCCACCAGCGCCGATATCACCGTGGCATCGGGCACCTACCGCTACGAACACGCCTCGTTCGCGGTCGTTGGCCTCATGGCACGCTACGACGTCTCGCGGCAGTTGTCGGTGCAGCTGAATGCCAACAACATCTTCGACAAGAAGTACTGGGCCTACTACTCCAGCCAGGGAACCTATGGTGATCCGCGCAACTTGCTGGTGACGCTGAACTACAAGTTCTGACCTCGAAAGCCACACCGCTCAGACCAGCTCCAGGAAGCCGCAGACGGCGTCGATATGCCGCTCAAAATCCGAAATCGCGTGGTCGCCACCCGGCAGCACGGTGCGCGTAGCGCCGGCGTAGCGGGCGGCCATCTCGCGCCAGTCCAGCACCTCGTCGCCCTGGGTGATGAGGGCGTATTGGCGGGCCGGATCGGCCAGCGGGGGCACTTGCAGCGCGCGCAGCTCGTCGACGAATTCCGGGGCGAAGTAGAAGTGCTCTTCCGGCGCATGCCAGGCGGTCTGCTCGCCGATGTAGCGCGCCAGGTCGCGTGCCGGCTCCACCGCCGGGTTCAGCAGCACGGCCTTGGCGCAGCCGCTGTGCGCCTGCACCCAACTGGCATAGAAGCCGCCAAGCGAGGAGCCCACCACGGCCATCGACGCCGCCGGCCAGCCGGCGATGCCTGCGGCGACCATCTCCATGGCCGCGCGCGGCGAGGGCGGCAGTTGTGGGCACCACCAGTGCACCTGCGGGTGGCGCTGGGCCACGCGCGCGGCCATGAGCCGCGCCTTGGCCGACTGCGGCGAGGAGCGGAAACCGTGTAGATACAAGAGATGGGTGGTGGACATAGGCGGTGCTGCGGGCAAATGCGGTTGCGCCCGCAGGATAATCGCCGGATGTCCGCCGTATTCGACAAGCCCTCCTTCGGGAAGAGGCTGCTTCCACTGTTCCAGGGTTTTGACGGCTGGCTGGCGCTGGCCGTGCTGCTGCTGTGTGCCGCAGGCCTGACGACCATGTATTCCTCTGGCTACGACCACGGCACGCGTTTTTACGACCACGCGCGCAACATGCTGATTGCCGGCAGCATCATGTTCGTGGTGGCCCAGGTGCCGCCGCAGCGGCTGATGAGCTTTGCCGTACCGCTCTACCTGGTGGGGGTGGCGCTGCTGGTGGCGGTGGCGGTGTTTGGCATTACCAAGAAGGGCGCGACCCGCTGGATCAACCTGGGCATCGTGATCCAGCCCAGCGAGATCCTGAAGATCGCCATGCCGCTGATGCTGGCCTGGTGGTTCCAGAAACGCGAGGGCCAGTTGCGGCCGCTGGACTTCATGGCGGCGGGCCTGCTGCTGGTAGTGCCGATCGGGCTGATCATGAAGCAGCCGGACCTGGGCACATCGCTGCTGGTGCTGGCCGCGGGGCTGTCGGTGATCTTCTTTGCCGGGCTGTCGTGGAAGCTGATCCTGCCGCCGGTGCTGATTGCCGCCGTCGGCATTGGCCTGGTGGTCTGGTTCGAGCCGCAGCTGTGCGCCCAGGGCGTGCGCTGGTCGGTGCTGCACGACTACCAGCAGCAGCGCATCTGCACCCTGCTGGACCCGACCAAAGACCCGCTGGGCAAGGGTTTTCACATCATCCAGGGCATGATTGCCATCGGCTCGGGCGGCATCTGGGGCAAGGGCTTCATGGCCGGCACGCAGACGCACCTTGAATTCATCCCCGAGCGCACCACCGATTTCATCTTTGCCGCCTATTCCGAGGAATTTGGCCTGCTGGGCAATGCGCTGCTGTTGCTGGGCTTCTTGTTCTTGATCGCGCGCGGCCTGCTGATTGCACTGGAGGCGCCCACGCTGTTCTCGCGCCTGCTGGCCGGCGCCATGACCATGATCTTCTTCACCTACGCCTTCGTGAACATGGGCATGGTCAGCGGCATCCTGCCGGTGGTGGGCGTGCCGCTGCCCTTCATCAGCTATGGCGGCACGGCCATGGTCACGCTGGGGCTGGGGCTGGGGATCTTGATGTCGATCGCGCGGGCGCGGCGGCTGATCCAGTCGTGAGAACGTGCCTGCCATCTCTATGGGGCCGCGCAAGTGTCTTTGCGGGATGGGATGCAAGGCGCGGTGCGCAGCCAATAGCTCGGCTATTGGCAAGCGCCGCAACGCCGCAGACCGCCCGCAAAGGCGCTTGCCCGAAGGGTTGGAGTGAAATCGGGCGATTGAGCGCCCCGGCCCCTTGCATGGGCATGAGCCCATGCGGCGGGATCCGGGCCACCCACTCATCCCGATTGCACTCCAACGCGATCCCCATACAGATGGTAGGCACGTTCTAATGTCGCGGTCTTCTACGGTTGCGGCAATCGCCGCGCTGACGGGCGCGCTTGCCCTGAGCCAGTTCTTCCGCAGTTGCCTGGCGGTGATCGCGCCCGAGCTGTCGCAGGATCTGCAGCTCACGCCGGTGACCTTTGGCGTGCTGTCGTCCGCCTTCTTCCTGTCTTTTGCCGCGGCCCAGTTGCCGGTAGGGCTGGCCTTTGACCGCTGGGGCGTGGGCCGGCCTACCGCCGCGCTGTTGGCGCTGGGCGTGGCGGGCGGTCTGTTGTTTGCCTGGGCGCCCAGTGGCCCGGCCGCCATGCTGGCGCAGGCCGCATTGGGCGTGGCGTGTGCGCCGGTGTTCATGGGGCTGATCCACTACGCATCAGAGCACCTGGGTGAGCTGCGCTTTGTGCGCGTGGTCGGGGTCTCCAACGCCATTGGCATGGTCGGCGGCTTGTGCGCTGCAGCGCCGCTGGGCTGGGCCGCGCATGCCTTTGGCTGGCGCCCATCCATGCTGGTGGCCACGGCCTGCATGGCCGCTGCCTGCCTGGCGGTGCGCCGCTGGGTGCGCGACAGCGGCCATGCTGACGCCCGCGCTGAATCGCCCGTGGCCATGCTGCAGGCCTCGGTGGCGCTGCTGAAGATCCGCCCGCTCTGGACCTTGATCCCGCTGTGCCTGGCGATGGCGGCGGGCACCAGCTTGCGCACCGCGTGGGGCGGGCCTTACCTGGCGGGCGTGTTTCAGCTGGATGCGGTGGCGCGCGGCATGGCCATTACCGTGGTGAGCGCGGCGGCAATTGCCGCCGCTTTTTTGCTGCCGATGTTGGCGCGGCGCTGGTCGCTCAAGACCACGATCCAGGGCTGGACGCTGCTGTCGCTGCTGACGGCCGTGCTGCTGGCGGCCTGGCCGGCGCTGGCGCTGCCGCTGGATCTGGCGCTGCTGTCCATCATGTGCACGGTGGGCACGCTGCATCCGATTTTGATGGCGCAGGGCCGCGGCATGCTGCCGCCGGCCATGCGCGGGCGCGGCCTGGGGATACTGAACAGCTTCGTGTTCCTGGGCTCGGCCCTGGTAGCCACGGGCTTTGGCTGGATCGCCGAATGGGGCCAGCACTACGGGTTGGCACCGGCTGCCACCTTTGGCTGGATATTCCTGGCCGCGGCCCTGCTGCTGGTCTTTGGCGCCGTGCCTTACGCCTTCAGCCCGGCGCGGCCATCGCCGCCTCAATAGGTGGTCCCGGAGCCAAGTGCCTAAAATCCGTCCATGATCTCCCGCGAACCCACCCTCGAACGCCTTGCCATTGCCCAGCGCCTGTTGCTGGAGCCCTTTGGCCTGGACGAATCCCACCTGACCCGCGCGCTGAATGAAATCAAGGCGCACAAGGTCGACGATGCGGACCTGTACTTCCAGTACACCCGCAGCGAGGGCTGGAGCCTGGAGGAAGGCATCGTCAAGACTGGCTCCTTCAGCATCGACCAGGGCGTGGGCGTGCGCGCGGTGAGTGGCGAGAAAACAGCCTTTGCCTATTCCGACGACATCTCCGAGGCCTCGCTGCTGGATGCGGCCCGTACCGTGCGGTCGATTTCGGCGGCAGCCAAGGCTGGTAAAAAGAAGATTGCTACCAAGAAGATAGCGGGCAGCCGTTCGCTCTACCCAGAGGTGGACCCGATCGCCTCGCTCGACAGCAATGCCAAGGTGGCCTTGCTGGGCAAGGTCGAGGCCCGCGCCCGCGCCAAGGACCCGCGCGTGGCGCAGGTCATGGCCGGCCTGGCGGCCGAGTACGACGTAGTGCTGGTGGCGCGCGCCGATGGCACGCTGGCGGCCGATGTGCGGCCGCTGGTGCGCCTCTCGGTCACGGTGATCGCCGAGCAGAACGGCCGCCGCGAGATCGGCTCGGCCGGCGGCGGCGGGCGCTTTGGCCTGGCCTACTTCGACGACGCGCTGATCAACGACTATGTGGACGACGCGGTGCGCCAGGCGCTGGTCAACCTTGAGTCGCGCCCGGCACCCGCCGGCGAGATGACGGTGGTGCTGGGCTCGGGCTGGCCCGGCATCCTGCTGCACGAGGCCATCGGCCACGGGCTGGAGGGCGACTTCAACCGCAAGGGCTCGAGCGCCTTCAGCGGCCGCATCGGCCAGCGTGTGGCGGCCAAGGGCGTGACCGTGCTGGACGACGGCACCATCGCCGACCGCCGCGGCTCGCTCAACGTCGATGACGAAGGCAATGCCAGCCAGCGCAACGTGCTGATCGAGGACGGCATCCTGAAGGGCTACATCCAGGATTCGATGAACGCCCGCCTGATGGGCGTCAAGCCTACTGGCAATGGCCGGCGCGAGAGCTACGCCCACATCCCCATGCCGCGCATGACCAATACCTACATGCTGGGCGGCGACCGCGACCCGCAAGAGATCATCGCCAGCATCGACAAGGGCCTGTACGCCACCAACTTCGGCGGCGGCCAGGTCGACATCACCAGCGGCAAGTTCGTGTTCTCCGCGAGCGAGGCCTACTGGGTCGAGAAGGGCAAGATCCTGTACCCGGTCAAGGGCGCGACCATCGTTGGCAGCGGCCCCGAGTCGCTGAAGAAGGTCACGCTGATCGGCAACGACATGGCGCTGGACCCAGGCGTTGGCACCTGCGGCAAGGAAGGCCAGAGCGTGCCGGTGGGTGTCGGCCAGCCGACGCTTCGCATCGAAGGGCTGACAGTAGGCGGCACGGCCTGATACGGCTTCGCAATCAAAGCGATAACGGCGTTGCTTTGCCTTGCCGTGCTAAAGCACTGTCTGCGGCTTCGCGCCTTGTTCTCACTTTGATTGCAAACCCGTAGAGCGGCAGCAGCTTCTTCTGCACGCGGGCGGCCTTGGCCGCCCGTTTTCTTTGTCAGGCGCCGAAGCGCAGTTGCACGCTGCTGCCGGTGTAGGTCACGGTCGCCGGCACGTTGCCGCCGACCTGGACCGAGGCAAAGCCGCCAATGATGCTGCCGGCATTCAGCACCGTGAGGGTCTGGCCGGCGCTGGGCTGGTAGCCGCTGGCAAAGCTGACCTTGAGCGTGCCGTTCAGGTAGGCGTTGCCCGCCACCACCATGCTGCCGCCGTTGCTGCCCAGCACCAGGTTCAGCGCGCCGTTGGCAAGCTGGGTGTACTGGCCGGCCAGTGCCAGCGCGGTGCTGGAGGCGGTCTGCACCGCGCCGCCCGACACATAGACATCGCCCTTACCAAAGGCATTGGCAGAGCCCGCCACCAGGCTGCCGGCCTGCACCTCGGTGCCGCCGCTGTAGCTGTTGGCGCCGGCCAGCGTGAGCGTGCCCGTGCCCTGCTTGGTCAGCTTGCCGGCGCCGGCAATGCTGTTGCGCCAGGTGTCGCTGGCGTTGAAGCCGCCCTTGCTCGCGTCCATGGCCACCGTGGCATCACCGTTGAAGGCGCCATAGCCGTCGGCGGCGGCCACCAGGTTCAACCGGCCCCAGCCTTCGCTGTCGCCCAGCACCGGGAAACCTGATGTCAGCCCGGTCGTCTTGAGCACCACACGGCGCTGCGATGCGTCGAGGTAGGGCAGGCGGGTTTCCAGCAGCACTTCGGCGCCCTTGGGCACGGCCGGCGCAACCGTGGTTGAGGCAATCGCCGGGAAGCCGTAGCTCAGCCGCTGCAGGAAGAGCGCGCGGTTGGCGCTGGCGTCGGCCCAGGCGTCGGTCGCGGTGGTGGCGCTGTGGGCATAGGTGAACAGGCTGTTGGCGTCGGTGCCGGTTTGCGCCTGCAGGTAGCTTTGCGCTTGCGCATAGGCGGCGGCCTTGGCCGTGGCGTTGGCGCTGTCGTTCAGGATGGCCGCGGCCAGCGCGGTGCTGAGCATGCGCCCGCCGATCACGTCGGTGGGCGAGTGCATGCCGGCAATGATGCGGTTCTGGCCCAACTGCGAGGCGCGCGTCAGCATCTCCTGGTAGCGCTGCGGCACGGCGTAGGCCAGCGCGAAGGACGCCAGGTAGCCGGCATTGGTGTGGCCGCTGGGGAAGCCGCCGTCGGTCGCGGGCGTGGCGCTGATGGCCGGGCGCAGCGTGGGGATCACGATGCTGGTGTCGTTCAGCCAGCGGAACGGGCGCATGTACTGGTAGAAGGTCTTGCCCGGCGTGGTGGACGAGTAGTTGCCGCGCAAGGTGTTGATCAGCGTGACCACGTTGCCCAATGACGAGCCGGTGTCACCAGCGCCGTTGCCGCCGTCGCTGTAGAGCACGCTGGTGGCATCGGCCGCCACGCTGGTGATGGTGGTCGTGGCGCCCGAGCCCGCCAGGTAGGCCGGCAGCAGCGGGCCCAGGCCGCTCAGCACGCTGTAGTTCTGGCTGCGGCGGTCGTCCAGGTAGGCGGCGTCTTGTTCGGCCTGGGTGCGGCTGGCGGCAATGGCCTGGTTCTGCTGGATGTTGGCGCTGAGGATGGGCGCGCCGATGGTGGTGGCGGTGCCGTTGTTCCAACTGCTGCCCGGCGTCCACAGGGTCAGGAAGTCCGACAGCAGGCGCAGCCCGGCATTGCTGCTGACGGTGGTGTTGGCGCTCACGCTGGTCTGGTAGGTGTCGACGAAGGCGGTGCCGCTGGGGACCGGTGCCGTGTCCACTGCGCCCAGGCCGGCGGGCGCCGCGGGTACGGCCGGTGCACCGTCGCCGCCTCCGCAGGCGGACAGGGCCAGGGCCGACAGCAGGGCCAGGACGAGGGGGCGGCGGGCGAAGGTAGGAGCGGGCATGGGGGCGTCGGGTAGATCGAGGGAGCTGCTGCTGGCATACGCCGGCGCAACCGCCGAAATCTAGGGGGCGCCTGTGACATCTCCATGAAAAAAGCCCGGCGGTGCCGGGCTTCACTGGTGCGGGGTGCGCTCAGCGCAGGTTTGAGCCGTGAGCCGGTGTATAGCCCGTCGTGGACACCGTGTCCGGCAGCGGGTTGCGCAAGGTCAGCAGCCTTCCATGCTGGCGGCGGAAGCCGGCAGCACCGGCACCGGCGGCCACGATGGCGCTGATCAGCAGCACCAGCAGCGTGCCCCATGAGCCCTTGGCCACATTCGAGGCCGCCGTGGCGCCGGCTTCGCGGGCGGTTTGCTCGGCCTGGGCCTTGGCGTCGGCGATCTTGGCGGCGGCCTGGTTGTAGGTTTGCTCGTAGTTGTCGGCGATCTGCTGGGCCTCGTCGCGCGTCTTGCCGGTGCGGGCCGCGATGATGTTGACCAGTGCGTCCTTGTCGGCGGCGTTCAGCGTGTTGCTGCCGCGCTGCAGCACGCCGCTCAGCCAGTCCTTGGCGTCGGTGTCGGCGGATTGCGGGTTGGCGGCGGTGCTGGCGGCCTGGGCCTGGCCCGAGTCCACGGCGTCCTGGGCCTGCGACTTCAGGTTCTCGGGCTGCAGCTCGACCTTGCCGGTCTGGCGCAGCAGCGTGTCCAGCTGCGACTGCAGGCTGCCCGCATCCAGCGAGATGCCGGCCTGGTTCAGCTGGCCCTTGATGGCATCGCCAATGGCCGGCCCGGCGGCAGACGCGCCGGCGCTGGCCACCGACCCGGCCACGTTCAGGCCGGTCTTGGCGGCGCTGCCGGCCAGGCTCAGTGCGCCGCCGGTGGCGCTCACCAGCAGGTAGACCGTGGCGAGCGTGGTCAGCGCCCAGGCCAGCAGGCCGTGCAGCGCGCCTGAGCGGCGTGACAGATAGCCCGCAACAAAGCCACCGATGGCAATCGCCACCAGCGTCGTGAGGCCGGCCCAGATGCCGGCCCCGACGCCAAAGTTGCTGAAGGGGTTGCGGTCACCGATGGGATCGATGGCCGAGGCACCGATGGCTGCGCCCAGCACCGACAGCACCAGGTAGGCGATCAGGGATAGCACCAGCCCGGCAAAGACCGCGCCCCAGGAAACGGTGGCGGTCCAGGACGTTGGCTCGTCGGCGTACGCAGCAGTGGTGGTCATAGCGGCTCCAATGGATGAATGGATGAAATGGTCGCCGCCGGTGCTGGCGCATTCCGGCTTCTCCTGGGCGACTGCGGGTGAAGTTAGAAAAAAATAGCCAGCGCTGGCGTCGTCGTCGCAGCCGGCCCGCCGTAGGACCGCTTCGACACTGGCTGAGGGCCGGTTTCCCGTGCGGCGCCCGATCTGTGCTAGATTGCGCACCTTATGTCTCTGCGCGCCGCTTTTTACTTTTACTTTTGGTTCTCTGTCCCAGGCGGACGAGAGGCGAGCGCGTAAGCACCCGACACACCTCCCGAACTAAACCGCCGCAGCTGCAAAGCCCGGCGGTTTTTTTTGGCCCCGACATTCCCAGTCCCCCGATCCACCCGCCTTTCCCACGATTGTTCCGAAGGAGCCTCCCGATGAATGCAGCCGTATCCCAGCCCCAGGCCTCGACCAGCGAGCCTTGGTATGCGCACGTCGACAAAACCAGCCGAACCGACGACGAACGCATCAAGGACATCACCGTGCTCCCGCCTCCAGAACATCTGATCCGCTTCTTCCCGATCCAGGGAACGCCGGTGGAATCGCTCATCAGCAACACCCGCCGCAACATCCACAACATCATGGCCGGCACCGACGACCGGCTGCTGGTGGTGATCGGGCCCTGCTCCATCCATGATCCGGCCGCCGCCGTGGAATACGCGCGCCGCCTGAAGGTCGAGCGCGACAAGCACGCCGGCACGCTGGAGATCGTGATGCGCGTGTACTTCGAGAAGCCGCGCACCACCGTCGGCTGGAAGGGCCTGATCAATGACCCCTACCTGGACGAGAGCTACCGCATCGATGAAGGCCTGCGCATGGCGCGCCAGCTGCTGATCGACATCAACCGCGCCGGCCTGCCCGCGGGCAGCGAGTTCCTGGACGTGATCTCGCCCCAGTACATCGGCGACCTGATCGCCTGGGGCGCCATCGGCGCGCGCACCACCGAGAGCCAGGTGCACCGCGAACTGGCCTCGGGTATCAGCGCGCCGATCGGCTTCAAGAACGGCACCGACGGCAACATTCGTATCGCCACCGACGCCATCCAGGCGGCCGCGCGCGGCCACCACTTTCTGTCGGTGCACAAGAACGGCCAGGTCGCCATCGTGCAGACCGAGGGCAACCAGGACTGCCACGTCATCCTGCGCGGCGGCAAGGCGCCCAACTACGACGCGGCCAGCGTCGCCTCGGCCTGCGCCGACCTGGAAAAGGCCGGCCTGCCGCCCACGCTGATGGTCGACTGCAGCCATGCCAACAGCAGCAAGCAGCACGAGCGCCAGAAGGTGGTCGCCGCCGACATCGCCGCGCAGATCGCCGGCGGCTCGCGCAGCGTGTTCGGCGTGATGGTGGAAAGCCACCTGCAGGCCGGTGCGCAGAAGTTCACGCCCGGCAAGGACGATGCCGGCGCGCTGGAATACGGCAAGAGCATCACCGACGCCTGCATCGGCTGGGACGACTCGGTCGAAACCCTGGCCCTGCTGGCTGATGCCGTGGCCCAGCGGCGCAAGGCCTGAAAAAGGAATTTTGAAGAAAAGTGGCTAAAGCCCAGGTGTATCCTGGGTTTCTAGCTATCTATTTTGAAGCGAGTGCCGCCAGCAGCCTGGCGTGCACGCCGCCAAAGCCGCCGTTGCTCATGCACACCACGTGGTCGCCGGGGCGCGCTGCGGCCAGCACCTGGGCCAGCAGCGTGTCGATATTGCCGGCGACCTGCGCGCGCGCGCCCATGGGCGCCAGCGCGGCGGCCACATCCCAGTCCAGTCCGGCGACGTGGCAGAAAGCCAGATCGGCCGCTTCCAGGCTCCAGGGCAATTGCGCCGCCATGGCGCCCAGCTTCATGGTGTTGCTGCGCGGCTCGAACACCGCCAGGATGCGCTCGCCCTGCGGCAGGCGCCGGCGCAGGCCGTCCAGCGTGGTGTGGATGGCGGTCGGGTGGTGGGCAAAGTCGTCGTAGACGGTGACGCCACCAGCCGTGCCGCGCACCTCCATGCGGCGCTTGACGTTGGCAAAGCCGGCCAGCGCAGCGGCCACATCGGCCGGCGCCACGCCCAGGTGCTCGGCCGCGGCGATGGCGGCCAGTGCGTTGTGCTGGTTGTGCACGCCGCCGAGCGCCCATTCGACCCGGCCCACGCGCTGGCCTGCGCGCAGCACGTCGAATGCGTGCGGCTCGCCATCTGCGCTGAAATCGCTGTCTTTTGCGCCAAAATTGCGCACTTCGCTCCAGCAGCCCTGGCGCAGCACGCGCTGCAGGCTGTCTTCGGTGGCGTTCACCACGATGCGGCCGGTGGCGGGTACGGTGCGTACCAGGTGGTGGAATTGCCGCTCGATCGCTGCAAGATCATCAAAGATGTCGGCGTGATCGAACTCCAGGTTGTTCAGGATCGCGGTGCGCGGCCGGTAGTGCACGAACTTGCTGCGCTTGTCGAAGAAGGCGGTGTCGTACTCGTCTGCTTCGATCACAAAGGGCGCATCAGCCGGCCCGAGCCGGGCAGAAATGCCAAAGTTCTGTGGCACGCCGCCCACCAAGAAACCCGGCTGGCGCCCAGTGGCTTCCAGCACCCAGGCCAGCATCGAGGTGGTGGTGGTCTTGCCATGCGTGCCTGCCACCGCCAGCACATGGCGGCCCTGCAGCACCTCTTCGGCCAGCCACTGCGGGCCGCTGGTGTAGCGGGCGCCGGTGTCGAGGATGGCTTCCATCAGCGGGAATTTAGGCGTGCCGTCGGCCAGGCGCGCCCGGCTCACCACGTTGCCGACCACGAACACATCGGGCGCCAGCGCCAGTTGCTCGGCACCAAAACCTTCGACCAGATCGATGCCCAGTGCGCGCAGTTGGTCGCTCATGGGCGGGTAGACGCCGGCGTCGCAGCCGGTGACGCGGTGGCCCGCCTCGCGTGCCAAAGCCGCCAGGCCGCCCATGAAGGTGCCGCAGATGCCGAGAATGTGGATGTGCATGGGTTGGCATTCTAGGTTTTAGAAAAATAAGGCCCGAAGTCCAGGCGCTGCCTGGGCTTGCAGCTATAAATAAATGAGCATTTGCTGCGTTGGCCGTGCTGTAGCGCCGGCTTGCGGCGAGAATGAAGCTTGTCGACCAAGGAATGACCACCATGGACACGCTCAAAGCCGAGATCGCCGCGACCGCAGCCCGGCTCGTGGTGGAGGAGGGATTGGAATATGGCGCCGCCAAGCGCCGTGCCCTGAAGCTGCTCGGCCTGCCGGCCCGCAGCGCATTGCCTGACAACGAGGCAATGGAGGACGCGGTGCACGGCTACATCCAGATCTTCTGCTCCGACACGCAGCCGGAAGAACTGCGCAAGTTGCGCGCGCTGGCCCTTGTCTGGATGCAGCGCATGGCGGAATTCCGTCCCTATCTGGGCGGCGCCGTGTGGCACGGCACGGCCACGCGGCGCTCTGATATCTACCTGCAATTGTTCTGTGACGACTGCAAGTCCGCCGAAATCGCGCTGATCGACCACCATGTGGACTACGAGCCGCAGACCGTGACCGGCCTGCACGGCGAACAGGTCGAGGCGCTGACCCTGGCCGTGCGCTCACGTGAACTGGGCGAGATCGTGGGGATACACCTGCTGATCTACGATCTGGATGATTTGCGCGGCGCCCTGCGGCCCGATGCACGCGGCCGCGCACCGCGCGGCGACATCGCCGCCGTGCAAGCCTTGTTGACGAACGACTGAATTTTCATTTCCGCATGACTGAACCTGACCACGCCCCTGTTCCCGTTGTTCTGGAGGGGGCGCATTCGAGCCGGCGCTGGCTGCTCGGCTCGGCCGCCGTGGTGGCGCTGCTGGCGGGCGCGGGGCTGTCCTGGCGCCGCTATGCCACATCTGCTGGCGCTGCTTCTGGCGATACCGCCGATGCGCTGTGGCAGCAAAGTTTCGAGACACCGGCCGGCGCGCCGCTGGACCTGCAAGCGCTGCGTGGCCGCCCGCTGCTGGTCAACTTCTGGGCCACCTGGTGCCCGCCTTGCGTCGAAGAGTTGCCCATGCTCGACAGCTTCCACCGCGAGCA
Organism: Xylophilus sp. GW821-FHT01B05; assembly: GCA_038961845.1. Lineage (NCBI taxonomy): Bacteria > Pseudomonadati > Pseudomonadota > Betaproteobacteria > Burkholderiales > Xylophilus > Xylophilus sp. GW821-FHT01B05. The sequence goes on from CP152408.1 coordinate 1,240,619, forward strand.
GGCCGGCCGTGCCGGCGCCGCCTGGCAGGTGCTGGGCGTGGCGGTGGACCAGCCCTCATCGGTGCGCCGTTTTCTGCAGAAAACGCCGGTGGCCTTCCCCATCGCCATGGCCGGGCTGCAGGGCACGGACCTGTCCAAGACTTTGGGCAATACGCAGGGCGGTCTTCCCTTTACGGTTGCTATCGGTCAGGATGGGGCGGTGCTGCACCGTAAAATGGGCCAGCTCAGCCACGACGATCTGGCCTCCTGGTCCAGGGCCTGAGCCCACGGCGGCCCCTTGCGGCCGCTTTGTTTCATGTTCCTTTCTCGTTCTTGTCCTTGGGATTTACGAGAAATTGGGTCCAGAAGCTCGAACTAAGCCCGAATTGGAGTAAATTCGCGCTCTGTTTTTTACACGCACCTTACACGTGCCCGTCGGAGCCCCCATGGACCTGCGCAAGCTGAAAACCTTGATCGACCTCGTATCAGAGTCGAACGTCTCGGAACTGGAAATCACCGAAGCCGAGGGCAAGGTCCGCATTGTCAAAGGTGGCGGCGCCGTGGTGCCGCAGTTCATCCCGGCACCGGTGCTGGCACCGGCCGCTGCAGCGGCTCCTGCCGCAGCCGCCGCGCCCGCCGTTGCCGCTGCACCCGAAGTGCCGGCTGGCCACATCGTCAAGTCGCCCATGGTCGGCACGCTCTACCACGCTGCCAGCCCGGGCGCCAAGGCCTTCGTGGAAGTGGGCTCCCAGGTCAAGCAGGGCGACACCATCTGCATCATTGAAGCCATGAAGATCCTCAATGAGATCGAGGCCGACAAGAGCGGCACGATCGTCCAGATCCTGGCCGAGAACGGACAGGCCGTCGAGTACGGCCAATCGCTGTTCGTGATCGCTTGAGGCCGGGCGGATACGCTTCATGTTCAAGAAGATTCTTATCGCCAATCGTGGCGAAATCGCCCTTCGTGTCCAGCGCGCCTGCCGCGAAATGGGCGTTACCGCCGTCATGGTGTACTCCGAGGCCGACCGCGACGCCAAGTACGTCAAGCTGGCTGACGAGGCGGTGTGCATCGGCCCGGCGGCGTCGCAGCACTCGTACCTGAATATGCCAGCCATCATTTCCGCTGCGGAAGTGACCGACGCCGAAGCCATCCACCCCGGCTACGGTTTTCTCAGCGAGAACGCCGACTTTGCCGAGCGCGTGGAGAAGAGCGGCTTCCAGTTCATTGGCCCCACGCCCGAGTCGATCCGCATCATGGGCGACAAGGTGTCGGCCAAGCAATCGATGATGAAGGCCGGCGTGCCCTGCGTGCCCGGCTCTGAAGGCGAGCTGCCGGACGACCCTGTCGTGATCAAGCGCATCGCCAAGTCCATTGGCTACCCGGTCATCATCAAGGCCGCAGGCGGCGGTGGCGGGCGCGGCATGCGCGTGGTCCACACCGAGGCTGCCGTGATCAACGCGGTGCAGATGACCAAGGCCGAGGCCGGTGCTGCCTTTGGCAATCCGGCCGTGTACATGGAGAAATACCTCCAGAACCCGCGCCACATCGAGATCCAGATCCTCGCCGACAAGCACAAGAACGCCGTCTACCTGGGCGAGCGCGACTGCTCCATGCAGCGCCGCCACCAGAAGGTGATCGAGGAAGCGCCAGCGCCAGGCATCCCGCGCAAGCTGATCGAGCGCATTGGCGAGCGCTGCGTGGCCGCCTGCAAGAAGATTGGCTACCGCGGCGCCGGCACCTTCGAGTTCCTCTACGAAGACGGCGAGTTCTACTTCATCGAGATGAACACCCGCGTGCAGGTGGAGCATCCGGTGACCGAGCTGATCACCGGCATCGACATCGTGAAGACGCAGATCCTGGTCGCCGCTGGCGAGAAGCTGCCTTTTACGCAGCGCCAGGTGCAACTGCGCGGCCACGCCATCGAATGCCGCGTCAACGCCGAAGACGCCTACAAGTTCACGCCTTCGCCTGGCCGCATCACCACCTGGCACCCGCCGGGCGGCCCCGGCGTGCGGGTGGATTCGCATGCCTACACCAACTACTTCGTGCCGCCGAACTACGACTCGATGATCGGCAAGATCATCGTGCACGGCGATACCCGCGAGCAGGCGCTGGGCCGCATGCGCACGGCGCTGCTGGAGACGGTGATCGAAGGCATCAACACCAACATCCCGCTGCACCGCGAGCTGATGGTGGACGCGCGCTTCCAGGAAGGTGGCACCAATATTCACTACCTGGAAGAGTGGCTGGCGCAACACAAAAGGTAAAGCTCGCCCCCAGGCTTGCTCGCTTCGCGTAGCCGCCAACCCCCTACCGGGGGCAACACCTGCGGCCCGGCAAAGCCGGTTCTGCGGTGTTCTTGGGATTGGGATGCGCCATGGCGCGGTGGAAATAGAGATCTATGTTTGAACTACGCCTGTTGGCGCCCGAGGAACGCATCGAGTCGATCAGCGATGCGCTGGATGCGCTCGATGCCTTGTCCGTCAGCGTCGAGGACGCCGACGCCCAGACCGATGCCGAGCAGGCCTTGTTCGGCGAGCCCGGCATGCCGCCGCCCAAGGATGGCTGGCAGCGCTCGCGGGTGCTGGCGCTGTTCCCGGCCGAGGCCGCTGCGCGCGAGGCTGCGGCACTGCTGTCGGCGCAGGACTTCTTTGCCGACTGCCAGGTGCTGGACGTGGCCGAGGTGCCCGAGCAGGACTGGGTGCGCCTGACGCAGTCGCAGTTCGCGCCGGTCGAGATCACGCCAGATTTCTGGATCGTGCCGACCTGGCACGAGCCGCCGGCGCAGGCGGTGCACGTGATCCGCCTGGACCCGGGCCTGGCCTTTGGCACCGGCACGCACCCGACCACGCGCATGTGCCTGCGCTGGATTGCGCGGCAGCCCGCGCCGCTGGGCCGCGTGCTGGATTACGGCTGTGGCTCGGGCATCCTGGCCATTGGTGCGGCCAAGTACGGCGCGGCAGAGATCGACGCCGTCGATATCGACGACGCTGCGGTGCAGTCCACCCTGCAGAACGCCACGGCCAATGCCGCCGCCCTGCAGGCTGGCCTGCCCGACCAGGCGCGCGGTGTCTATGACACGGTGCTGGCCAACATCCTGGCGACGCCGCTCAAGGTGCTGGCGCCGCTGCTGTGCGCCTATGTCGCGCCAGGTGGCGCGCTGGTGCTGGCCGGCATCCTGGCGCGCCAGGCCGAAGAGCTGCAGGAGGCCTATGCGCCTTACCTGGCGCTGGAAGTGGCCGACACCGAGGACGGCTGGATCCTGATGACGGCGCGCCGGGCCCCGGCATGAGCCTGGCCGGCTAGGCCGTCCCTACAATGGCCCGCGCATGAGCCTCATCACACGCTGCCCGGCTTGCGGCACGATGTTCAAGATCGTGCCCGACCAGCTCAGGATCTCTGAGGGCTGGGTGCGTTGCGGCCACTGCACCGACATCTTCGATGCCTCGCGCCATCTGCAGTCGCGCGAGGAAGTGGCCCAGGCGGCGGCAGACGGCTCTTACATCGATGCTGATGCGGGCTTCGACCAGGGCACCGCAGAAGACCCGGCACCCGCCGCCGAGGCCGACGCGCCGCCGCCATCGCCCCCACCTGTACCGCAAGCCGAACCACCTGCGGTCTGGGTGCGCCGGTCGGTCGCCAACACGCTGTTGCGCCGTACGGCTACCGGCGCGCCGGTTGAAGACGATGCGGCACTGGACGAGATTCCCGACGAACCGCAGGCGTCCGAACCAGCCCCCGTGCCTGAAGACGAAAGCGCCGCGCCACCGGTGCCGGTGCTGAGCGAGGACGTGCCCTCGGCGCTGCTGCTGCAGACCGCCGATACCGACATGCCGCAGAGCATGCTGTACGAGCCGGCCTTTGCCGTGCCGACAGCGCCGCTGGCGGGCACGGCGGAAGAGGCGGCCGAGCCGGACGAGGACGAAGACGCGGTACTGCAGCAACTCGGTTTCGTGCGCGATGCCGAGCGGCGCGCCTTCTGGCGCCGGCCGGCGGTGGTGGTGGCGTCGCTGCTGGTGTGCGCGGGCCTGCTCCTGCTGCTGTTGCTGCAGGCCGGCCTGCAGGAGCGCGACCGCATTGCCGCCATGGCGCCCTCGCTGCGCCCGGCGCTGGCGGCGTTGTGCGCGCCGCTGTCCTGCTCCGTGGGGCCGCGCCGGCAGATCGACGCGGTGGTGATCGAGGGCTCGGCCTTCAACAAGACGCGCGGCGATCTCTACCAGTTCAGCCTTGACCTGCGCAACACGGCCCACACGCCGCTGGCCATGCCGGCGCTGGAGCTGACGCTGTCTGACGCTGATGGCCAGCCGCTGGTGCGGCGCGTGCTGATGCCAGAAGAGTTGCGCGCGCCCACCGTGCTGCCGACGCGCGGCGTCTGGAGCGGGGTGCTGCCGGTGCAACTGCAAGAGCTTCCGGGCGGCGCCCGTGTGGCGGGCTATAGCCTGCTGGCCTTCTATCCCTAGTGTCGCGTCAAGCATGATCTGCCGGCGTGCACTTGCCCTCACCGCGCATCGCCGCGTTGCAGTCCTTGCCCAGGCTTCAGCCTGGGCTGCGGCCTACGCCTTGCGCTGCACGCCGATGGCTTCGCGCACTCCCGTCACATCACACTTGACGCGACACTAGAGACGACCACCATGCCCCATAGCAACATCCGAGACTACCTTCGCCGCCACATTCGCACCGTGCCCGACTGGCCGGCGCCGGGCGTGCAGTTTCGCGACATCACGCCGCTGCTGCAGGACCCGAAGGTGTTCCGGGTGCTGATCGATGCCTTTCTGCACCGCTACATGGACCGCGCCATGCGGCCCGACGTGGTGGCCGGGCTGGACGCGCGCGGCTTCATCCTGGGCGCGGTGATCGCCTACGAGCTGGGCGTGGGCTTTGTGCCGATCCGCAAGAAGGGCAAGCTGCCCTTCACCACGGTGGAAGAAACCTACGAGCTGGAATACGGCAGCGCCACGGTCGAGCTGCATGCCGATGCGGTCAAGCCCGGTGACCGCGTGCTGTTGGTGGATGACCTGATTGCCACCGGCGGCACCATGATGGCCGGCAAGAAGCTGCTGGAGCGCCTGGGCGCCACGGTGACCGAGGGCGCGGCCATCATCGACCTGCCGGAGCTGGGCGGCTCGCAGCGCTTGCGCGACAGCGGGCTGCAGCTCTTTACCTTGCTGGACTTCGACGGCCACTAAGAAGAGGTGTCCGCTGTAGCTATTAAATAGATAGCTATTAGCCCAGGCTGCGCCTGGGCTAAAGGCATATTTGGCTAATATTTTCCAGGCGCAGGCCGGCCCGCCTCAGGCCGCCTGGGGCGCGGCCAGTTCTGCCGCGCTGGCCTTCCATTCCCAGACCAGGGCGCCGGTATTGCTCTTCAGCTCTATGCGCAGTTCACGTGCCTTGGCCGGCCCGCTGGCGGTGATGACGGCGTAGTTGCGCTGCGGGTAGAGCGTGCCGGGCGCGAGGTCCGGGTTGTCGAGCTCGGCCTGGTCGATCTTGGCTGGCGGGCTGGAGGTCAGTGCCGAAGTCGTCAACTCGTACAGCGGGTACAGGCCGGGCCGCTCGATGCGCAGCAGTTGTGCGAAGTGGCGGTCGCCGCTCAAAAACACCACGCCGGGAATCTTGCGCGCCTCCAGCCAGTTGCGCAGGCGGGCTTCCTCGGCCGGGTAGTGGGTCAGGCAGTCGAAGCGGCTGGTCTTGTTCCAGAACTGGCTGCCACCGGCCACGAGCTTGAAGCGCGCGCGCGATGACAGCAGGGCGCCCTGCAGCCAGCGCATCTGGGTGGGGCCGAACATGGTCTTGTCCGGGTCGTCCTCGGGCCAGGTGTCGGGGGCGCGGCTGCTGCGGTCGTCGAGCATGAAGATGTCGATGTCGCCCACGCTGACCATGCCGTAGGTGCCGTCTTGCTGCGGGGCGAAGGGCGTGGGCCAGTAGCGGTCGAACATGGCGCGGGTCCAGCCGCGGTTGACGAAGGTGGCGTTGCTGTCGTTGGGCCCGAAGTCATGGTCGTCCCAGATCGCCACGTGCGGGCTGGCCTGCCACAGCTTGCGCAGGGCCGGGTGCTCGCGGTAGAAGCGGTAGCGCTGGTTGATGCCTTCCAGGCTGGTCCATTCGGGCTCGCGCAGGTAGATGTTGTCGCCCAGCCAGAGCATCAGGTCGGCGCGCTCGGCCGCGATGCAGTCGAAGATTTCCTCGCCAGCCCCATAGGGCGTGCCCGGGCGGTCGAAGCGGCCGTCGTTCAGGTAGGCGCAGGAGCCGGTGGCGATGCGCACCGTTGGCGGGTCGCCGCGCCACTGCCACAGGGGCTGGGTGCGGAATTCGCCCTGTGCCAGCACGGTGGATTGGCCGGCTTGTGCGCTGCGCACGGTGTAGCGGTAGGCCGTGCCGGGCTCCAGGCCGGCCAGGCGCAGCGTGGTGGCGTAGTCCTCGCGCGGGTCGGGTTGCACGCGCAGGCGCTGCACCGGCGCGCCGCCGGTCTGCGGCGTGCACACCACGTCGAAGGTCTGCGAAGAGCGGGCCTGCAACCACAGCGACATGCTCTGTTGGTCGCAAAAGCCGTGCACCACGTTCAGGGCCGGGCGCTTGGCCTGGGCCGCAGGCAGCGCCAGGGCGGGCGAGGCGGCTGCGGCGATGGCTGCCGTTGCCATGGCGTCGCGCGCGGCGAACAGCGCGGCCCGGCGCGCCGGCAGGGCCGGGCGCTCTTTCAAGGAACCAAGATCTGGCAATCCCATGGCGTGTGTCCTTGGAGCCCTGGGTTCAGGCCTTGCCTGAGTCAGCGTTCTCGAGCGCGATGACCTTCAATTGTTCGTTGATACGCTCGACGCGCTCGTTGAACCAGTTGTTGAACACCAGGCCGATCACCGCAATGCCGATGCCGGCGCCGGTGGCGATCAGCGCCGTACCGATGCCGCGGCTGACCGCCTGGGGATCAGACGTGCCCGCGGCGGCCAGCGCCGTGAACGTGTCGATGATGCCCAGGATGGTGCCAAGCAGGCCCAGCAGCGGCGACAGCGTGATGGTGGTGTCCACCAGCCACAGCATGCGCCGCAACAGCGGCTGCTGCTTCAGGTAGAGCGCCTGCACCTTCATCTCGATGTTCTCGCTGCTGGCGCCCTTGATCAGGCGCACGCCATTGAGCATGCGGGCATGCGGGGCTTCGTTCTCTTGCAGCTCCTTGTCGAGTGCGACGGTGTCGCCCTTGCTGAGCAGGCCCAGCAGGCGTTTGCGGGAGCGCTCGACATAGTTGAAGTAAATGCCGCGCTCGATGATGACGGCCACTGCTGCGGTCAGCAGCACGGCCATCGCCCACAGCACGATGTCGTGAATGAAATTGAAGTTCATGGAATCTCTGGAGAAAAAAGGCCGGCGATCAGAAGTCCGCTTGCAGGGAGATGCTGGAGAAGCGCGGTGCACCGAAGTAGACGTTGGGGTTGTCTGCGGAGGTCACGCCGATGTTGGAGCCGCTGCCAGCGTTGGCCAGGTAGTACTTCTTGTCGAACAGGTTGGAGACGTTGAAGCGCACTGTGGGGTTCTTGAGCCACGTGGTGCTGGGCATGCGGTAGGCCAGGTTCAGGTCCACGGTGGTGTAGCCGCCGATCTTCACGTCGTTGACTAGCGTGAGGTAGCGCGCGCCGGTGTACTTGGCTGCCACGTTGGCCATGAAGGGGCCTTCTGCATATTGCAGCGACAGTGCACCCATCAGCTTGGGCGTATCCGGGAACTGCTTGCCATCGGTGGGGGCATAGGTGTTGATGCCGGTGCGCATGTCCTGGTTGATGGTGCTCTGGGTATAGGACAGCGAGCTATAGGCGCTGTAGCCCTTCACCGGCACGGTGCCAAGCTCGAACTCCAGGCCCTTGATGGTCGACTTGCCGACGTTGTAGTTGGTCGTCGAATTGGTTTCCTGGCTGTAGCTGCTGGCCAGGCGGTCCCTGAAGTCGACATAGAAGGCCGTCAGCGAGGAGTTGAAGTTCGTACCGCGGTAGCGGGCACCGATCTCGTAGTTGGTCGAGATTTCCGGCTTGATCAGGTTGCTGATTACGTTGGCTACGGCCGGGCCACCTTGGAACACGAAGTTGCCGGGCACCTTCATGTTGCGCGAGATGTTGGCAAAGCTGCTTGTGCGGTCGTTGATCTTGTAGTTGATGCCCAGCGAAGGCAGCGGCTTGCTGCTCTTCTTGACGATGTTGTAGTCGATGCCCTGGCCGCTCCCGGCATTGGAGAAGTTGTTGTAGTCGCGTTCGATCTGGCGGTAGCTGAAGGCTGGCGTGATCTGCAGGCGGCTGTTCATCAGGTCGATGGTGTCCTGCAGGAACACGCTCTTGCCGGTGCTGACCGTGATCTGGTTGCGACCCTGGTAGAGCTGGCCATTGGCCAGGTGCACGAGCGAGGCGTCGTTGTCGAGCCAGACGCTGGCTACGTTGCCATCGTTGCCGATCAGCGATGCAGGTTGGGTCTGGATGTGGCGCGCGCGCTCGAACCAGAAGCCGCCCATGATCTTGTGGTTGTCGATGACGTGGGTGACCTTGGCGGTCACGCCTGGGCGGTAGGTTTGCGTCAGGCTGCCGCGGTAGACGCGGATGGTGTCGAGCCGGTCGCCGTCGCCATTGAGGTCGGTGATGCCGCCGCCCAGAGCCGTGGTGCCAGTGCCTTCGCGCAGGGTGGTTTGCTGCACGCCGCCGGTGCCGTAGCCATACCAGAAGTAGGGGTCGATATCCAGGCGGGTATTGGGCGTGAGCTGGGTGCTGGCCTTGAACGTGGCCAGGTAGTTCTTGAACGGGTTGAGCGCGTAGCCGTAGTAGGCCGCGTTGTCGGCGTAGTTCGATGGCTCTACTTGCGCAGTGCCGTTGACCGGCGTCAGGTGCAGGGGCACTACCTTGCTGAAATCGGTGCCGTAGCCCAGCGAGGCTGCCTGCGCCAGGGTGACGCTGCGGTAGTTGTTGTTGAGTGCGTTGTTGTAGAGCAGGCCGGCCGACAGGTCCACGCCGGCAATCCTGTAGTTGGCCTTGAAGTCGATGTGGTCACGGTCGGCGCCACCAGTGCCGGTCCACTTGTCGGCCTTGGTCTTGGAATAGGAAATGAAGGCGCTGAAATCGCCAATCTTGCCGGTGTCGTAGCGGATGAAGCTGCGGCGCAGGTTGTTCTGGCCAATGGTCTGTGCCAGGCGAATGCGGCGCTCGTCTTGCGGGCCGCAGGTGACCAGGCCGACGTTGCCACCAGAGGCGCCCACGTGCGGGGCTTCGTTGTCGGTGGCACCCTGCGTGACGAACATCTCGCACAGGTTTTCGCTGTCGGTGTATTCCTGCGGATAGACCGCGAAGCTGCCCGAGTCATTGACCGGCGCGCCGTCGATGGTGAAGCCCATCTGGTCGCTGTTGAAGCCGCGCACGCGCAGGTTGCCGCCGAACAGGCCGGTGGCGTCGGTGCTGGCGGCATTCACGCCAGGCAGCAGGCTCAGCGCCTGGAACGGGTTGCTGGTGGCGCGCATCTTCTCCAGTTGCGCCTTGGTGACCGTGCTCTTGGCCTTGGGTACGTCCTCCTCGATCATGAGGCCGGTGCCCATCTCGTCGCCTTCACCGGTGACCGTGATGGTGCCTACCTGGCTGGGGGAGGACGAGGTTTGTGCGTGTGTGACTGTCGCCATGCCGGCCAACAGGGCGGCCAGGGCCAGGGGGTGAAGCCGGAATACGTTGCTGCTCATGGGTAGCCTCTCGTGCGTTGCGGTCGAAGGAGTGGGGAGGGGGAAACGGTGAGAAAGAAATGGCGTTCAGCCGCCGCTCGACAGCTGGTACTCGAGCTGCATGACGAAGCGGTGGGTGTTTTGTCCCGGGTAGGTGTCGGCCGGGAAGGGCTGGTAGGTGCCGGTGCGCACGGTGCGCAGCGCCTCCTGGTCCAGGATCATGGAACCCGAGCTGGAGTCGACGCCTGCCGTGACCAGCTTGCCGCCGCGGTCGAGTTCGATCCACACGCCGACCGTGCCCACGGGGCGCGTCTGGCGCGCCTCGCGGCTGCTGGGGTAGCGCTTGATCTCATGCAGGTAGCCGCGTAGCTGCCCGAGGTAGCTGGCTTCGGCCGACTGCGAAGGCGCTGCCCGTGCTGCCGGTGGCGGTGCGGGCGGGGCCGGAGGCGCTGGCGGCGGAGGCACGGGTGCCGGTGGCTGCGGCGGCGCGGGCGGCGCCGGTGGGGTTGCCGGGGCTGGCTCCGCTTGTGCAAACGTTTGCGCGGGCGCAGGAGCAGGTGCCGGGGCGGGTTGTGCGCGCGGCGGCGGGGGCGCTTTGGCAATGGGCGGCGGTGGTGGAGCTGCTGGTGGTGGCGGGGGCGGCGGCGGTGGTGGAGGTGCGGGCTCGGGCGGCGTCTCCATGCGGATCGCGATCTCGCGCGGGGCTTCCTTGTGCACCGGCGTCGCATGCGGCGTGAAGTACCAGGCCAGCCCGCCCAGCGCAGTGAGTGCGAGGGTGGCCGAGCGGGCCACGGCGTCGCGGTGGCGATACAACCAGGACATCAGCCGCCAACCTTCTTGGTTGCAAAGGTGATGGCCTCTATGCCTTGCGAGCGCAGGGCGTCCATCACCGAAACCACTTCGTTCCATTTCACGGCCTGGTCGGCGTTGACCAGGTAGCGCGCCTCTGGGTCCTTGCGGTGCATGGCGTTGATGCGCTGGGGCAGTTCCGTCGATGCCAGGCGGTCGCCGTTGAGGGCCACCGAACCGTCTTCCTGCAGCGTCACGACCACGGGCGGCTTGCTGGCTGCTGCGGACTGTGCGGTGCTGCTGTCCGGCAGCTTGGTCTTGATGCCGAAGGCCGGTATCACATTGGTGCTGATCAGCACGAAGAAGACCAGCAGGAACATCATCACGTCGATCATCGGAATGATTTCGATGTGGGCCTTGCGGGAAGGGGTTTCGTCGAAATGGAGCATGGGACTACCGGGCGGTTAAACGTAAATGGTGCGAGATGCTTATTACATGTGCATGAAAACGCTTACGACAACGTTTGCATTGCTTTACGCAGATTTCATGCCAGAGCGTTGGAGCGGTGTCTCGCCGTGGACTGCGGCTGGGCGCGCGGCGCATTTCCGCAGGCACGCGCGCAGCGCTGCGCCTGCCGCGCGTACGAGCGGCAGACGTCTAGGCGGCGGCTTGGCTAGGAGGCCTTGGAGGCCCGGATTTCCCGCAGGCGTTCCTGCAGATAGTCGTGTGCCGTGGTGTCGGTGAACTGCTTGGGGTGCGTCGCATCGACGCAACTCGGCAGGCAGCTCAGGTCCATTTCCGGGCGCGGGTGCAGGAAGAAGGGCACGGAATAGCGCGACTGGCCCCAGCGCTCGCGCGGCGGGTTCACCACACGGTGCGTGGTCGAGACCAGGCGCTTGTTGGTCAGGCGCTGCAGCATGTCACCGACATTGAGCGTGACGTAGCCCGGAGGCGCCATGATGGGGAGCCAACGGCCATCATTGGTGCGTACCTCCAGGCCTTCGGCCGAGGCGCCCATCAGCAGCGTGATGAGGTTGATGTCCTCGTGTGCCGCCGCGCGCACGGCACTCTGTGGTTCCACCGTGATCGGCGGGTAGTGGATGCCACGCAGGATGCTGAGCCCACCCTGGATGCGTGCATCAAAGAAGTGCTCGGGCAGGTCCAGGTAGAGGGCGATGGCGCGCAGCAGGTCGCGCCCGGTGGATTCCAGTGCAGCGTAGGTGCTGCACAAAACCGGGGTGAAGTCCGGGCGCTCTGCCACGTCCACATTGGCATGGTCCTGCCCTTGCAGCGGATCGCCTTCGGCATGGGTCTGGCCGTGCTGCCAGAACTCCTTCATGTCCGCGACTTTCTCGCTGCGCGCCTTTTCGGCGCCGTAGGCGCTATAGCCGCGCTGCCCCTTGATGCCTGGGATTTCGTAGCGGCGCTTGGTGTCTTCCTGCAGCGCGAAGAAACCTTGGACCTCGCTGAACAGACGGCTCTGCAGGTTGTCGTCCAGGTCGTGCCCGGTGACGGCCGCAAAGCCGATGCTGGAGAAAGAATCGCCCAGCTCTTGCACGAAGCGCTGCTTGCGCTGTGGATCGGAGCTGCGGTAGTCGTTCAGATCAACGCTGGCAATGGGTAGTGCGTGTGCCATGGCAGGGGGTGTGCGGCTATGGGTTGGTCAGGGGGCGGTGCGGAGCGCGTCCTCGATCACCTGCAGGACGGCTGGGCCGTCCACGCTCAGGCAGACCTCGACGTTTTCGCGCTTGCCCCAGCCGGGTTCCGCATAGGGGAAGCCAGCGGGGCCGAACAGGGTCTTGCCGGCGGCAATGCCCTCGGTCACGACCTCGACCTGCCCGCGCTTGGTGCCGAACAGTTCGGGGTGCAGGATCTGCACCACGGTGGCCGGGTCGTGCACCGAGAAGCCATCGAAGCCGGCGGTGTTGCGATAGAAGTTGGCGTAGAAAGCCGTGATGTCAGCGACGAAGTTGCCGACCTTGGGCGAGACGCTGCGCAATGCCTGCATGCGTGCCTCCGGCATGATGGTCTGGTGCGTGACGTCCAGGCCGACCATGACGATGGGCCATGCGGCGCTGAACACGACCTGGGCTGCATGCGGGTCGTTCCAGATGTTGGCTTCCGCCGCTGGCGACACGTTGCCGCCACGGTGGATGGCGCCGCCCATCAGCACCACTTGCTTGACCTTGTGCACGATGTCGGGGCACAGGTGCAGCGCCAGGGCGATGTTGGTGAGCGGGCCCAGCGGCACGAGGGTGATTTCACCGGGACGTGCGTTGATCTGGTCGACGATGAATTGCGCGGCGGTCTGGTCGATGGGGGCGAAATCGGCCGGGTATTCCAGCGGGATGTCACCAAAGCCGTTGTGGCCGTGCACGAAGTCTGGATAGGGGTGCAGCGGCTGCACCAGGGGCGTGCTCGCGCCCTTGGCCACAGGGACCGGCTTGGGCATCAGCGACACCAGGTAGCCGGCGTTCTTGGTGGCCTGCTCGACGCTGACGTTGCCGAAGATGGTGGTCAGGCCGACGAGTTCGATCTCGGGGCTGTAGGCGGCCACCAGCAGGGCCAGCGCGTCGTCCACGCCGGGATCGGTATCGATGATGAGAGAGTGCTTTGTCATGTTCATGCTTGTCATAGGGAAATCTGTTCTGTGCGTTGCAGGGGCACCTCGTGGCGGTGCGGTATCGAGGCCGACGCGCCATGCCGAGATACCGTGATCGCCGCGGCCTGGAGCGCAAACTCCAGCGCTGCCTGCGTGTCCATGCCGCCGTCGAGCCCGGCGAGCAGGTAGCCGGTGACTGTGTCGCCGGCACCTGTGGTGTCCACCACATTGGTCGCCGGGGCCGGCAGGCGCCATTCCTGGTCGCCAAGGGCCGCCCACAGCCCATCGGCCCCGAGTGTCATCACCACCAGTGTTTGGGGGCAGCGCAGCCGCAGGGCGGTAAATGCCTCCGCGATGCCAGTGCAGCCACTGAGCTGGCGGGCTTCGACCTCATTGACCAGGAGCAAGGCCAGGCGCTCCAGCGGTAGTTTGGCCAGGGAAGGGTCGCACGGCGCGGGGTTGAAGGCCACCTTGCGGCCTGCGGCGTAGGCCAGCTCGATTGCGTCGGCCACCACGCTGGTTTCGTTCTGGGTCAGCACCCAGCGGTGGTGGGGGTGCCGCGCCAGGGCGGCGCTGACGTGGGCGGCGGTGAGGGCGTGGTTGGCGCCGGGGTAGAGCAGGATGCAGTTTTCTCCAGCCGCATCGACCTCGATGATGGCGTGCCCGGTCTCCAGCGAGCTGGAGATCACCAGGTCGTTCAGCGCGATGCCGGTGTCTGCGATGGCCCCCTGCACCCAGGCATCACCCGGGCCGACGGCGCCCAGGTGGCAGACCTCGGCATTGGCGCGGAGCAGGGCGATGGACTGGTTCATGCCCTTGCCGCCCAGGCCGCGCGCGTAGTGCCGGCAGGTCAGTGTCTCGCCCGGCTGCATGAAGCGCTCGACTCGGTAGCTGTGGTCGACGTTGATGGAGCCGATGTTGATGATCGCCATGGTGAAGAGCAGTGTCTCGTTCTGATTGGGATAGGGTGAGGTCGCGCTGGCAGTCAGCGCTCTTTGACGTAGGGGCGGCCCAGCGCTTTGGGTGGTGTTGCCTTGCCGATGAAGCCGGCGAGCAGCACCACGGTCAGCACATAGGGCAGGACCTGGAAGACCTGGGGCGGGATCGTACCCAAACCCGGGAGTGATTGGCCTTGCAGGCGGGCCTCGAGTGCGGTCAGCAGGCCGAACAGCAGGCAGGCGCCCAGTACCGGCAACGGGCGCCATTTGCCGAAGATGACGGCGGCCAGCGCGATGTAGCCGCTGCCGGCCGTCATGTCGCGGCTGAAGGCCGCGTTCTGCGCGGTGGAGATATAGGCGCCCGCCGCACCGCAGAGCATGCCGGTGGCGGTGAGGGCCAGCGTGCGCACGCCTGCCACGGATACACCTGCCGTGTCGACTGCGTTGGGCTCTTCCCCGGCTGCCCGCAGGCGCAGGCCGAAGCGCGTATGCCCCAGCATGAAGGCCAGCAGTGCCGGCATGGCGAAAGCGGCATAGACCAGTATGGAGTGTCCCGACAGCACGATGCGGTAGAAGTCGCCCAGCACCGGGATCTGGCGTGCCCAGGTCTCTGCGCCCGGCAAGTTGATGGGCGTGAAGCGCTGTGCGGCGTCGAGCGCCGGTGTCTGGCCACCTTGCTCGAACCAGGCCTGCCCCAGCACCATGGTCAGGCCCAGCGCAAAGAAATTCAGGGCCATGCCCGAGACAACCTGATCGCCGCGGTAGCGGATGGTCGCCACGCCATGCAGCATCGAGAAGAAGACCCCCGCGGCCATGCCGCCCAGCAGGCCCAGCCAAGGTGAACCCAGCAGCGAGGCGGTGGTGGCCGCGGCAAAGGCGCCGGCCAGCATCTTCCCCTCCAGCCCGATGTCCACGATGCCCGAGCGCTCGGCCAGGATGCCGCCCATGGCCGCCAGCACCAGGGGGCAGGCCAGCCGGATGGCGGACGCCAAGGTGCTCAGCACCATCAACCAGATGTCTTCCACGTCCAACTCCTCATGCATCCGGCCGTTGCCGGTTTGACCACGCGAGATAGCCGCGCTCCACGGGCGCGCGCACCAGGCGGTCCAGTGCCGCCACGAAGAACACCACCAGCCCCTGGATCACCAGGATGAGCTCCGGGCTGATGCGCGGGAAATCCAGCTGCAGGTCGGTGCTGCCTTGGTAGAGGGCGCCGAACAGCAATGCGGCCGCCAGCACGCCCACGGGATGGTTGCGCCCCATCAGGGCCACGGCAACTCCAAGAAACCCCATGCCGCCGGTGAAGTTGAGCACCAGCCGGCCCTGCGCGCCGTAGACGTCGTTGACGGCCATCAGCCCGGCCAGCGCGCCCGATATCAGCATGGCAATGATGGTGAGTGATGCCGCCGACAAGCCGGCATAGCGGGCGGCGCGCGGGCTGTGCCCGAGCAGGCGCAGCGCGTAGCCCAGGCGCGTGCGCCACAACAGCCACCAGACACCTGCGGCACACAACAGCGCCAGCAGGGTGGCGATGTTCAGAAAGGACGGTGCCAGCGATATGCCCAAGGGCTCCAGCACCTCGTGCAGCTTGGGCAGCATGGCCGAGGGGGCGAAGCTGCGGGTTTCGGTGCCCATGCCGCCGCTGCCAATGGCGCTGACCAGCATGTAGTTCAGCAGGCCGGCCGCGATGTAGTTGAACATGATGGTGCTTACCACCACGTGGGCGCCGCGCCGCGCCTGCAGGTAGCCCGGTATCCAGGCCCAGAATGCGCCCGCCGCAGTGGCGGCTAGCATCGCCACGCAGAACATCGCCGGTGCACCCAGGCGTCCGTCCAGCCAGAGGCAGGCCAGTGCCACGCCCAATCCGGCGACATAGGCCTGGCCTTCGCCGCCGATGTTGAATAGGCCGGCGTGGAAGGCCACGGCCACGGCCAGGCCGGTGAAGGTCAGGCTGGTGGCGTAGTACAGCGTGGAGGCAAGGCCGTTGGCCGGGTCCAGGGCGCCGGTGAGCATGACGCGCAGGGTGGCCAGCGGGCTTTCGCCCACCAGCAGGACCACCAGCGAGGCCACGCCCAGCGCCAGGGCCACCTGCAGGGCCGGGACCACCAGGCCGGTGAGCCACCAGGGCAGCCGCGCGGGAGCCCGTTGTGCCGGGCGAGAGGCCCCGTTGCCGTGCGGCTCGGGAATCGTCGTGGTACTCATGGGGTCATGTCCTGGGGGCTGGCATCTGCCGTCATGAGCAGGCCGATGTCGCGTACCGTGGCCTCGGCGGTGGGGACGATGCCGGTCACGCGGCCGCCATTCATCACCATGATGCGATCGCTCAAGGCAAAGATCTCTTCCAGCTCGACCGACACCAGCAGGATGGCGGTGCCCGCGTCGCGGGCCTTGATCAGTTCCCGGTAGATGCGTTCTATGGCGCCGATATCCACGCCGCGCGTGGGCTGGCCCACCAGCATGAGGCGGGGCTGGCGTGCCAGTTCGCGTGCCAGCACCAGCTTTTGCTGGTTGCCGCCGGACATGTCGGCGGTGCGCAGCGTGGGCACTGCCGGACGGACGTCCATTGCGCTGATCAACTGCATCGCGCGCTTGCGCAGCCGGGCTGGAGACAGCCAGCCAGGGGGCGCCAGCGTGTCGTCGTCCTGGTAGCCGAGCACGGCGGACTCCTGCAGGCTGAAGTTCTTCACGATAGCTTCGCTCAGCCGGTCTTCGGGCACATGGGCGCAGCCCAGCTTGCGCAATGCGCCGGCATCGAGCCAGCGCTGTGACGTGAAGTGGTGCGGTACGCCGTCTGTTGCCAGGGTCATGCTGCCAGTCGTGGGCTGCAGCAGTCCTGCCAGCGTACGCAGCAACTCTGTCTGGCCATTGCCCGAGACGCCTGCAACACCCAGGATTTCGCCGGGGTAGAGGTCAAAACCCACGTCGACCATGCGCATGCAGCCGCGTGCATCGACAAGACCCAGTTCGCGCACCGACAACGTGGGTGCCAGGGCGTGGCTGCGTGCGGCCGGCTTGCGCTTGTCCACCTGCAGCAGTACGGGCCGGCCGACCATCAGCTCGGCGAGTTCTTCGCGGCTGCTCTCGGCGGTGCGGCGCTCGGCCACCACGCGGCCGGCGCGCATGACCGTGACCCGGTCGGTCACGTCCATGATCTCCTGCAGCTTGTGCGTGATGATGACGACGGTCACCTGCCGATCGCGAAGCTCGCGCAGGATGGCAAACAACTGGCTGGCCTCTTGCGGCGTCAGCACACCGGTGGGCTCGTCAAGAATGAGTATGCGGGCGCCCCGGTACAGCGCCTTGAGGATTTCCAGGCGCTGTTGTTCGCCCACCGGCATGTCGTCCACCTGGGCGTCCAGGTCTACCTGCAGGCGATAGGTCGCCATCAGCGCCTGCAGGCGTTCCCGGGCGCGGCGCCGCGAGTTCCCCAGGCGCCAGCTGCCCTCAGCGCCCAGCAGCACGTTGTCCAGTGCCGATAGCGTGCCCACCAACATGAAGTGCTGGTGCACCATGCCGATGCCCTGTGCAATGGCGTCCGCGCTGTTGCGGATGGCCGCGGCCTGCCCGTGCAGGCGGATGCTGCCCTCGTCGGCTTGGTAGAAGCCGTACAGGATGGACATCAGCGTGGATTTACCGGCGCCGTTCTCGCCGACCACGCCATGGATGCTGCCGGCGGGCACTTGCAGGTCGACCCGGTCGTTGGCCACGACCGTGCCGAAGCGCTTGGTGATGCCCTGCAGCTCTATGGCGAACGCCGCTCCTGCGGCCTGCGGGGATGTCATGGGGCCTCGTGCTCCTGGCGGAGGGGCTGCCTGCGGTGTTCCATGTCCGGGTTGGTCCTCAGTCGCACTTGCCCGTGGCCATGGCGTCGGTGATCTTGATCTTGCCGTCCACGATGTCTTGCCGGATGGCGTTCATCCGGGTTTCCATCGCGGGCGTCACCAGCGCGCGGTTGTCCTTGTCCAGCGCCCAGTCCACGCCGCGTTCCTTCAGGCCGATGGAGGTCACGCCGCTGGAGACAGCGCCACTCGCACCTTCGGTGAAGGCGGTCTTTACGGCCACATCGACGCGCTTGACCATGGAGGTCAGCATGGTGCCGGGGTGCAGGTGGTTCTGGTTGCTGTCCACGCCGATCGCGAACTTGCCCGCGTCGCTCACGGCCTGGTAGACGCCGATGCCGGTGCCGCCCGCGGCGGCGAAGATCACGTCGGCACCGCGCTCCATTTGCGAGCGTGCGAGCTCGCCGCCCTTGGTCGGGTCGTTCCAGGCCGTGGGTGTGGTGCCGGTCATGTTCTGCAGCACCGCGACCTTGGGGTTGATGTAGCGTGCGCCCTGCTCGTAGCCGCAGGCGAAGCGGCGGATCAGGGGGATGTCCATGCCACCGATGAAGCCGACCTTGCCGGTGGCCGATTTCAGGGCTGCCAATGCGCCGACCAGGAATGAGCCCTCTTGTTCGCGGAACACGTAGGAGCGCACGTTGGGCCTGTCGACCGTGGTGTCGATGATGTAGAACTGGGTTTTCGGGAACTGCGGAGCCACCTTCTCCAGGGCCGTGGCACCGCCGTAGCCGATGCTCACCACCGGATTGCTGCCGCGCTGGGCGAGCTTTTGCAGTGCCTGCTCGCGCTGGGCCTCATTGGTCAGCGAGAACTCCGCATAGCGCTTGCCCGTGGTCTTGCGGTATTCCTCTGCACCCTCGTAGGCGGACTGGTTGAAGGAGCGGTCGTACTTGCCCGCAGAGTCGAACAGCACGGCGGGCTGGGCGTCGGCGGCCGAAGCGCTCTGGAAGGTGCAGGCCAGCAGCAGGGTCGCCAGCGCAAGCGGGGCTGGCATGGTCTTCTTCATGCGGAAACTCCTGTGGGGAACGGTTGAGGGGCGGGGGATGAAGTGCTGCAGCAGCGCAGCGGCCTGGGCGGTCATGGGTCAGGCCGCTGGCTGGAATGTGGCGGTGGACTCCCGCAGCATCAGATGCGGTCTCAGCACGATCTCGCGGTGCTGCATGGCGGGGGTGGCGATGCGCTCGATGAGCAGCGCGGCCGCGCGCTCGCCCAGATCGCGGATGGAGTGGCCAACGGTGGTCAGCGGGGGCGAGGTGTAGGCGCCCAGATCGATACCGTCGAAACCAATGATGGACAAGGCCTGCGGCACCGCAATCCCGAGTTCGGCGGCCGCGCGCAGCGCCCCGAGGGCCATCATGTCGTTGCAGGCGAAGATGGCACTGAAGCGCTTTTGGGCCAGCAAGGTCTGTGCGGCGCGGTAGCCCGATGCACCGCCGAAATCGCCCTCGGCGAGCCAGTCCTGGCCAGGCACTATGCCCGCGGTGGCCAGGGCCTCCTGCCAGCCGGCCTGCCGTATGCGGTTGACTTCCACCATGCTGGGGCCGCTCAGGCAGGCGATGTTGCGGTGTCCCAGGGCCAACAGGTGTTCCACCGCGAGCCGGGCGCCCGCCTGGTTGTCTATGCGCACCACATCTGCCTGCAGGCCCGGTACCAGCCGGTCCACCATCACCAAGGGCACGTTCCGCTGGAATGGCAATGTCCTGGAGGAGGCTATGCCGGTCGACGCCACGAGCAGGCCGTCGACCCGGTGCTCCATCAGTGTTTGCCAGTAGCTAGCCTCGCGCTGCGGATCGTCGTCGGAATTGCAGAGGAACACCGAGTAGGCGCTGCGCCGGCAGTAGTCTTCGATGCCGCGCGTGAGTTCCGCGAAGAACGGATTGGTGACATTGGGCACGAGAACACCCAGGATGTGGGTTTCCCGGGTCTTCAGCGAGCGCGCGACGGCGCTTGGCAGGTAGCCGAGCTCGGACACAGCCTGCTCCACCCGGGCACGCGTGCCGTCGTTCACGCGGCGGGTGCCACGCAATACGTGTGACACCGTGGTGAAGGAAACGCCTGCCAGCGCTGCGACATCCTTGAGCGTACTCATGGTCTTTTTTCTAGGTATGGAGAGAGCGGTTGTATCAGCAGAACCGTATACGCAAACGTTTGCATTTTGAGGTAAAGCACAAAACAGGCCAAGGGCTCTGCACTGTCCATCAAGCCTTCGCTATGTCGCATGCCCCGAAATGGTTGCTTGTGCACCATGTACAGGCGGCCGCCTGATGGCTTCTGCATGATGTCATGCCCATGTCTCGGTTTTGTGTCAACGTGGGGCGGCACTTGTCGCGGTATTTGGCGAGACCGCATGGCGCATAGCTTGCTTGTGGGGCTGGCGCCTGTCTTCATCTTCAATCAATTCCATTTCATGTCGCCATGGTTTTTTTAGCTTCTTTTCGATATGTTGCGCAAACGTTGTCGTTTGGGCGTCTGACCACGCTCGCGGCAGTGGCCTTGCTGGCAGCCTGTGCACAGATCCCGTCGCCCGTGGCGCCAGTCCAGCTAAGACTGATCGCCTTCAATGACTTTCACGGCAACCTGGAGGCAACGGGCCTGAGCCTGGCGCTTGCCGATCCGTCGGACCCGGGGCAGTCCCTGCGCGTGGCAACGGGAGGGGCTGCAGCGCTGGCCGGATCGGTGCAGGCATTGCGCGCCTCTGCTCCTCAGTACAGCGCGGTCATCAGCAGTGGCGACATGATTGGTGCGGCACCGCTTGCCTCGTCTTTGTTCCGGCATGAATCGACGGTGGCCGTCATGAATCAGATCGGGGTGGACGTGGGCATCCCGGGCAACCACGAGTTCGACGGTGGCATCGCCGAGCTGCAGCGCATGATGCAAGGGGGCTGCGGCAAGAATGAAGCAGGTGCCGCGGGCCAATCCTGTGCCATCGGCCGCTACGAGGGCATGCGTTTTCCTCTTGTTGCCGCCAACGTCGAGCGCGTGGACGGCGGGGCGCTCTTTGCTCCTTCGGTGGTGCTGCGCTATGGCAGCCTGCGTGTCGGTTTCATTGGCGCAGTAACGGCCACCACGCCAAGCATCGTCGTGCCATCGGGCGTGGCAGGCCTGCGTTTTGATGACGAGGCCGATGCCATCAACCGTGAAGCGGCCCGGCTCAAGGCTCAGGGCATTGAAGCCTTGGTCGCCGTTTTGCACGAGGGCGGCGTCACCGGAGGGCCCGGCATCCGTACCGACTGGAACGATAGCCGTTGTCCAGGTGCGCGCGGGGCGATCTTCGAGATTGCGCCGCGCATCAGCCAGGACGTGGACGTGATCTTCACGGCCCATACCCATCAGGGTTACCGTTGTATGGTGGGTGGCCGTCCGCTGCTGCAGGCCACCTCCTACGGGCGAGGCCTATCGGTTGTCGATGTGGTGCTGGACCCGAAAACGGGCGAAGTGGATCGTGCGCGCACCGTCAGCAGCAATGTCCCGGTGTTCAACCAGGGCACCAACTCCGCGCAGCGCGCCGCACTGCTGGCGGCACTGCCCGAATCCTATGCACAAGCGCTGCGCAACGCCGTACCTGATGCTGCCGTGGCACGACGGGTTGCCGATTTCGTCGCATTGGCAGCCCCGCGTGCCGACCGGCCAGTGGGGCGCATCGGCGGCAATTTCGACCGCCGGGGAGCGGCCGACACTAGCGCCGGCCGGTTGATTGCCGATGCACAACTGGCTGCCACGCGCGATCCGCAGCGCGGCGGTGCGCAGATGGCGCTCATGAATCCGGGTGGCGTCCGTACCGACATGGTGTGCCGGGGCGGGCAACCTCCCTGCGCCGTCACTTATGGCGACAGCTTCAGCATGCAGCCGTTTGGCAACAGCATGGTGGTAATGACGCTGACAGGGCGCCAGCTCAAGGCCTTGCTGGAGTCGCAGCAGCCTGCAGGCGCCGCCGATCCGACGATGCTTTCGCCCTCGCTGGGATTCGGCTATCGCTGGGTGGCCAGGGCGGCCTTCGGCGAGCGGGTGCGCGATATGCGCTTCAATGGTCAGCCCGTCGCCGACGAGCAGCGTTTGCGCGTGGCCGTCAACAGCTTCCTGGCAGATGGAGGTGATGGCTTCGTGCTGCTGCGCCAGGGCAGTGAGCGGGTCGGTGGTGCCATCGACCTGGATGCCCTGCTGGACTATCTGTCCGGCAACCCGAGCCCTGATCTGCAAGCCCGCGTGATCTGGCAGGACTGATGTCGCGGCATAGGCATGGCGCCTGCGGGGATTCAGCGTAAAGAAAAAGCCCGATGCCTTTCGGCATCGGGCTTGAGCACGAAGTCGTGCTGACTTAGGGCTTGCTGCCCGTCGGGAACGGCCAGGCGGCCTGTGGGTTCAGCGTGGTCTGCGCAGCAGGAGCCGTCGCGGACGCAGCACCCGTCGTCGCCGGGGCGGCAGGCTTGGTCTTCTTGGCAGCGGGCTTCTTTGCAGCCCTCTTGGCGGCAGCAGGAGCAGCAGCAGGCTTCTTGGCCGGTGCAGCCTTCTTCGTCACGGCCTTCTTGGCAGCAGCAGGTGCGGGCTTCTTTGCCACGACCTTCTTCGCCACAACCTTCTTGGCGGCTACCTTCTTCGCCGGTGCTGCCTTCTTGGCTGGTGCGGCCTTCTTCGCCACAACCTTCTTGGCGGCTACCTTCTTCGCCGGTGTTGCCTTCTTGGCTGGTGCAGCCTTCTTCGCCACGACCTTCTTGGCGGCTACCTTCTTCGCTGGTGCTGCCTTCTTGGCCGGTGCAGCCTTCTTCACTGCTACCTTCTTGGCGGGCGCAGCCTTCTTGGCCGGTGCGGCCTTCTTGGCGGCTACCTTCTTCGCTGGTGCTGCTGCCTTTTTGGCTGGTGCAGCTTTCTTCGCAGGGGCCACCTTCTTTGCGGCCGGTTTTTTCGCAGTTGCCATCATTTTCTCCTTGGTCACATTACAAAGAGCACTTCACGCGCATCGAGGCGGCGTGGAATGATCCATGGCGCTGAAGCTTGGCCTCAACACCATGAACGCGGGAACGCCTGCCCACGCACTCTGACGGTGCATTGGTGGGCAGGCGTGAATCGGAATACATGTTGTCTTTTGTCAGAACCTCTAGTCCCAGGACAGCGCGCCCCCCGACTGGTACTCGATGACGCGCGTCTCGAAGAAGTTGCGCTCCTTCTTGAGGTCAATCATCTCGCTCATCCAGGGGAACGGGTTCTCTTCATTGGGGAACAAGGCTTCCAGACCGATCTGCGTTGCGCGCCGGTTGGCGATGTAGCGCAGATAACCCTTGAACATGGAAGCATTCATGCCGAGCACGCCGCGCGGCATGGTGTCCTCGGCGTACTGGTATTCGAGTTCCACGGCCTTCACGAACAATGCCTTGATCTCGGCCTTGAACTCTGCCGTCCACAGGTTGGGGTTCTCGAGCTTGAGCTGGTTGATCAGGTCGATGCCGAAGTTGCAGTGCATGGACTCGTCGCGCAGGATGTACTGGTACTGCTCGGCGGCGCCGGTCATCTTGTTCTGGCGGCCCAGCGCCAGGATCTGCGTGAAGCCTACGTAGAAGAACAGGCCTTCCATCAGGCAGGCGAAGACGATGAGGGACTTCAGCAGCGTCTGGTCGGTTTCGTGCGTGCCGGTCTTGAAGTGCGGATCGCTGATGGCTTCGATGAACGGGAGCAGGAACTCGTCCTTGTTGCGGATCGACGCGATCTCGTTGTACGCGTTGAAGATCTCGCTTTCGTCCAGACCGAGCGACTCGACGATGTACTGGTAAGCGTGCGTGTGGATCGCTTCTTCAAAAGCCTGGCGCAGCAGGAACTGGCGGCATTCGGGCGCCGTGATGTGGCGGTAGGTGCCCAGCACGATGTTGTTGGCGGCCAGCGAGTCGGCGGTCACGAAGAAGCCGAGGTTGCGCTTGACGATGCGGCGCTCGTCTTCGGTCAGGCCGTTCGGGTCTTTCCACAGAGCGATGTCGCGCGTCATGTTCACTTCCTGCGGCATCCAGTGGTTGGCGCAGGTGGCAAGGTACTTCTCCCAGGCCCACTTGTACTTGAAGGGGACGAGCTGGTTGACGTCGGTCTTGGCGTTGATGATGCGCTTGTCTGCGGCATTGACGCGGCGGTGCGTGGCCGGCACTGCGTTCGATTGTGCAGCGCTGATGCCGAGTGCCGTTGCAGATGCAGCGGCCTCGCGTGTGCCGGGCGTACCGCTTGATTGCGGCGCCGGCGATGATGGCTTGACTTCTTCGTCCCAGGTCAGCATAGGTTTTCCAGTAGTCGGATTATGAAAGCAGGCATGCGAAATGAAAAGGTCCTGTCACAGGTCCATGCACTTCGCGATGCCCTCCTTGTTGCTCGGCTGCATCGTTGCGCGCGTTGCGGGGACCGCAAGCGCGCAGTGGCTCCGGGTCTTTTCTCTTTCGCTTCCTCGTGGCGTTACTGGCAGGCTTCGCAAGTAGGGTCGTCGATCGCGCAGAACTTGATGTCTGTTGCGGGCAGTGCGTCGGCCTGCGCGCGTGCCTGTGCGGCGGCGGCTTCGATTGCACTCGGTGCTGCGGCAACAGCCGCAGGCTCGCCCGAAGAGACGGAGTTGAGCCGGCCCGACTGCACAGTCGATTTCTCGGCATGCGTCGCGCTGATGGTGCGCAGGTAGTAGGTGGTCTTCAGGCCGCGCAGCCAAGCCAGCTTGTAGGTGTCGTCGAGCTTCTTGCCGGAGGCGCCAGACATATAGATGTTCAGCGATTGGGCCTGGTCGATCCACTTCTGGCGGCGTGCGGCGGCTTCGACCAGCCAGGTGGTCTCCACCTCGAACGCGGTTGCGTAGAGTGACTTGACGCTCTCCGGGACCCGGTCGATCGGGCGCAGCGAGCCGTCGAAGTGCTTCAGGTCCATGACCATCACGTCATCCCACAGGCCCAGGCGCTTCAGGTCGCGCACCAGGTAGCCGTTGATGATGGTGAATTCGCCCGACAGGTTGGACTTGACCGAGAGGTTGCCGAAGCAGGGCTCGATCGAGGCGTCCACGCCCACGATGTTGGAGATGGTTGCCGTCGGTGCGATGGCCACGCAATTGGAGTTGCGCATGCCGTCGGCCGCGATCTTCTTGCGCAGGGCGTCCCAGTCGAGGGTGGCCGACCGGTCCACTTCCACGTAGCCGCCGCGGGCCTTCTCCAGCATGTCCAGCGTGTCGAGAGGCAGGATGCCACGGTCCCACAGCGAGCCCTTGTAGCTCTCGTACTGGCCGCGTTCACGGGCCAGTTCGGACGAAGCCCAATAGGCGTAGTAGCAGATGGCCTCCATGGATTGGTCGGCGAAGTCGACGGCTTCTTGCGAGGCGTAAGGGATGCGCAGCTCGTAGAGGCTGTCCTGGAACGCCATCAGGCCGAGGCCGACCGGGCGGTGGCGCATGTTGGAGACGCGGGCTTTCTCGACGGCGTAGTAGTTGATGTCGATCACGTTGTCGAGCATGCGCATCGCGGTCTTGATCGTCTTCTTCAGCTTGTCGTGGTCGACGCCGCCATCCTTCAGATGCTGCAGCAGGTTCACGGAACCCAGGTTGCAGACGGCGGTTTCGGTGTCGCTGGTGTTGAGCGTGATCTCGGTGCAAAGGTTGGACGAGTGCACCACGCCTGCGTGTTGCTGGGGCGAGCGCACATTGCAGGCGTCCTTGAACGTGATCCAGGGGTGGCCGGTCTCGAACAGCATGGTGAGCATCTTGCGCCACAGGTCGGCTGCCTGCACCGTCTTGGCGGGCTTGATTTCACCGCGGGCGGCCTGTTCTTCGTAGGCCACATAGGCCTGCTCGAACTCGGCTCCAAACTTGTCATGCAGGTCAGGCACGTTGGAAGGCGAGAACAGCGTCCAGCTGCCCTTTTCCATGACGCGGCGCATGAACAGGTCGGGCACCCAGTTGGCGGTGTTCATGTCATGCGTGCGGCGGCGGTCGTCGCCGGTGTTCTTGCGCAGCTCCAGGAATTCTTCCAGGTCCAGATGCCAGGATTCGAGGTAGGTGCAGACCGCGCCCTTGCGCTTGCCACCCTGGTTCACGGCCACGGCGGTGTCATTGACCACCTTGAGGAAGGGCACCACGCCCTGCGATTCGCCATTGGTGCCCTTGATGTGGCTGCCCAAGGCGCGCACGCGGGTCCAGTCGTTGCCCAGGCCGCCGGCGAATTTCGACAGCAGTGCGTTTTCCTTGATGGCGTCATAGATGCCGTCGAGTGCGTCGGGGACCGTGGTCAGGTAGCACGACGACAGCTGCGAGCGCAGCGTGCCGCTGTTGAAGAGGGTCGGGGTGCTCGACATGAAGTCGAAGGACGACAGCACTTCGTAGAACTCGATGGCGCGACCTTCGCGGTCTTGCTCCTTCAGCGCCAGGCCCATGGCCACGCGCATGAAGAAGGCCTGCGGCAGCTCGATGCGGGTCTTGCGCACGTGCAGGAAATAGCGGTCAAACAGCGTCTGCAGGCCCAGGTAGTCGAAGCGCAGATCGCGCTCGGCCTTCAGGGCGCTGGCCAGGCGCGGCAGGTCGTAGGTGAGCAGTTCCGGGTCGAGAAGCTCGTTGTCCACGCCCTTCTGGATGAAGGCCGGGAAATAGCCCAGGTACTCGGCTGCCATTTCACCCTGGGCCACGTCCTTGCCCAGGACTTCCTTGGCGATGGTGTGCAGCAACAGGCGCGCGGTGGCGTAGGTGTAGTCCGGATCTTTCTCGATCAGGGTGCGGGCGGCAAGAATCGATGCCTTGTAGACCTCGTCGACCGGCACGCCGTCGTAGAGGTTGCGCATGGTTTCGGCGACGATGGGCTCTGCCTTGACGTCGGCGCCCAGGCCTTCGCAGGCGGCTTCGATCAGGCTGTGCAGGCGGCTGGTGTCCAGCACGAAGCGTTGGTCGCCGTCGACGACATGCAGCATCTGGGTGGTCGGCGCGGACTCTTCCTGCTGGCGGGCGCGTTCTTGGGCGTGGCGTTCACGGTAGAGCACATAGGCGCGTGCTGCTTCGTGATGGCCATTGCGCATCAGGCCCAGTTCGACCTGGTCTTGCACGTCTTCGATATGAAAAGTGCCGCCACCTGGGCGCGAGCGCAGCAGTGCGCGCACCACGGCCTGGGTCAGGCCGTCGACGGTCTCGCGCACGCTGGCGGAGGCCGCGCCCTGGGTGCCGTGCACGGCCAGGAAGGCCTTCATCATGGCCACGGCAATCTTCTGGGGCTCGAAGGGGACGACCGCGCCGTTGCGGCGAATGATCTGGTATTGGGCCAGTGTCGACGGGGTGACGCTGGGCGCCGCTGGCTGGGCGTCTGCGGCGAGAGGGTGGCGGGCGATGGTGGAGGCTGGGGTATTCAGGGCAGCAGACTGCATGGCGTCCTCTTGCGGTTGAATTAGGGGAAAGAAAGAAGGAGACCGAGGTCTCCAGCTGAAAAACGGCGGGTCGGAGAAGAGGTCTCGACACACTATATCTAGTGTATGCGGGGTTTTCAACACGCTACAGGTAGCGTTTGTTGAGTGTAAGCGCTGGTAATAAAACTTGCAGTTCGAGGGGTTCTGGAAAGCATGCCCCGACGTCTTTCGTCAGGGTCACGCGGCGGGCCGCGTGGATGCTGGAATTGGATGGCTGCGCCCAATGGCCGTGCGGTGTGCCAGCGCTTTTGTCGTGCAGGCGCGCGTGCGGGCTGCAACGAGGCAATCAGGAGGGGGCGGCCTCTTGGTCGGAGGCGGGAGCGAGTCCCTGCCTATTGTCCCCGATGCCCACCGGAAAAAAGGAGGCAGGCCAGGACAAAAATTTCTGCAGGCGCTCCCAGTCAAAGCCTGGTCCGGGATCTTGCTTGCGTCCCGGGGCGATGTCTGAATGGCCGGCTATGTGGGCGATGGGATAGTGCGCGCGCAAGGCCTGGCACAGGGCTGCGAGCGCGGCGTACTGGGCGTCTTCGAACCGGTCGCCTTCAAGGCCCTCCAGTTCGATGCCGATGGCGTCGTCATTGCATTCCGCCCGGCCTCGATAGAAAGAGCGGCCGGCGTGCCAGGCACGGTCGTCGCAGCCTACGAACTGCCAGAGCGTGCCGTCGCGGCGGATATAGAAGTGGCTGGAGACTTCCAGCCCTCGGATCGTGCCGAAATAGGGGTGGGCGTCCCAGTCCAGGGTGTTGCTGAAAAGCTGAAAGACTTCGTCTCCGCCGTAGCAGCCGGGGGGCAGGCTGATCGAATGCACGACGAGCAGGTCCACCACCGCGGTAGCGGGGCGGGCATTGAAGTTGGGAGACTGGAGGTGACGGGCGCCATGCCACCAGCCCGCCGCCCATTGCGGTGCGGCTTCAGCGGGCATCGGAGTCGCCGCCGCCATCCTCGTCCTGCAGGTCTTGCGCATCCTGCGGGGCCACTATGCGCAGCCGGGCGATGCGATAGCGGATTTGCCGCAGGCTGATGCCGAGCCGGGCGGCGGTTGCCGTGCGGTTGAAGCCGTTCTCGTGCAGGGCATGCACCAGAATTTCGCGCTCGCGTGCGTCCAGGTAGGCCTGGAGGTCCTGCGGCATGGGGGCCGCCGGCGAGTCGACTGCCAAGTCGGGACGGGCCGCCTCTTCATGGGCCATGGCGGGGACTGTTGCCCCTGCAGTGTGTTCAGCGTCGATCTGCAGGACATCACCATCACTCAGGGCCACGGCGCGGTGCAGCAGGTTTTCCAGCTCGCGAACGTTGCCGCTGAGGGGTAGTTGCGCAAGCTGCGCCTGGGCCGCAGGGGAGAGCGCGGGCACCGGCAGGCCGGATTCCTGGGCAATGCGAGCCAGTAGCGCTGTGCACAGCGCAGGCAGGTCGCCGCGGCGCTCGCGCAGTGGCGGCACTGCGATTTCGATCACATTCAGCCGGTAGAACAGGTCCTGCCGGAAGCGGCCTTCGCGCACGTCGGAGGTCAGGTCGCGGTGCGTGGCGCTGACGATGCGCACGTCCACCGGCTCTTCCTGGGTCGAGCCGATCGGACGCACGCTGCGTTCCTGGATGGCGCGCAGCAGCTTGGACTGCATGGCCAGCGGCAGGTCGCCGATCTCGTCGAGGAACAGGGTGCCGCCGTGCGCGGCCTGGAAATAGCCTTCGCGGTCTTGCAGCGAGCCGGTGTAGGAGCCTTTGCGGGCGCCGAAGAATTCGGCCTCCAGCAGGTTTTCCGGGATGGCGCCGCAGTTGACCGCCACCAGGGGGCCGGCGGCGCGGTGGCTGCAGGCGTGCAGCGCGCGTGCGACCAATTCCTTGCCGGTGCCCGATTCGCCGCGCACCAGCACCGGCGCCATGCTGCGCGCGACCTTCACGATGCGCTGCTTGACCAACTGCATGGCCTGGGATTCGCCAACCAGCCGCGCCAGGGCGGTTTCTGGCCCGGTCGTTGGGATGGTGTCTGTGGCTACGCTGCGTGCAGGCGCCGTCGCACTGCTCGCCCCGGTGGTTTGTACGGCGGCCGCCACGACGGCGCGGAACTGTTTCAGGTCGACCGGCTTGGTGAGGTAGTCGAAGGCACCGGCCTTGAGGGTTTCAACGGCGTTCTCGGCCGAGCCGTAGGCAGTGATGACCACACAGCGCTCGGGGCGCTGCAGGCTGCGCAGCAACTGCAGGACCTCCAGGCCGGAGCCGTCGGGCAGGCGCATGTCGGAGATCACGGCATCGAAGCGGCGGCGCTGCAGGTGCTCGCGCGCTTCCAGCAGGCTGGCGGCGGCTTCCACGCGGTAGCCTTCGCGCAATAGCGTCAGCTCATAGAGCGTGCGCAGGTCGGGCTCGTCGTCAACGACCAGGATGGTGCTATCGGCAGAGGGGAGGCGGGGAATGGAGCTCACACGACTATTGTGTCAAAGAGCGAGTTGGTGGCGGCGGAATGCGGGTGACGGAACACGATGGTGAACGCATTGCCGTCCACGGGCCCGGCGGCCGTGGGGCGCGGCATGCGGCGATAGGCGATGCCGGCGCCATGGCGCTCGCAGAGTTCCCTGCATATATAGAGGCCCAGGCCGCTGGAGCGGCTCTCGGAAGAGAAGAAGGGCTCGAACAGGCGTTGCTCCACTTGCGGCTCCAGCGGTGCGCCGTCGCTCCACACCTCCAGCAAGGCCTGGTTGCCGGCGGCGGTCCAGGTGCGCACCTGCAGGGCGTCGGGGTCGGGGCCGATGTAGCGCAAGGCGTTGTCCAGCAGGTTGACCAGGATGCGGCGCAGGTGGTCGGGGTCGAACTCCACGCGCACGCCGTCCCCGGCTTCCGGCATGACCTGCAGGCCACAGCCCTTGCCGCCGTGCTGGTGCCAGTCGTGGCAGGCGGTGTACACGGTTTCATCGAGCGGGATGGCGACGCTGCCGGTGAAGTCGAGCTGGTGCTGCGCCCGGGAGACATCGAGCACCTCGTCGGCGATCTTGGCCAGGCGCTGGGCGTTCTGGCGCACCATCAGCGTGAGCTGCTTGTGGGCGGGGTCGTGCAGGTCTTCGTCCAGCAGCGCGTTGGCCTGGGCGATGGCCGCCAGCGGGTTGCGGATCTCGTGGGCCACTGCCGCCGACATGCGCCCCATGGCGGCGAGCCTGTCGGTGTGCAGGCGTGCCTCGGTGTCGCGCAGGTCCTGCAGGAACATGACGCAGAGGGTTTCGGCGTGCTGCTCGCGCAGCGGCGTGAGGCGGGTGCGCACATGCAGGCGGCGCGGGCCGCGCTCGGCGTGTTGCAAGACGACATCGGTCGCCTGGCGGCCGCCCTCTGCCACGGTGCGGTGCGCAAGATCGACCAGGGGCAGCCAGGCCGGCTCAGCCGCCAGCGAGAAGGGCGGCGCGGCGTGGCCGGCATCCAGCAGCACCCGCGCGGCCGGGTTCGCGGCGCGCACCCAGCCGGCGTCATCGACCACCAGCACGCCGTCGGTCAGGGTCTCGATGACCAGTTCATTGACCTGCGCCTGCACCGCCGCCGCCATCTGGCTGCGCCGCGCCAATTCTTGTTCGCGCGCGAGGCGCGCTGCCAGTGGCTGCACCAGGAAGGCCACGGCAAAGTAGCCGATGCCGGTCAGCCCCGCCTGCAGTAGCCGCGGCGTGGCGCCGGCGGATGCGTCCAGCCAGAGCCAGGCGGCGTCCGCCAGCAGCAGCAGCGTGACGCCAGCGGCGGTGCCTAGCGCCATGGCGCGCGAGCCGAGCACCGCAGCCATCAGCACCGGCAGGCCGAGCAGGGGCGTGTAGTTCATGCCGCCCGACTGCAGCACCTGCATGGCGGAATAGGCCAGCAGGTCGACGCCGATGGTGGGCAGCCAGCGCTGGCCAAGCTGCACCGTGCTGGCCCCCGGTGGCGCAGCTCCGAATCGCACGACCAGCGTGGCGGCCAGGTAGACGACGCACAGCAATAAAAATGGCGTGCGATGGGTTTGCCCGATGGCCTGGATCAGGCCCTGCAGCAACAGCAGGGCCACGGCCACCAGCAGGCGTGCCGTGGCAAAGCCGCGCCAGATGCGCGCGAAGCTGGTGTCGGGGGCCTCGAAGCGGGCGCTCGCGGGGGACACGCTATTGGGGCCCGGGGCCGGCGCGCTGGTGCGCCGCGCAGCAGAAGATGCCATTGGCCGCCACCAGGGCGTCGCTGCGCGGCAGGTGCAGGCCGCAGGCGTCGCAGCGCACCATGTCTTCGGGCGGCGCGATGCGCGGTGCGGCGGCGCGGGCCGTGTCGCGCGGCTTGGTGGGCTTGACCTCGCGGCCGCTGCGCAGCAGCCAGAGCAGCAGCCCAACGGCGGCCAGTATCACGAGCAGCTTCATACGCTGCGCCCCAGCACCACTTCCAGCACGAAGCGCGAGCCGACATAGGCAAGCAGCAACAGGGCCGAGCCGATATAGAGCCAGCGCAGGGCGACGCGCCCGCGCCAGCCAAAGCGCGCACGGCCCAGCAGCAGCACGGCAAAGGTCAGCCAGGACAGCACCGAGAACACCGCCTTGTGGTCCCAGCGCCAGGCGCGGCCGTAGAGGGTTTCGCCAAAGAACAGGCCTGCGGCCAGGGTGGCCGTGAGCAGCACGAAACCGGCGGTAACAAAGCGGAAGGTCAGGCGCTCCAGCGTCAGCAGCGGCATGCCGCTGTGCGGATCGGCGGCCAGGCGCATCTGCTTTTCGGCCCGGGTCATGAGCCAGGCGTGGATCAGCGCGGCGGCAAACAGGCCGTAAGAGGCAATGCCCAGCGCCAGGTGCAGCGGCAGCCAGGGCGAGCTTTGCACGTGCAGGGGCGTGCCGGGAAAGACCAGGGCCAGCAGCACGGCCAGTGCGCCCAGGCCGGACAAGGTCCAGCGGGCGCGCATCTGGGGGAACAAACGGCTTTCCACGGCATATACGGTGAGCACCAGCCAGGCGGTGATGGAGAGCGCCGGCGCAAAACCGAAGCGGGGCTGCTCGGCAAGCAGGGTCCAGACCAGCACTACGGCGTGCAGCAACCAGGCGGTCACCAGCGCGCCGCGGCTGACGTTTTCGAGCATGCGCCGCGAAAAAAGGGCCGGCAGCGCATAGGCGGCGGCGGCCGCAAGACCCAGCACGAGGCTGACCGGGGACGCGCTGGGTAAAATCATGGCGCAAGTTTAGTGGCGTTCCCCTGCCATTTCCCGTGCCGCCCTGCGCACCGCCCGCCCGCCACATGCGCCCCGGCGGCCCCCCGTTTCTCTTCCGTCCCGCGACGAACCCCCGACCATGGCCTCCGCACTTACCGACAAACTCTCCCGCCTCGTCAAGGAAATGCGTGGCCAGGCCCGCATTACCGAATCCAATGTGCAGGACATGCTGCGCGAGGTGCGCATGGCGCTGCTCGAAGCGGACGTGGCCCTGCCCGTGGTGCGGGACTTCATCGCCCGCGTGAAGGAAAAGGCACTGGGCCAGGACGTGATGGGCTCGCTCAAGCCGGGCCAGGCGCTGGTGGGCATCGTCAACCGCGAACTCGCGGCGACCATGGGCGAGGGCATTGCCGACATCAACCTGGCGGCGCAGCCGCCGGCGGTGATCCTGATGGCCGGCCTGCAAGGCGCGGGCAAGACCACCACCACGGCCAAGCTGGCCAAGCACCTGATAGAGAAGCGCAAGAAGAAGGTGCTGACGGTGTCTGGCGACGTTTACCGCCCGGCCGCCATCGAGCAGCTCAAGACGGTCACCAAGCAGGCCGGCGCCGAGTGGTTCCCGAGCACGCCCGATCAAAAGCCGCTGGAGATCGCCCAGGCCGCGCTGGACTACGCCAAGCGCCACTTCTTCGACGTGCTGCTGGTGGACACCGCCGGCCGCCTGGCGATCGACGAAGTGCTGATGCGCGAGATCCAGGAGCTGCACGGCTTTCTGAAGCCGGTCGAGACACTGTTCGTCGTCGACGCCATGCAGGGCCAGGACGCGATCAACACGGCCAAGGCCTTCAAGGAAGCGCTGCCGCTGACCGGCATCGTGCTGACCAAGCTCGACGGCGACTCGCGTGGTGGCGCGGCGCTGTCGGTGCGGCAGATCACCGGCGCGCCGATCAAGTTCGCCGGTGTCAGCGAGAAGATCGACGGGCTGGAGGTGTTCGACGCCGAGCGCCACGCCGGCCGCATCCTGGGCATGGGCGACATCGTGGCGCTGGTCGAGCAGGTCACGGCCGGTGTCGACATGGAGGCGGCACAGAAGCTGGCCGCCAAGGTCAAGAGCGGTGACGGCTTTGACCTGAACGACTTCCTGAGCCAGCTGCAGCAGATGAAGCAGATGGGCGGCCTCTCCAGCCTGATGGACAAGCTGCCGAGCCAGCTGACGGCCAAGGCCGGTCAGGTCGACATGGACAAGGCCGAGCGCGACATCCGCCGCAAGGAAGGCATCATCCAGAGCATGACCCCGCTGGAGCGCCGCAAGCCGGACTTGCTCAAGGCCACGCGCAAGCGCCGCATTGCGGCTGGCGCCGGCGTGCAGGTGCAGGAGGTGAACCGCCTGCTCAACGAGTTTGAGCAGATGCAGACCATGATGAAGAAGATGAAGGGCGGCGGCCTCATGAAGATGATGAAGCGCATGGGCGGCATGAAGGGCCTGGGCGGTGGCGGCATGCCCAAGCTGCCTTTCTAAAGGTTTTTAGCCAAATAGGCCTCTAGCCCAGGACCAGCCTGGGCATGTAGCTACATATTATGTAGCACGTAGGCAAGAAAAAAGGCCGACATTGCTGTCGGCCTTTTTCGTGGGCGCTGCTTGCTCTGGATCAGGCGGCAGCGGCCAGCTTGCCCGTGATGCGCGGGCGTGCCAGGCGGTTGGCGTGCAGGCGGGCGCGGCGCAGCACGGCGGGCGACCAGCGTTCTTCCGGGATCAGCAGGAAGCCGCGGCTGCGCATCATGGAGCCCAGCTCGATCTGGCTGGTCAGCACGCTGGTCGGGATTGCCAGCAGCAGCGGCAGGCCCACCGGCAGCAGCCACACCAGGGCGCTGGCGTCGATGGCGGCAATGCCCAGGGCCAGCAGGGCGATCACGCTGGTCATCGGGGCCAGGGTGGCCGCAGCGGTGCGCCAGCTCAGGGCCAGGGCTTCACGCGGGGGCGACTTCCATTCCAGCTTGAGGCCGGTGATGGCCACCAGCACGAACAGCGAGTGGGCCAGCATGCGCACCGGCGACTGCAGCAGGGCCAGCGCGCTCTCCAGCACCGAGCTCTTGAGCAGGCTCCAGGTACCGCCGAAGAAGCGTTGCTCCTTCTTCATCAGCACGGCCACGATGCCCAGCACGCGCGGCAGGAACAGCACGCTCACGGTGAAGGCCCACAGGCCCATCAGCTCGGACGGCAGCACGCTGGCGTTGGCGGCGGCATTGCTGCCCGACAGCCACAGGGCGGTGCCCAGCGTCAGGAAGGCCAGCCACAGCGGGGCCGACAGGTAAGACAGGGCGCCGGTCACGAACATGGCGCGGTGCACCGGGTGCAGGCCGGGCTCGGCCATCAGGCGGGCGTTCTGCAGGTTGCCCTGGCACCAGCGGCGGTCACGCTGCAGCTCGGACAGCAGGTCTGGCGGTTGTTGCTCGTAGCTGCCGACCAGATCAGACACCAGCCACACCTGGTAGCCGGCACGGCGCATCAGCGCGGCTTCGACGAAGTCGTGCGACATGATGCCGCCGGACATGCCGCCGGTGCCCTTGATCGGGGCCAGCGCGCAGTGTTCCATGAAGGGCGCGACGCGCAGGATGGCGTTGTGGCCCCAGTAGTGGGACTCACCCAGTTGCCAGAACTGCATGCCCAGCGTGAACAGGCGGCCGGTCATGCGCGAGGCGAACTGCTGCGAACGGGCATGCAGGGTGACGTGGCCGATGGCCTGGGTAGCGGTCTGGATGATGCCGGCCTTGGGGTTGGCTTCCATCAGCTTGACCATGGTGGACAGGCAGTCGCCGCTCATCACGCTGTCGGCATCGAGCACCACCATGTAGCGGTAGTCCTTGCCCCAGCGGCGGCAGAAGTCGGCCACGTTGCCAGCCTTGCGGTGGCTGCGGCGGGTGCGCAGGCGGTAATACACCTCGATCTGCGGCTGCTCCGGGTTGGCGGCCAGCGCAGCGCGCAGGTCTTCCCAGGCGGCGAGCTCGGCGGCGGCGATCTTGGGGTCGTAGCTGTCGGACAGCACGAACACGTCGAACACACGGGCGTTGCCGGTGGCAGCCACCGATTCGCAGGTAGCGCGCAGGCCGGCGAACACCGTGGCCACGTCTTCGTTGCAGATCGGCATGATGATCGCGGTGCGCGCGTCGGCGTTCATCGCGTGGTCACGCACGCTCTGTGCAGAGATGGTGTGCTTGTCGCCGCGCAGGCTGACCCAGAAGCCCATCAGCGCGGTGGTGAAGCCGGTCACGATCCAGGCCGACAGCAGCGCGAACAGGGCGATCTGGCCGTATTGCAGCAAGGCGTTGTCGTAGTGCGGCTGCACGCCGGCGAAGAGCGCGGTGGCGATGGCCGTGGTCAGCACCGTGATCAGCATGAAGACGCTGCGGCGGCGCGAGGCAGCGATCTGCCAGGCTTCGGGGGCCATGCGCTCGGCTTCCAGCGGTGTTTGCACTTCGTGCGAACGGCCGGTCAGCGCCATCAGCAGGGAGGTGCTGATGCTGTTCCAGAAGCCGCGCCAGGGTGCGGGCGCCATCGAGCCGCGGTTGACCGGCGGAGCGGTGACGGAATTGGGATGCCGCTCTTCGCGCAGCGTGCTGCGGCGGGAGAGGGCGGGTGAGGCCGCGACGGGCAGGGCCTTTACGCGCTTGGTCTCGACAGTCGATAGATGGTCCATGGGTGTCACTCTCTGGTCGATGCCTTGGTCGTGAAAGCAGCGGGCCCGGTGACACCTCGGACAACGAGGTGGAGGTGGCTCAGGGTGCTGCACATGACCTATCAGTGCAAACCCCATGCCAGGTTGATTTTTTACTTAAAAATCAACAGGTTATATTGAATTTCTAATGTTTTTATTTAGGTTGACGACAGGCCGGGCCGCCAAACCCCCTTGATTTGTCGCTGGGCAGCGACATGGTGCCGGGCTGCAGGGGCGATTCCCTTTGAAATCAAGGGTTTAGGGGCGTCGTACTTCAGCGACAGCCTCTGGGGCGGCCGGTGGGCCGTCGCCCTTGAAATGGCCTGGTGTGAGTGCGTGCTTCTGCAGCAGGCGATAAAACTCGGTGCGGTTGCGGTCTGCCAGGCGGGAGGCGTCGGCGACATTGCCGTCCGTTAATTTCAACAGGCCGACCAGGTAGTCACGCTCGAAGCGTTGTTTGGCGTCGGCGTAGTTCAGCACCTCGATCGAGGGCGCGCGCAGCGCCCGCTGCACCAGCGCCAGGGGCACCAGCGGTGTCGTGGACAGCGCGGAAACCTGCTCGACCACGTTGTAGAGCTGGCGCACATTGCCCGGCCAGGCAGCGGTGGTCAGGGCCTTGAGGGCTTCGGGCGCAAATCCCGACAGGCGCTTGCCGTACTTGCCGGCGAGCTTTTGCAGGAAGTGGTTGGCCAGCAGGGCGATGTCTTCGCGCCGCTCGCCCAGCGTTGGCAGCGTCAGCGTGACCACGTTCAGGCGGTAGTACAGGTCTTCGCGGAACTGGCCGGTCTGCATGGCCGCGTCCAGGTCGCGGTGGGTGGCCGACAGGATGCGCACGTCCACCGGGATCGATTGGCTCGACCCCACCGGCCGCACGGCACGTTCCTGCAGCACGCGCAGCAGCTTGACCTGCAGGGCGGGCGGCATGTCGCCGATTTCGTCGAGCAGCAGGCTGCCGCCGTCGGCGGCCTGGAATAGACCCTTGTGGTTGCTGGTGGCGTCGGTGAAGGCGCCCTTCATGTGGCCGAACAGCTCGGACTCCAGCAGGGCTTCGGGAATGGCGCCGCAGTTCACCGCCACGAAGGGCTTCTTGGCGCGCGGGCTGGCGCGGTGGATGGCGCGCGCCAGCATTTCCTTGCCGGCGCCGCTGTCGCCGCGCAGCAGCACCGAGGCGTCGGACTGGGCGATCATGCGCGCCTCGGCCAGCACCTCGGCCATGCGGCTGGAGCGGCTGATGATTTCCGAGCGCCAGGCCTCGTCCGTCTGCGGCGTCTGCACCGGCGGCGCGCTGAGGGTCAGCGCCTGCCCGATCTTGTCGAGCAGCTCCTTGCCGTCGAAGGGCTTGGTCAGGTAGCTGAAGACGCCGCGCGCGGTGGCCTCGACCGCGTCGGGAATGGTGCCGTGCGCCGTGAGCAGGATCACCGGCAATGCGGGGTGGCGGGCGCGGATGGTGTCGAACAGCGCCAGCCCATCCTTGCCGGGCAGGCGCACGTCGGACAGCACCAGCTGCGGGTGTTCGAACTCGAGCTGGGTCAGCGCGGATTCGGCCGAGCCGACCGCCGTTACCCGGTAGCCGGCGGCGTTGAGCCGCATCGACAGCAGGCGCAGCATGTCGGCGTCATCGTCCACCACCAGGATGCGGGGCCCGCTTGCGGACGGGGACGTAGTGGTGCGGCTCATGGCGTTTCCTTAGGGCGCGGCGCGCGGGGCGGCCGAGCTGCCGGCCGCTCCGGGCCGGGTCAGGCTGCGTTCGATGGCGCGCACGGCTTCCAGGCGCTCGTTGAGCTGGTCGATCTTGCGCTGGTTGTCGCGCAGTTGCTGGCTTTGCCGGTCGACCATGTCTTCGAGCCGACGCTGCTCGCCGTAGCGCGCAAAGATCATGCGGGCCAGCGGCTGCAGGCGGCGCGCCTCGTCGCCTTGCTGCGCCAGCAGGCGTTGCAGCAGCGTCTGCGCGCGCTGGGTGTCTTGCGGCGCGCGCGTCTGGCCCAGAGCCACCACCAGTTGCATGTCCTGGAAGGGCGCGCGCCGGGCGTCCTGGATGTCGTTCAGGCGCGTGATTTCCTGGGCCAGCTCGGCCGGCGCCATGGCGCGGACGCGGTCTGCGTAGGCCAGCAGCGCCACATTGCCTTCGGGCGGGGGCAGGGCGTTGCTGGTGCCCGGGACTTCGGCGCGCGCCTCGGCGGCGTGCTCGGCTGCCTCAGAGGCTGGGGTGCAGATCGGGGCAACGGGGACGGCGACAGGTGTTGGTGCGGGGAGCGGGGCGGGCGTGCTGCAGCCAGCCAGCAGTGCTGCCGCACCCAGGGCGCTGGCGGAGATCAGCCAGCGCAGTGGAGAGCATTCAGAGGACATGGGGTAATTCGATACGGAAATGAGCGCCGGCGCTATCGGGCAGAAGCTCGATCGTGCCGCCGTGCGCTGCAATGTACTCCTGCACGATGGACAGGCCGATGCCGGTGCCGCGTGCGGCGTCGGCGGGCTGGCGCAATCCGCGGTAGAAGGGCTCGAAGATGCGGGCCCGGTCGGCTTCGGCCACGCCCGGCCCCTGGTCCTGGACCTCGATGTGCACCTGGTTGCCCTGGCGCGCCACGCGCAGCGCGATGGTGCCGCGGCGCGGCGAGAAGCGGATGGCGTTGGACAGCAGGTTGCCGATCACCGTCGCCAGCTTGCCGGCATCCACCTGGGCCGATACCGGCGTGCCCTCGATCCGCACCGACAGCGCGTGGGCCTGCCACTGCAGGCGCTGGGCATCGACCTGCTCTTCCAGCAGTTGCAGCAGATCGACCTTCTGCCGCTGCAGTTGGCGCGCCTCGAAGGCGGCGGCGTTGAAGCGCAGCAGGGCCTCGATCTGGCCCTGCAGCACGCCGGTGTTCTGCTGCAGGATGCGGGCGACTTCGCGCTGGTTGTCGCTCAGCTCGCCCGCCACGCCGTCTTCGAGCAGGGCCACGCCTTCGCGCAGCGCGGCCAGCGGCGTCTTCAGTTCATGCGAGATATGGCGCAGGAAACGCGCCTTGTCGGCGTCCAGCTCGGTCAGCCGCAGGCGCAGCCATTCGAGCTGCTGGCCGACGCGGCGCACGTCGGCCGGGCCGCGGATGTCGATCGGTTCATCGAGCTGGTTCTCACCCAGCCGCACGATGGCGCGCTCCAGGCGCTTGAATGGGCGCGCCAGCCACAGGCCAAAGCCCACGGCCAGCACCACCGCCAGGGCGATGGCGCCCATCACCATGCGCGTGAGCCGCTCGCGGCTCTGGTCCAGGCGCACCGTGAGGATGCCGTTGCGCTCTTCGATGGCGCGCTGCACCTCCTGGGCGACGGCGGCGTTGGCTGCCTCCAGCTCGCGGAATTCGGCGGCCATGGCGCGTTCCCGGTCGAGCGCGGTCTCGGTCGGGCCGGCAAACAGGTTGGTGATGGACGTGAGCTGCTTGCGCCAGCGCTCGGCCACCTCTGGCGGAACGTCGCCGGGCTCAAGTTGGGCCAGCAGATCGGAGCCTTCGCGCGCGGCCTCGTCGAAGCGCTTGCGCAGCATGGCGTCGTTCAGGATCAGCGACTGGCGGCCGGCGCGCTCCATGGTGGCGCTGCGGTCTACCAGGTCTTGCACCACGGCATTGAGCTGCATGGCCCGCGCCGAGAAGCCGCGGCTTTCCGCCATCAGGCCGTCGAAGGTGAACACCGCGCGCAGCGAGATGCCGCCCAGCAGGGCCGCGATCAGCAGGAAGGCGACCAGCAGCAATTGCTGGAAGGAGCCGCGCACCGGGCCGCGGCGGGCCGTGCCTGTGGGGGGCGCGTTGCTCATGCGGCCAGCGCTGCCTCGCGGGTGGGCACGGCGCCGCGCAGCGAATGGCCCAGGGTTTCGGTGATGGTCACGTCCACCATCTGGCCGATCAGGCGCGCCGGGCCCTGGAAGTTGACGACCCGGTTGCACTCGGTGCGGCCCATCAGCTCGGGCGCCTCGGGTGTGGACTTGCGCGACGGGCCTTCGACCAGCAGGCGCTGCGTGGTGCCGACGCGGCTGGCGCTGATGGCGCGCACGTTGTCCTCGATCACGGCCTGCAGGTGCTGCAGGCGCTTGAGCTTGACCTCGTGCGGCGTGTCGTCGGCCAGGTTGGCAGCGGGCGTGCCCGGGCGCGGGCTGAAGATGAAGCTGAAGCTGGTGTCATAGCCCACGTCGTGGATCAGCTTCATCATCTTCTGGAAGTCTTCCTCGGTCTCGCCGGGGAAGCCGACGATGAAGTCGCTGCTCATGGCCAGGTCTGGGCGGATGGCGCGCAGCTTGCGGATGGTGCTTTTGTATTCCATGGCGGTGTAGCCGCGCTTCATGGCCATCAGGATGCGGTCGCTGCCATGCTGCACCGGCAGGTGCAGGTGGCTCACCAGTTGCGGCACCTTGGCATAGGCCTCGATCAGGCGCGGCGTGAACTCGTTCGGGTG
Organism: Xylophilus sp. GW821-FHT01B05; assembly: GCA_038961845.1. Taxonomy (NCBI): domain Bacteria; kingdom Pseudomonadati; phylum Pseudomonadota; class Betaproteobacteria; order Burkholderiales; genus Xylophilus; species Xylophilus sp. GW821-FHT01B05. The sequence continues at coordinate 1,281,072 of CP152408.1, forward strand.
GCTGGTGGTGTAGCGGATGCGCTCTATGCCGGGGATCTCGGCCACGTACTCGAGCAGCAGGGCAAAGTCGGCGATCTCCGCCGTGCCGCCCATGGGGCCGCGGTAGGCGTTGACGTTCTGGCCCAGCAGCGTGACCTCGCGCACGCCCTGGTCGGCCAGGCCGGCGATCTCTACCAATACGTCGTCGAGCGGGCGGTTCACTTCCTCGCCCCGGGTGTAGGGCACGACGCAGTAGCTGCAGTACTTGGAGCAGCCTTCCATGATCGACACGAAAGCCGTCGAGCCCTCGACGCGCGCGGGCGGCAGGTGGTCGAACTTCTCGATCTCGGGGAAGCTGATGTCGACCTGCGGGCGGTTCAGGCGCACGCTGTCGTTCAGCATCTCGGGCAGGCGGTGCAGCGTTTGCGGGCCAAACACGATGTCGACGTAGGGCGCGCGCGCAATGATGGCCGCGCCTTCCTGGCTGGCGACGCAGCCGCCCACGCCGATCTTCACGCCCTTGGCCTTCAGGTGCTTGATGCGGCCCAGGTCGCTGAACACCTTCTCTTGCGCCTTCTCGCGCACCGAGCAGGTGTTGAACAGGATCAGGTCGGCCTCTTCCACGTCCTGCGTGGGCTCGTAGCCCTGGGCGGCGCCCAGCACGTCGGCCATCTTGTCCGAGTCGTACTCGTTCATCTGGCAGCCGAAGGTTTTGATGAAGACTTTTTTATTCATGGCGTCGTGGGGCGTGGGCCCGTGGGGAATGGCGTGGCCCGGCGCAGGCTTGCTGCGCCGGTGGCCGCAAAAAACATCAGGAGCCGAACAGCGTCTGGAACACCGAGCGCTGGCCCGGCGCGGGCAGCGCAGCTTCTTCTTCGGTCAGCAGCCAGACCTCCAGGATCTGGCCCTGGTTGTCGCGCCGGTAGTTCACCACCAGTTGCTGGCCGGCCAGCGTGCCGGACAGCACGCCGCTGCCTTGGGTGTTGCGGATGATGGCGCCGGGCGAGAGGCGGTCGTCACGCCCATCCATCTGGACGGCGGGCGGATAGGTCACGACCAGCGTGCCGCGCACGGCGGTGGGCGGAAAGGTGCGAGGGGCGGCCTGGGCCGGGCCAGCGGCAAGTGTCAGCAGGGCAAGCGGCACGGCCATCCACATGGCACGCCGCAGGGCTGCGCTGATTGGCGGGGTCCGAAAAAGGTGGGGGTGCGGGCAGCGGTTCATGGTGTTCATCCAGAGGCTGAACCCGCCATTTTAGGGTGGACCCGTGCGCACGGTCCGATATCTCCCTAGAGCGGCAGGCAGCGCAGCTGCAGCCGGGCCGATTCCATCTTTTCCGCGTACCAGCCCTCACGCGCCGGGGATACCAATGCTGAGAGTCCTTCCATCAGCAGGACATCGTCGCCGGCCTTGGCGTTGCGGTAGCACTCCCCCAGGCTGGCCAACGTGCGGCGCAGGCCGGCGGCCTGTGCTGGGTCGGACTTCTCGACGGCCGTAGCCTGCTCGCCGAGCCATTTCTCATAGGCTGGCAGTGTCTGCTCTGGCAGCTTGGCGCGCAGGTCCTCGGGAATCATGCCGGCATAGAGCTTTTGCAAGCTCTCTGCGCCAGGCCGCGCCATGTGCAGCGATACGTCGTACTGCGCCTCGAAGGCTCCCTGGCGATAGACCACGCGATGGATCTTGTAGCCCAACTCCCCCTTTTCGCCGCCCAGTGTGGCAATGAGCGTGCGCGCCTGGGCGTTGCCCGGGTTTTGAGCAAAGTCCTGGCGCAGAGCCTCGGCAATGGCACTGTCCGCCGGGAAGCTCAGGCCGCTGTGTGCGGAGCCGGAATCGCCGCGACCACAGCCGGCGAGCATCAGGGCGGACACCGCCAGAGCAAGGGTGCGTTGAAAAGCAGGGGAGGAGGGAAATTTCATGGAAGGAATGGGGTGTTTTGCAAAGCTTGCATGCGAGCCTGACAAAGAGGTCGCCCCAAAGTACGACTTTTTGTTAGCTAGTGTGCGAAAGCGTGTGAATTGCTGCCGGTTATTCGCAGCCGGTGCCTCTTGACATGCGCAACTCCTCCATTCAGCACACCTGCATGGGCGCTGAAACCACCGCCTGGCGCGCGTTTGTACGGGTTTGTGAAGATCGCGGCAGCCGCCGTGTCGCTTTGGAAGGTGATTGGAAGCAAACAGAAATTTGCAGCCAACAGCGCCCTACGGGCGTGAATTAGTCCACATATTTGCCAATTTTGTAATTATTTGGATGCTGCACAGCATTACAAATTCGTCAACCAAGCGTCATGGAGCGCAAGTTACAAACGGGCCTCCCCAGGGTCTGCGGGCCCTTTCCTTCCTCTGCTTTCAGGAGAAATCTCATGCAGAAAAAGTTCGTGTTCGCTGGCGTTGCATCGCTCGTCCTCATGTCCTCCGCTGCCTTTGCGCAGACCGGAAGCATCAGTGTGCCGGGCGTGGGCAAGGCCTCGGGTTCCATGGGCTCCACCGTCGAGCGCAGCAACATCACCGTGGCCAACAACACCGCTCGCGACGTGCTGGTCGGTGGCGGCTCGGCCAGCGTGCTCAAGCTCGGTGGCCAGGTTGAGATGAGCGGCGTCGCCAACGTCAACAGCGTGAACATCACCGGCTCTACCGTGCGGGACTCCAACATCACCGTCAGCGGCAACACCGCGGAAAACATCAAGGCCATTGGCGGTACCGCCAACGTCAACTCCGTCAACATCAACTGACGGCACGCCGTACTGCAGCGGGAGGAGTGTGCTGCTGGCTGCGGCAGCGCTCCCCGGCCCTCCCCGCCTCTTCCGTCCGTCCCGATGTGCACCTGGAGATGTCCGTGTCGTTTGTCCTGAAGAAAACCCTTGCGGTGGCCCTCCTGGCCGGTGGGTCGATGGCCCAGGCGCAGGAAAGCGTGCTGCACGGACTCGGCTGGCTCAAGCAGAGCCCGGGCACCGACATCGATGCGCAATCGCAGGTGCGCTCGCTGGGCAATGCCTCCCGCGCGGAGGTCAGCGCCAGCGGCGGCAAGGTCAGCGCCGGGCCCGGGGGGCTGGCCGGTTCGGTGGATCTCATTTCGACGGCCCAGGCCCATGTTGCCGGGCTCAATGCCCTGGCCGTGCGCAACAGCCAGGCGAACGTGCTGCAGAACCAGGTAGCCGGGTTCATCAGCGCTGTCGGCGGAGCGGCCACGGCCAACACCATTCTTCTCTCGGGCGGCGCGGCGCGCCGGCCGCTGAGCGATTCCACCCTCAATGTGGTGGGCAACCGTGCCAGCGACATCCAGGCCATCGGCGCCAAGGGGTCGGTGCTGCTGGGCGCCGGCTCGCTGCAGTTGCCGGGCCGAGCGACGGCGAACACGGTGCTGACCGACGAGACGGACATCCGGCGTACCGTCATCAACGGCGTGGACAACGACGCGCGCGGCATCACCGCCGTGGGCGGTGCCGCGCTGGCGAATGCGCTGACGGCCAGCCGCAGCACGCTGGATGACTTGCGCGTGAACCAGGCCGGCAACCGCGCTGCCGAGGTGCGGGCGGGTGGCGGCTCCATGGGCGCTGGCTGGGGCACGGTGGTCGACGTGCAGCTCAACGGCGTGGCGGCGGCCAATGCGGTGGCCCTGGCCGGCAGCCAGGTCCGAGGTGCCCGGATCGACCAAGCCGGCAACCAGGTGCAGGGTGTGCTCGCCGTAGGCGGCAGCGCCCTGGCCAACAGCGTCAATCTGGCCGACTACCAAGGCGGCGACCTTCGCCAGTACCGGGCGCTGCAGTCCGGCAATGATGCGCGCAAGGTGGAGGCCTGGGGTGGCGAGGCCACGGCGTTGCGAGGGGCGTTGGCCTCGGTGGACAACGCGGCCATGGCACTGGCCAACACAATTTCGGTGCGAGGCGGTGACCTGCAAGGCAGCACGCAGCACCTGCTGACAGGCAATGTGGCCGATACGGTGCAGGCCGCCGGCGGCGGGGCGGCTGCCAACAGTATCTGGCTCGACGATGCCCGCACGCGCAACAGCAGCGTGGTACTGGCGAACAATACCGCTCGCGCTGTCGACACCGAAGGCGGGCGGGTCACCATCGGCGGCGGCGTTGCCGGCAGCTTTGAGCGCCAGGGGCGCGCGGTGGCCAACAGCCTGGTGCTGGACCGCCAGGCCTCGCTGCAGGACACGCCGACCACTTTCACTGCGAACGACGCCCGTGGCGTACGGGGCGCCGGTGGACTGGCCGCGGCTTCCAGCGTGTTCGCCAGCAACAGCCGGATCGGCGGCGGCACTGTTGTGGTGAGCGGCAACCGGGCGGATGGTGTGGAAGCCAAGGGCTTCGACAACCACGTTGCGGGCGGCCTGCTGTTCGACAGCAAGCAGAACGCCGTAGCCCTGGCCAACAGCCTGGGCGTCTTCGATTCGCGCGTTGATGCCCCGTCGCTGCTGCTGTCCGGCAACACGGCGCGGTCTCTGTCCGCTCAAGGGGGCAAGGTCAATGCCAACAGCGTGACGGTGGAGAAGGGTGACGATGACGGCGCCGCGCCCTCATCGCTGTCGGCTTCGGTGCTGATTGCGGGCAATACCGCGTCCCGCCTGTCCACGGGCGCGCGCGAGACCACTGGGCCGGGCAAGGTCTTCGGCAGCGAGAGCGTGGCGCGCGCTGCGGCCAACTCCGTCGTGCTGAACCGCGGCGCCACGGTGGACCGGGCGTCCACACTGACGCTGGCGGGCAACCAGGCGGACCAGATCGGGGCGGTGGGTGGGACAGCGCTGGTCAATGCGCTGGCCGCATACCGCCAGGCCTCGATCACGGCGAGCCCGGTCACGCTGGCCGGCAACCAGGCCAGCGACGTCACCACCGGCGGTCTCTACAACCAGGCTGCCGGCATCGGCAGCGCCCGTAACGGCATCCTGGCGGCCAATGCCGTCTACCTGGAGGGCCCGACCGGTGTCCGCCTGGAGCGGACCCCGGTGACCCTGGCCGGCAACAGTGCCAGCGGTCTGCGTGCCGACGGCGGCCGGGTCAATGCCAACGCGCTGGCGATCAACGGTGACGGCGCGGTCGAGTCGGCCACCATGCTGCTGGCCGGCAACCAGGCCCGCGGCGTCAGCAGCGAAGGGCGCGAAACCACGGTGCTGGGGCGCGCGATCAACAAGGGGGTTGGCAATGCCAGCGCCAACACCGTGCAGGTGCTGGGTGCATTGCGTGCCAGCAGCCTGCAACTGCTGGCCAACACCGCGGACCGGGTGTCCGCGCAGAAGGGCCTGGCGCTGGCCAACAGCCTTACCTCCGACCAGGGCGGCCGCACGGAGGGCGTCCAGTTCGCCATGATCGGCAACGTGGCCAGCGATGTCGTGGCGCGCGATGGCCGTACGGCTCTGGCCAACAGCGTACTCAACGCCGGCCGCCTGAGCGGGCTGTCTGTGAATATCGCCGGCAACACCGGCAGTGCGCAGACCGGCTCCGACGACGGCCTGGCCAACAGCCTGCGCAACGGTGACGGGGCCGATCTCTCCGGTGCCAGTGCCACCATTGCCGGCAACCAGGGCAGTGCCGTCCAGGGCGGCACGGTCAACAGCATCGACAACGCCGGCCGCATCGCCGGGACCACCGTGGCGATTGCAGGCAACCGGGGCTCCGGCAGTGGCAAGGGCACGCTCAACAGCGTGACGAACCGCGGCACGCTGAGCGGATCAAACGTCACGATCGCGGGCAACAACGGAAGTGCCAGCGGCAGCGGCGCTGCCAACAGCCTGAGCAACAGCGGCAGCATTGCGGGCTCGAACATCACCATCCTGGGCAACCAGGGCAGTGCGCAGGGCGGGCTGCTCAACGGCGTGGTCAACAGCGGCCAGATCGCCGGCAGCCAGATCACGGTGCTGGGCAATCAGGGCTCGGCCAGCGGCGGTACGGCCAACGGCGTGCGCAACAGCGGCAGCATTGCCGGCAGCCAGATCACCATCCTGGGCAACAGCGGAAGCGCCAGCGGCGGTGGCACGGTGAACGCGGTGAACAACCGCGGCACGCTCACCGGCGCACAGGTGGCCATCACCGGCAACCGGGGAACCGCCAGCGGTGGCGGCACCATCAACAGCGTGGACAACCGCGGCACGCTCATGGGCCGCGTGATGATTGCCGGAAACCAGGGCAGCACCATGGGAGGCGGCACGGTCAACTCACTGGTCAACCATGGCGCGATGACGGGCAGCGTGGTGATCACCGGCAACCGCGGCAACGCAATGCCGGGCGGTACTTCCAATTCGGTTGTGAACTACGGCGTGCTGACGGGGACCGTGGCCATCATCGGGAACTCCACCGTCGCCGGGCCGGGCATGACCTCGGGCAGCGTGCGCAACATGGGCGCGCTGGTGGGGGCCGCCGCCGTCACGGGCAACGTGCCGTCGGTGGCAAATCCTGGATACACCGTGCCGCTGCCTTCCACCGGAGTCGTGAACCACTCCGTGACCATCGTGCCCGGCTACAACATCACCAACATGTAACCCCGTCCCCGGACGACGGCGGCCATGCGGGCCGCCTCGTGACAGGGGCTCGCTCTTTCAAGGAGAACGCCATGCATTCCCACGTTTTCACCGCCACCCGAACCCCTTCGGCCCGGACGATCCTGTGCGCTGGCCTGCTGTCGCTGGTCGGTGGCCTGTGCCAGGCGCAGCTCGTCAACTACAGCGAGCAACTGGGGGCCTACAAGGACAACCAGAGCAGTGGCGTGAAGCTGATCGACGCCACCACCCCGGGCGTGACGGCGCGCGCCCGTGTCGCCCGGGCCCTGTCGCAGAACACGGTGGTGGACCAGAGTGCGCTGCTGCAGCCCGACGGTACGCTCAAGTTGCCGGACGACCAGAAGAACATCGTGATCCGCACCTCCTACAGCGACGTCACGCGTGCGGCCGACGGCACCTTGCGCATTGCCAGCCCGACCATCCAGGGCAACGTGACCGGCAATGTGACGCTGTTCGTGGATGGCAAGGGCGTGCAGAACATCACGGTCCTCAACAACGGCCGCTGACCAGGCCTGCACCGGCCCCTCTTCGTCCACAACACTGACAAGAACATGCACCGCTCCACTTCGCTACTTTCCCGCGCAGCAGCACTGTGTTGCGTGGCCGCCCTGCTGGGCGGTTGTGCCAGCACCCAGAACGCGCTCAATGACGCCAACAAGCTGCTGGCCGAGCGTGAGGCCGAGAAGTCCCTGCCTTCGGCCAACCTGAGCCAGTACGCGCCTGCGCTCTCGCGGCTGGGCCACATGCTGGACGTCTACAAGGACGGTGATCCCGTCATCTACATGCAGACACGCAGCATCCTGGACGCAACCAATCTGTCCAACCCGCTGGTGGGCGCTGAGATTCCGGGCGACATCACCGAAATGGTCCGCACGGCAGTGAACCGCATCGGCACGCGCGTGGTGTACGTGCCCTACCACCCGGACTACCTGGTCTCGCAGGCACAGCTGGGGGCCAAGTTCGGTGTGACCATGCCGGACTTCCTGATCACCGGTGCCCTCACCGAGTTCGATCGCGCCATCTCGGGCGCGGGCCGCTCCAACAATGCCTCGATCGAGTTTGGCAAGGGCAAGGGCGATACCGCCCTGGGCTTTGACAACAAGCGCACGGCCATTTTCTCGGCGCTGGCGCTGGACCTGAACCTGGTCAGCTTCAGCACGCAGCAGATGGTGCCGCGCATCCAGGCCTCCAATGTGGTGAAGGTGCTCAACTTCAGCTCGGAGGACAACGCCAGCCTGGGCTTCTACGGCGATGCATTCGGCTTCAAGCTGGAAGGCAAGTACCTGCAGGGCCGCCATTCGGCGATCCGCACCCTGGTGGACCTCAGCGTGCTGGAGATCGTCGGCAAGGCCACCAACACCCCTTACTGGCGCTGCATTCCCAATGGCACGCCCGACCCGGTGGTGCTGGACAACATGCGCGGTTCTTTCGAGGCCTTGCCACCCCCCCTGAAGATCGGCCTAGTCCAGGTAATGCTGCGCAAGTACGGCCAGCCGGTTACTGTCAACCAGCAGTTCGACGAACCTACCAAGCAGGCCGTGCGCGCTGTCTACGGCAGCCGTTTCCCGCAGGCGGGCGACCAGGTCGATGTGCTGACCTGGTCGGGTTTCGAACCCCTGTTCTTCAATGTCCCCATGCCATGGGACGCCGAGCTGCAGCGGGCCGCCGCCGCCGCTGCCATTGCCGTGCCGCAGCCGCCGGTCAAGCCGGCAACTTCAGTCGGTTCGCAGGCAGGAGGCGCGGCATGAGGGGCAGGCGCCATGTCCTGGCAGTGGCGTCCCTGTTGTGCGCGGGCCTGACGGCGGCGCAGGCCCAGACGACGATCATCGGCATTCCCGGCGGCAGCGGCGTGACGGCTCCCGCGCCGTCCGCCGCTGCGGCCGACCAGGCCGCCACCGGCGCGCGCTATGTGGAGGCCTGCCAACAGTCGATCGAGCGCGGCATCAGCGGGCTTGGCTGCCAGGGCACGCTCTATGCCAATGAGATCAACAACCTGAAGGAAGAGGCGCTGCGCACCAACAACGCCTCGCTGCTGACGCTGCTGGGCGACGCCTACCAGAGCAATCGCTCGGCCGTCTCCGACATCGGGCAGGCCTATCGCTGGTACCTGCTGGGTGCCGTGCGGGGCGACCCGCGTGCCATGGAGCGACTGACCTCTCTCTACAAGGATGGGCGCGGGACGCGGCAGGACAAGGTCAAGGCTCTGGGCTATGCCCGGCTCACGCAGCGGCTGGCCATCCCGGGGTCCGCCTCGGCGCAGGGGGCGGCTGACGCCATCCGTGACCTGGGCAGCGAGATGGCTGACGAAGAAGTCGTGCTGGCCGAACGTTTTGCCAGCGAGTTCGAGACCATGATCCGCAGCCGCGCCGGAGCGGCACCGGCTGCCGGTGCGGCCATGCCGGGCACCGCCAGCGTGCCGGGGGTGGGGGCGGCCCAGCCGTCGGCGGGCGCCGTGCCGCCGTCCGCGCCGGTCCCGTCCGTGCCGGGGCAGGAGCGGTCCCGGCCTTGAATGCAAAGGAATAGAGACATGCAGCACCACATGACGATGCAGCACCTGGCGCTGCTGCTGTGCGCCGGCATGGCGGCTCCATGGGCCATGGCCGGTGACGCCGCCGTGGTCGTGGAGCGCCCGGGCAGCGGCACCAACCATATCGAGGTCAGCGGCAACAGCGCATCCGGGACAAAGCTGCGCTGTCCTGACGGCCGTGTGGTGCCGGCACCCACGGCCGATGTCAACAGCGTCAACATCAACGGTGAGGCCTTGCGGGGCAAGACCATCGTCATCGCGGGGCGCAACAGCCAGGGCGTCACGACGCCTGAGGCCGCCTGCGGCGCGGCCCCCGTTGGCCGCTCGCCAGCGGCCAATGTGAACAGCATCAACATCCGCTGAGACGCGGGCCAGGAAGCAGGCCCGCGGCCCCAAGGTGCCGCACGGCACGCACATCCAAGAGAACAGGGAGTTCCGCATGAGCATCCAGCCTTTCCGCTATCGATCGCAACCCATGCTGGCGGCGGTCTGTCTTGCCGCCCTGGCGTTGTCGGCATGCTCCGACAAGGCGGCCGAGCCCGCCGCCGGCGCCTCGGCTGCGCCGGTGGCGACGGCACCCGCGGCATCGGTGGCGGCCCCGCCGCCGCCATCCGCGGAGGTGTCGCAGGCAGCACCCGCCGCCGCTCCCGCGACCTCCGCTGCGCGCCAGATTCCATTGCAGGTCCAGGGCACGGCCCGCCTGGGATTGACGGTGCGCGTGAAGAGCGTTGAGCTGGGCGAGGACGCGACGGTGCTGACCATCAGCGCCTCGTATGCCAGCCGTGCCGCGTCCTACACCAAGCTGGCCGCAGTCGATACCTACCTGAAGGACCCGGCGGGCAACCGCATGATGCTCAAGCGGCCGCCCGAGAACCCCGACCTCAAGATCGTCGATGGCGACACGATGGAAGGCAAGCTGGTGTTCCTCGGCAGCGTACCGCCGGGCACGACCGAGCTGACGCTGGTGCTCAATGACGGCAGCGAGTCGGACAACTCGATCGGCCCGGGCCTGTCCATCAAGTTGCCGCTGGCGGCGGCGGGCGGCACCGGCACATGAGCGGCCGCTGCGCGGCCCTGCTGGTGCTGTCGGTCGTGCTGGCGCAGGCGGCCTGGGCCGAGCCCTATACGGTACGGCGCGTGGCCGGCAGTCTCAAGGATGTGCCGACCACCTTCGGGACAGCCGCCCACGCGCCGGCCACAGAGCTGCGGCCGGCCGGCGTGGACGGCAGCCTGCGATCCGTACCGGCGGCATCCAGCTTCCAGCCGGTGCAAGGCCCGACCACGGTGTTCCGTGAGGCCGAGATCCCGCCCGAGCGCCTGCAGCTCACGCGTGAACTCATCGCCAGCCTGCAGGCACGCCAGACCGAGCAGCAGGCGATCGTGGTGGATCTGCCGGCCGATGTGCTGTTCGACTTCGACCAGGCCACGCTGCGGCCCGATGCCCAAGCCTCGCTCGACAAGGCTGCCGAACTGCTGCGCAGCTATCCCGGTGCACCGGTGCACATCAACGGGCATACCGACGGGAAGGGCAGCGACAGCTACAACGACGCGCTCTCGCAGCGCCGGGCGCAGGCGGTGGCGCAGGCGCTGCAGCAGCGCGGCAGCGGCACGCTGCAGACGGCGGGCTTCGGCAAGCGCCGGCCGGTGGCGCCCAATGCGCAGCCGGACGGCAGCGACGATCCGGCAGGCCGGCAGCGCAACCGGCGGGTGGAGATCGTCATCGATCCCGCCGCCGCAGTTGGTGGGAAGCGCTGAGCATGCTGTGCCAAGGAACATCGACATGGCCCTGATCCCTTGCCCCGAATGCGGCCGCCAGGTATCGACGCAGGCCGTGGCCTGTCCGGCCTGCGGCTGTCCGATCACCGGGCGTGCTCCGGCCCCTCAGCCACTGGTGAATGCTGGCCTGCTTGGCAAGCTGGCTGCGGTGCTGGGCGCGTGGCTCATCGTGCCGCACGTGGCGCGGCTGATCGGCATCGTGGTGTTCTGCATCATGGCCGGCTTCATGTTCTATTTCCTCTTTGCCGGCGCGCGCTGAGGCCTGCCTGGCTCAGGCGTCGCCCGGGGGCGCGAAGCGGGGCGGCCGCCCTTCCTGGAAGGCGGCCAGGCCTTCATGGCCGTCGGCGCCGGCGAAGCCCATCATCTCCAGCACCAGCGAATGCTCGAAGGCCGGCCACGCGGCGCGCAGCCAGTGGTTGAGGCTGCGCTTGGTCCAGGCCAGCGCGGTCGGGCTGCCCGCGGCCAGTTGGGTCGCCACGCCATAGGCGGTCTGTTGCAGGTCGGCGGCATCGACGCAGAGGCTCACCAGCCCGATGCGCTCGGCCTCTTCGCCGCTCAGCGGGGTGCAGGTCAGCAGGTAGTACTTGGCCTTGGCCATGCCGCACAGCAGGGGCCAGACCACGGCCGCGTGGTCGCCTGCGGCAACGCCGATCTTGGTATGGCCGTCGATGATCCTGGCCTGCCTGGCGGCTACCGACACATCAGCCAGCAGCGCCACCGCCGCGCCCGCCCCGACGGCGGCGCCGTGGATGGCCGAAACGATGGGCCGGTCGCAGTCCAGCATGCCCTGCACGATGGCGCGGGCCTCGCGCAGCACGCGCAGGCGCGCGGTTTCGCTGTGCAGCATCTCTTCGACCAGGCTGGTGTGGCCGCCGGCGCAAAAGCCCTTGCCTTCGCTGCGCACCAGGATGCTGCGCACACCGGCTTGCGCCGCCAGGCGCGGCCACAGGCCGGCCAGTGCGGCGTGGCCCGTGGCGCCGGTGGTGGGCATGGCGCCGGGGGCGCCCAGCACTACCTGGGCGATGCCGTCCTCGCCCAGTTCCACGCGGAAATCATCGGTGTCGACCGGTAGCGTGCGGCTCATCAATAGGTCTCCAGGTGCAAGCGCCCCTCGCGCTTGAGCGTGGCGCCCAGTGTCTCCCAGGGCAGGCCCGCGCCTTCTGCCACGTCGCGCAGCGCCAGCACCACGCCTTCTTCCATGCTCTTCAAGCCGCAGACGTAGATGTGCGTGCTGCCGTCCCGCAGCAGCTCGGCCAGGTCGGCGGCGCGCTCGTGCAGCAGGTCTTGCACATAGCGCTTGGGCGCGCCGGGCGTGCGTGAGTAGGCCAGGTGGATATCGATGAAATCCTTCGGCAGGCTTTGCAGCGGGCCGAAGTAGGGCAGCTCTTGCTGGCTGCGGGCGCCGAAGAACAGCATCAGCTTGCCGCCCTCGAACTTGCCGGAGGCGCGCAGGCGGCGCCGCCACTCGGTCATGGCGCGCATGGGGGCGCTGCCGGTGCCGGTGCAGACCATGACGATGTTGGAGCGCGGGTGGTTGGGCATCAGGAAGGAATGGCCAAAGGGCCCGATCACCCGCACCGTGTCGCCCACCTTGGCGTCGCACAGGTAGTTGGAGGCAATGCCGCGCACGGCGTTGCCCTGGTGGTCTTGCGTGACGCGCTTCACCGTGAGCGCCAGGTTGTTGTAGCCGGGCCGCTCGCCGTTGCGCGAGCTGGCGATGGAGTACTGGCGCGCGACGTGCGGCTTGCCCAGCGCGTCGCTGCCGGGCGGGATGACGCCTATCGACTGGCCCTCCAGCACGGGAAACGGCATGCTGCCGAAGTCCAGCACGATGTGGTGCGTTTCGCTCTCAAAGCCGGCCTCGGTGCAGTTGTAGTTGCCAACCACGGTAGCGGTGACTGCGTTCTTCGGGCCATACAGGTTGGTGAAGGCGCGCGCGGCCGACCAGGGCGGCACGGTTGCGCCCCAGTCGCTGGAGCGGAACACGGCCTCGGCCGGCGCGGCGGCTGGCACTGGCGGCGTGATGGTGGCGGGCGCTGCAAGACTGGGCGTGGCGACCAGTTGTTCTTCGGGCAGAGGCGCCGGCAGCACTTCCCAGCTCAGCTGTTCCTCGATGCTGTATGCCTTGGTGACCAGCACCTTGCGCCAGTTGTCGATAGAGCCGGTGGGGCAGGGCGAGATGCAGGCCATGCAGCCATTGCAGACATCGGCCCGCACCACGTAGTTGTTGTCATCGTGGGTGATCGCATTCACCGGGCAGATGGCTTCGCAGGTGTTGCAGCGAATGCAGATCTCGGGATCGATCAGGTGCTGGTTGATCACCCCGGCTTCAACGGCCATGTCCATGTTGTTCTCTCCTGAAAGCCCGCCCCCTTTGGGGCGGGTTGGGTGGGGCTCGCGGCGCTTGTCGTGGTCACGCTGCTGCCCCCATCCCAGCCTTCCCCCAGCGGGGGAAGGAGCCAAACCAAATACCGATCAGCCGAAACGCACGTACTCGAAGTCGATTGGTTGGCGGTTGATGCCCATGACAGGCGGCGAAATCCAGCCGGCGAACTTGCCGGGCTCCACCACGCGGCCCATCAGCGATGCCACAAAGGCGAAGTCTTCCGAGCTGGGCAGCCATTCGTCTTGCTTGGCGGCCCATTCCACTGCGTTGACCACGCGGCCATCCGGCGACATCTTGATGCCGGCGAGCGCGCCGATCTGGCGGTTGAAGGCCTTGTGCGGAACGCTCAGGCGGGTGGGGATGCCGGCCTTCTCGATCACCTTGTTCCAGCGGTTCACGCCGGCGACCGAGTCCTTGATGAAGTCGTCGCGCAGCACCTCGTTCAGGGCGTTGAGCATGGGCACGTCCTTTTCGACGAGCTGGCCTTCCTTCACTTCCAGCACCTTGTAGGTCTGGCCCTTGAGCAGGTGGTCGTCCTCGCGCTTGCCTTCTTCATAGCGGCCCTTCAGGCCCGAGCTGTAGAAGATGGCGGCATTGCTCGACTGGTCGGCGCCGAACAGGTCGATGGTGACGCTGTAGTGGAAGTTGAGGTAGCGCTGGATGGTGGCCAGGTCGATGGCGCCGGCGGCGCGGATCTTCTGCGCGTCGTCGGTCTTGAGTTCATTCATGACCTGGCAGGTGCGGGCGATGACGCGCGACACGCCGGATTCGCCCACGAACATGTGGTGCGCCTCTTCGGTCAGCATGAACTTGGTGGTGCGCGCCAGCGGGTCAAAGGCGCTCTCGGCCAGCGCGGCGAGCTGGAACTTGCCGTCGCGGTCAGTGAAGTAAGTGAACATGAAGAAGGCCAGCCAGTCTGGCGTCTTCTCGTTGAAGGCGCCGAGGATGCGCGGGTTGTCCTGGTCGCCCGAGGTGCGCTGCAGCAGCGCGTCGGCCTCTTCGCGGCCGTCGCGGCCAAAGTGCTTGTGCAGCAGGTAGACCATGGCCCAGAGGTGGCGGCCCTCTTCCACGTTGATCTGGAACAGGTTGCGCAGGTCGTACATGCTGGGCGCTGTCAGGCCCAGGTGGCGCTGCTGCTCGACCGAGGCCGGCTCGGTGTCGCCCTGCGTGACGATGATGCGGCGCAGGTTGGCGCGGTGCTCGCCGGGCACGTCCTGCCAGACCTTTTCGCCCAGGGAGTCGCCGAAATGCACCTTGCGCTCGGCATCGCCCGGGTTCAGGAAGATGCCCCAGCGGTAGTCGCGCATCTTCACGTGGCCGAACTGGGCCCAGCCCTGCGGATCGACGCTTACGGCAGTGCGCAGGTAGACGTCATGGTTGGTCGAGCCTTCGGGGCCGACGTCGTCCCACCAGTTGATGAAGTTGGGCTGCCACTGTTCGAGTGCGCGCTGCAGCGTGCGGTCCTCGGACAGGTTCACGTTGTTGGGGATCTTGTCGCTGTAGTTCATCGTCGAGGGCAGGGCGGACATGGCGGTCTCCTTCGGTGTTGGGGTTAAACGCGGGTCAGGTCGAACTGGGCCTTGTGGCCCTTGCCGTAGACCTTGAGCGCGCCGTGTTCGCCCACGGCGTTGGGGCGGTTGAAGATCCAGTTCTGCCAGGCGGTGAGCCGGCCGAAGATGCGCGTGGCCATGTTCTCCTTGCCGGCAAAGCGCAGGTTGGCTTCCAGGCCGGTCAGCGCGTCGGGCGACATGGCGGCGCGTTCTTCGATGGCGATGCGGATCTCGTCGGCCCAGTCGATATCGTCTGGCGCGGCCGTGACCAGGCCCAGCGCCACGGCCTCGTCGCCCAGCAGGGCGCGGCCGATGGCGGCGCGCGCGGCGTC